>NZ_JBICXW010000001.1:951923-1140281 GCF_043200475.1 Kitasatospora sp. NPDC048407 | reverse complement strand
CCCCCCCCCCCCCCCCCCCCCCCCCCCCCCCCCCCCCCCCCCCCCCCCCCCCCCCCCCCCCCCCCCCCCCCCCCCCCCCCCCCCCCCCCCCCCGCTCCTGGAGGACCGCATGACCCACGAGGACTGGCTGCGCCGGGCCGAGGCACTGCGCCCCGTCACCACGCACCTGATCGAAGGCGCCGACGAGGCCGGCGGCGGCGGGACGTTCGCCGTGGTGTCGCCCCGCGACGGCCGGGTGCTCGCCCAGGTCGCCGACGCCGGTGAGGCCGAGGTGGACGCGGCCGTCGCCGCCGCCCGCCGGGCCTTCGACCGCGGCCCCTGGCCCCGGCTCTCCCCGACCGAGCGCGGACGGGTGCTGCTGCGCTTCGCCGACCTGCTGGAACAGCACCGGGTCGAACTCGCGCTCACCGTCAGCCTGGAGATGGGCAAGCCCGTCACCGACGCGCACGACATCGAACTGCGCGCAGCCATCAACACCTTCCGCTGGTACGGCGGACTCGCCGACAAGCTCACCGACGAGGCCCCGCACACCGCGTCCGACGCCCTGGCGCTCGTCACCCGCGAGCCCGCCGGCGTGGTCGGCGCCGTCGTCCCCTGGAACTTCCCGCTCACGCTGGCCGGTTGGAAGATCGCCCCCGCCCTGGCCGCCGGCTGCACCGTGGTGCTCAAGCCCTCCGAGAACTCGCCGCTGTCCGCGCTGCTGCTCGGCCGGATCGGCCTGGAGGCCGGACTGCCGCCGGGCGTGCTCAACATCGTCGCCGGCAACGGCCCGGTGGCCGGCCGGGCCCTCGGCCTGCACACGGACGTCGACGTGCTCGCCTTCACCGGCTCCACCGCCGTCGGACGCCAATTCCTGCGCTACTCCGCCGACTCCAACCTCAAGCGGGTCTGGCTGGAACTCGGCGGCAAGTCGCCCAACATCATCCTCCCCGACGCCCCCGACCTCGACCGGGCCGCCGCCACCGCCGCCTGGGGCATCTTCTTCAACCAGGGCGAGATGTGCACCGCGCCCTCCCGGCTGCTGGTGCACCGCTCGATCGCCGAACAGGTCACCGAGGCCGTGGTGGCCCGCGCCCGCGCGCTGCGGGTCGGCGACCCGCTCGACCCCGCCACCGAGATGGGCGCCCTGGTCGGCGAGAGCCACCTCGGCCGGGTGCTCGACCACGTCGGCACCGCGCTCGCGGACGGCGCCCGGCTCCGTGCGGGCGGCGCCCGCACCCTGGCCTCCTCCGGCGGCTCGTACCTGGAACCCACCGTCTTCGACCAGGTCGCCCCCGGCAGCCGCCTCGCCCGCGAGGAGGTCTTCGGCCCCGTCCTCTCCGTCCTCGCCTTCGACGACCTCGACGAGGCCGTCGCCCTCGCCAACGCCACCGAGTACGGCCTCGCGGCCGGCCTGTGGACCTCCGACCTGTCCACCGCCCACCTGGTCTCCCGCAGCCTCAAGGCCGGCACCGTCTGGGTCAACTGCTACGAGGAGGGCGACCTCACCGTGCCCTTCGGCGGCATGAAGCAGTCCGGCAACGGGCGCGACAAGTCCGCGCACGCGCTGGAGAAGTACACCGAACTCAAGACCACCTGGATCCAGCTGTGAGCCACCGCCCGCTGATCGCGATACCCGCCCGCTTCGCCGCGTCCACCTCCGCGCTGCGGTACGCCGCCGAGGTCAACGCCCGCGCCCTGATCGAGGCCGTCTGGCGGGCCGGCGGCGAACCCGCCACCCTGCACCCGCACGCGCCCGGCGGCGTCGCCGACCCCGCCGAGGTGCGGGAGCGGCTCGAGCGCTTCGACGGGCTGCTGCTGCCCGGCGGCGGGGACCTCGCGCCGCACCGCTACGGCTGCGCCGACGTGCACGAGGCCGTGTACGACGTGGACGACGAACAGGACGCCTTCGACCTCGAACTCGCCCGGGCCGCGATCGACTTGAGGCTGCCGGTGCTGGCGATCTGCCGCGGACTCCAGGTGGTCAACACCGCGCTCGGCGGCACCCTGCACCAGGACATGGGCGGCCCCGACCACGAACACCGCCACCTGCGCCACCCCGTCGCGCTCACGCCCGACACCGCGCTTCTTTCGACCACCGGCGCGGACGTCGTGGAGGCGTCCTGCTACCACCACCAGCACGTGGACAAGCCGGGGGAGGGCCTGACCGTCTCCGCCCGGGCCGCCGACGGAACCGTCGAGGCGCTCGAACTCGACGGCCACGACGGCTGGTTGGTGGCCGTGCAGTGGCACCCGGAGGACACCGCGGACCAAGACCTGATCCAGCAGTCGATCTTCGATGCGCTGGTGCGGGAGGCGGCGGGGTCCCGGTGACGCGAGTGGTCCCGCCCTACGAGAGGTTCTTGAGCATGAGCGTGGCCAGCGGGCCGGAGGACGCCGGGTTCTGTCCGGTGTACAGGTTGCGGTCGACCACCGTGTACGACTCCCACATCGGGCCGCGGGAGTAGTCCGTGGGAAGCTTTCTGACCTCGTCCTCCATGAGCCACTCGGCCTTGTCGGCGAACCCGACGCCCGCCTCCTCGTCGTTCGTGAAACCGGTGACGCGGTAGTCGGCGAACGGCGTGTCACCCTTCTCGTCCCGGGTGGCGAGCAGCGCCGCCGGGGCATGGCAGACGAGGCCGAGCGGCTTGCCGGACGCGAGGGCCCTCCTCAGCAGCAGCCCGGAATCGGCATCGCGCCACAGGTCCTCCATGGGACCGTGGCCGCCCGGGTAGTAGACCGCGTCGTAGTCACGGAGGTCCACGTCCTTGATCGGGACGGCGTGGCGGAGCTGCTCGGCCTCCTCGATGATGCCTTCCTGCTCGACGGATGCCTCTTCTCCCCCGGTGAAGCGGGGCCGCAGGCCCATCGTGTCGCAGACGGGTACGGCACCGCCCGGGGTGGCGACGGTGACCTCGTGGCCGGCCCCGGTGAACACGCTGTACGGACTCGTGAACTCCTCGGCCCAGTACCCGGTCGGATGCCGGTGGCCGTTCTTGAGCGTCCAGTAGCTTGCTCCGGTCATCACGAAAAGAATTCTGGCCATGGGAGAACACCTTTGAATCTTGGAGGAATCTGATACCGGGAAATCGGTTCAGGCCGCGATCCCGCAGGACTGCTTACGGCCGGCCGGGAATCGGGGTCACTGGGTGAAAGGAGTCTCCGGCCGCATCTCGTAGGAATGCTGGATGGACGGGTGCCGGGTCCCGAGGCCGTCCGTGGTCTTGCGATTCCACGGAACCTCCTGAAGCTGCCTGGTCTCTTCAAGCATCGACTTCGGCTCCAGATTCCGGTAACTGTCGACCTCGCCGGCAGCGACAGCCGTCAACGTCGCACAGACCGCTTCCGGGTCGAACTGTGCGCGAGGGAAGGACAGCTCGGAGTAGTCGAAAAGTCGCTGCGACGGGTCGTCCTCCCAGCTCTCCCAGGTCTGGAACATGCGGTCGTTGAATCCGGTCAAGAAAGGCCCGGGATTGACCGTGGCGACTTCGACATTGTGTTCCTGCAGCTCATAGGCCATGGTCTCGGCGATCGCCTCGACTGCGTGCTTGGAGGCGGAGTAGATGCCGGTGAACGGGTTGACGTTCAGGCCTTCCCTCGAAGAAACCCAGACGATGCGGCCCGCCCCGCGCTTGACCATCTGCTTGGCGATCCCCTGAGTGAGGAGAAGGGGCCCGGTGACATTGACTTCGAACTGGTGACGAATGTTCGATTCGGGGATGTCGACCGTGGAGCCGCCTTCGCCGACGCCGGCGTTGTTGACGAGGATTTCCACACCCCACTTGAGGGCCTTGCGGCGGTCACCGTCGTTCGTGACGTCGAGCTTCTCCACCTGAAGCTCCACCCCGCGCTCGACCGCCTGCCATTTCAGTGTCTGCACCTGGGCGTAGATCTCCACCCCGGCGATCACGTCGAACCCTTTCTCGGCCAGGCGCATGGCGGCTTCCAACCCGAAACCGGTGCCGGCCCCCGTGACAAGGACCCTCCTGAGTGCTGTATTCGCCATGACGAATACTCCCTCTCGCGCGTGATCGGCTCCGCCCCTCTCGGGAAAAGCGAAGCGTTCTGGCCCGAGTTTGTTGCACGATTATGATCAACCCATTCTGCCGGGGCCGGCAATCCAAGTGGGCCGATCGGGTTCCAATGGCCCACGGGAGAACGATGCTCACGAGCCCATAGCGGTGGGCGCACCGAACTGCGGGTCCTTCGACAGTGCGAGGACACCGGACACTAGTGCCGCGTCAGGCAGCCTTTGCCCGTCAAGGAGCGGCGTCCGGTGCGTGCTGTCGGCGTGCCGGACGGAAGCCCTCGTACTGGATGTACTTGGGTTTTCGACCGGTGCGGCGAGAGTGCGTGCCTGGGGGTACCTCCCAGCCCCCAAGGGCTGGGGGCGCGTCGCGACGGGGCGAAGGTTGCCTGACGCGGCACTAGCCGCGAGGACGCCGGCCGCTGCGGCGCGGGGCCGGCTCCTCGCCGTTCAGCAGCGACCGGCGCCGGTCCTCGCCGTGTTCCTCGACCTGGAGCACCACCCGGCGCAGCCCGTCGGCCAGGCTGTGGCACTCCTCGTCGCTCAACTGCGCGGTGACGAACGACTCTTCCTCGTTGAACGCCGGGAACACCTCGCGCATGAACTCCTCACCCTCCGCGGTGAGCGCGAGCAGCACCAGCCTGCCGTCGGTCGGATGGTCGACGCGCCGCAGCAGGCCGCGCGACTCCAGGGTGCGGGACACCCCGGTCAGCGTGCCCTTGGAGATGCCCGCCTCCTCGGCGACCCGCCGGGTCTCGGACTCGCCCCACACCCACACCACCCAGAGCACCACGAACGCGGTCCAGGTCAGGTCCGAGCCGCGCAGCACCGAGTTCTCCAGGTGCTGCCGCACCGCGGACGCGGCCCGGTAGATGTTGGCCACCGCCGCCATCCGCTCCGCGCGGACGGGGATGCCGCCGAGCTTCGCCCCGACGAGCCGCTCCGCCTCGTTGATGGACCGTTGGCTGGGCACGGGTGCTCCCTCCGTCCGTTTCGTCGTCGCAAGCCGCGGGCCGACCCGCGGCAGTTCGGTGTCGCATTGTACGGGCGCGCGGAATGAGGCCCGGCTCTCCGGCGTCCCGGCATTCTCAACTCCGCTCGGCGAGCGCCCAGTTCTTCACCCGCTCGATGACCTCGTCGGGACGTGGAGCGCTCGAGTGGACGGTGAACTCGGCGTAGCCGGGGTCGTCGACCGGCAGCGGTGGGAGCGGGTGTTCGCGGAGGCGGGCGACCAGGTGGCCGGCGGCGAGCAGGTCGCGGGACTTCTCGGTGTCGAGGGCGGTCTTGTCGGCGTGCCAGTAGGCGCCGTCGTACTCGATGGCGAGGGTGCGGCCGTCGGGGAGGTCGACCGTGATGTCGACGGACCACAGGGCACGGCGGACGAACGCGGGGTGGCGCACCGTCCGGCCGGAGGCGGCCGCGCCGAACGCCCGCTCCGCGGCCGCGTGGTGGCTCAGCTCCACCTGCGACTTGCCGTGTTCGCGGCACTCCGGGCAGCCGCTGCCGTTGGTGCGGGAGGCGAGCGGCGCCTGCCAGGTGTGCCCGCCGGGGCAGGTCCAGACGGGGACGAACACGGTCTGCGCGGTGGGGCGGACCTGCCAGGGGGAGAGCGGGTTGGCGGGGGACCACTCGGCGGCGAGGTCCGGGAAGTGGAAGGCCAGCGAGTCGAGGATGGTGCGGCACTCGGGGCAGCGCAGTCGATGTCCCTTTTCGCGCTGCTCGGGCGTGTCCTGCCACTCGTGGCCGCAGACCGGGTCCTGCCACCAGACGGTGCGGCGCGACTTGGGCGAGATCTTGGCCAGGCTGGTGCGGCCGTTGCGGGTCGGGTGCCACTGGCCGGCGAGCTCCGGGCTCAGCCGGAACGGGGCCGCCTCGAGGGCCTCGGCCTCCTTGCGGGCGGCGGCGGTCTTCAGGCTCCGGCAGGACGGGCAGCCCGACTCCAGGTACCGCAGCGGGGTCACCCTGGGGTGGTGGCCCTGAGGGCAGCGGAAGCGGCGCAACCAGTGGTCGCCGGCGACGCACACCGTGCGCGGGTCCTCCTCGTCGGCCCACGCTTCGAGGAGCTCGGGTATGTCGGCGACCGGTGTCACCTTCAGCCGGGCCAGCTCGGCGTCCCGTTCGGCGCGGCGCTTGGGTTCGCATGCCGGGCACCGCCGGCTGTGCAGCATGTCGCTGACCCGGGCCCGGAACCGCAGGTCGCAGTCGGGACAGTGCCAGGCCACCTCGCGCACGGCGGTGACGGTGACGGTCTCCCACTGCGCGGCGTCATTGGCCTCGTGGTCCCACCAGTCGAGCACGGGCAGCCCCGAGTCCTTGAGCAGGTCCCGCTTCTTCTCGCCCGGCGCGTTCGAAGTCTGCCGGGCCCGGCTCGGGTTGGTCCCGCACCGGCAGCCGAACGCGATGTCGCCCATCCGCTCGGCGGCCTGCCGCCCGCAGTACCGGCAGCGGACGTGGTGCGGGTCGCCCTCCAGCGACGGTTCGGTCAGCGCGGCCAGGTGCTCGTAGCCGTGCTGCTCGGCGTGGGCGCGCGCCTGCTCGACCGGAACGGGCGTCAGGTCGGCGTACGGGCCCTGGTTGCGGCGTACGTCCAGCGCCCACTGCCGCCAGTAGCAGGCCCGGCAGGTCGCCTCGCCTTCCTTGTTCTTCTCCAGCGTGTACTCGAGGCGGTAGTGCGCCTCGCAGCCGCAGTTGAGGCACCTGGTCAGCCGCCAGGCCGTCGGCTTCGCGAAGGGCTCGAGCGGCTCCAGGCCGCCGGCGCGCAGGATTTCGGTGATGTGGTCGTCGCACCAGGCGTCGCGGGAGCGGGTGCGGTACGCGGTGGGCTGCGAACAGCCGGGGGCCGCACAGAGCTGGACCGGCTTACTGGGCGTCGATATGGCACTCACCTGCGGATCTTCCCACAGAGGCGGTTCCGGACGCCTATTCGGTGTTGACGGAGCATTTACTCGCGCTTGCCACTCTCTGGGGTACCGCAACTGGAAACCCGGGGGGTCAAGTTGTCCAGACGATTCCTGGCCGCGGGCCGGTCGGTGGCTCTGCTGCTGACCGGCGTCGCCGCCGTCGCATCCGTTCTCGTCGCACCGGGCCGCGCGCAGGCGTCGCCGTTCTGCGACCAGCCCGATCCGCCGCCGATCTGCTTCGAGCAGCCGGACCCGCCGGAGCCCGACCGGGCCGCCGAGGGCTGGCTCGACGCGATGTACGGCGCCAACGGCGGCGTCGTGGTGGCGGGTTGGGCCGCCGACCCCGACACGGCCGGACCGGTGCAGGTCAGGGTTCGCCGCAACGGCACGCTGGTTCAGACGTTCACCGCCAACACCTACCGCCCCGACGTCGGCGCCCACGGCTTCTCGCAGACGCTGCCGGCCGCCCCGGCGGGCCCGCAGACCATCTGCCTGGCCGCTGTCAACGTCTACGGCGGCGCACCGCGCCGGGCAGCCGAGACGTCCCTGGGGTGCCGCACCTTCACCGCCGGCCTCTACACCGTCGGCACGGACCCCTACAGCAACGCCGACACCCAGCACTCGGCCGCCGTCGAGGCGGACAGCTTCGGCTGGGGCGGCACCGTCGTCAGCGCCTACCAGGTCGGCCGGGGCTACAGCGGCGGCTCGACCAACACCGGCTTCGCCGCCTCCCGCGACGGCGGACTCAGCTGGACGTCCGGCGCCCTGCCCGGCCTCACCGTCGCCGCCGGCGGCACCCACGAACGCGCCAGCGACCCGGTGGTGGCGTACAGCGCCCGGCACGACACCTGGATGGTCGGCAGCCTGGTCTTCGACGGGGGCGACGGCCGCGGCATCATGGTCAACCGCTCCACCGACGGCGGCAGTCACTGGTCCGCCCCCACCTGGGCGATCGGCAACGACGGCGGCGCCTGGGACAAGGAGTGGATCGCCTGCGACAACTGGGCCTCCAGCCCCTCCTACGGCACCTGCTACCTGACCGTCACCAAGCTCGCCGGTTACCAGGTCGAGCTCGCCAAGTCCGTTGACGGCGGCCTGAGTTGGACGCCGCTCAACGGCCCCCGACCGTCCGCCAACGGAAGCTTCCCGGTGGTCCGCCCGGACGGCACCCTGGTCGTCCTGTACGGGCTGGCCGGCCGCGTCAGCTCCTTCACGATGACCGGCGGCGGCACCGCCTGGACCAGCCCGGTACCGATCAGCAGCGGCAGCCAGTACGACGTCCCGGGCCTGCGCGACGTCTCCGTGGTCTCCGCCGACACCGACAGCACCGGCCGCATCAACGCCGTCTGGCACGGCTGCCGCACCGCGACCGGCTGCGCCTGGAACAACCTCGTCCAGGCCACCTCGACGGACGGCCAGAACTGGACGGTCACCGAGATCGACACCTGCCCCGACACCGCCCTGTGCGCCGCCAGCAACCAGTTCGCCCCGTCGATCACGGCCGACCCGCTCAACCCCGGCCGCTTCGCCATCGTCTACAACGACCTCTGGAACGGCGCCGTCTCCGTCAAGTACCTCTCCTCCACCGACGGCGGCCGCACCTGGAAGAAACGCACCACCCCGCTCGCCGACGCCATGCCCCTCACCCTCATGCCCGACACCAACCAGGGCCGCATGCTGGGCGAGTACCTCGGCATCGCACCCGCCAACGGCAGCGTGGTCACCACCTTCCCGGTCGCCGCCGCACCCGCCAACGGGCAGGCGTTCGCGCAGACGATGTCCACGTACACGCCGCTCGGCTTCTAGGCTGCCGATCCCTTGCGGTACACCGCTGGTACACCAGCGGTGTACGCTCGTGGTATGGCTGATGCGACGATCAAGGTTTCCCCTGATACGCGTGACCGGCTGGCCGCTCTCGCGGCGGCCCGCGGTACCACGATCGGCGCCCAGGTGGCGCTGCTGGTGGAGCAGCAGCCCACTGTGGAGCAGATCGCCGAGCGCGTGGCCGAGGGCCGCCGGCTACTCCGGGAGCATTTCGGGATGACCTTCACCGACGCGGAGCTGGACCAGGGGCCGGACCTGCTGCGGCGGGTCTATGGCATCGCCGCGGAGGACGCCCGTGCCAAGGTCACCCCGAGGCGCAGCGCGTGATCATTCTGGATTCCAGCGCCCTGGCCGCGCTGGCCGCCGGTCACCCGCGCCTGCACCGGGTGATGGATGCCGCTCTGCACAGCCCGTTCCGGCATCTGGTGGTGCCGGTGCTGTGCCTGGTCGAGGCCGAGATCGAGGACGAGGGTGCCGCTCGCGCGGTCCTGGCCTTGCCCTCCTTGGAGTTCGAGCCGCTCGACGCGAGTACCGCCGTGCTGGTGGCGACGATGGTCCGTGACGGCTACGGGAGCCAGGGCCTGGCGCACGCGATCGCCGCGAGTCTGCCCACCCCGGCGCGCCCGCAGCAGCACCTGATCCTGACGGCCGACCCGGAGCTCTACCCGCCCGGGGTTGTCACCGTCGACATCGACGATCCCCGGCTGGAGCCGTAGGCGCTGCGGCTCCGGCGACGGTCGCCCCGGCGCCGTCGGGGGAGTTGGCATGTCAAGGCGTCAGGTACCCCTGGGAGAAGCCTGCGGCCACGGCGGAGGCGCGATCGGTGGCGTGGAGCTTGGCGTGCAGGTGGATCAGGTGCGTCTTGACGGTGGCCTCGCTGATGAAGAGCTGTCGGGCTGCCTCGCGGTTGGTGGTGCCCTTGGCGATCAGTCCGAGGATTTCCGGTCAGCGGACTGCGGGCGCCGGGCGACCGGCTCGGCGCCACCGGGCAATCGAATTCCCCTGACCCCGGCGGGAGTTCATGGCCTGGGAGTTCAGGGCTCGGCCGGCTCCTGAACCCGGCGGGAGGTCAGGACTCGGTCGGCTCCTGGACGAAGGGGAGGCAGAGGTCCGCGGTGGCCTCCGCGTGGATGGTGAACTGTTTGCGGGCGCGGGACGGGTCGCGGGCCTCGATGGCGGCGGCGAGGGCGCGGTGGCGTTGGGAGGGGGTGCTGCGGGACTCGGTGCCGCCGGGGTGGCCGGCGAGGAGGCGGGTCAGTTCGTGTTGGATGCCCTGTTCGGCTTCCAGTAGGCGCCTGGAGCCGGAGAGTTCGGCGATGTACAGGTGGAGGCCGGCGTCGGCGGTGCGGTAGGCCTCGGAGTCGGCGACGACGGCGTCGGCGGCGTCCTCGAGTTCGCGCATCCGGGCCAGGCCGGCGTCGGAGGCGCGTAGTGCGGCGCGGGCGGAGGCTTCGCCGGAGATGGCGATCCGCCAGGCCGTCAGTTCTTCGATGTCGGAGCGGGTGTAGGGGTGGAGGGCGGTCAGTTCGCCGATCCGGGTGAGGATGTCGGGGACGACGAAGGTGCCGGCGCCGCGGCCGCGGCGGGTTTCGATCAGGCCGTCCTCGCGGAGGACCGCCATCGAGTGCCGGACGGTCATCACGGCGACGCCGAACAGCTCGGCCAGGGTCTTCTCGGGTGGCAGGCGGTCACCGCCGACCAGGATCCGTGCGCCGATCAGCTCGCCGAGCCGTCGTGCGATGGCCTCGGCCGCCCCTGCGGCGCGCACCGGCTCGATGTGTTGGGTCCACCCCTTGCCATCCATGAAATCTATCTTCTAGATTTCGGATCTCATCCGCAAGCTGCTGTTCATGGAGAGCTTATGAGCGTCACCGATCACCCGGAACCCCTCATCGGGATACCCGTCCGTCTCAGCGACGGCGACGCTCCTGGCGCCGACGCGCGCATCGGCGAGGCCAACGCGATCTTCGAGCAGGTCGTCGACCTGATCCGGGCCGCCGGCGCGCGCCCGGTCCTGCTCCAGCCGGACGCCGAGGGCAACCCGTCGGGCGCCGAACTGGCCGAGTGCGCCGGCTTCGTGGTGCCCGGCGGCGGGGACGTCGATCCGGCGCTGTACGGCGAGGACGCGAACCACCCGTCGCTGTACGACGTCAACCCCGTGCAGGACCGGCTGGACGAGGCCGTGCTGCGGTACGCGCTCGACAACGGCCGCCCGATGCTCGGCATCTGCCGCGGCATGCAGCTGCTCAACATCGTCCGCGGCGGCACCCTGCACGTGGACATGGCGCCGACCGACGTCACGCACAACCCGCAGGCCGGGGTCGAGTGGGCCACCCACGAGGTCTCGCTGGAGGCGGGCAGCGCGGTCGCCGAGGCGTTCGGCCGCGACCGGATCGACATCGCGTCCGGGCACCACCAGGCGGTGGACCGGGTCGGCGAGGGCCTGACGGTCTCGGCCCGGGCCGACGACGGCTGCGTGGAGGCCGTCGAGCTGACCGGCGACGCGGACGCGGCCTGGACGGTCGGCGTCCAGTGGCACCCCGAGGCGCTGGAGCCCGTGGAGGAGCTGCGGCTGCCGCTGTTCCGCGCGCTGCTGAACCAGGTGGAGGCCCGGCACGGAGTGGAGCTGCGGTCGTGAGCGAGGTAAGAGAGAACACCGAGGCGCAGCTGCTCGAGGACGCCCACGACACGGCCGTCGCGGCCGGCGGGGCGCAGCTGTCGCGGAGCCTGCTCAGCCGCCACATGACCATGATCAGCATCGGCGGCGCGGTCGGCGCCGGGCTGTTCGTCGGCTCCGGCGTGAGCATCCAGCAGGCCGGCCCGGGCGTGCTGATCTCCTACGCGCTGACCGCCGGCATCGTCATCGTGGTGATGCGGATGCTCGCCGAGATGTCGGTGACCCGCCCCGACACCGGCGCCTTCGCGGTGTACGGCCGCCTGGCGTTCGGCCGCTGGGCCGGCTTCGCCAGCGGCTGGATCTACTGGGTCGGCTGGCCGCTCGGCATGTGCATCGAGTCGATCGCCGCCGGGAAGATCGTGCACGGCTGGATCCCCGCCATGCCGGTCTGGCTGATCGCCGTGCTGATGCTGGTCGTGGTGACCGCCGTCAACCTCGGCTCCGTCCGCGCCTACGGCGAGATGGAGTTCTGGGTGGTCTGGGTGAAGGTCGCCGTGATCGCCCTGTTCATCGGCGTCGGCCTGGTCGCCGTGTCCGGCCTGCTGCCCGGCACGCCCGCCCCCGGCACCGACAACCTGCTCGGCCAGGGCGGGTTCCTGCCGATGGGCTTCAGCGGGATCGTCATCGCCACCTCCGGCGCGATGTTCTCCTTCTCCGGCACCGAGATCGTCACGATCGCCGCCGGTGAGGCCGAGGACGCCGCCGCCGCGATCCGCAAGAGCACCCGCACCATCATGTGGCGGGTCACCGTGTTCTACCTCGGCTCGCTGTCCGTCGTGGTGCTGCTGCTCCCGTGGAACAGCGCCGCCGTCGGCGACAGCCCGTTCGCCGCCACCCTGGACCACCTCGGCATGCCGGGCGCGTCCACCGTGCTGAACGTGGTGCTGTTCGCGGCGATGCTCTCCACCATGAACTCGCAGGTCTACGCGAGCTCCCGGATGCTGTTCGCGCTGGCCCGAGACAAGGACGCGCCGTCGCTGTTCGCCCGGATCTCCCGCCGCGGCGCCCCGCACACGGCGATCCTGTTCACCTCCGCGCTCGCCGCGGCCTGCCTGGTGCTCGAGGTGGTCCACCCCACGGACGCCTTCAGTCGACTCGTCGACATCACCGGCGACACCGTCTACGTCACCTGGATCGGCATCGCCGCCGCCCACCTGGTGCTCGGCCGCCACGACCGCGCCGACGGCCGCCGCCCCGCCGAGGGCACCGCCGTCTGGCTGTTCCCCGGCCTCACCTGGGCCGTCCTGCTCGCCCTGCTCGGCCTGTACGCGGTGATGATCGTCCTCGCCGAATCCCGGGTGGACGCCCTGCTGGCCCTGGCCCTCACCGTGGTCGTGTCGCTCGCGGGCTACTGGCTCCAGCGCAGGCAGGCGCCATCCCTGAAGTAAGGGCCTGACCGGCGGCCGGTGGGGGGCCGGCCGGCGGTGCGGATGCGAACCGGCCGGGCCGGTGGCAGCGTGTTCCGAAGACGCGGCGACGTCCGGGCACGGGAGGGTGCGAGCAGGGCAGGACGGGGCGCCGCGCGGTATCGCGCACCGAAGGGGTCCCGATGTTCGACACCAGTTTTGCGTTCCCCCGCGCCCTGCTGACACCGACCGCCGGACCCGGCGGCCGAGTGGTCGTGATCGGCGCCGGCATCGCCGGCCTGGTGTGCGCGTACGAGCTCCAGCGGCGCGGATTCGACGTGACGGTGTACGAACGCGGCAACCGGCCCGGCGGGCGGATCCGCACCCACCGGTTCTGGGACGGCACGCACGCCGACCTCGGCGCGATGCGGATCCCCGCCAACCACCACTGCGTGCTGCACTACGTGGAACGGTTCCGGCTGGCCACCCGGCCCTTCGTCAACACCAACCCGCAGGCCTACTACCACCTGCGCGGCAGCCGGGTCCGGGTCCGCGAAGTCGCCTCGCTGTTCCCCGCCTTCGCTCTCCGCCCCGAGGAACGCCACGCCCCGTCCGCCCTGCTGGAACGCGTCCTCGCTCCCGTCTGGCGGGCCCTCACCGTCGAACAGCAGCGCCGCGCACTGGACGGCGGCTGGGACGACCCGGCCCTGGAGCGAGCCGCCTCGCTCTCGCTGTGGCAGTTCGTCCACCAGCACCTCTCGCAGGACGCCTGGGACCTGTTCGGCCACGCCAGCGGCCTCGCCCACTACGAGCAGTCCTCGCTGCTGGAAGTCCTCGTCGACTACTTCGGCCTGTTCCACCGCGGCCAGGTCGAACTCATCGACGGCATGGACTCCCTGGCGCACGCCTTCGTCCGCTCGCTGCGTCCCGGCACCCTGCGGCTGTCCACCCGGATCGACGAACTCACGCTGCGCGCCGACGGCGTACAGGTGCACGGGCGGCGGATCGGCAGCCGGATCGAAGACCGCGCCGACTTCGTGGTCTGCTGCATCCCCGCCCCCGCGCTCGACCAGATCACCGTCACCCCCGGCCTGCCGCACGCCCAGCGCCACGCGGTGCGCGGCATCAGCTACGCGTCCAGCGCCAAGACCGTGCTGCACGTGACCCGCCGCCGCTGGGAGATCGAGGACGGCATCCACGGCGGCGGCAGCTTCACCGACCTGCCGATCCAGCAGTGCTGGTACCCGTCCGACAACGCGGTGCGCACCGACGGCGGCGTCAACGGCTCCGGCACCCCCCGCTGGGGCGCCCTCGACCGGCTGCGCTCCGCCGAACCCGCCGCGCTGCTCGGCGCCTACCTGTGGGGAGCCAACGCGCGCCGGTTCGCCGCGCTCGAACAGGCCGACCGGGAGGCGCTGGTGCTGGAGTGCCTGGAGAAACTGCACCCCGGCATCACCGGCGACGTCGACGACATCGTGCACTGCAACTGGGACGTCCAGACCGGCATGGGCGGCGGCGCGTTCGCCCACCTCACCCCCGGCGAACACACCCGCTACCTGTCGGTGCTCGGCGCGCCGCACCCCGCGAACCGGCCGCGGATCTTCTTCGCCGGCGAGCACCTGTCCGGCGCGCACGCCTGGTGCCAGGGCGCCGCACAGTCCGCGCTCGGCGCCGTCGTCGCCCTGCTCGACCACGCCCGGGAGGCCCGCACGGCGGCCCCGGTGAGCGCCCCGTGATGGACCGGGCGCAGCTGCTCGCCCCGCTGACGCCGCCCGCCGGCGCCACCGAGCAGGTCGGCGTCGAGGTCGAGTGCGGCCTGCTCGACCCCGCCACCGGCATCGGCGCCCGCTACTCCGGCCCGCGCGGAGTGCGGACTCTGCTGGAGGCGGTGCTCCAACACTGGGGCGGCGAACCGGAGTTGGACGGCGACTGCCTGACGGGCGTCCGGCTGCCCGACGGCAGCACCGTCACGCTCGAACACGGCGGGCAGATCGAGTACTCCTCCACCCCCGGCCCCGGCGTCGGCAAGACCATGGACGAAGTCCGCGCCGCGCTGGCCCGGCTCGCCGACCTCGCCGCCGGCTTCGGCCTGGCCCTCGTCCCCGGCGGCAACCTGCCCTTCGGCCGGCTCGCCGACGTCGAGTGGGTACCGATGTCCCGCGGCGCCCTGATGCGCCAGTACTTCGCCGACCTCGGCCCCGGCGGGGCCCGCGCCCCGCACGTGATGGGACTGTCGCTCTCCACCCAGGCCACCCTCGACTTCCTCGGCCCCGAGGACTTCACCCGGAAACTGCGGATGCAGACCGCCGTCGCCCCCGTGATCTCCGCCCTGCTCGTCAACTCGCCACTCCACGAAGGCCGTCCGTGCGGACTGCTGTCCCACCGCTCCTGGGCCTGGCTGCGAATGGACCCCCGCCGGGCCGGCCTGCTGCCGCCCGCGCTGCGGCCCGACGTCGCCGCCGACGACATCGTCGACTGGGCGCTCGGCATCCCGCTGATCCACTACCGCACCCGCGACGGCCACTACCACCGCGCCCCCGACAGCACCTTCGCCGACCTGCTCCGCCACGGCCTCGACGACGCCCCCCGGCGCTGGGCCGCCCACCTCGACCAGCTCTGGACCGACACCCGCGTCCGCCACACCCTCGAACTGCGCGGCGCCGACGGCCCGCCCCACCCCCACCTCGCCGCCCTGCCCGCGCTCTGGACCGGCCTCACCTACCACCGCCAATCCTGCGACGCCGCCTGGGAGTTGACCGGCCACCACAGCGCCGCCGAACACCGCGCCGCCCGCAACCGACTCCCCGTCCACGGCCTCGACACCCGCCTCGGCGACACGCCCGTACGCCCCCTCGCCGCCGAACTGCTCCGCCTCGCCCGGGACGGCCTCGACGCCAGGGTCGCCGCCGGACTCGAACCCCCGCACGTGCCCGGCTACCTCGACCCGCTCGACGAGATCGTCGCCACCGGCCGGACCTTCGCCGCACAGACCCTGGCGCGCTGGGACGGCGACCCGGCGCGCTATGTCGCTGCCCACCGAATCTGACGCTACGTCAACCTGCCCGCGCAGGCGGCGATCAGGGCTTCGGTCACCTGGGTGACCCGCGCGCCCCAGCGGACGTTGGCGTTCACCTCGCACACGGTGAAGGTGCCGTCCTCCTCGAAGAGCAGATCGACGCCGGCCAGCACCAGACCGACCTCCTCGGCGGCCCGCACCGCGAGTTGCTCCGCCACCGGGTAGCGGCCCGGGCACGGCTCGACGGTGCCGCCGAGCGAAACGTTCGACTGCATCAGGCCGTTGGAGGCGGTGCGCAACCCGACGGCCACCGGCCGGCCGTCCACCACGATCACCCGCAGGTCGCGGCCGTGCGAGTGCTCGACGTAGCGCTGGAACAGGAACGGCACGTCCGGGCGCAGGCAGCCCTGGACGTCGGCCACCATCGCGGCGTCCCGCGCCAGGAACACCTGGTGGCCGCCACTGCCGCGCACCGCCTTCACCACGCACGGCTCCGGGATCCCGACCAGCGCCCGGTCCGGCCGGGTGTCGGTGTAGGTACGGGTGTCCGGTACGGGCAGACCGGCCTCGGCGAGCCGCTGGAGCTGCCAGAACTTGTTGACGCAGGTCAGGACGGCGTCGGGTGGGTTGATCAACTCGGTGCCCATCGCCTGGAGTTGACGCAGCAGGGTGATCTCCCGGTCGCTGCTCAGCGAGGTCATCGCCAGCCGCACCACAGCCACCCGGGGCGGAGTCACCGGACGCCCCGTCAAGTCGTACAGGCTCAGCTTCCCGCCCGTCACGCCCAGCAGCAGGCTGTCGGTCGACACGACCGCGAACCGCGAACCGAACGCCTCGGCGAAATCCCGGCCCAGCCGCTTCGCCACCGGGGAGTCCTGGACAGCGCGGCCGAGCAGCAGCCACAACTCGGCCTCGGGAAAGGGCTCTTGGGCCACGGGGCGGTCTCCTCGGATCAGCGGTTGAACGGGCGCCCCCATCATCCGTGCAGAACCTGTCCCGGCGGGGGGCGAAACGCAGGCGGGAGCGAGAAACCGGGGCGCGGGGGACGGCGTCGCCGACCGCTGGTGGGAGATTTTGAGCAGACACGGTCACGATTTGGGACAGACATTACGGACACTTCATGACCGGTCCGTACTGGACGGTCGCACGAGGTCTATTCGCGTAGACGCCTGATACCCCACCATGGTGCCGCTCCAGGAACCATCACGTCGGACCGACCCGGGTTCGGCGTCCATGGCTTGCCCGGGATCCCGGGCGGTCACCACAGGTGGAGGCTCCCCCATGTTCTCCCTGCA
The DNA here is from genome assembly GCF_043200475.1 of Kitasatospora sp. NPDC048407. Lineage (NCBI taxonomy): Bacteria > Bacillati > Actinomycetota > Actinomycetes > Kitasatosporales > Streptomycetaceae > Kitasatospora > Kitasatospora sp. NPDC048407. Next base: position 1,123,217 of record NZ_JBICXW010000001.1, on the reverse strand, counting down.
CTCTGCACGGCGGTTCCGTGCGGTGTTGACCGGTCTGACGTTGACCGGTCTCGCCGTTACGGCAGCTCCGGGCCTGGCGTCCGCGGCCCCCGCCCCCCAGCGGCACGCGACGCGTGTTTCGGCCGTGGACGGCATCGAGGACGGTGCGGCGCGGTCGCTCGCGCTGTCGCTCGGTGACAAGGCCTGGCAGCGCCAGGTCTCCGGCGCGCTCGCCCAGGGCAAGGCGGTCGGTCTGCGTGGTCTCACCGCCGGGTCGGCGACGGCCGGTGCGAACGGGTTCGGTGCGCACATCGCGAAGGCGGACCGGCAGGTCGCGGACGCGAAGGGTCTCGGCGCGGAGGTCGGTCCGCTGCTTCAGGCGCGGCTGGTCGGTGCGGCCGTCGACGGGATGGAGCCGCTGGTGGCTTCCTCGCCGTCGGACGACAACGCCACCGTGGTGGTCGCGTACGACAGCGCCGGCAAGACGTACAACCTGGCGGCGGACCACGCCCCGGACCGTCCGGTGATCCTGGTGGACGTGGACACCGACAAGGCCACCGAGGCCGGGATGAAGGTGCTGCAGCAGGAGCTGGCCGCGGCCGGTCTGCAGGCGCCGGTGAGTGCGCCGGCCGCCGCGGCTGCCACCGGTTTCTGGACCACCCGGGTCACCGCCGTCACCGTCAAGGACGTGAAGGAGCCCTGGTTCAAGGGCGCCGCGGAGATCTTCGACCTGGTGACGGGCTTCGGCCTGGACGGCAAGGTGCGGGTCGACACCGTGACCATGCCGTACCTGGACGACGCGAACAAGACGTACTACCCGAACCAGATCCTGGTGAACTGGTCGCTGTACAAGTACAACCTGGCCGACGTCGTGATGATGGAGGACGACGGCAACACCAACTACTCCTCGCTGGCCAAGGCGCTGGCGGCGGTGCTGCTGACGATCACCGACCAGGGCGCGTACATCCCGCTGGTCAACGCGATCATCGACGCGATGCCGTCGTCCTGGTGGACCGACGACCCGGACTACGTCGAGTCCTGGTACACCCTGGCCACCACCACGACCGGTACCCGCACCGGTGCCTCGGGCAACGGGACGATGACCTTCGACCGGTACTGGGTGTCCGCACTCTGACCGGCCGACGGGTGTGAGCCGGGCGCCGGCGGGAGGCACTTCTCCCGTCGGCGCTCCGGCGTTGAAGGGCCCCGAATTGGGCCGGGGCGTCCGGAGATGGTGTGATTTCGGGGCCGGTTCCCGACGGGCCGGCGTCGAACGAGAGGAAGTTCCCGTGTCCGCCGAGCTCCCCACCGGGCCGCTGTCCGCCGCCGAGCACGCGGAGATGTGGCGCGCGGCGGTGGCCACCGCGTACGTGCCGATGGCCGTGGAGTTCCTGGAGGAGGAGCCGGCGCCGGGGACGATCTCCAGTCACCGGCTCGGCCCGATGCGGATCCTCCAGGTGCGGGCCGCGCCGCAGGCGGCGACCCGCACCCGGCGGATGATCGAGCGGGACGAGTCCGCCGCACTGATCCTGACCCTCCAGCAGAGCGGCACCGCGCTCAAGGAGCAGGACGGGCGGGAGACGCTGATCCGGCCCGGGTCGTTCTCGATCACCGACGCGTCCCGCACCTTCCGCAAGCGGATGGCCGAGGACTTCGTGTTCACGTCCTTCCACTTCCCGCGCGCCGCGCTCGACGTCGAGGAGCGGCATCTGCGCGCGCTGACCGCGACCGCGTTCGCCCCCGAGGGCAGCGCGGCCCTGGCGGCGACCTATCTGGCGGGGATGGCCCGCGAGGCGGCGACGCTGGACGAGGCGGTCGGGCGGCGGGCCGCGGCGACCGCGCTCGACCTGCTGTCGCTGGTGGTCGAGGACCGGTGCGGGCGCGAGCGGCCCCCGCAGGCGCATGCCGCCGCCTCGCTGGCGCGGATCAAGGACCACATCCTGCGCAACCTCGGGGACCCGGACCTGTCGCCGTCCGGCATCGCGGAGGCCAATCACGTGTCGGTGCGGTTCCTGCACAAGCTGTTCCAGCAGGAGGGGGCGACCGTCGGGGCGTGGATCCGGGCGCAGCGCCTGGAGCGGTGCGGCCGGGACCTGCGCCGGCCGATGGCCGAGCAGGCAGGTGTGGCGGGGATCGCCCGGCGCTGGGGTTTCGTCAACTCCAGTCATTTCAGCCGGGCGTTCCGGGCGACCTACGGGATGGCGCCGCGCGAGTGGCAGCTGCTCGGCCGGTCGGAGGGCTGACGGCCCCGGGCGACGGGCCCCGCGCGATGGGGCCGCGCGGTGCGGCCCGGGCATCGGGTTTGTGGGGTCAGCCGGTCAGGGTGTGCAGTTCGGTGTCCCAGTCGATCCGGGTGCCCTCGGTGCCGGGCGGGACGAGGGAGAAGGTGTCGCGGCGCAGCCAGCGGCGGATCTGGCGGGCCGGCAGGTCGAGCAGCACGCTGCCGTCGTCGCCCTGGAGCATGATCCGCAGTTCGGTGCGGCCGTGGCACGGGCAGGGCGGCCAGATGCGGACGTCGCCGAGGCCGGTGGGCTTCTGCAGACCTTCCCAGAGCAGGTCGCGGGAGAACTGCCAGACGCCCGCCTCGGAGGCCTGGCCGAGGAACTCCAGGGCGACGGCGTACGGGTCGTCGGCGCAGTAGCCGAGGCGGACGGGTACGGCGATGGACTGGTGCTCGCCGAGGACGATCTGGGCGTCGAGCGCGAGGTCGGTGCTGATGGCCTCCGGCTGCGGGTCGGACAGCGGGTGGGGGGCGGACATGAAGTTCTCCTGAATCCGGTGGGGACGGGCGGGGCCGTCCGGTGTGCGCGCGGTGAAGGTGCGGCCGGTCGGTGGCGTGGCGGCCGACGGCGGTGCGGTGCTCTCGCCCCGGTCCTGGGAGCTGCCGGCGGCCAGGGGGGGGAGGTGGAGCCTCCCGGCAGGTTACGCGGGCGCCGATCGGGCGGATGTTCCGGCGATGCACGGCGACGTGACGATCCGTGCACCGTTCGCCCGCCGCCGGGGCGGGGGCCGTCCGGTGCGGCGGGGTCGGGCGCGGTTGGGGGCTTTGGCCAACTTGTCTGATGCGCGGGGGAGTTCGGGTGATTGAGGCGGGTTTCGGGAGGGCGTCGCGGACCCGTCGGCGGGGCCGTTTTCGCGCTTTGTTGAACGTTTGGCTATCACGTTTCGCTTCTTGTATGAATGCGGCGGGAGGCTTGATCATGACGATGTTGATCCAGCGCGCTCGTCCTGGCGGCGAGGCGCTCCAGGCCCTGGTCGACGGGCTGGCCGAAGAACTCGGCCGTTCCGTCGTCCTGGACGACCCGCTGGTGCGGATGATCTGCACCAGCCGGCACTTCGGCGATGAGGACGGTGTGCGGGTGCGCACCCTGCTTCAGGGCATCGCGGACGACGAGGCCATCCGCTATGTGCTGTCGCAGGGCGTCGTCCAGTGGACCCGGCCGGGCGTGCTGCCCGCCCGGGACGACCTGGGGCTGCGGCCGCGCTACTGCGTACCGATCCGCGAACGCGGTTACCTGCTGGGCATCCTGATGGTGGTGATCACGGACGCCGCGCTGACCGGCGAACAGATCGCCGCCATCGACCGGACCGCCCGCGCGCTGGCCGCCGAGATGTACGCCCAGCGCCTGGCCTCGGACCTCGACGAGGAGGAGAGCCGCCAGCTGGTGTCCCGGCTGGTCGGCCACGACTCCGAGCAGCGCTGCGCTGCCCACCGGCGGCTGGTCGAGGACGGCCTGCTCCCGGAGGGGCCGCACACGGTGGTGACCACCGTGGCCGTCTCCCGGCAGCGTGACGCCCCCGGCCGGGTCGAGGTGGCGCTGTGCGCCGCCCTCGACCCGTTCCGCCGGACCAGGGCGGCGCTCGGGCTGCTCGCCGTCGAAGGCGACCGGGCGGTGCTGGTGCAGGTCTTCGAGCGCGAGCCGACCGAGGACGACCTGGATTTCCAATGCCGCACCGTGGCACGCTCGTTGAAGACCTTCCTGGAACCGGGCACGGCCGTCGTGATCGGCGTCGGCGGCCGTCGCGGCGCGCTCGCCGAGGCGTGGATCTCCCACGACCAGGCCCGGGTGGCGCTCCGCGCGGCCCGCCGGCTGCCCCGGCTGGAAGGCATCGCCGACTGGGAACGGCTCGGCGAGTACACCGTGCTGCTCCAGCTGCCCGAGGACGCGCTGAACAGTTCGCTGCTGCCGAAACCGCTGCGGAAACTCCTGGACGGCGGCGCCAACGCCAAGCTGGAGGAGACGCTGCGCTGCTTCCTGGAGAACGCCGGCTCGGTGCCCCGGACCGCGGAGACCCTGGAGGTCCACCGCACCTCGCTGTACTACCGCCTGCGGCAGATCCAGGAGATCACCGGCCTGGACCTGGACAACGGTGCGCACCGCCTGGTGCTGCACACGGGCCTGCGGCTGCTGGAACTGATCGGCAGCCGGACCGACCCGGCCGCTGCTACAGACCGATGACATGCCGGCCCTACAGAGGGAGAAAGGTTCGGCAGGCAATCCCTACATCGGTCGGTGGTCAGCGCCCTGCCACCCCGACCAGAATCGACATCACGAGCTGCCACCGGGCCCACACCTTCGGACCTGGACGTTTCCCGCATCCACAGCAGACCCGAACGGACCGGACACCGACACCATGAACGAAATGATCACCAAGGACGGAGTGCGCCTGAGCTACCGCGACAGCGGCGGCGACGGCGTCCCGCTGGTCATGCTCCATGGCTGGGGGCAGACCCAGGAGATGTTCCGTCACCAGCTCGCCGGACTGGCCCCGGGCCGGCGGGTGGTGACGGTGGACCTCCGCGGCCACGGCCGCTCGGAGAAGCCCCACCACGGCTACCGGATCGCCCGGCTGGCAAACGACGTCCGCGAACTGGCCGACCACCTCGGCCTGGACGCGTTCGACGCGCTGGGCTGGTCGATGGGCGCCTCGGTGTGGTGGAGCTTCGCCGACCAGTACGGCACCGGGCGGATCCGCCGCCTGGTGCTGGTCGACCAGCCCGCCGCCGTCGCCGCCGTGCCCTGGACGACGCCCGCCGAACAGCGCGAGTCCGGCGCCGTCTTCGACGTGGCCGGGCTGCTGGAACTGTGCGCCGCGCTGGCCGGGCCGGACGGCGCGCAGGTCCGCGAGGGCTTCGTCCGTTCGATGTTCAGCGGCGACACCGACCCCGGTGTGCTGGCCTTCGTCCTGGACGAGATCCGCGCCACCCCCGCCTACGCGGGCGTCCCGCTGCTGTTCGACAACTGCGCCCAGGACTGGCGCGACGTGCTCGGCCGGATCGACGTACCGGCACTGGTGCTCGGCTGCGAGGGCAGCCACGTCGACCCCGCCTCGCAGCGCTACATCGCCGAACGGATCCCCGGAGCGCGGCTGCACGTGTTCCCGAAGTCCGTGGCGAGCTCGCACTTCCCGTTCCTGGAGAACCCCGACGCGTTCAACGCCGTCGTGGAGAAGTTCCTCTCCTAGATCTGGCTCCTGTCCCAAGTAATTCGCACCACCGCCCACAACCGGTCGGAGACTCCCGTGATCCCCTCGGGTTCCTCACCCATGCCCGAAAACGACTGCTCGCTGCTCGACCAGGCGCTCTACGCCGGCGTCATCGACGTCCTCTCGCCGCCGCCCGGCGCCGATCCCCTGGACTGCCTGTACGTCGCCCTGCACGTGCAGGGCGCGGCCTCGCTGCGGCAGGGCGAACACTGCACCGTGCTCGCCCCCGGCGACCTGCTGATCGGCGCCACCCCGCACCCGGTGGGCCTGCTGCGCGACGCCGAGTGCCGGATGCTGCGGTTCCGCGTGCCGTGCTTCTACCTGGGCGTCCGGCAGGCCGACGTGCGGCGCACCGGCGGACTGCTGGCGCGCGGCGACGCGGGCGTCGGCGCGCTCGCCTCGCAGTTCCTGCACACCCTGGCCGGCCAGTCCCAGGCCCACCGGGCCCGGCCCGGCAACCACCTGGCGCGCAGCGTGTCCGACATCGTCGCCATCCTGGTGACCGAGCTGCTGGAGCGCGAGAGCGCCGAACAGGCGTCCGGCGCGGGCGAGATGCTCGCGCGGCTGCGCGAGCACATCGAGGAGAACCTCGCCGACCCGGACCTCTCGCCCGAGTCGATCGCCCGCTCGCAGCACATATCGGTGCGCTACCTGCACAAGCTCTTCCAGCAGGACGGCACGACGGTCGGCCAGTGGGTGCGGCACCGGCGCCTGGACGCCTGCCGCCGCGAACTGGAGCGCCCCGCGCGCCGCCAGACCAGCGTCTCCGCCGTCGCGCACCGCTGGGGCTTCGTCAGCCACTCGCACTTCTCCCGCGCGTTCCGCGAGACCTACGGCGTCTCGCCCCGCCAGTGGCAGGCCTACGCCGCCGCCCGCGCCGACGGCGTCCACCCCGCCTGACCGACCCACCCCCCGCGCCCGCAGTCCCGCCCGGCTGCGGGCAGCCTCCCGAAAGGCCGTTATGTCCGCCACCCGGCCCACCGTCGTGCTCGTCCACGACGGCTGCTCCGACGCCGCCACCTGGGTCGGCGTCGTCGCCGAACTCCACCGCCGCGGCCTGACCGTGTTCGCCGTCGCCAACCCGCTGCGCGGACTCGCCCACGACGCCGCCTACTTGGGCTCGCTGCTCGCGGGCGTCGACGGCCCCGTGGTGCTGGTCGGCCACGCCTACGGCGGGGCGGTGATCACCGAGGCCGGGGCGGCGCCCAATGTGGCCGCGCTGGTCTACATCGCCGCGTACCTGCCCGACGTGGGGGAGAGCTACGACGGCCTGGTGGCCCGCCACGCCCCCGGGCAGGGCCGGGCCCACCTGCTGCGCACCGCCGTCCACACGCCCGGCGCGGGGCCGGCCACCGAACTGACCGTGCCCCGGGAGTGCTACCGGTCGCTGGTCGCCGCCGACCTCGACCCGGAGCTGGCGCAGGCTCTCGCCGCGCTCCAACGCCCGGTCGCCGAGCGGGTGTTCAGCGACGCGCCGACCGTCGCGGCGTGGCGCGAGCTGCCCTCGTGGGCGCTGGTGACGGGCGCCGACCAGGCGCTGCCGCCGGAGGTGCAGCGCTTCACCGCCGAACGCGCCGGCGCCCGGGTGACGGAACTCGCCGAGGCCTCGCACGCCGTGGCCGTCTCCAGGCCGAGCGCGGTCGCCGAGCTCATCCACGAAGCGGCGCGCGGGATTTGACGCCGCGCCGGAAATGGTTCGCGCCCGGCATCCGCGGAGAGCGGATGCCGGGCGCGAGGCTGTCACGTCCGGTGCGGACTTACTTGGCCAGGAAGGCCAGCAGCGCGGAGTTGACCTCGGCGGCGTGGGTCCAGAGCAGGCCGTGCGGCGCGCCCTCGATCTCCACGTAGTCGGCGGTGGGCACCGCGCGGTGGAACGGGCGGGCGGTGTTCTCGATCGGCAGGATGCGGTCGCCGGTGCCGTGCAGGATCAGCGTCGGGACGTCGATCTTCGGCAGGTCGGCGCGGAAGTCGGTGTACCAGGTGGCCGGCGCGGCCGAGGCCGCGAACGCGCCACCGGAGGCGGCGGCGTTCCAGCTGTTGCGGACGGCCTCCTCGCTGATCCGGGAGCCGAGGTTCTCGTCCAGGTTGTAGAAGTTCTCGAAGAAGTCGGTGTAGTAGGCGTAGCGGTCGGCCTTCACCGCGGCGATGATGCCGTCGAAGAACTCCTTCGGGGCCGCGCCCTCCGGGTTGTCCTCGGTCAGCAGCAGGCACGGCTCGAGCGAGGCCAGGAAGGCGACCTTGGCGATCCGCTCGGTGCCGTAGGTCGACACGTAGCGGGCGACCTCGCCGGTGCCCATCGAGAAGCCGACCAGGACGGCGTCGCGCACGTCCAGGGTCTCCAGGACGGTGTTCAGGTCGGCCGCGAAGGTGTCGTAGTCGAAGCCGGTGGTGGTCTGCGAGGACTGGCCGAAGCCGCGGCGGTCGTAGGTGATGACCCGGTAGCCGGCGTCGAGCAGCGCGGCCTCCTGGAGCTCCCAGGAGTGGCCGTTGAGCGGGAAGCCGTGGATCAGGACGACCGTCTGGCCGGTGCCGTGGTCCTCGTAGTAGACCTCGATCGGGGTGGTGTTCTCCTGGCCAACGGTGATGAACGGCATGGCACTTCACTTTCGTTACGGGGCGGTCGGCCCGGCTGGCGGGCTGTTGACGAGTCACACGGTAGGAGCGGTGGGAGGCGGTCGATCGTCTGGGAGAGCACACGCGGTCGTCCCAGAGCGCCTTCCTGCTGACCCGCCGTCAACTGGTACCGCCCGTGCGCTCACCGGCTGCGGATCGTGCGCGGTCAGGACAGGACGGGGGTCCGGCTGTTCCTACGCTGGTGCCGCCCGACCCCGAGATCACCAGGAGCACCATGTCCAGCCAGCCCCGCCTGCACCAGAGCGGCCCCGCCGTCCAGGAGTTCGGCACCGTCACGCAGCTGCCGATCGCGCTGTCGCACGACGCCCGCCTGTACTCGGCGCAGCGCCTCAACCGCATCCTCGCGGACAGCCAGTTCCTGTACGGGCTGTACAAGAAGTACCACTGGGGCATGCGTGGCCCGACGGCCTACCAGCTGCACCTGCTGTTCGACAAGCACGCCCAGGAGCAGCTGGAGCTGATCGACGCGCTCGCCGAGCGGGTGCAGACCCTCGGTGGCGTCGCGGTCGGCGACCTGCGGCACGCCGCCGAGTTCACCAGCGTGCCCCGCCCGCCGGACGGCCTCGAGGACGTCCGCTCGATGCTCTCGCGGCTGCTGGACGCCCACGAGCGCGTCATCACCGACGCCCGGGACGCCGCCAACCGCACCGCCGAGCTCGGCGACGACGGCACCCAGGACCTGCTGGTGTCGCAGATCATCCGCGGCGGCGAGACCCAGGTGTGGTTCCTCGCGGAGCACCTGGTCGCCACGCCGGAGCTGTAGGCCCGGAGCTGTAGGCCGGAGCTGTAGGCACACACCAAAAGGGGCCGTCCTCGGACGGCCCCCTTTTTTTGGTGGCCTGTGCGTTCGGTGAGCAAGAGGGGCCGTCCGAGGACGGCCCCTCTTTGTTGCCCGTGCGGTCGGTCAGAGCGTGCGGCGGATGCCGGCCTGGCGCTCCAAGCCGTGCAGCTGATCGGCGAGTTCGGCGGTCATGGCGTGCTTGACGGGGCCGCTGCGGCCGATCGGCAGGACGTCGCGGCCGCGCAGTTCCTCCACCATCAGGGCGTACGCGGCGTACACCGCGACCAGCGCGAGCAGGACGCCGAGCACGCCGGCGATGTGGGTCAGCCACTCGAAGCCGGTGACGCCGCCCAGGCCGGCCACGAAGTAGCGCGGGGTGGCGACCAGCAGGACCGCCCACAGGGCCTTCTTCGGCCGGGCCACCGAGGCCATCAGGGCGGCGAACACGGTGAACGTCAGGTTCAGCACGCCCATCACGTGCCGGGCGCCGGGCGCGTCGAACGCGGTGACCAGGCCGAAGGACAGCCAGGCCCCGGCGAAGACGCCCATCAGGGTCGCCGCGATCACGTCCCGGGCGCCGAACGCCAGGATGGCGACCACCAGTTGGAGCAGGAAGGCGGAGAACACGGTGAGCGCCACGGCCTGCCGGTACGCGCCGTCGATCAGGCCGAGCTGCAGGCTGCTGGTGACCGCCGAGGCGATCGCCACGGCGAAGAATCCGAGCGGCATCGGCGAGGCGATCGGCCGCAGGTGGATCCGGGTCATGGTGTGCAGCTCCGGCCGGGGCGCGGTGTCCGCCTGCCGGTGCTCTTCCATCGTCGCTGCCGTCATCTGTTCTGTTCCTTGCCTTGGGGATGTGAGGAGTTGATGGTGTGCAGAAGGGCTCGGGCCCCTGGAGCGAGTGCGTCCAGGGGCCCGAGCCCTTCTGCGGTGCTGCCCTACTTGCGGTGCAGGACGAACCGGGTGACCAGACCGCCACCGACACCGGCGACCAGCGCCGGCGCGAGGCACCACAGGGGCCAGTCGGCCAGGCCGAGCGCGCCGTCCACCGACCACTGGCCGGGGCCGGTGGCGGTGAGTGCGGCGGCCGTGACGATCAGTACGAGCGGGAACTCGTACCCGTCGTGCTGGACCCACAGGCCGTGCGGCCACTTGACCGTCAGGGCGACGGTCATGACGCCCATGACGCCCGCGCCCGCGAGCGGAGTGAGAAGACCGACCGCGAGCATCAGCCCGGCGCCGATCTGGGTACCGCCGGCAGCCAGGGCGGTGAGCATCCCGCCCCGGAAGCCATCACCCCGGAATTCGGCGGTACCGCCCGCCAGTCCGCTGCCGCCCAGGTGGTAGCTGACCTTCTGGACGCCGTGCCCGGCGATCAGCAGGCCGACGACCAGGCGGAGCAGGAGGAGACCGGTGTTCATGGCGGTCAGCCCGCGGCGTGCGGGTTGATCATCGACTGGGCGTAGAAGACGCCGAGGCCGTAGGTGCCGCCGTGCTCCTTGACCAGGTCGGTGACGGCGACGTAGGTCTCCGAGCGGGCCCAGTCGCGCTGGAGCTCGAGCAGGACCTGCACCCAGGTGACGGGCACGGCGCCGGCGGCGGTCATCCGCTGCAGGGCGTGCTCGTGGGCCAGCGGGCTGACGCCACCGGAGGCGTCCGCCACGACGTAGACCTCGTAGCCCTGGCCCAGCGCGGAGAGCGCCGGCAGGACCAGGCAGACCTCGGTCCACAGACCCGACAGGATGATCTTCTTACGGCCGGTGGCCTTGACGGCCTCGACCAGGGCCTCGTCCTCCCACGCGTTCATCGTGGTGCGGTCGATGACTTCCTGGTCCGGGAAGACCGCCTTGAGCTGCGGCAGGATCGGGCCGGAGAAGGACTCGGCGGCGACGGTCGACAGGACCACCGGCACGTCGAAGATCTTCGCGGCCTTGGCCAGACCCACGGTCGAGTTGATGATCGAGGTGCGGTCGCCGGAACCGGTGCCGAAGAACATCTGCGGCTGGTGGTCGACGAACAGCATCATCGAGTTCTCGGGGGTGAGCAGGTCCGGGCTGGGGGCAGCCTTGACGTTGGCGAAGTCGACCATGATGGTTCCTTCTTCTTTGAAAATCGAGAGAATTGACGGAGCGTCAGACGCTCAGCCGGCACTCAACCGGTTTTGCCGGGGTGCCACGTCAACCAAGCTAATCCCCGGTCGGCGCCGGGTTCTGCCCGCTGCGCGCCCGGCGCTGTTCCGACAACGCACACCGTTCGTGGGCTGCAACTTCAGTGCACTTTGGGGCAATTGGTCATGCGCTGGAAAGGCGATCGGCCGCCCGTTCGGTGCCTACGGTCGAGGCGCGGCCCGATCCGGCCGTGCACAGCTTGTGAAAGGCGGTACCACCCCGTGCAGTTCGGGATATTCAGCGTCGGCGATGTGACGGTCGATCCGACCAACGGGCGGATGCCCACCGAAGGGGAGCGGATCAAGGCGATCCTGGCGATCGCGCTCAAGGCCGAAGAGGTCGGCCTCGACGTCTTCGCCACCGGCGAGCACCACAACCCGCCGTTCGTGCCGTCCTCGCCGACCACCATGCTCGGCTGGATCGCCGCGAAGACCGAGAAGCTGATCCTCTCCACCGCGACCACGCTGATCACCACCAACGACCCGGTGAAGATCGCCGAGGACTACGCGATGCTCCAGCACGTCGCGGACGGCCGCGTCGACCTGATGCTCGGCCGCGGCAACACCGGCCCGGTCTACCCGTGGTTCGGCCAGGACATCCGCCAGGGCATCGCGCTCGCCACCGAGAACTACGCGCTGCTGCGCCGCCTCTGGCGCGAGGACGTGGTCGACTGGGAGGGCCGCTTCCGCACCCCGCTGCAGGGCTTCACCGCCACCCCGCGCCCGCTCGACGGCACCGCGCCGTTCGTCTGGCACGGCTCGATCCGCAGCCCCGAGATTGCCGAGCAGGCGGCCTACTACGGCGACGGCTTCTTCCACAACAACATCTTCTGGCCGCAGGAACACACCCGCCGGATGATCCAGCTGTACCGCACCCGCTTCGCCCACCACGGCCACGGCACCCCCGAGCAGGCCATCGTCGGCCTCGGCGGCCAGGTCTTCATGCGGAAGAACTCGCAGGACGCGGTGCGCGAGTTCCGCCCCTACTTCGACAACGCCCCCGTCTACGGCCACGGCCCGTCGCTGGAGGAGTTCACCGAGGCCACCCCGCTGACCGTCGGCAGCCCGCAGCAGGTCATCGAGCGCACCCTCTCCTTCCGCGACGCGGTCGGCGACTACCAGCGCCAGCTGTTCCTGATGGACCACGCCGGCCTGCCGCTGAAGACCGTCCTCGAGCAGCTCGACATCCTCGGCGAAGAGGTCGTCCCCGTGCTGCGCAAGGAGTTCGCGAAGAACCGCCCCGCCGGCGTGCCGGACGCCCCCACCCACGCCTCGCTGGTCGCGGCCGGACAGCAGACCGAGGCCGCCAAGTGAGCACCGTGAACCTGGCCGTGGTCTCCGGCGGACTCAGCGTCCCCTCCTCCACCCGCCTGCTCGCCGACCGCCTCGCCGAGGCCACCACCGCCGCGCTCGCCGCGAGCGGACGCGAAGTCAACGTCCAGCTGCACGAGCTGCGACCGCTGGCCGGCCCGATCTCCAACCACCTGGTCACCGGCTGGCCGGCGCCCGCGCTCGGCACCGCGCTGGAGGAGGTGAGCAACGCCGACGCGCTGATCGCCGTCTCGCCGGTCTTCTCGGCGTCCTTCAGCGGCCTGTTCAAGTCCTTCTTCGACCTGCTCGACCCCGGCGCGCTGGCCGGAAAGCCGGTCCTGGTCGGCGCGACCGGCGGCACCGCCCGGCACTCGCTGGCCCTCGACCACGCGCTGCGCCCGCTGTTCGCCTACCAGCGCGCCCTGGTCGCCCCGACCGCCGTCTTCGCGGCCTCCGAGGACTGGGGCGGCACCGGCGACTCGCACACCGACACCCTGCCCAGCCGGATCGACCGCGCCGGGCAGGAACTCGCCGCACTGGTGACTCTCGGCGGCATTCGCCCCGCCGACGGCTCGAGCCCGACCGCCCCCGTCCTCGGCTTCCACTGACCGTCACCCGCGCCACCACGCGCACCGCCCCCCGCACCGCCCGGAAGGGACCCGCCATGTCCACCATGCCCGTCGCCGGAATACGCCCCGGCACCCCCGCCCCCGAACAGCCCGCCGACCTGGTCGTCCGCAACGCCAAGGTGTTCACCAACGACCCGCGCCGCCCGCAGGCCACCGCGGTCGCGATCCGCGACGGCGTGATCCGGGCGGTCGGCGAGGACGCCGACATCGTCCCGCTGGTCGGCCCCGGCACCCGGGTGGTCGACGCGCTCGGCCGCCGGGTCGTCCCCGGCCTCAACGACGCGCACCTGCACGTCATCCGCGGCGGCCTCAACTACGTGATGGAACTGCGCTGGGACGGCGTCCGCTCGCTCCGCCAGGCCCTCGCCATGCTGCGCGAGCAGGCCGAGCGCACCCCCGCCGGCCAGTGGGTGCGGGTGGTCGGCGGCTGGTCCGCCGACCAGTTCGTCGAGCGCCGGCTGCCCACCCTGGCGGAGCTGAACGCCGCAGCCCCCGACACCCCCGTCTTCGTGCTGCACCTCTACCAGTCGGCGCTGCTCAACAAGGCCGCGCTGCGCGCCGCCGGCTTCACCCGGGACACCCCCGACCCGGCCGGCGGCCAGATCGTCCGCGGCCACGACGGCGAGCCCACCGGCCTGCTGATCGCCGCGCCCGGCGCCCTGCTGCTCTACTCCACCCTCGCCAAGGCGCCGATGCTCGACGAGGCCGACAAGCTCGACTCCACCAAGCACTTCCTGCGCGAGCTCAACCGCTTCGGCCTGACCTCCGCGATCGACGCCGCCGGCGGCTTCCAGGCGTTCCCCGAGAACTACGGCACCGTCATGGAACTCGCCCGCCGCGGCGAGCTCACCCTGCGCATCGCCTACCACCTGTTCCCGCAGACCGCCGGACAGGAACTCGACGACCTCAAGCGCTGGATCGACACCGTCCGCCCCGGCGAGGGCGACGAGTGGCTGCGCCTCAACGGCGCCGGCGAGAACCTCACCTGGGCCGCCGCCGACTTCGAGAACTTCACCGAACCGCGACCGCAACTCGGCGCGTACGAGAGCGAGTTCGAGAAGGCCGTCCGGATGCTGATGGAGAACGGCTGGGGCTTCCGGCTGCACGCCACCTACGACGAGACGATCCGCCGCGACCTCGCCGTCTTCGAGAAGCTCGCCGCCGAAGGCCTGTTCCCGCAGGGCAACCGCTGGCTGTTCGACCACGCCGAAACCGTCAGCGGCGAGAGCCTGGACCGGATCGCCAAGCTCGGCGGCTCGATCTCCGTGCAGAACCGGCTGTCCTTCCAGGGCGAGGCCTTCGTCAACCGCTACGGCGCCGCCAAGGCCGCCGAGGCCCCGCCGCTGCGCGCCATCCTGGACCGCGGCCTGACCGTGGCCGGCGGCACCGACGCCACCCGGGTCTCCTCCTACAACCCGTGGGTCGCGCTGCACTGGCTGGTCTCCGGCCGCGCCCTCTCCGGCCGCCGCCTCGCCGCCGAGCACAACCGCCTCGACCGCGCCCAGGCCCTGGAGCTGTTCACCCTCGGCGGCGCCCGCCTCACCGGCGAGCAGGACGTCAAGGGCCGCCTCGCCGTCGGCAGCTACGCCGACCTGGCGGTGCTCAGCGCCGACTACTTCACGGTCGAAGAGGCCGACATCGCGCACATCGAGTCCGTGCTCACCGTCGTCGGCGGCAAGATCGTGCACGCCGTCGCCGAGCACGAGGGCCTGATCGCCGAGCTGCCCGCCATCAGCCCCGAGTGGAGCCCCGTCGCCCGCTTCGGCGGCTACCAGGCCAGCCCCGCGCCCGGCCTGGCCGGCGCCCAGCAGGCCGACCGGGTGCTGGAGGCCGCCGCGTCCTCCGACGAGCAGTACGCCTGGCGGGTGGCCCGCGGCCGCGCCCTCCCTGCCTCCGGGCAGCCGGTGCTGCCGCAGGACCCCTGCTTCTTCTGACGCCCACTTCCCTCCGGGGGCATCGCCGCGCATGCTGCGGCGGTGCCCCCGCCCGCATCCCGCCCGCGTCCCGCCCGCATCCCGCCTGCATCCCGCCCGCATCCCGCCCCAGGAGGCGCCGCCGTGTCCACCCCCACACCGTCCGCACCGTCCGCACCGTCCGCACTGTCCGCACCGCCCACACCGCAGATCACCGACCGCCACCCGCTGGCGCTGGCCCTGTTCGGGCTCACCATGGCCAGCGGACTGATCGACGCCGTCAGCTACCTCGGCCTCGGCCACGTCTTCACCGCCAACATGACCGGCAACGTGGTCGTCATCGCGTTCGCCCTTGCCGGCGCACCCGGCTTCTCCGTCGCCGCCTCGGTGACCTCGCTCGGCGCGTTCCTGCTCGGCGCCGTCCTGGCCGGCCGGTTCACCACCGGCCGGCGCACCGGACGGCTGCGCACCGCACTGGCCCTGGAGGTCGCGCTGCACGGGGTGGCCGCCGCCGTGGCGTTCGCCTGGACCGTCGAGGGCTCCGTCGCCCGGTACGCGGTGATCACGCTCGGCGCGGTGGCGATGGGCATCCGCAACGGCACCGTCCGCGCCCTCGGCGTGCCCGACCTCACCACCACCGTGCTCACCCTCACCCTGACCGGCCTGGCCGCCGACTCCCGCCTCGCCGGCGGCACCGCCCCGCGCCAGCGCCGCCGCATCCTGTCCGTCGCCACCATGCTGGCCGGCGCGATCCCCGGCGCCGTCCTGGTCCTGCACGGCCAGCTCGCCTGGGCCCTGGTGGCCGGCGCGGCCCTGGCGGGCGTCACCGCGCTGCTCTACCGGGAGTGAGCCGCATCAGGGGTGATCGCCGCAGGTCAGGGGTGCCGTTCCGAGGCCGGGAGGGGTGGGGATAGCCTGGGGCGCGGGGCGACTGGCGATGGAATGAGGAACGGTGGACGGCGGGCGGCTTCCCGGCCTGATCGGCCGGCAGCGGGAGACCGAACTGCTGACGGCGGCACTGGTCCAGGCCGAGGACGGCGGGAGCGGCTCCACCGTGCTGCTGCGCGGCGTCGCCGGGGTCGGCAAGAGCACCCTGCTGGCCTGGGTGGAGCGCAAGGCCCGCGAACGCGGCTTCACCGTGCTGCGCGCCGTCGGCACCGAGGCCGAGACCGACTACGCGTTCGGCGCCCTGCACCAGGTGTTCTGGTCGCTGCTCCAGGACTCGGAGGCCCTCACCGGCCACCAGCGGGAATCCCTGGAGAGCGCGTTCGGCGTCCGCTCCGGCACCCCGAGCGGCTTCGCCGTCGGCGCCGCCGCCCTGACCCTGCTGGACGAGGCGGCCCGCACCGCCCCCGTGCTGCTGGTCCTCGACGACCTGCACTGGCTCGACTCCTCCAGTGCCGCCGTCTTCGCCTTCCTGCAGCGCCGCGCCGCCCGGCTGCCGGTGGTGATCGCGACCGGCAGCCGCCCCGGCGGCCGCTCCACGCGGATCTGGTCCGCCGAGGCCGTCGACCTCGGCGCGCTCCCGCCCGCCGACGCCGCCGCACTGCTGGACAGCTGCCGGCCCGAACTCGCCACCACCACCCGCGAGCGGGTGCTCGCCGAGGCGGCCGGCAACCCGCTCGCCCTGGTCGAGCTGCCCGCGCAGCTGGCCGCCGCCCAGCAGCGCGGCGTCGCCCCGCTGCCCGAGCTGCTGCCGCTCGGCGGCAGACTGGAACGGATCTTCGCCGAACGGCTCGGCGAACTGCCGCCCGAGGCCACCCGCCTGCTGCTGCTCGCGGCGCTCGCCAGCGGCCCCGGATCCGGCCCTCTCGTCCGCGGCGGCTGGCTGCGGGCCGACGACGGCCGGACCCTCGACGAGGCGCTGGCCCGGCTCGACGCGGCCGGCATCGCCCGGCTCGCCGAGAGCGGGGAGCTGGTGTTCCGGCACCCACTGGCCCGCACCGCCGTGGTCTCCGCCGCCTCCGACGCCGCCCGCCGCCAGGCCCACCGCGACCTCGCCGAGGCGCTCGCCCCCGACGACCCGCGCCGCCTCGCCCACGAGTCCGCCGCCGCACTGCTGCCCGACGACGCCCTCGCACGCCGCCTGGAGACGGCCGGTCACGACCTCGCCGCGCGCGGCGGCGACGCGGAGGGCGCGCTGCTGCTGGAACGCGCCGCCGTGCTCAGCACCGACTCCCACGACCGCGCCCGCCGCACCGGCTGGGCCGCCGTGATGGCCGCCCGCGGCGGGCAGCTGCGGCACACCGCCGCGCTGGTACGGGAGTTGACCGTCAGCACGGTGCCCGCCGACATCGCCCCGCTGCTCGCGTACGCGGTGGTCTACGCCGACCAGAGCCACCACGTCGACTTCGAGTCCTCCGCCGCGCTGCTGCCCGCCGCCCTCGACGCGCTGACCGCGCCCGGCGCCGACACCTTCGGCGGCCTGCTCGAACAGATCTGGTTCAAGCTGCTGCTGGCCGCCGCCTACACCGACGACCCGTGGGCCTGGCGGGCACTGCGACGGCACCGCGCACAGGTCTCCGAGGCTGGCCGGCTCTGCCTGAAGGCCTGGACCGACCCCGGCCCGGGCACCGCCGACTCCCTGCTCGCGTTGGCCCGCGACCTGCCCGCCGAGAGGGAGGCCGGCGTCGCCTGGCTGCTGCTGTGGACGGCCTGCGCGCTCGACTCCGCCGAGGGCGAGGTGTGGCAGCGCTTCGCCGGGCAGCACGGGTACGCCACCCACGGCTCGGTCGCCAAGGCCAAGGCCCACCAGGACTTCCTGCTCGGCCGCTGGGACCAGGCATCGCTGTGCCGGCGCGAGGCCGAGATCGCCGACGAACTCGGCTACCACACCAACGCGTTGATGTTCCGCCAGTTCCTCGCGCACTTCCTGGCCGGACGCGGCGACGAGGCCGGCCTGCGGGAGATCGACGACGCGATCCGGCCGATCGCCACCCGGGCCCGGATGCGGTACGTGCTGGACCGGCTGACCCACCTGCGGGCCCTGGTCGCGTTCGCCCACCGCCGCCCCCACGAGGCGTACCTGCACCTGCGCGAACTCGCCCCGCCCGGGCAGCCGGTCGCCGGGCCGCCCTGGCGGCACGCGCTGGTCTTCGACCTGGTCGCCGCCGCGGTGCTCACCGGCCGCCGCGACGAGGCGCTGGCGCACCTCGCGGCGGCGCGCGCGGCCGGCACCGCGGCGATCTCCGACCGGCACGCCCTGCTGTTCGCCGCCGCCACCGCGCTGGCCGCCGACGACGAGCAGGCCGAGGACGCCTACCGGGCGGCGTTCGCCGTCCCCGGCGCCGAGCAGTGGGTGTTCGACCTGGCCCGGCTGCGGCTCGCGCACGGCGCGTGGCTGCGCCGCCGCCACCGGCCCGGCGCCCGGGAGGCGCTGCGCGCCGCGCACCTCGACTTCGGCCGCCTGCGGGCGCTGCCCTGGGCCCGCTGGTGCGAGGACGAACTGCGGGCCGCGGGCGACCCGGTGGCGGTGCCCGCCGGCGCGCCGCCCGGGGACGCGACCGAGCTGACCTGGCAGGAGCTGCGGATCGCCCGGCTGGCCGCGACCGGCCTGACCAACAAGGCGATCGGTTGCCAGCTGCAACTGTCGCCGCGCACCGTCGGGACGCACCTGTACAAGGTCTTCCCGAAGCTCGGCATCACCTCACGGGCCGCGCTGGCCCACGCGCTCGACCAGCGCTGACTGTTCTCTCCGTGCACAGAGAGCGGACTCACAGCGCACAGGCACACTCGGTCAGTCAGATGACTTAAGCCGTCGCTCGGGTCGCGGAGCAGGCTCGCAGCAGGACCTCGGTGGAAGGAGGCAGTCGGATGACAGGGTGGATGGCGAACGGGTGCGTGCCCGGCGCGACGTGGCCGTGGCCGCCGGCCGCGACCGACCCGGCGTTCGCGGGGGCGTCGCCGGGCGAGCGGGCGATGCTGTCCCGGCTCGGCTACCTGCGGGTCGCGACGCTGGAGACGGCCGTGGCGCTGCCGCCCCGCCTCGCGGGCCGGTACGCCTGGGGCGGGCAGGAGCCGATGGTCGGCATCGGGCTGCAACTGGCCGGCGAGTGCATGATCACCCAGGACGGGCAGCGGACGGTGCTGGGCCAGGGCGAGTTCGTCCTGTACGACACCGCGCGGGCGTACGTCATCGAGTACCCGAAGCCGTCCCGCGCCCACCTGTTCCACCTGCCGCGCCGGCTGCTCGGCGTCCCCGAGAGCGAACTGCGCCAGGTGACGGGCACCCCGGTGACCGCCGACGACGGGTTCGGGTCGGTGCTGCTGCCGTTCCTGCGGACGCTGGGCGACTCCGCGCCCTCCTACACCACGCCGGTCGCCGACCGGCTGGCCGGCAGCGTCGCCGACCTGGTGGGCACGATGGTCGCCCAACTGTCCGCGACGCGGGCCACCGACGACGCCCGCTCCTCCAACGGGCAGCTGGTCCGGCGGATCCGGGAACACATCGCGCGCAACCTCGGCGACCCCGGCCTGTCGCCGGAGACGATCGCCCGGGCCCACCACATCTCGCTGCGCTACCTGCACCGACTCTTCGAGGGCGAGGGAGTGACGGTGAGCCGGCTCATCCTGCGGTCCCGGCTGGACGCCTCCGCCCGGGAACTCTCCCGTCCCGGCCCGCCGGTGGCGGCGGTCGCGCAGCGCTGGGGGTTCGTCAGCCCCGCGCACTTCAGCCGCGCCTTCCGGACGGCCTTCGGCGTCTCGCCCCGGGAGTGGCGCGCCCAGCGCACCGGGGGCTGACCGGCCGGGGCGACATTAATCGGTTCGGCGCCGAACTCGGCTGCGGGTACGGTGAGTTGCGGCCGTTGTTTCCGGCCGGGACCACGCAGCTCCGGAGAGGACGCGTTCCCCGCATGACACCCGACCAACTCGCCATCCAGCTCGCCGACCCGATCCAGCGCCGGGTGTTCGCGGCGGTCGCCCTGGGCGCGACGACCTCCACCGAGATCCTCACGACCTCGGCCCTCACCGCCCCCGACGCCGCCCCGGCCATCGGCCGACTCGTCCGGGCCGGCCTGCTCGTCCAGGGCCGCGGCACCGTCGCCCTCAACGAGGACGCCCTCACCACCGCCGCCGACACCGCCACCCGCCGCCTCGCCGACGAGGCGGCCAGTGACCAGCCCGACCCGAGGCTGCGCGGCCACATCCGCGGCGGCACCCTGGTCGACCTCCCCGAGGAGGACCCCGACGCCCGCCGCGCCGTCCTCGGACACCTCGCCGCGACCACCTTCGCGCCCGGCGACGAGTACGACGAGCGAACGGTCACCAACCGCCTCCACCCCTGGTGCGAGGACGGCCCCTTGGACGCCGTCTCGCTGCGGCGCGCCCTCGTCGACGCCGGCCTGCTGACCCGCGAGTCCGGCCGCTACCGGCTGACCGCCGGCTGAGGGCACACGTCCCGCCCGGGGCTGCTCGGTTCGGCTCGGATCAGCCGGTTCTGGGCTTCCCCAGCGAAGCGTGGGGTGCCTTCGTGGCCGCCGCAGCCGCTGGGCGCTTCGGCGAAGTCCGAGCCCGTACCGACCGGCCCGGAGACCCCACTGCCCAGCCGGGCGGCGGGGTCTCGGCATGCTGCGGTCTATGCCTCCGTGCGACGGCGGTGGGCCAGCCAGGCCCCCAGCACCGCCAGGGTGGTTGCGGGCCAGGTCGTGATGCTCAGGGGGCCGGCGAGCAGGGGGTCGACGAGGCGGGCCGAGATCTCGTGGGTCAGGGGGAGGGCGAACTCGTTGAGGGAGATGTGCGTGGCGACGGCCGCCCAGACCGAGCCGGTGGCGAGGCGGACGGTGGCGATCACGGTGCCGAGCAGCATGGCGGTCACTACGGCGGCGGGTATGCCGAGCAGGACGGAGTGGCCGGGGTAGCTGCCGCCGAGGGCGGTCATCGGGACGTGCCAGGCGCCCCAGATCGCGCCGCCGATCAGCAGGCCGCGCGTTCGGCCGTAACGGAGCAGGCGGGGCAACAGGTAGCCCTGCCAGCCGAGTTCCTCGCCGAAGTACAGGGGGACGGACACCAGTGCGCTCAGCGCGAGCGGGGTGAGGGTGGCGGGGCCGGGCAGGTGGGCGGGGGAGTACCAGCCCGCGAGGGTCGACAGGGTCAGGCCGGCGGCGGTGAGGCCGAGGGGGATCGTCAACGCGACTGCTACGGAGCGGAGTTCGTGGCGCCAGGGGGTGGCGCGAGTGAGTCCGAGGAGCCGGGCGGCCGCGCGCGGGCCGTGGCGGCGGGCGGTGAGGCCGAAGGCGGTCAGGGCCGGGACCAGCATCATGAGGATCATGCACAGTGCCGCGAGCGGTGGCGTGCCCTGTGCGGCGCTGGTCCGGCGGAGGCCGTCGAGCCAGAGCGGGACCATGGCGAGCCATGCCCCGGCGAAGCTGATGGCGAGAAAGGGAAGGAGGCCGGAGGGCGGGGTCGGTTTCATGGCAGGGACGCTATGAACCGGGTGGTGGCCGGGGCGATCGTGCAGGCTCGTCGATCGATGGTGTAGCAGGCACCACTGTGCCGGGAGGGCCGGACGGGAAGACTGGCCGCCGTGAACACGTTGTCGAAAACGCTTGCGGTGGCCGGTCGTTCGGCGCGGGCCGCCGGGTACTGCGCGGCCAGCTTCGGCTGCGGGCTGGCGCTGATCGTGCTGGTGCCCGTGCTGGTCTACTCGTCCGTGCTGTGCCTGGTCGGGCTGGGTCTGCTGGTCCTGCCGTACGAGTTGCGGCTGCTGCGCCGGCTGGCCGACGTCGAGCGCGACCGGCTGGGGCGGTGGGTGGCGCCGGTGGCGAGGGCCGGGGTGCACGGGCGGCGGCGGCTGATGGTGATGCTGTCGGATCCGGCGACCGGCCGGGATCTGCGCTGGGCACCCGGGACGATGGTGGCCGGGACGGTGCTCGGGCTGCTCGGGGTGGCGCTGTTCCTGTTTCCGGTGGCGGTGTTGGTGCTGGCCGGGCTGTGGTGGCTGTTCCCGGCGGGGGAGCCGATCAGGCTGATTCTGGATGCTCCGATCGACAGTTGGGGATCCGCGATCTGTGTCGGCGTGCCGCAGCTCCTGCTGGCCGTGCTGCTGGCGCTGTTCGGCCCGCCGCTGGTGGCGGGGGCGACGGCGTCCGTGAGCCGGTGGCTGCTCGCCCCCTCGGCGGCCGAGGCTCTCGCGGAACGGGTGGCGACGCTGGACCGGACGCGTACCGGCGCGATCGACGCGCACGGCAGCGAGCTGCGCCGGATCGAGCGCGACCTGCACGACGGCACCCAGGCCCGGCTGGTGAACCTGGCCATGCAACTCGGGCTGGCGGAAAGGACGTTCGGCATCGACCCGGCGGCGGTGGGCCCGCTGCTGACCAGGGCGCGGGAGGGTGCGGAGGAGGCGATGGCCGAACTGCGCGACGTGCTGCGCTCCGTCTACCCGCCGATCCTCGCCGACCGGGGCCTGGCCGGCGCGGTCGCGGCGGTGGTCGCCCGTTGCGCCGTCCCGGCCACCCTCGACGTGGGCGAACTGGGCGACGTACCGGCGCGGATCGAGGTCGCCGTGTACTTCGCCGTCACCGAGGCGCTCACCAACGCGGCCAAGCACAGCCGGGCCGAGTCCGTGTCGGTCACCCTGACCAGAACGCGCGCGGCCGTCCGCGCGGAGGTCGTCGACGACGGCCGGGGCGGGGCCGCCGAGGGTGGCGGCACCGGGCTGCGCGGGATGCGGCAGCGGGTGGAGGCGGTGGACGGCGCGCTGCGGGTGCAGAGCCCGCCCGGCGGGCCGACCGTGATCACCGTGGAGTGCCCGTGCGCATCCTGATCGCCGAGGACAACGCGCTGCTCGCGCAAGGCCTTTCCGCGCTGCTGGGTGCCCTCGGCAACGAGGTGATCGGCACGGTCGGGGACGGCGATTCCTTCGTCGCGGCCGCCGTCGCCCACCGGCCGGACGTGGCCGTGGTGGACGTCCGCCTCCCGCCGAGCTTCACCGACGAGGGCATCCGGGCTGCTCTGCAGGCCAGGGAACAGGTGCCCGGTCTGCCGATCCTGGTGCTCTCCCAGTACGTCGAGGACACCTACGCCCGGGAGTTGCTCGCCGACGGCACCGGTGTCGGCTACCTGCTCAAGGACCGGGTCGCCCGGGTGGACGACTTCCTGGAGGCCCTGCACCGGGTGGCCGCGGGCGGCACCGCGCTGGACCCGGACGTCGTCCGGCAACTGTTCGCGACACACGGCAACCCGCTGTCCCGGCTCACCGAACGCGAACACGAGGTGCTCGCGATGATGGCCCAGGGGTACGGGAACTCCGAGATCGCCGACCGCCTGGTGGTCACCGAGCGGGCCGTGCACAAGCACGTCGGGAACGTCTTCGGGAAGCTGGACCTCCCGCCGGAGGACAGCGGAGACCGCCGCGTCCTCGCCGTCCTCACCTACCTCGGCGCCCCCCGGCGGCCGGGGTAGGGCGTGGGTGGGCCGGACGGCGTGCGCTGGCGGAACAAGCGCGGCGGGCGCGGATTCCTAACCTGGGCCCTTCCCCTACGGGGGACGTCAACTGCCCACCGATTCCTAGGACTTCGTCATGACCGAGAACACCACCCCTACCGTCGTGCTGGTGCACGGCGCCTTCGCGGACGCCTCCAGCTTCGCCCGGCTGATCCCCGAACTGCTCGCCGACGGCCTGAACGTGGTGGCACCCGCCGGGCCCAACCGCAGCCTGACCGGGGACGCCGCCTACCTGGCGTCCGTGGTGCGGCAGATCCCGGGGCCGGTGGTGCTGGTCGGGCACTCCTACGGTGGCGCGGTGATCACCGTCGCGGGGGCCGAGGAGAACGTCAAGGCGCTGGTGTACCTCGCGGGTTACGCGCTGGAGGAGGGCGAGAGCCTGGGTGAGCTGCAGGGCCGTTTCCCGGCCTCCGAGCTGGCCGAGGCGCTGGTGTACACGCCGTTCCCGCTGGACGGCGGCGGCGAGGGCACCGATGTCTCGGTGCAGGTGGACCGGCTGCCGGAGATCTTCGCCGCGGACGTGGACCCGGCGCTGGCCCGGGTGCTCGCCGTCTCCCAACGGCCGCTGGCCGCCGCCGCGTTCGGCGAGAGTGCGCCGAACGCGGCGTGGCGGACCAAGCCGTCCTGGGGGATCGTCGCCGCCGCCGACCGGACCATCAACCCGGAGGTCGAACGGTTCGGCTACCGGCGGGCCGGGATGACCACCGTCGAGCTCGACACCTCGCACCTGATGATGCTCTCGCAGCCCGCGCAGGTCGCCGAGGTGATCCGCGAGGCCGTCCGGTCCGTCACCGGCTGACCGTGCGTCACAGCGCCGCCCGGGCGGTGATGGCGTGGGTCACCACCGGCTCGCCCGTCACCAGCGCCCGGGCGGTGCGTTCGAAGGCGTGGTCGACGCCGGTCCAGCGTTCGTGGTGCTGCGCGCAGTGCTCCGCCCAGGAGGCCACCGTGAACACCTCGACGAACTTGGTGGGTTCGGCCCCGTCCTGGTACAGGCCCCAGCTGACCGCACCCGTTCGCCGCCGGGACGCCTCGACCTCGTCCATCGCCCGGACGAACGCCTCCGCGCCGCCGTCCGCCACCCGGTACTCGACCGAGACCAGCACCGGCCCGTCGGCCGCGGCGGGCTCGACCGTCAGCCGCGGCTCCGGCCAGCTGTCGGACAGCGACGGGTCCACCTCGGCGTCCAGCAGCGGGAGTTGACGCAGGGAGAGGGCGCCCAGGGCCAACAGCGCGGCCGGGACGGTCAGCGCGACCAACAGGCCCGCGTGCTGGGCGAGTTGGCCCCACACCAGGGCGCCCAGCGCGTTGCCGCCCTGGAAGACCAGCAGGTAGAAGGCGACCGCGCGGGCCCGCACCCAGTTCGGCAACTCCAGTTGCAGGGCGGCGCTCAGGGTGGACAGACCCCAGATCCAGGCCGCGCCCGCCCACACCAGCGCCAGGCTCACCAGCACGGCGTTCCCGGCCAGCGCCACCACCAGCAGCGCACCCGCCGTCAGCAGCCCCGACAGCGCCAGCACACCGTTGCCGCGCAGCCGGGCACTCAGCTGCGGCAGCACACCCGCACCCGCCACCGCACCCACCCCGACGGCCGCCAGCAGCAGGCCGTACCCGGACGAGCCGAGGCCGAGGCGCTGCACCGCCACCACCGGCAGCAGCGCCCACAGCGCCGCCGCGCCGGGCACGAACAGCGCGCAGCGCAGCAGGATCCGCCGCACCCCCGGCGCCCGCCGGACGTACCGCCCGCCGGCCCGCAGCGCCGCCAGCGCCTGCTCGCGCTGCCGCTCGCGGACGGGCGCCTGCTCGTCCGGGAAGCGCCGCAGCAGGACCACCAGAATGCCCAGGAACGACAGCGCGTTGAGAGCGAACGTCCAGCCCACGCCGGCCGCCGCGACCAGCAGGCCGCCCAGCGCGGGGCCGACCGCGCGGGCCACGTTCATGTTCACCGCGCCCAGCGCCGACGCCTGCCGCAACTGCTCACGCGGCACCAGACTGGGCTGCACCGCCTGCCAGGCCGGGCCGTTCAGCGCGGAGAGGCAGCCGAGCAGGAAGGTCAGCAGCAGCAACTGCCACGGCCCGAGCACCCCCAGCAGCGCCAACACCGCCAGGACGGTGGCGACCGCCGCCATCGCCGCCTGGCCCACCAGCAGCAGCCGGCGGCGGTCCACCAGGTCCGCGAGGGCGCCGGCCGGCAGCGCGAGCAGCAGCACCGGCAGGCCCGACGCGACCTGCACCAGCGACACCAACCCCGCGCCGTGCCCGACCAGCAGCCACTGCGCGCCGACGGTCTGCATCCAGCCGCCCACGTTCGAGACGAACTGGGCGATCCAGAGGGCGCGGAAAACCTTCTCCCCGAACGGCGCCCAGGCGGACTCCTCGCTCGTACTGCGTCTCATCTGCACCAGGCCCTCGGCTCGTCGGGTGGCGGGCGCGCCCGGCTCGGGGCGGCCCATGGAGCCGCCGAGGCTAGTTCGGGTGCTCGCGTCCGGCTGTCCGCTGCGTGCCCCGGCGGTGGTCCGAGACCGCACAGCCGCTGTTCAGCGCACAGCCGCTGTGTGGTCCCCCGGTCGCCCTCCACCAGCACCCGGTTCGGGGCCGGCGACCAGAGCAACTATGGCCCTCCGGACGCACACCCCGCCGGAGTGGTCGCTTCAGGCGCGACGGCGGGTCAACGCGGTGACGGCCAGGGTGGCGACGGCGGCCAGGCAGAGCCAGGCGAAGGTGTCGCCGATCCGGGCGTACACGGTGGTCGCGCCGTGGACCGGGAGCTGGGCGACCACCGTCTGCTGATCGGAGCTGAACCAGTCGGCCGTGGCCAGGACGCGGCCCCGGCTGTCGAACGCGGTCGAGACGCCCGACTCGTCCTGGCGGACCAGGGCATAGCCGTTCTCGACCGCCCGCAGCGCGGCCTTCTTCGTGTGTGCGCCGCCGTACTCCCGCCAGTCGTGCGAGGGCACCAGCATCAGATCCGCGCGGACCCGCATCAGCGCCGGATAGTCGGCGTCGTAGCAGATCACATCGGCGATCCGCCCGTACGGGGTGTCGGCGACCGGCACCCGGCCGTCACCCGGCGCGAACCGCTCGGAGCCCGGGATGGGGTGCGCCTTCTGATACGTCCACAGCACCGCGCCGGACGGGTCGATCAGCAGCGCCTCGTCCCGGTCGTGGGCGGAGCCGGCCGTGCTGTCCACCCGCAGCCCGAACTCCAGGTAGACGCCCGACTGCCGGGCCGCGTCCTGCGCGGCGGCGATCACCGCGTCCGCGTGCGCCTCCTGCGTCCGGACGGCCTCCTCGGGCCAGACCACGATCTTCGCGCCCGCGGCGGCCTCCCGGCGGGTCGAGGCCAGCAGGTCGTTCTCGACGGCGTCCGTGATCGGCGCTGTCGTGGCAGCGGGCGCTTCCCTGAACTGGACGTTCTCGCCCGCGAGTTGCTCGAACGCGGCCCGCTTGGCCTCCGTCACCGCCCGGCTCGGACTCACCCCCGCCACCCGCACCGTCGCCCCGCCCCCCGGGTCGGTCGCCAGCCGCGCGCCACCGGCCAGCAGCACCGCCACCAGCGCCGACCCGCACACCACACCGCTGCGCCACGACGGCCACCGACGGACTCGCAGGACGGTGGACGCGAACCACCCGACCAGGAAACCGACCCCGTACGGGCCGGTCACCGAAACCACCTGCAACAACGGCAAGTTGTCGTACTGCGTGACCGCCAGCGAACCGTACGCCGTGCCGAACGGCGACAACACCGTGATCAGGAACTCGCCCGCCGCCAACCCGGCCGGAAACACCAACGCCGCCTTCCACGGCCGCAACCGCCCGACCAGCAGCCGGTCCGCCACGAACGGCACCGTCTGAATCGCCGCCAACCCCGCCGCCCCCGCCACCACCACCGGATTGAACCCGATCGCCGACTCCCACACCCAGAACACCGCCGCCCCGACATGCGCCAGCCACATCCACAACGCCCCCCACCACACCCCGGACCGCCGCGAGAACGCCAGCAACAACACCGGAAACACCCAGGCCAGCGCGGCAACGTCCCACCGCCCACCGACCGCGAACAGCATCGCCGCAGTACCGGACAGAAGAAGCGCGGGGCGGCTGCGCCACCACGAACGAACGGATATTTCAGAGGAGTTGGAGGTCATGGAAACGACGCTAGGCACCCGACCCACCCCGCCGCCTCGGCCGCGACGCCGAGACTGCGGGCCACCGCGCAACTATCGATGCCCGCCTGCCGGAGGACCCCCAAATTGGGGGGGCAGGGTGGGGCGGGGTCCGTATCGACAGCCCCGATCTCGACTGGCGCCACCGGCAAGACCTGATGACGTGCACGCCGGTCGAGATCCCCGAACCAGTTGCACGTTCGATCGCCGCTTACCTCGGCGAACTTCGTTTGATCTACGGCGCGTTCGACTTCGCTGTGACCGACGATGGCTCCTGGTACTTCCTTGAGTGCAACGCAAACGGGCAATGGGCATGGCAGCCGGCGGAGACCACCGCAGGAATCGCCAGAGCCATCGCCGACCAGCTGGAGAAGGGCCCCGACACGTGAGCACATCGGCCGAACTGCATGCCGCCCTGGTGGAACAGCTCACCCAGGACGGAACACTCACCGAACCCGAGTGGCGTGCCGCCGCCGAGGGCGTACCCCGGGAACTGTTCGTCGGGTCGTTCTTCCTGCCGGTCCCCGGAAGCAACCCGACCGCCTGCCGGCCCGTACACAGGGGCGAGCCGGGGTGGCTCGAACGGGTCTACTCGAACGAAACGCTTGTCACCCAACTCGACGGTCATATCCGGCCCGAGGACGTGACCGAGGGCACCGTGACCGGTTCCCCGTCCTCATCGTCCACCCTGCCGTCACTGGTGCTGACCATGTGGCAGCAACTCGGCGCCGAGACCGGGCACCGCGTGCTGGAGATCGGCACCGGAACCGGACTCTCCACCGCCTACGGCGCGAACCGCCTCGGGGACGCCAATCTCACCAGCATCGAATACGACCCGGCGGTGGGCGCGAGGGCCGCCGCTTCGCTCAAGGCGGCCGGGTACGCGCCTCGGCTGATCATTGGTGACGGGCTGCTCGGTGACCCGGAGGGGGGCGAGTACGACCGGCTGATTGCCACCTGTTCAGTCCGCCACATCCCCCAACCGTGGCTCTACCAGGTGAAGCCCGGCGGTCGAATCCTGGTCACCCTCTCCGGCTGGTCATTCGCGTTCGGCCTCGCCCTGCTGACCGTGACCGGCCCCGGTGAGGCCACGGGCCGGTTTCTGCCCGGATACGTCAGCTTCATGATTGCCCGACCGCATGACCGGCCACCCCGACAGAGTCTCGAGCTACTGCCTGGGGACGAACGACCGACCCGGATCAACCCCGAGATCATCAGCACGTGGACCGGCGGTTGGGTCGCCCAACTCGCGGCTCCCTCGGCCGAACGCATGGGGGCTGGTGAGCAACAGATCCTCTCGGACGTGGCCACCGGATCGCAGGCCCGGACCATGCCCAACCCTGACGGGGGGTGGACCGTGGTTCAGCGCGGGCCGCTCCGATTGTGGGATCAGGTGGAGAGTGCCGTCGAAGCCTGGCAGGCCGCCAACTCGCCCCACCAGGAACGGTTCGGAATCACGGTTTCGGCCGCCGGTCAGCGCGTGTGGCTCGGCGCCGAGGACGGCCCCGGGTGGGACCTGCCGATCTGACGCACGCGGGCGGTGTGGGCCGGTTCGCGTGCGTCGTGCCGTTCCGCACGCGTTCGTTGAGCGTGGGTGTCCGGACGGATGGGCTGCCGGTCCCAGGCGCGCGGGGCCGACTGTCCCCCAACTGTTCACAGCTCTCCCGCTATATCAGGGAGTTGGGCCTCTCGCCGAGTGCGCGAGTGGCCATTGCCCCGCCGGAGTCAGCAGACGACTCCGATATCTGGGACTGATCGGTCCCGCCCACATGAACGCCCCCGTCCCTTCCTCCCTCATCGGGTGGTTGGGGCGGGGGCCTTGTTGCGTTCCTGATCGCCACCCTGCCTTCACTCGCCCCTTCCCACGTGCTCGGTCCGAACCGGTGTTGGCCCGGCAGCGCTGGTCCTACTCTTACCCCATGGCTATGGCTGTTGATCCGGCGCTGTCTGTTGGCCAGCGCATCAAGCTTTTCAGGGAGCGCGCGGGCAAGTCCCGTGCCGTGCTGGCCGGGTTGGTAGGCCGTTCAGAGGGATGGTTGAAGGCTGTTGAGAACGGCCGGCTCCTGCCGCCGAGACTGCCCATGCTGGTGAAGATCGCAGAGCACTTGGGCATCGAAGACCTGTCGGCCCTGACGGGGGACGTGTCGATGCCCCGAGCGCTGTTCTCCGGGGCGGAGCATCCGGCGCTATCGGTGGTCCGGCAGGCCGTTGACTCGGCGCCTCTGGGCCTGGCGGACGGCCTGGTCCCGAGCGTCGATCACGTTGCGGCTCAGGTGGCTGCGGCTTGGCAAGCTCGGGACTCCCGGGGCGACCACCGTACGGCTCTTGGGGACCTGCTTCCGGCGCTGGTATCAGCTGCCTCGGTCGCCGCATCGCACCCTGACTGCCCGGATCGTCGGCGCGCTGAGGCGCTGTATGCCTCGGCTCTGAATCTCGTTCAGATGTTCGCTGCCTACCAGGGGGATGGAAACCTGGTCTGGCGTGTGGCTGAGCGTTCCTTGGCAACCGCCCGAGCGTCCGGTGATGCCGTCGCAGTTGCGCAGGCTTGTTGGTTCCTGGTGGAGGCGTTCCGGAAGTCTGGGCAGTGGGACAGTGCCCAGACGCTCACTGAGGAGGCCCTGCGGCTGCTCGGGCCTGTCAGGGGCGATTCCCCGTCGCTTGCTGCGGCATGGGCAGACATGGCGTTCCACGCGGCTATTACGCACGCTCGCGCGGGAGAGTCGGGCGAGGCTTGGGGCTGGTTCGACCGAGCCGAGGAGGTCGCCAGGACCCTGCCGTCTGATTTCTGGCACTCGCCGACCTCCGCATCTGCACGGGTAGTGCCGGTGCACGCTGTGACAGTCGCTGTCGAGCTGCGACAGGTCGGCACCGCCTTGCGGTGGGCTGACCGGCTGGCACCGGCGGAACTTCCCGCACGGCCGAGGCGGGCACGGCACTTGATCGAGGTCGCACGGGCATATGCGCTGCGGGGCGAACCGGATTGGGTGGCATCGCTGCTCACCGACGCAGTGGAGACAGCGCCCGACACCGCCCGGTGGAACCATGAGACTCATGACTTGGTCAGGGGCCTGCTGGACGGCCCGCCATCTGTTCGAACTGCCGCCCGTGACCTTGCAACCGCTACCGGGCTTGCTGCCTGACTGATAGTCAGGGGCACAAACTGTGCCTCTCGGCCGCGCTGAATGCCCGTACCGTCCATGGAATGTGACGGGGATTCAGCATTTTGGAGGCCGAATGGGCAGCATGCCGACCAGGGAACTCCCGTCGGTGCTGACGCACACGGACTGCCAGGAGACGAACCGGATAGTTACTCGGTTCGGGGACTGGAAGTTGCGCCCGGATGGCCCTCGGATCGTTCCGGCGCGCTACGTCCTGTCCTGCGTGTCCGAGGACGAAGACGGCACCATGTGCGGCGAGACGTCCCAGCCGAGTGCGGACGTGGGGGCCGTGGCGGAGTGGGCGCGCACGCACGCGTGGCTCAACCAGGACCACCGGTCGTACAGCCTGGACGCGGCCTCGGCCCCGATGGTGCTGGTGCCCGACGAGGAACCGGCGTGAATCGCAAGGCTCTTGCTGCCTGTGCCTTGGGTGTGGCGGTCGCTCTCGGGCCCGCCGCTGTGGTGCTCGCGCTCGCCATGCTCGACCCGCAGTCCGTGCGTCGTTGGGGCTGGTGGTTCTTCGCCCTGGCGGTCGCCATGCTCGGCGTCGTCTACGGCGGAGACTTGGAAACCTGGTGGCGCCGAAGACGGACCGCTCGGCGGCCCCGTCTGCGGATCACCGTTCACCGCGTACGCACCGGAGACCCGCCGTGACCCTTGCTGCCGAGGTGCTGCCCACGCTGGCCGAGATCGGCGCGGGACGGCTGCCGGAGCCGCCCGAGGAGGGCGACGGGAACGCGTGGGCGGCCGGGGACTGCTGGCTCTACTGCGGGCGCACTTCGGTCCGCGTGCTCTGGCTCGGACCGGTGACCGCAGCCGGCGGAGTCATGGCGGAACTGCTCGCCTGCGCCGACTGCATAGCGACCCTGCACGGCAAGGCAGTTGCCGCGATGGCCAAGCGGGACGGTCCGGCAACCGAACGCGCCCACCGCGCTCGGCACGCCCGGCCCCGTTCGAGGTGGGGCACGCGGCTTCGGCCGTAACCCGCCCGTTCGACTCCCGGCGGTGCCTGCGCTGCGCCGGGCTGCACAACCCCCGCCCTGGTGACGGGAAATGGACGGCCCGGACGACCAGGGCGGGGCACAGACGATTCACGGTATGGAGCGGAGATGGACGAGTGTCCCGAGGGCGCCGGACGCGAGGTCGAGACGGCCACGGAACCCGGTGCCTTACAGAGCGGTCCGGGCGGGCCGGTCTGGCGGTGCCTGACGTGCGGCCGGTGGGGCGGTGTCATGACCGCCGAGTAAGCCGCGCTGTTCCCCGGTGAACCCGTGCTGTTCCCCCTCGGGTGGACGGCGCCCGGCAAGTCGGTTCCGCTTCGCAAGGCGCGCCCCCTCGGGCGCAGGTAGCCGCGCCCCAAGAACTCCCGTTCTGGCGGACGGAAAGGGAATCAACCGCCAGAAGGGGCCCAACTACCGCTCCGGGCACATCAACCCCCATGCCCGGAGCGGGGCAAGACCGCCGCGACCGGTTCGGCCCTGGACAGGGCGACTCGGCCGGGGTGGGAT
Organism: Kitasatospora sp. NPDC048407; assembly: GCF_043200475.1. Classification (NCBI taxonomy): domain Bacteria; kingdom Bacillati; phylum Actinomycetota; class Actinomycetes; order Kitasatosporales; family Streptomycetaceae; genus Kitasatospora; species Kitasatospora sp. NPDC048407. The sequence continues at coordinate 1,091,039 of NZ_JBICXW010000001.1, read as the reverse complement.
AGGCAACTCGGCTTCACAGTCGAGGTGTTGAACTTTCGACGTTCACAGGAAACGGAGGTACAGCACAGATGACGCAGACGCCCGCACCGTGGGGCACCCAGCGAATGGGGCCGTACGCGGCCACCACCACGGTTCCGCAGTACACGCCCGTGATCGATCCCGAAACGCAGATCGCGGTGATCGTGGACGAGCACGGCCGGACGGTCGAGCTGGGCAGCCACGGCACCAGCACGAGCGGCCTGACGCCCACCACGACCACCCCGGGTGACGGGTCCGGCCCCGGTGGTGCGACCGACGCGGACAGCACCGAGTCGTACGACCAGGACCAGAGTTCTGGCTGATGCGTAACAGCAGGTCGGTACTGGTGCTGACCAACCCCTACGACGTGACAGCGGACGTGGTGCTGCGGCTTCTCGCCGATCGCCGGGTTCCCGTGGTCCGTCTCGACCCCGGCACCGACCTGCACGCGGGTGCCTCGCTGACCGCCACGTACCGCACAGGCGACCAGCGGGGCACCCTGCGCACGGCAAGTCGGGAGATCGACACCACGCGGATTCGGTCCGTGTGGGTACGCAGGCCCTCGCCCTACGAGGGGCCGCCGGAGTTGAGCGGCCAAGACCGCCGGTTCGCCGCCGAGCAGGCCCTGTGGGGCGCAGGGGGCATCCTCGCGTCACTGCCTGACGCGCACTACGTGAATCACCCCTGGAACAACCGATCCGCCGAGTTCAAGCCCGCGCAGCTCTCGACCGCGCAGCGCTGCGGGTTCCTGGTGCCCAGCACGGTGATCACCGACGACCCGCACGAGGCGCGGACGTTCGCCACCCAGCAGTCCGGCGCAGTGGTCTACAAGCCCGTGTGGAACACGCCCTACCGCGTGGACGATCAGCCGCACAGTGTGTGGGTCCGGGAGGTGCACGCGGCCGAGATCACCGATGCCGTGTCCGTCTGCCCCCACATGTTCCAAGCCAAGGTGGACAAGGCGTTCGACGTGCGGGTGACTGCCGTGGGCGGCCGACTGTTCGGTGTCCGGATCGACAGCCCCGATCTCGACTGGCGCTACCGTCAAGACCTGATGACGTGCACCCCGATCGAGGTGCCCGCGTCGGTCGCTCGTTCAGTCGCGGCCTATCTCACCGAACTCCGTTTGCATTATGGCGCGTTCGACTTCGCCGTGACCACCGCAGGTGACTGGTACTTCCTTGAGTGCAACCCGAACGGCCAATGGGCGTGGCAGCCGGCGCAGACCACCACCGCTATCGCCCAAGCTCTTACCGATCAACTGGAGAAAGGCCCCGACACGTGAGCACATCGGCTCAGCTTCGCAGCGCCCTGGCGGACAGGCTCGTCGAGGACGGCGCCCTCACCGAACCCGAGTGGCGCAGCGCGGCCACCACGGTTCCCCGCGAGCTGTTCACGGGGTCCTACTTCCTACCGGTAGCGGGCAGTGTCCCCACCAGCTACCGGCCCGTCCGCGAGGGCGACCCCGGGTGGCTGGAGGGCGTGTACTCCGACGAGACGCTGATCACCCAACTGGACGGCCGGACCAGGCCCGACGACGTGACCGAGGACGCCGTGACCGGCTCCCCGTCGTCGTCATCCACCCTGCCGTCACTGGTGCTGCGGATGTGGCAGCAACTTGGCGCGGAGGCCGGCCAGCGGGTGCTGGAGATCGGCACTGGAACCGGGTACTCGACCGCCCTCGGTGCACACCGCCTCGGGGACGCCAACCTGACCAGCATCGAGTACGACCCGGTGGTCGGCGGGGCTGCCGCTACGGCGCTCAAGGCGGCCGGGTTCGCGCCCCGGCTGATCATCGGTGACGGACTGCGCGGCGACCCGCAGGGCGGGCAGTATGACCGGCTCATCGCCACCTGCTCGGTCCGGTACATCCCTCTGCCGTGGCTGCACCAGGTGAAGCCCGGCGGGAAGATCCTGGCCACCCTCTCCGGGTGGAGCTACGCCAACGCCCTGGCGCTGCTCGACGTGACCGGCCCCGGGGAGGCTACGGGTCGGTTCCTCCCCGGCTACACCAGCTTCATGATCGCTCGGCCGCACGACCGGCCGCCCCGCCCGACGCTGGCCCTGCTGCCCGGGGACGAGCGTCCGAGCCAGATCGACCCCGCGAAGCTCGACAACTGGACCGGCGGGTGGGTTGCGCAACTCGCGGCCCCTTCGGCCGAACGCATGGGGGCGGGGGCGGAACAGATCCTCTGGGACGTGTCCACCGGTTCGCAGGCCCGGACGGCTCCCAACCCTGACGGCGGGTGGACCGTTGTCCAGCGTGGTCCCGTTCGTCTGTGGGATCGGGTGGAACGGGCCGTGGAGCGCTGGCAAGCCGCCAACGAGCCTCACCAGGAGAAGTTCGGGATCACGGTCTCGGCCGCCGGTCAGCGCGTGTGGCTGGGCACCGAGGACGGCCCCGGGTGGGACCTGCCGATCTGACACGCGGGCCCGGCGGTCAACACCACGCACCGCCCTGGCGGGTGGTCAGACAGCAAAACGCCCCGCTCGGCCAATCGCCGGGCGGGGCTCTGTCGTTGGCGATGACCTGCGGCTATGCTGCACAGAACTGGTAGTCACGTGTGTTGGGGTCGGCCATGACCGTCCAGGGGACGTCGCCCTGACCGACGTCGGCGAGCGTCGCGCCGAGAGCCTTCAGGCGCTCGACCAGCTCCGCCTGGTGGGCGGCCGAGGTGGTGGCCAGATCGATGTGCACCCGGTTCTTCACCGTCTTGGGTTCCGGGCGGGCGACGATGTCGATGCAGACGGCCGCGGGGTCGGGGTAAGCGAATCCCACGGGTTCGAGGTTGGTGACGCCTGGTCCCTCGCTGTCGACACCCCAGCCGAGTGCCTCCGCCCAGAACCGGCCGAGTGCGGCGTCGTCCCGGGCCTTCATGTTGATCTGCACGAGTCGTGTTGCCATGCGGCGGATCCTAGGAGCCAGCACCGGCCCTGGCCAGCGCGGTTTTGCAGGCGCGCGCGTCGCGGGTCTTTCGCTGCTCCGTGAGCGCACCACTGAACCTGGAAGTGCAATGCCGGTGGCGCGGCGCAGCTGGCGGCGGGGCAATCATGCCCCCTCCGGGAACCGTTGTTGACCGTTCGAATTCCGGCGGTACATGATCATTTCATGACCTCATTGGCAGCTCAGGCGGGCTCCGGCGGTGGCGTGTTCCTGCTCATCTGGAGCGTCGCGGCCATGGCCATGGGCGGAGCCCTGGCCACCAAGAAGTGGTCGACCCGCTTCAAGGACCACATGGTGCAGGGGCTTGCGCCGCGCCCGCTGTCGCAACAACGAGCCGCCCGGCAACCCGTGGGCGTGCTGAGGTTCGTCGGAGGCGCTCTCGCGGTCTCGGGAGCGGTCGCCCTGCCGATCGCCGTGGTCATCATCAGCCGGGGCTGACACCGGGACACCGGCGGCGCCACGGACCGGGGGAGGCCGACAGTCGGGCCGGGCGGGCGCCCCGGCATCCGCCCGACTGTCGGCCGATCGGGGCCGGCACGGTCCGAAACTCACTTGCCGTACCTGCTTGGAGTGCGGACATGCCGACTTCGCTGCGCCTGCAAGAGATCACCCCTGACAACTTCGAGCGCGCCATCGGCCTGCGGGTCCGCCGCGATCAGGAACACCTGGTGGACCCCGTGGTGAAGTCGCTCGCCGAGGCGTACCTGCACCCGGGCGTCGCATGGCCCCGGCTCATCTGCGACGACGGCGAGGCCGTCGGGTTCCTGATGGCCTTCTTCGACATCGACTGGACCGGCACGGGCACCGACTTCCGTTCCGGACTCTGGCGTCTCAACATTGCGGCCGGTGAGCAGGGACGAGGCGTGGGGCGTTTCGCGGTGCGGGCCGTCGCCGACGAGATCCGGCGCCGGGGAGGCACCCGCCTGACGACGACCTGGCATCCCGGAGCGGACGGCCCGATGGGCTTCTACCTGGCACTCGGGTTCCGCCCGACCGGAGAGACCAGCGGAGGTCAGACGGTGGGCGTGCTGGAACTGAGCTGAACCCATGCGCGGATCGGGGTGTGCCGCCGGCTGTGCCTGCGGCGCGTGCCGCCGGCCGTGCCCGCGCAACTATCGATGCGCACCCGGGGGAGGATCCGCACCGCGCCGGTGCTCGTCTAGCCTGGCGGACCGATGGCTACCTGGACGACGACGGCCCTGCGCGCCGCACCCCGATGGATCGCCGACCGGCCGCGACTGACGGATGTCGCGCTCGGCGGTGGGCTGACCCTGTTCGACGCGGTCACCGTGCTGAACCACACGCCTGCGCCCGGTGGTTGGGGTGTGGCGCTGTGGGCCGCGCAGACCGTTCCGCTGGTGTGGCGGCGGCGGTGGCCGCACGCCGTGCTCGCGGCGATGACCGCCCTGTACCTGCTGTTCCAAGTACTCGACCCGATACCGGGGAAGATCCCCGGCCCGTACCTGCTGATGCTCGGCGTGTACGCCGTGGCCCGCTACGGCCCGCGCCGGGCCGCCCTGCTCGCAACTGGCCTGTGCCTGGGGGCCGTTACGGTGGGGGACGCGCTGACCGGGCACTGGCAGGTGCCGCAGCCCGGGTCGTTGGAGCCGATCAGCACCACCACGTTCGTGTTCTTCTTCGCGCTCGCCTGGATCCTCGGCTCCGGTCGGCGCCGGATCGGTGCCGACGCGGACCGGCTGCGTGAACTCAACCGGCGGCTGCGGGCCGAGCAGGAGCTCAACGCCCGGCAGGCGGTGGCCGGTGAGCGGGCCCGGATCGCCCGTGACCTGCACGATGTGGTCGCGCATCATGTCAGCGCGATCGCGGTTCAGGCCCGGGCCGCCGAGGACGTGCTGACGGACGATCCGGTGCTCGCCGTCCAAGGCGTCGGCCTGATCGGCCGGACCGCCGACACCGCGCTGATCGAGATGCGGCGCATCCTCGGCCTGCTGTCCACCCGCGAGCGCGACCTCGCCCCGGAGCCGTCCCTCGCCCACCTCGACCGGCTCGCCGACGCCGCCCGCGCGGCCGGCTGCCGGGTCGCCGTCACCGTGCAACTCCCGGAAACCGGCGTGCAGTTCGCGGGGCTCGAGGTCTCCGGGTACCGGATCGTCCAGGAGGCGCTGACCAACGTGCTCAAGCACGCCGGCCCGGTGGACGTCCGGGTCGCCGTCCGCGCCGACGCCGGGCAGCTGCTGATCGAGGTCGAGAACGACCCGCCCGCCCCTGACCACCGGCCCGCCCCCGACCACCGGCCCGCCCCCGACCATCTGCCCGCCCGCGGCCACCGGCCGGTCCCCGGCAGCGGGCGAGGGCTGATCGGCATGCGGGAACGGGCGGCGGCCTTCGACGGCACCCTGGACGCCGGGCCGCGGGCCGACGGCGGGTGGCGGCTGCGCGCCACACTGGATGCGCGGGTGGTGGAGGCGTGAGCGTACGGGTGCTGGTCGTCGACGACCAGGAAATCGTCCGGACGGCGCTGCGGCTGGTCATCGACCGACGCGAGGGGCTGACGGTGGTCGGCGAAGCCGCCGACGGGGGGCGGGCGTTCGCGCTCGCCGTCGAACTGCGGCCCGACGTCGTGCTGATGGACATCCGGATGCCCGGCACCACCGGCATCGAGGCCACCCGCCGGATCACCACCGGGTGGCCCGGCCCGGAGCCGGCGCCGCGGGTCCTGCTGCTCACCACCTTCGACCTGGACGAGTACGTGCACGAGGCGCTGCGGGCCGGCGCGCACGGCTTCCTGCTGAAGAACAGCGCCCCCGAACAGCTGGCCCGGGCGATCCGGGCCACCGCCGCCGGCGAGTCCGTGCTCGCGCCGAGCGTCACCCGCCGCCTGATCGACACCCTCACCGCGCTGCCGCCCGCCCTATTGCCAACACTTGACGATGCGTTGGTAAAAACTCCGTCCGTCGAGCTGCTCACCGAACGGGAGCTCCAGGTGCTGGTGCTGGTCGCCCGCGGCCTGTCCAACGCCCGGATCGGTGACGCGCTCGGCCTGAGCGAGGCGAACGTGAAGAGCCGCGTCAACCGGATCCTCAGCCGCCTCGGACTGGAGAACCGCGTTCAGGCCGCGCTCTTCGCCCACAAGGCCGGACTGGGCTGACGAGGCATCAGCGCAGCAGCCCAGGTGAGGATTCGGTGTGCGCGGCTGCCGCACCCAGCCCGCAGACCGTATGGTTCGTCCCGCGCACCCGACGGGGGAAGGGAAGGGCAGGTGCAGCCACTCGACGGGATGGATCCGCGGCAGGTCGGGCCGTACACGCTGGTGGGCCGGCTCGGGGCCGGCGGCATGGGTGCGGTGTACCTGGGGCGGTCGGCCGGCGGGCGGGCCGTCGCCGTCAAGGTGGTTCGGCCGGAGCTCGCCGAGGACACCGAGTTCCGGCAGCGCTTCCGGCAGGAGGTGGCCGCCGCGCGGCGGGTCTCCGGCGCGTTCACCGCGGCCGTGGTGGACGCCGACACCGAGGCCGCGCTGCCGTGGATGGCCACCGCCTTCGTCCCCGGACTGTCGCTGCGGCAGGTCGTCGAACGGCACGGCCCGCTGCCCGTCGCCACCGTCCGCACACTGGCCGCCGGGCTCGCCGAGGCGCTCGGCGAGGTGCACCGCGCCGGGCTGATCCACCGCGACCTGAAGCCCGGCAACGTGCTGCTCGCCCTCGACGGGCCGCACGTCATCGACTTCGGCATCTCCCGGGCCGCCGACGCCGGCGGGCTGACCACCACCGGCTCCGTCATCGGCTCCGCGCCGTACATGTCCCCCGAACAGGCCCTCGGCGAGCCGCTCGCGCCCGCCGGCGACGTGTTCTCGCTCGGCTCCACCCTGGCGTACGCGGCCCTCGGCCGGAACCTGTTCGGCGAGGGCGCGGGCGCGGCCGTGCTGTTCCGGATCGTCAACACCGAACCCGACCTCGGCGAACTCCCCGCCGAACTGCGCCCATTGGTCACCGCCTGCCTCGCCAAGACCCCCGCGCACCGGCCGACGCCCCGCCAACTCGTCGCCCACGTCGCCCAGTCCGGGCACCCGACCGACCCGGACGGCTGGCTGCCACCCGCCGTCGCCACCGAGGTGCGCGCCGTCCGCGCCGTGCTCACCGCGCCGCCCGCACCACCGCCGATGCCCCCGCCCGCCCCCTCGGACGCACCCATCGACCAGCCACCACCGGCCCGCCGGATCGGCCGCCGCACGCTGCTCGGCCTCGGCGGCGCCGTCCTCGCCGCCGGCGGGGCCGGAACCGCGTTCGCGCTGATCAACCGCGACCGCGGCGTCTCGTCCGACAAGCACGCCGCCCCGCCGGTCCGGCCGAGCGCGGACGTCCCGGAGGCCGTCCCGCTCTGGCAGAACCGCGAGGTCACCCTGCCGTGCGTCCAACTGCTGTCACTGGACGGGGCGGTGGTCGGCATCACGCCCAGGAAGATCTGGGCGGTCGGCGGCGACGGCAAGCCGAAGTGGACCCTGGACGACACCACGGTCGCCGTCACCTTCGCCATCGACGCGGCCCAGCCGCAACCCGTCGCCGCCTTCGACGGCCACCGCATCCAACTGGCCGGTACGGGCGGCATGGCCGGCATGGGTGGCACAGGCGTCGGCAGCCGCATCACGGCCGTCCTGCTCGCCATCGACCCGGCCGACGGCAAGTCCGACGGGAAGGTGGCGCTCGACCAGCCGGAGGCGGTCTCGGCGAACCGCCTCGCCGGGATCCGCGGCGGCACCGCGTACGTGCTCGGGCTGGGCCAGGGCCGGCACCAAGGGGGCAGCAACGTGTGGGCGATCGACCTGGCCGGGCGGCGCACCGCCTGGTTCCACGGCGAGGAATCCCTGCTGCTGGAAGGCGTCCTGCTGGCCGGGGGCGACCAGGTGTTGGTCTCCTCCGCCGACCGCCTCAAGGCACTCGACGGCTCGGGGAACGTCGCCTGGCAGGCCGGCCTCCAGTCCTTCGGCATCGCCGCGGGCGGCGGCTGGTTCCTCACCCCCGACAACAAAGGCGCCGTCACCGCCCTCGACCCCGCCACCGGCAAGCCCGCCTGGTCAGCCCCCGGCATCGCCACCCCCCGCCTGCACGGCAGCGCCTTCGCGCACGGCCCCGACGACAACCTGCTGCACTGCCTGTGGACCGACACCGACGGCGGCTTCTCCGTCGGCGCCCTCGACCTGAAGAGCGGCACCCCGCGCTGGAAGACCCCGCTCCCGCCCGACGGCCCCGGCACCGGCACCGGCAGGTTCGGCGCCGACCTGCTCTACGCCGACGACACCCTCTACCGGATCGGCCCCGACGCGGTGATCTGGGCCCTCGACCCCGACACCGGCAAGGCCCGCTGGAAGTACTCCGGATACCAGGGCACCGACGCCGCGACCCTGACCTGGACGGCCGGCGCGGGACGGCTGTGCGTCGCCGCCGGGAGCCCGTCGATCCTCACCGCCCTTCCCGCGAAGATGAGTTGACGACCACGCAGCCGGACCTCGGCCGGTCCGGGCGCCGGTGTCTGGCCGCCGCGAGCCCCTCCTTCCTCACCGCCCTTCCCGTGAAAGCGAGTTGACGATGCACCCGCTGTCCCCGACCGACCCCGCACAGGTCGGCCCCTACCTGCTGCTCGGCCGGCTCGGCGCGGGCGGCATGGGCGCCGTCTACCTCGGCCGGTCGGCCGGCGGCCGCACCGTCGCGATCAAGCTGATCCGGCCCGAACTCGCCGACGACCAGCGGTTCCGGGCCCGCTTCCGGCGCGAGGTCTCGGCCGCCCGCACCGCGTCCTCCGCGTTCACCGCCCCCGTCGTGGACGCCGACCCGGACGCGCCGCTGCCCTGGCTCGCCACCGCGTACATCCCCGGCATCCCGCTCGACGAGGCGGTCCGGCTGGTCGGGCCGTTCCCCGAACCGGTGCTGCGCATCCTCGCCGCCGGCATCGCCGAGGAACTCGCCGCGATCCACGCCGCCGGACTCGTCCACCGCGACATCAAGCCCAGCAACGTGCTGCTCGCCCTCGACGGCCCGCACGTCATCGACTTCGGCATCGCCCGCGCCGCCGACGACAGCGTGCTCACCGCCGAGGGCGCCATCCTCGGCACCCCCTCCTACCTGTCGCCCGAACAGGCCCTCGCCCGGCCGATCGGCCCCGCCGCCGACGTCTTCTCGCTCGGCTCGACCCTGGTGCACGCCGCCACCGGCGCGGGCCCGTTCGGCGGGGGCCAGCCCATCGAGGTGGTCCGCCGGGTCGCCGCCGAGGAGCCCGACCTCAGCGGCGTCCCCACCGGGCTGCGCCTGCTGGTCGCCGCCTGCCTCGCCAAGGACCCGGCCGACCGGCCCACACCCCGCCAACTCGTCGACTCCCAGCGGCTCGAACCCCAGCCCCCCGGCACCTGGCTGCACCCCGCGCTGGTCGCCGCCGTCGAACGCTCGGCGGCCGTCCTCACGCCGACGCTGCCCCCACCGCTCCTTCCTACGATGGAACTGCCGCCCCCCGGGCCCGAGTTGAAGCGACCCGCGCGGCGGACCCTGCTGTACGGGCTGGCCGGCGGAGCGATCGCGCTTGCGGGTGGCGGGACTGCGGCGTACCTGACGTTCGGTTCCGACAAGTCACCTGCCACGCCCGGCAGTTCGGCACCGGCGCGCAAGCTCACCGACCCGGACCGCCCGCTCGACACCACCACCATCGCCACCGCGCTGTGGACGGTGCCCGTGTCCGACCCGATCGCCCAGGTCGTCGGGGACGGCGACAGCATCCTCACCGTCGACGCCAAGGCCATCCGCGGCTTCGACCGTGACGGCAAACCCCGCTGGGAGCCGAAGGCCGCCGCCAACAGCATCATGCCGACCCCGGTGATCGGCCAGGTCGCCGCCGCCAACGGCAAGGGCTACTACCTCACTTGGGAGCCGAAATCCGCCGGTACCTTCGGCCTCCGCACCTCCCTCAGGGCGATCGACCTGGCCACCGGCGAAGTCTCCTGGACATTCACCAATGCGTCGGTGACCGCCACCGTCGGCGCGGTCTGCGGCGTGCTGGACGGCGCCGTCTACGTCCAGGTCACCGGATCCGCCACCGGAAGCCCCGGCCAGCAGATGTTCCTGTGGGCCGTGGACACCGCCACCCACGACACCCGCTGGGAGCAGCGGTTCCCGAACGTCGGCCTCAGCACCGGCCGCCTCGCCGTCCCCACCACCGGCACCCGCCTGCTGTGGGAGATGAACGACATGGCCAGCGGCAAGTTCACCCTGCAGGGCCTCGACACGCAGGACGCCGGCAACTCCGTCTGGCACCAGCCCACGCCCGGTACCACCCCGGACTCGGGAGCCCTCCTCCAGCCGTTCACCGACGGCCCGCACAGCTCCGCCGGCGGCCACCTGCTCTACCTCGCCGACCGGGTCTACGCCATCAACCCGGCCGACGGGACGGTGGCCTGGAAGAGCGACGCCACCATGACCTACCAGGCGGTGGTGGCGAACGCCGACGGCTCGACCGTCTTCGCCGCAGGCATCGACTACAAGACCCTCAGCGTCCGGGTCCAGGCCCTGAACGCGACCGACGGCACCGTCCGCTGGGCCGGCACCCTCCCCGCCGGCCCCATGATCACCAACCTCGGCGCCCAGTTCGCCGACGACACCCTCTACCTCTGGCTCCACGGCAAGGTCTGGGCCCTCGACCCCACCACCGGCACCGCCCGCTGGACCTACACCTTCCAAGCCTCCAACCTCGCCCTCACCGTCCCCCTCTGGGCCGGAGGCGGCCGCGTCTACGGCCCCACCGAACAGGGCCTCACGGCGGTCGCGGCCACCGGCAAGGCCTGACGGCTCCTTCGGCTTCCGGCTGGTCAGGGGCAGGATCGGGCGGGTGTGTGGCCCGGTAGCCTGGGCGGGTGGATGCGATTTTGGTGAGTGCTTGTCTGCGTGGGGTGCCGTGTCGGTTCGACGGGCGGGACAAGGCGTCGGAGGCGCTCGCGGAGGCGTTGGACGGGCGGCGGGCAGTGGCGTTCTGCCCGGAGGTGGCGGGCGGGCTGGAGACGCCGCGGCGGCCGGCGGAGCTGGTCGGGGGTGACGGGCACGACGTGCTGGACGGGACGGCGCGGGTGGTGGACGACGGCGGGCGGGACGTGACGGCGGAGTTCGTGGCGGGGGCCGAGCTGGCGCTGGTCGCGGCGCAGCGGGCGGGGTGCACGGAGGCGGTGCTGATGCCGCGGAGCCCGTCGTGCGGCCGGGGCAAGGTCTACGACGGCTCGTTCGCGGGCGCGCTGGTGCCGGGCGACGGCGTGACGGCGGCGCTGCTGGAGCGCAACGGGATCACCGTCCGGCCGGCGCCCGGGGTCTGAGTCGGGCGCTCTGCCCGTGGCGAATCTGCGGCGGGCAGAGAAGCGTCTGCGAGGGGTCGTTCGGGGTGAACAGTGGAGTGGAAGACGCGCTCCGGCCCCGAGGAGGAAACCCCGATGAGTCCGTTCCCATCCCGTGCGGAGGACGGCGACACGCCGCCCAGTCGCTTCGACGACCACCTCGCGGCGCAGCTCCTCGCGCAGCGGATCGTCCTGCTCGGCACCCAGGTCGACGAGGTGTCGGCGAACCGGGTGTGCGCGCAGCTGCTGCTGCTCTCCGCGGAGGACCCGCGCACCGACATCAGCCTGTACATCAACAGCCCGGGCGGGTCGGTGACGGCGGGCCTGGCGATCTACGACACCATGCGGCTGATCCCGAACGACGTCTCGACGCTGGCGATGGGTTTCGCCGCCAGCATGGGGCAGTTCCTGCTGACGGTGGGCGCCGCCGGCAAGCGGTTCGCGCTGCCGAACGCGCGGATCATGATGCACCAGCCGTCGGCGGGCATCGGCGGCACCGCCTCGGACATCGAGATCCAGGCGGAGAACCTCGAGTACACCAAGAAGGCGATCGAGCGGATCACCGCCGCGCACACCGGCCAGAGCGAGGACACCATCGCCCGGGACGGCGACCGCGACCGCTGGTTCACGGCCGAACAGGCCCGGGAGTACGGGATGGTGGACCAGGTGGTGGAGTCGCTGGCGGACATCCGTCCGGCCGCGAACCGTCGACGGATGGGGTTGTGACATGGGCTCGTACACGGTTCCCTACGTCATCGAGAAGACGGCTCAGGGCGAGCGGTCCTACGACGTGTTCAGCCGGCTGCTGAACGAGCGGATCATCTTCCTCGGCACCGAGATCGACGACGGCGTCGCCAACGTGGTGATCGCGCAGCTGCTGCACCTGGAGTCGGCGAGCCCGGGGGAGGAGATCGCGATCTACCTCAACTCGCCCGGCGGATCGTTCACTTCACTGATGGCGATCTACGACACCATGACCTTCGTGCAGTCGCCGATCTCGACGTTCTGCGTCGGCCAGGCGGCGTCCACGGCGGCCGTCCTGCTGGCGGGCGGCGACCCCGGGCGGCGGTTCGTGCTCCAGCACTCGCGGGTGCTGCTCGGCCAGCCGGCCAGCGGCGGCCGGCAGGGGACGGTCTCGGACCTGAGCCTGGCGGCGAAGGAGCTGCTGCGGATCCGCTCGCAGGTCGAGGAGGTACTCGCCCGGCACACCCACCACGACCCGGCGACGCTGCGCGCGGACATGGATCGCGACAAGGTGTTCACCGCCGAGGAGGCCGTCGCCTACGGCCTGGCCGACGAGGTGCTGAACCGGCGCCTGGTCCTGGCCTGAGACGCCGAGAACCGGCCGGTGCGGCGGCCAACTGCCGCCGTGCCGGCCGGCGTTGCTCGGGCGGCCAACTGCCGCCGTGCCGACCGGCGTTGCGAAGGCGGCCAACCGCCGCCGTGCCGGCCGGCGTTGCTCGGGCGGCCAACTTCCGCTGTGTCGGCCGACGTTGCGAAGGCGGCCAACTGTCGCCGTGCCGACCGGCGTTGCTCAGGCGGCCAACCGCCGTCGCAACGGCCGTTGTTCAGGCGGCCAGGCAGAGCCCGTTGTACGGCGCGGCGGGCGCGGCGCGGCGGATCTGCGAGTAGCGGACCAGGTCGTCCTGGGCGAGCGACAGCAGATCGCCGAGCCCCAGCCCGAGAGCGCGCGCGGCGGCCGCGAGCACCTCCGAGGAGGCCTCCTTGCGGCCGCGCTCCAGCTCCGACAGGTACGGCATGGAGATCCGCGCCGCCTCCGAGACGTCCTTCAACGTCCGCTGCTGGGCGAGCCGTTCACGCCGCAGCACACCACCGACCACATCACGCCACAGCGGCTCCTTCACCGCCGGCGGCTGCTTGACCGCCGCCGGCTGCTTGGCCGCCCCGCCCTGCGGGCGCAGCGGGATGACGCGGGCTTCGTTCTGGCCTTGAGTGCTCACCCCATCAGCGTAGACATCCCGCGCGCGAGCGGAAGGGAGCGGCGTTCTGCTGTGGGTGAAGTGCGGCAGTGGAACGGCAGTTGACGGATATTCAGTGCGGTTCGCCCAGGAGGTGGCTGACGTAGTGCAGGACGGTGAACCAGCAGGACCCGGGATTCTCCATCGCGAGGGGATCGACCCGGCGCATCGTCCGCAGCAGCCTTGCCTCGGCGCCCGCGGGGTCGAGCTCGTCCGTACCGGCGTCGGGGTCGTAGGCCGGCCGTTCCTCCTCCAGGGCGTGCAGGAAGAAGGCGAGGGCGTCGACCGTGCTGTTGAGCAGGTGCGGAGTGCCACCCTCCGGGATGCAGTAGACGATGCCGGTGGCCACGTCGACCATCACGTCGTCCAGCCGGATACTGCCGAGGGTCAGCCAGACCGACATGTCGAACGGGCAGCTCGGGTACCGGCCGGCGACGCGCTGCCAGGCCTCGCCGCCGATCCGCAGGTCGCCGTCGACCATCAGCTGGTCGGTCTCGAACCAGCCCATCCGGTCCGGCAGTCCGATCTCGCCCAGGAACTCCCGGGTCGCCCGGTGCGTGATGCCGTCGAGCAGGTGGTCGGCCGGAGTGACCAGTTCCTCGGCGCCGAAGACCGACTCCATCGTCTTCCGGTCGATCAAGGGGCTCATGGAACTCCGCACTTCCGCCGGGGTATCGGGTTGGCCAAATGGTCCGACGGGCAGTTTAGTTGGCGTTGTATGCAGGTCGGACTGCGGAGCGGACGGACGAGCACCCATGGTTGATCTATATGAGCCGATGCACCCCTACGACACCGGTTTCCTGGACACCGGAGACGGCAACCGCATCTACTACGAGCAGCTCGGCAACCCCGAGGGCAAGCCCGCCCTGTACGTGCACGGCGGGCCCGGGGCGGGGTTCCCGAAGCGGCCGACCCGGGCGTGGGACCCGGAGTCCTACCGGGTGATCCGGTACGACCAACGCAACTGCGGGCTCAGTACGCCGCACGCCAGTGATCCGGCGGCGGACATGGCGCTGAACACCACCCAGCACCTGATCGACGACATGGAGCGGCTGCGCGAACACCTCGGTATCGAGCGGTGGTTGCTGGACGGCGCGTCCTGGGGGTCGACGCTGATCCTGGCGTACGCGCAGCAGCACCCGGAGCGGGTCAGTGAGATCGTCATCCAGGCGGTCACCACCACCCGCCGGGCCGAGACCGACTGGCTGTACCGGGGCGTCGGCGGGTTCCGGCCCGAGGCCTGGGACCGGTTCCAGGACGGCGTCCCGGAGGGCGAACGGGGCGGCGACGTCTACCAGTTGCTGGCGGCGTACGCGCGGCTGATGGAGCACCCGGACCGGGCGGTGCGGGAGAAGGCCGCCAACGAGTGGCTGGCGTGGGAGGACGCGGTCATCGAGGGCGAGCCGAACGGCATCCCCGGGATGTACAGCAACCGCGAGATGGACGACCGGATCGCCTTCGTCCGGATCTGCTCGCACTTCTTCAGCAACGGCGCCTGGCTGGAGGAGGACCAACTGCTGCGGGACGCCCACAAGTTGGCGGGCATACCGGGCGTGCTGGTGCACGGCCGGTACGACATGGGCTGCCCGGTGCAGACGGCGTGGGAGCTGGCGAAGGCCTGGCCGGACGCGAAGCTGCACATCTTCGACGACTCCGGGCACGTGGGGAGCCAGGACATGGCCGACACCGTCCGGCAGGCGCTGGAGGACTTCAAGCACCGCAGGTAGCAGGCGCGTTGACGCCCCGCCATGCAGGGCATGGCGGGGCATCGGCGGTGTTACTTCTGCCAGCCGACCGAGGTGATCACGGTGTCGGCGAGGCTGCCGGCGCCGTAGTTGGCCAGGCCCTTGCGGACGGCGACGATGCTGGGGCGCTGGTAGAGCTCGACGGTGTGGGCGAGCTCCCAGATCTTGACGTCGGCCTGGTTGTAGAGCTCGTCGGCCTTCGCGGGGTCGAGGGTGGCGGCGGCGGTGCGCAGCAGGTTGTCGATCTCGGGGGTGCTCAGCTTGGAGTAGTTGCCGAACACGTTGTCGCCCTGCGGGGCACGGTAGATCGGCACCGTCTTGGAGAGCGGGAAGGAGCCCGTGTTGCGCCAGCTGGCCAGGTCGAACTTGCCCTGGTCGATGTACTTGGAGAAGTACTCCTTGCTGGGCACCTTGTCGACGGTGACCTTGACGCCGACCTGCTGGAGCATGTTCTGGGTGGCGGCCGCCAGGTCGATCTGGGCCTGGTTGGAGGCGTCGTTCAGCACGTAGTGGAGCTCCAACGGCTGTCCGTCCTTGCTGCGGGTGCCGCCGGAGTCCTTCCAACCCGCCTCGTCCAGCCACTTCTTGGCGACGGTCGGGTCGTACGTCACCCAGTCGCCGGCGTTGGCCTTGTACCCGTTCTGGTTGGTCATGAACAGGTGGTTGTCGAGCGGCTTGAACTCCACCGGGACGCCCTTGTTGGCGACCTTGATCAGCGCGGTGCGGTCCAGTGCCTTGCCGAGCGCCTGACGGACCTTCTGGTCGGCGAGCACACCGTTGCCGCCGAAGGAGATGTGCACCTCGTCCCACGGGGTGCCGGTCCGGATCACCGAGTCCTTGGCGTCCTTGAGCTGGCCGTAGGAGGCGGCGGCGCCCGCGGACGCGAAGTCGATCTCGTTGTTGAGGTAGGCCTGGGTGATCGCGGCGGCGTCGAGGACCCGGAAGGTGATCCGGTCGAGCTTCGGCTTGGGGCCCCACCAGCGGGGGTTGGGCGTCAGCGTGATGGTCTGCGCGGTCTTGTCGGCGTTGGCGAGCACGAACGGGCCGCCGAAGACCGGGACCTTCTCGATCCAGCCCTCGTTGAAGGCCTGCGGGGTGGAGAGCCCGGAGGCGGGCAGCAGCGGGCTGAACAGGCTCTGCCAGTCGGCGTACGGCTGCGAGAATGTCACCTTGACCTCGCTCGCGTCGGCACCCTGCTCGACGCCGGAGATCTGCTCGTAGCCCGAGGAGTCGGCCAGGTTGTACGCCTGGTCCTTGCCGTTGGAGGCCTTCCAGACCGCCTCGAAGTCCTTGTAGCTCAGAGCCGTTCCGTCGGACCAGACCGCCTTCGGGTTGAGCTTGTAGGTCACCACCTGCGGCGAGGTGGAGGTGACCTGCGCGGAGACCAGGTACTCGGGGACGGGGTGGTAGACGCCCTTGGCGTCGGAGCGGAAGAGCTTGGCCTCCACGTAGCCCATGATCTCCACCGCGTCGCCGTAGTTGCCGTCGACCTGGTACGGATTCCACTGGGTGATCCACTGCTGAAGAGGTTCGCGCAGCTCGCCGCCGTCTCTGACGTTCTCCAGCGGCTGCGGGTTGTTGTCCTCGGCGTCCACGGTCGGTGCCACGGTCTTGGCGACGTCGCCCCCCGAGCCGCTCTGGCTGCTGCAGGCGCTCGCGGCCAGGAGCGCGGCGAGGGCGGCGGCGACGGCGCGGCCGATTCGGCGGGTGGCGGGCGATGTGTCCATCGGCGGAGTCCTCGGGGTCTCGGAGGCGTGCGGAGGCGTGCGGAGGGTTGTGGCGAGTCTTCGGGCGTCGTCAGGTGTGGCGATGCTTGATCGTGGGCAGCCAACTCGATGCCGGCGGGCCGAACGTAACAGCCCATCAGCCGCCCCCACCAGGGTGATGCGCGGAACTGATCGAAACGAAACGGAGTGAAACACCGCCGCAACACCCCGTCCGTACCCGTCTGATCAGCTGTGACCAGCGGGTTCGCCGGAACGGGCGAACCGCCGACACGATCGACCCTGGACGGGCCGGTCGCGCGTGGCGTACAACTGCTGCGCGAATGTGCGCCAAAGTCCGTACTAGCGAAGGCAAATGACCATGTTCAGCAGGTGTGCGAACCAGGCCGGAGGTGCGCCGTGACGGGCTACCTGGCCAGGCGGCTCGGCTACTACGTCGTCCTGCTGACCGCCGCGGTGTTCCTGGCCTACGCGCTGACCGGCACCGCGCTCGGCCCGCGCGCCTACTTCGAGGCCAAGCAACCGCGCCCCTCCGCCGCCTCCGTCGACCGGCAGCTGACCGCGCTCAACCTCAACGACCACACCCCCGTGGTCGAACGCTTCGCCACCTGGGCGGACGGCGTCCTGCTGCACGCCGACCTCGGCCGCACCATCCACGACACCTCCGTCAACGACGAGTTCGGCCGCCGGATCTGGGTCTCACTGCGTCTGCTGCTCGTCGGCAGCGTCCTCGGCATGCTGCTCGGCGTGGCCGCCGGCGCATGGAGCGCGGTCCGGCAGTACCGGCTCTCCGACCGGGCACTCACCGTGCTGTCCTTCGTGCTGCTCTCCACCCCGGTGTTCCTGCTCGCCCTGCTGCTCAAGAACGGCGCCATCGCCGCCAAGAACGCGGCCGGCCACGACGTCATCCCGTTCACCGGCTACGAGACACCCAACCTCTCCGGCGGCCTCGGCACCCACCTCGCCGACTGGGGCCTGCACCTGCTGCTGCCCACCCTCTCGCTCGCCCTCGGCGGCCTCGCCACCTACAGCCGCTACCAGCGCTCCACCATGCTCGACGTCCTCGGCGCCGACTACCTGCGCACCGCCGAAGCCAAGGGACTCACCCGCACCCGCGCCCTGCTCAAGCACGGCCTGCGCACCGCGATCATCCCGATGACCACGATGTTCGCCTACGCCTTCCTCGGCCTGTTCACCGGCGCCGCCTTCACCGAAACCATCTTCGGCTGGCACGGCATGGGCGAGTGGTTCATCCAGGCCGTCAACGAACAGGACGTCAACTCCGTCGTCGCCGTCAACCTCTTCGCCGCCGTCGTCGTCCTCGCCGCCGGCTTCCTCGCCGACGCGCTGCACGCTGCGCTCGACCCCCGAGTGAGGACGGCATGAGAGCCCAGGGGCGCTGGGGGTACCCCCAGCGAAGCGAGGGGGCGGAACTGCGCGAAGCGGAAGGAACCCGTCGGCAAGATCGCGACGCCGGTGAACGGCATGCACGTGATCGCGACGCGGGCCGGTGGCTCACCCATGGCCACACGACGCAGAAGGCTGCGCCCTGCGGGCGTGTCCGAGGGAGGGCCGCATGAGCGCCGAGCTGGTGGAACAGACTGTCGCGGCGCAGACCGACCAGCGGGTGCCCGCAGGCCGCCTCCGGCTTGCCGCCCGGCGACTGACAGGCTCCCGCGGAGCGGTTCTCGGCCTGGTGGTCATGGTGCTGCTGTTCCTGCTGGCGTTCCTCGGGCCATACCTCACCCCCTGGGACTACGCCACCCCCGACTACACCGCGCTGCGCCAACCCCCGTCCCCGCAGCACTGGTTCGGCACCAACGGTCTCGGTCAGGACGTGTTCGCGCAGACCGTCCGCGGGCTCCAGAAGTCGCTGGTGATCGGCCTGCTGGTGGCTGTGCTCTCCACCGGCCTGGCCTCGCTCGTCGGCGCCTGCGCGGGGTACTTCGGCGGCTGGACGGACCGGCTGCTGACGTTCCTGGTCGATCTGATGCTGATCTTCCCGGCGTTCCTGGTGATCGCGGTGATCTCGCCCCGACTGCGCGGCAGCGGCTGGATCGCGTTCGTGCTGCTGCTCGCGGTCTTCAACTGGATGATCACCGCCCGGGTGATCCGTTCGATGACGCGGTCCCTGCGGGAGCGCGAATTCGTGGTCGCCGCCCGGTTCATGGGCGTCGGGCCGTTCCGGATCATCTGGCGGCACATCCTGCCGAACGTCTCCTCGTTCCTGATCATCGACGCCACGATCACCGTCGGCGGCGCCGTGATGAGCGAGGCCGCGCTCTCCTACTTCGGGTTCGGCGTGCGTCCGCCCGACGTCTCGCTCGGCACCCTGCTGGCGGCCGGCGCCGCTGACGCCCCCGTCTTCCCCTGGCTGTTCTACTTCGCGGCCGGCCTGCTGGTGCTGTTCGTGCTCGCCGTCAACCTGGTCGGCGACGGCCTGCGCGACGCCCTCGATCCCACCGCCGCGGCCGGACGCAGGCCCTCCCGCCGTGCACAGGGCCGAAAGAACCGAAAGACCGCCACCCCCTCGCGCCGGAGCACCCCTTGACCACCCCGCTGCTCGCCGTCCGCAACCTCACCGTCGACTTCGGGGACCACCCGGCGGTCCGCGGCGTCGATCTCGACCTGCGTCGCGGGGAGACTCTCGGCCTGGTCGGCGAGTCCGGCTCCGGCAAGTCCGTCACCGCGCTCGCCGTGCTCGGCCTGCTGCCGGGCACCGCCCGGATCGGCGGATCGGTCCAGCTCGACGGCCGCGAACTGGTCGGCCTGCCCGCCCGGCAGCTGGCGGAGATCCGCGGCCGGCGGATCGCCATGGTCTTCCAGGACCCGCTGTCCGCGTTCACCCCGGTCTACCGGATCGGCGACCAGATCGCCGAGGCGGTCAGGGTGCACCAGGCCGTCGGCAAGGCCGCCGCCCGCAAGCGCGCCGCCGACCTGCTCGACCTGGTCGGCATCCCCGACCCGGCCCGCGCCCTGGACGCCTTCCCACACGAGTTCTCCGGCGGCATGCGGCAGCGCGCGATGATCGCCATGGCGGTCGCCAACGACCCGGACATCCTGCTCGCCGACGAACCCACCACCGCCCTCGACGTCACCATCCAGGCCCAGGTGCTGGACGTGCTGCGCACCGCTCAGCGGGAGACCGGCGCCGCCCTCGTCCTGGTCAGCCACGACCTGGGCGTGATCGCGGGCAGCGCCGACCGGGTCGCCGTCATGTACGCCGGACGGATCGTCGAAACCGCCCCCGTGGACGAGCTGTTCACCGCACCACGCCACCCCTACACGCTCGGCCTGATCGGCGCCGTCCCCCGCCTCGACGGTCGCGGCGGACCACTGGTGCCGATCCCGGGCCGCCCGCCCGCCGCCGGTGAACTGCGCGGCGCCGGCTGCCCGTTCGCCGACCGCTGCCCGCTGGTCGAGGACCGCTGCCGCACCGCCGAACCGCAACTCGTCGACGACACAGGCCACTTGGCCGGCGGACGTCCGGGCGGTGGCAGCGCGCACCCGGCTGCCGAGACGCAAGCTGCCGGTGCCGATGGCCGTGAGGCCGCCGAACCGGCACCGGCCGTCGAACCGGCACCGGCCGACGACGGCCGGGTGGCATCCGAGCCGCAACCCGCCGACTTCGGCGCGCACTTGGCCGCGTGCGTGCGCGCAGCGCACCTAGCCGCCACCCGGCCCGCCCCCGCCGAGGTCTACCCCGTCCCCGCGGTGCCCGCCGCCGAGGCCCGGCCGCGCGAGGAACGCGAGAGCGTGCTGGCCGTCACCGGCCTCACCCGCAGCTTCCCCCGCTACCGCGGCAGCCTGCTGCGCCGCCGGATCGGCGAGACCTTCGCCGTGGACGGCGTCGACCTCGACATCCGGCGCGGCGAAACCCTCGGCCTGGTCGGCGAGTCCGGCTCCGGCAAGTCCACCACCCTGTACGAGGTCCTCAAGCTGGCCGCCCCGCAGGGCGGGCGGATCGAGCTGCTCGGCCAGGACACCGCCCAGCTCGACCGGGCCGCCGCGCACCGGCTGCGCTCCCGTGTCCAGATCGTCTTCCAGGACCCGGCGGCCTCCCTCGACCCGCGGATGCCGGTCGGCGACGTGATCGCCGAACCGCTGCTCGCCCAGCGCACCCCCGCCGCGGACGCTCGCCGCCGGATCCCCGAACTGCTGCGCCAGGTCGGCCTGGACCCGGCACACGCCGACCGCTACCCGCACGAGTTCTCCGGCGGCCAGCGCCAGCGGATCTCCATCGCCCGCGCCCTCGCCGTCCGCCCCGACCTGCTGGTCCTCGACGAGCCGGTCTCCGCGCTCGACGTCTCCGTGCAGGCCGGAGTGCTCAACCTGCTCCAGCAGCTGAAGGCCGAACTCGGCCTCGCCTACCTGTTCGTCTCCCACGACCTGTCCGTGGTACGGCACTTGGCCGACCGGGTCAGCGTCATGTACCTCGGCCGCACGGTGGAGACCGGCACCGTGGAGCGGGTCTTCGCTGCGCCCCGCCACCCCTACACCCGCGCCCTGCTCGCCGCCGTCCCGCTGCCCGACCCGGCGGCCGAACGCGCCCGCCCCCGGCTGCTGCTGGCCGGCGACCCGCCGTCGCCCGCCGAACGCCACCTCGGCTGCCCGTTCCGCGCCCGCTGCCCCGTCCACGCCGCGCTCGCCCCCGAGCAGCGCACCCGCTGCGCCACCGAGCAGCCGGTCGCCGTCCGCGCCGCCCCCGGCGTGGACCACGCGGCCGCCTGCCACTTCCCGGACGGCGCCCGACAGGACGGCGCCTGACAGGACGGGGCCTGACAGGACGGCGCCTGACGGGCCGGGGCCTGACAGCTCGGCGGTCGGTGAATTCCGCCGGGTCGAATTGGCGGATTCGGCTTTCGAGAATGCTTGCGGCACTCGGGGCCCGGATCATAGGCTGTTCGACACCGACGCCATTTCGTTGAAAAGGGGTGTTCCCGTGTCCGACCGGCACGAGCTCTTCCAGTTCCTCACGGCCGACAGCAAGGTGAACGGGGTTCCGGCGACGAACTACCTCTCGACCACCTATTTCCTGGCGAAACTCGCCTCCGAGTGCGACCCGTCGGACGTGGAGCACGACATTTCGCACAAGGTGCCGGGCGTCCGGGTGGTGGACACCCGCAGTGCCGAGTCCTACCGGGAGGCGCACATCCCGGGCGCGCTGAACCTGCCGCACCGGGACCTCGGGCCGGAGCACGTGACCGGCCTGGACCGCGAAGTCACCTACGTGACCTACGGGTTCGGGCCGGACTGCAACGCCGGGACGAAGGGCGCGGCGAAGCTCGCGGTGCTCGGGTTCAAGGTCAAGGAGATGATCGGCGGCTTCGAGTACTGGAAGCGCGACGGGTTCCCGGTGGAGTCCGGGAACCCGTCGGACAGCTGAACCGCAATTAATTCTGGAGCCTCGTTCACCGGGAAGGTGTGCGGGGCTCCACGCCTTCCAGGAAATCGGCCCGGAATTTCGCCGCCCGGGAAATGTCCTCGGTAAGGAAATAGGCGCGCAGCCGGCGGTCGTCGGCGGGCAGTTCGGGCGGATATCCGAGAATCAGGCCGGGGTCGTTCAGGGCGGAGAAATTCAGTACCAGGTCGGCCTCGTCGCAGCCGGTCGGGTCGCCGAAGTCCTGCGAGGGCACCGCCCGGAAGCCCATCTTCACCTTGAAGGCGAACAGCCCGACCTGGGTGAGGTGCCCGTACAGGTTGGGCTCGTCGCCGAGGGTGGCGTAACGGAGGCCCTTGGCCCGGGCGGTGCGCATCGCGGTGAAGTAGAGGGCGCGCGACAGGCTCGCCTCCCGGCGCCAGTACTCGGTGACGGCGGAGAACCGGACCCGGATCGCCGAGACGTCCGGGCACTCGGCGACCAAGCAGCCGCCGACCAGTTCCTCGCCCTCGAAGGCGAACACCCCGAAGTACTTCTGCGGGCCGTGCAGCACGGCCTCCCGGTGGCGCTTGGCGTACGGCACGCCGAACTGCATCTGGGAGACCCGCTGCTCGTAGAGGGCGAGGAAGCGGTCCAGGGTGTCGGCGTCGACCTGGTCCTGGACCTCCTCGCGCAGGACGGCGGCGCGGCGGCGGGCGCGCAGGATGTCGCGGCGGGGGTTGGCCTCCAGCCGGGCCAGGAAGTGGTCCTCGTCGGGGCCGAGTTCGGCGAGCCAGGTCAGCATCTCGGGCTTGACCACGAAGCCGGCCGCCCGCAGGGCGTCGATCCGGTCGGCGGGCGGCCGGAGCATCCGGACCACGTCGATGTGGCGATCGCTCGATGTCCAGGGCCGGGCGTCGAGTTCGTCGGGGTCGATCAGGGCGACGGACAGTCCGTGCTCGTCAATGAGCTTCATGCGGCGTCTTCTTCCACCACTCCTGGCCCTCCGGCGGAAGGCTCGGGATCGGGTCGTAGTAGGGGTGGGCGCGGCCGCCGGCCGCCGGGTCGGCGGCTTCCAGCGGGGTGAGGTAGTTCTTCGTCCAGTAGGAGATGCCGCGTTGGCGGTCGTAGGAGTCGACCTGGTCGACCCAGCGCTTGCCGACGAACGGGACGTCGCAGACGATCCGCGGGGTGGCGAAGCCGGGGAGGTAGCCCATCATGCCGCGCTGGAGTGCCTGCGCCTCCCAGAGGGCGACCCGCCAGTGCTCGCTGTTGGGGATCATGTCGCAGAGGTAGAAGTAGTACGGCATGATGCCGGCGCCGTCGAGCAGCCCGAAGCTGAGGTCGAGCAGCGCCTCCACCGAGTCGTTGACGCCGCGCATCAGCACGCCCTGGTTGCGGACGTCGCGCACCCCGGCCTCGAACAGCGCGGTGGTGGCGCGGGCGACCGAAGTCGTCACCGACTGGGCGGCGTTGGCGTGGGTGTGAACGGCGATCTGCACGCCCTGCCGGCGGGCGCGGGCGCAGACCGTGGCGAGGCCGTCCAGGACCTCCTTCTGCAGCCAGTGCTGGGGGAGGCCGACCAGGCCCTTGGTGGCGAGCCGGATGTCGCGGATGTTGGGGATGTCGAGCAGCGCGGTGAGGAAGGACTCCAGGCGCGGCCAGGGCAGGTTGGCGAGGTCGCCGCCGGAGACCACCACGTCGCGGATGCTGGGGTGGGTGCGCAGGAATTCCAGCATCCGGCCGAGCCGGTCGGCGGGGCGCAGGTCGAAGCGGTGCTTGGTGAACTGCGGGGTCGGGTTGCCGACCAGGTCCATCCGGGTGCAGTGGCCGCAGTACTGCGGACAGGTGGGTACCAGCTCGGCCAGCACCTTGGTGGGGTAGCGGTGCGTCAATCCTTCGACGGCCCACATCTCGCTCTCGTGCAGCGAGTCCCGGGTGGCGCACGGGTGGGAGGGCCAGCGCGGGTCGCGGTCGGAGAACACCGGGATCATGTAGCGCCGCACCGGGTCGGCGTACAGCGCGTCCAGGAAGCCGGCCTCGCCGGGCGCGAGGTGCGGCACCATCGTGTTCAGCAGCTGCGGGGTGACCAGCATCGACATGGTGGCGCGCTGCTGCTGGTCGCGCACCAGGTCGGCGAGAAAGGAATCGCCGATTCCGGGTCCGAGGACGGCGCCCAGTTGGCGCGCGCTTTTGACGCAGTTGGCGCGTTGCCACTGCGCGGAATCCCATTCGTCGGCGGTGACCTGCGACCAGCCGGGGAATCTCCTCCATTCCGGCTCGACCGGCTCGCGGAATCGGTAGGAATACGGCTGGACGGGTGTCGTCGCCGGGTTGTTGGTCGATGGGCCTGCATTGAGATGGATCGTCATACCGCCCCCGCTTTCAGTCGCCCCGGGGCCATGGTCCTGCGACGGAAAAGGTCGCAGGAATACGCCTCCGGCCATGCCGGGTCGAGTGAGGAGAAAAACAGAGAAGACTGCGGAAAGGAGTGTCGGAATGCCTGTGGAGGGTGACCGCGGCGCCGGGCCGGCCGCTCGGTGCCGTCGCCCCGGCACACACCCGCCAACTGTTCTAACCCAGGTCGGGGCGCCGATCAAGGACCTTCGCAGCACTGTTCCGGTATGGGCGGAGCTTTCACTGTTGGGCCGCCTGGGGCGGCTACCGACCGATCGGTCGGGAGTGTCCGTTTTTGCCCGGTAGGGATTCGGTAAAAACCGCAGGTCAGTTTACTGGGCGCAACATCAACGCAACAATATTACCTTTGAACGCTTGACAGTGGACACGCCGAGCGGGGTAGGTTCATGATCGTGGCAGGGGGAGCCATGGCATGAAACCGCTGCCCTCCAGCCACTTCCGCCAAAAGCGCAAGGATTGGGTCCTACGTTGGCAGTTAAGTGGGCAGACCAGCACGACTTCCAGGCGCTTCTCAAGCGCTCCGAGATCGAGGACAAGCCGGTCCTCCTGGACCTCCACTCACCCGACTGTTCCGGCTGCGGAAATCATGACCGCAGCATTTACTCCGACCCGGAAATCGCCCGGGACATCATGGAGTACACGCTCCCCGTCCGGGTGGTCACCACCGACCCGGACCGGGCCAGCACCGACATCATCAACAACCACATCTTCATCTGGTCGCCGACCGTGCAGCTGCTCGCGCCGGACCAGACCCGCTACCACGAGTGGAACGGCGCCCCGCGCCGCACCCGCCTGTCGGTCGGCTACCAGACGGTGTTCCACGACACCCCGGGACACCTGACCGCCGACAGCTTCAAGGCCCAGCTGCTGGTCGGCCGGGCCAAGGCCGCGCTGCGCAAGCAGAAGTACGGCGAGGCGATCCGGCTGTTCGACGAGGCCACCGCCCGCTTCCCGCAGGACAAGGTCACCGTCGAGGAGGCCGCCCGCTGGCGCAAGGTCGCGCAGAGCGGCGGCACCATCGAGACCTCCTGGTCCCGCCACAGCCAGGTCACCACCTCGCCGCTGGCGGCCGCCGTCGAGCGCTTCGCGCAGACCGTCGCGGTGCTGCCCGACAGCGTCCTGATGAAGGACTGGATCGGCAAGCCCGGCCCCGGCGACTGGCAGTGGTACTCCGACTGCCTGCGCGAGGTCGTCCTGCAGGCCTACCAGGAGCTGTGCGACTTCGCGGTCGTCGCCGAACGCGAACGCGCCAAGAACGGGCCGGAGTTCAACGACACCCACCGGCTGCTCGGCCAGCACCGCTTCGCCTACCGCGAGTTCCAGTCGCTGTTCGTCGGCGTCCCGGACGCGCTGCTCGACACCACCCCGCTGCGCTCCGAGCGCTCCATCCGCGAAAACCTCGCCCACGTGGTGATGGCCGAGTGGTGGGCCTACCGGCCGCAGATCCTGCACGCGCTGGACCGCGGCCGCAACGGCCTGCCGCCGGAGGTGGTGCCGGCCACCGACACCGTCGCCGAGCACGGCGAGCCGCTCGGCAGCCACGAGAGCCTGCACGAGCTGCTCGCGCTCTACGAGCGCCTGCACCTGCGCAACACGCAGGACTACTCGGAGATCACCGAGAAGGAGCTCGGCATCCGCTCCGCCTGGTGGGAGCTCGGCCCGGTCGAGCTGCGGTTCCGCCTCAAGCGGTACATCTGGCACCCGCGTGACCACGCCGTCTCGATCGACAAGATCCTCGACGCGGCCGGCCACCGGCACACCGCCAACCACCGCTTCGCGTCCCGGCTGTTCAGCGGCCTGGGCACCGCCGAGGCCGCGCTGATCGGCGCCGACGGCTTCATGGCCGACCGGGTCGCCACCCTCGCGGCCACCATCAACGAGCGGGCCGACGAAGCGGCGCGCCTGCTCGGCCAGGTCTCCTGACCTCTCGCACCACCCAGGGCCGGTTCCGCGCCCCCGCCGGGCGCGGGGCCGGCCCCCCGACCGTGCCGTCACCGAGGAAGGACCGACAACCGTGACCGTGGCAGACGTTGACGTGGAGATCCTCGGCATCGGGGCCGGCCCGGCCAACCTGGCGCTGGCCGTCGCCCTCGAGGAACTCGCCCCCGACCTCGCCCGCCGCACCCTGCTGGTCGAGCAGAACAGCCACACCGTGTGGCAGAGCGGCCTGCTCATCCCCTGGGCGCAGAGCCAGGTCTCCTTCCTCAAGGACCTCGCCACCCTGCGCAACCCGCGCTCCCGCTACACCTTCGTCAACTACCTGCACCAGAGCGGCCGGCTGGACGACTTCATGAGCCTCGGCTCGTTCACGCCCTACCGCAGCGAGATCTCCGACTACCTGCGCTGGGTCGCCGAGGGCCTGGAGCACGTCGCCGTCCACCACCACCGCCGCGCCGTCCGCATCGACCCCGTCCGCGACCCGCAGGGCGCCCTGCGGCGCTGGGACGTGGCGTTCGCCGACGGCAGCACCGTGCGGGCCCGGCACCTGGTGCTGGCCGGCGGCCGCGACCCGCGGATCCCCGAGGTGTTCCGCGACCTGCCCGCCGAACGCGTGGTGCACAGCAGCGTCTACTCCGAGCGGATCGCCGCCCTGCCGCGCGACGTCCCGCAGCGGATCGCGGTGATCGGCGGCGCGCAGAGCGCCGTCGAAATGGTGCAGGCCGTCCGGGACGACCTGCCGGGCTGCACCCCGGTGCTGGTGGTCCGCGGCCTCGCCCTCACCCCGTACGTCACCTCCAAGTTCACCAGCCGCTTCTACTCGCCCGCCGCGTCCCGCGAGTTCCACGACCTCGACGAGCCGGCCCGCGCCCTGGTGCTCGCCGAGATGACCCGCAGCAACTACGCGGGCGTCACCCCCGAACTGCTCGACAGCCTCTACCACCAGCAGTACCGCGACCGGCTGGAGGGCAAGGACGGACTGCGCATCCTCACCGCCACCGAAGTGGTCGCGGCCACCGCCGACCAGGACGGCGTGGTCCTGACCCTGCACGACCGGCTCACCGGCGAGAACACCGAACTCGTCTGCGACCGCGTCCTGCTGGGCACCGGCTACGAACCAGGCATGCCCGCCGCCGTACGTGGGGTAGGAGAAGCGCTGGGGCTGCCCGAACTCACGGTGCAGCGCCGCTACCGGGTCCGCACGGCGGAGGGCGACCACGCCCGCCTCTACCTGCAGGGTGTCAACGAAGCCACCCACGGGATCGCCGACTCGCTGCTCAGCACCATGGCGAACCGGGCCGGCGACATCGTCGCCGACCTTCAGGACGAAGGGGTCTGACCACCCCCGCCCGAAAGGGAGTTGGCACCATGGACATCACGCACCTGCGGGCACGGACGCCCGGCTGCACCGAAACCGCCTTCTTCGACAACGCGGGCGCCGCGCTGCGCACCGAACACGTCACCAACACCGTCATCGACCACCTGACGCTGGAGAACCGCCTCGGCGGCTACGCCGCGGCCGAGCAGGAGGACGACCGGGTCGAGGCGGTGTACACCTCGGTGGCCCGGCTGCTGAACGCCCGGCCCGAGGAGATCGCCCTGGTGGACAGCGCCACCCGGGCCTGGGACATGGCGTTCTACTCCATCGCGTTCCGCCCCGGCGACCGCATCCTCACCTCGCGCAGCGAATACCCGTCCAACGGCCTGGGGTACCTGCAGGCCAAGCAGCGCTTCGGCGTCTCCGTCGAACCGATCCCCGACGACAAGCACGGCCAGGTCGACCTCGACGCGCTCGCCGAGATGCTCGACCAGGGCGGCGTCCGGCTGGTCGCCGTCAACCACGTGCCGACCTACAACGGCCTGGTCCAGCCCGCCGCCGAGATCGGCGCACTGGCCCGCCGGGCCGGCGCGCTCTACCTGCTGGACGCCTGCCAGTCCGCCGGCCAACTCCCGCTAGACGTACGGGAGATCGGCTGCCACCTGCTGTCCGCCGCCGGCCGCAAGTACCTGCGCGGCCCGCGCGGCACCGGCTTCCTGTACGTCGACCGCGAGGTGGTCACCACCCTGGAGCCGCCGGTGCTCGACCTGCGCGCCGCCACCTGGACCGGCCCCGACAGCTACCTGATCCGCCCCGACGCCCGCCGCTTCGAGAGCTGGGAACGCGGCGTCGCCGACCTGCTCGGCCTCGGCGCGGCCGTGGACGAGGCCCTCGAGCTCGGCATCGGTCCGATCCGCGAACGCATCGACACCCTCGCCGAACAGCTGCGCGCCGGGCTCTCCGCCCTCGACGGCGTCCGGGTGCACGACCGCGGGCAGGTCCGCAGCGGCCTCGTCACCTTCACCAAGGACGGCCGCGACACCCAGCACCTGGTCGACGGCCTGCGCGCCGCCGGAGTGATCACCCTGCTCTCCCGGCCGTCCGCCGCCAAGTTCGACACCCACCCGGAGAAGCCCACCGAGGTGGTCCGCGCCTCCGTGCACTACTACAACACCGACGCCGAAATCGGCCGCCTGCTCGACGGAGTCGCGCAGCTGTGACACCAGGAACCGACCGCGGCACCGGCGCACCACCTGGCGCACCACCCGGCGACCGCACGCGCACCCGCACCGAGGCCAGGCAGCAAGGCATGACGTACCGGTTCTTCACCGTCGACGACACCCGCTCCGGCGAAGGCCCGGCGGCGGCCTCGCTGCTCACCAGCACCGCGATCGGCGTGTTCCGCACCGACCCCAGGCGGCTGATGGAACGGCACTTCGACATCCACCTCGCCGCCTCGCCCTGGGGCACCCGGGAGGTGATCTTCCGGCTGCCCGGGGGCGGCGTCCCGCCGGACCTCGCCCAGCAGTACGGCGCCGAGGCGTGGACAGTCGGCGAACACTGCCTGGTCGCGTTCCGCACCGACTTCGCCGGCCGCGGCGCCAGGGCCGACCACCCGCTGGAGCGGCTGGCCGGCGTCCGGGCGGGCCTGGCGGCCGGCGACCACCGGGCGCTGTACCTCGGCTGGCTCGCCCTGCTGGGCAACCCCGAGCAGTACGGGCCGGACGAACTGCGGGAACTGGCCGAGGAGTTCGAGCCACCCGTGCCCGCCCGGCTGGCGGAGCCCGACGCCGGACTGCGGCTGCTCGCCGAGATCCTCTGCGTGGACACCCGGCTGCTGCGCGCCGCCACCCGCCCGGCCCCCGGCCCGACCCGCCCCGTCGCCGTCCGCGCCCGCACGGTCGCGGCGCTGCTGCGCGCCGCCGCCGCCCAGGGCCTCGCCCGCCAGGAGGCCGGCTGACCGCGACGCGCCCAGACACCACGCCCCATCCCCGGCCGGGCGCCTGCCACTCGCGGCAGCGCCCGGCCACCGCACGAGAAGGGATTCGCGGATGCCCCCGGCCGGCCTCTTCGAACGCTCCGTCACACCCACCGGGCGGTCCGCCCGGTGAAATCGTTCTGGCTCCTCACCGGCGCCTCCGCGGTCTCGACGATGGGGAACACCTTCCTCTACGTCGCCGTCCCGCTGGCGCTGCTCCAGTCCACCGGCTCCCCGCTGCTCGCGGTGCTGAGCGTCGCCGCGCAGAACCTCCCGTATCTGCTGGCGCCGCTGCTCGGCCCGTTCATCGACCGCTACGACCGGCGGGTGCTGTTCGCCCTCGGCGAGGTCGTCCAGGGCCTCGCGGTCGCCGCCATCCCGCTGGCGCTGTGGCACTCGCTGACCTGGGCGGTGTTCCTGGCGCTGTCCGTGATCGGCCTGGCCAACGTGGTCTCCGACGTGGCCGGCGACTACGGCCTGATCCCGCTGCTGGTGCCCGCCGAGCGGCTCGACCGCGCGTCCGCCCAGTTCACCGCCCTGCTGCTGGCCGCCCGCTTCGTCGGCCCCGCGCTGGCCGGCCTGATCATCGCCGGCCTCGGCTCCACCTGGGCGCTCGAACTCGACGCCGTCACCTTCCTGTTGACGGCGCTCACCACCCTCGGCATGCCCTACGCCCGGCAGGAGCCCACCGAGTCCTCGCTGGTCGCCATGCTCCGCGAGGGCGTCGCGTTCTTCCGCTCGCGCGCCGACCTGCGCCGGCTGACACTCGTCACCGCGCTGTACAACGTCGGCGCCGGCGCCCTCGAATCGACACTGATCACCGTCGGCCGCAGCGACTGGGAATGGTCGGCGCGCACCCTCGGCATCGCCATGTCGATCGCCGCGGTGGCCGCCGCGATCGGCGCCTGGCTCGCCCCGCGGGTGCTGATCGGCGACGACCGCAAACGCCAACTCGCGATCTGCCTCGGCGTGTGCGGCATCGGCACCCTCGGCCTGCTCACCCCGTGGCCGGTCGTGATGGTCGGCGGGTTCGCGGTGCTCTGCCTCGGCGAGGGCGGCATCAACGCCGCCGTCATGGGCTACCGGCAGCAGGCCATCCCCGACCACCTGTCCGGCCGCGTCAACGCGGTGATCCGCACCTTCGTCACCGGAGCCGTCCCGGCGTCCTCGCTGGTACTCGGCCTCACCATCTCGCTCGGCAGCTCCGCCCTGGTGTTCGCCCCCGTCACCCTCGCCGTCGGCGCCGCCTTCCTGCTCTGGACGACGATGCGCCAACCCGGGCCGCCCGAAACGACTTTGACGCCCGTCATCGAAGAGAGGATCGCACAGTGAAGAGGGTTCTCCTCGTCAACACCAGCGGCGACGTCGCGGCCCGCCGGCTCCAGGACCGCACCGACCTCCAGCTGTCCGTCATCACCAGCCCCAACTACCGCGGCTTCTACCGCGAGGACACCGACGTCACCTACGTCGACAACGTCGAGGACCTCACCCAGGTCCGGCTCGCCGCACTGGAGATCCGCCGCCGCAACGCCTTCGAGCACGTGGTCTCGCCGTCCGAGTACAGCCTGCAGGCCGCCGGGTACGTCCGCTCCTACTTCGGCATCCCCGGCGTCGGCTACGAGACCGCCAACGCCTTCTCCAACAAGTACGTGATGAAGCAGCGCCTGCACGCCGCCGGCCTGCCCGTCGCCCGGTTCCGGCTGCTCGGCTCGTTCGACGACGCCGCCGAAGCCGCCCGCGAACTCGGCTGGCCCGTCGTGGTCAAGCCCGCCCTCGGCGGCGGCAGCGAGGACATCTTCGCCGTCCACAGCGCCGAACACCTCGCCGAACTGGCCACCTCCGAACGGACGTTGTCGCTGCGCACCTCGCCCTACCCCATGATCGCCGAGGAGTTCGTCGACATCGCCACCGAATACCACTGCGACGGCATGGTGGTGGACGGCGAGGTCCGGTTCGCCTCCGTCGCCAAGTACTTCACCCCGCTGCTCCAGGCCGTCGGCGACCTGGTCGGCTCCTACACGGTGCCCGTCGACGACCCCGTCGCCAAGGAGATCCGCGACCTGCACGACGCGGCCGTCGCCGCCCTCGGCCTCACCGGCGGCGTCACCCACCTCGAGGTGTTCCAGACCTCCACCGGCTTCCTGATCGGCGAGGTCTCCTGCCGCCCGGGCGGCGGCGGCATCGCCGACCTGGTCGCCCACCACCACGGCATCGACCCGTGGCACGTCCTGATCGAAACCGCCCTCGGCGAATCCCCGGCCGTCGAGGCCCGCACCATGGACGGCTGCTCCGCCGTCTACTTCCTGCCCCGCCCCCAGGGCACCATCGTCGAACTGTCCACCGAGGCCGAACTCCGCGCCCTCCCCGGCGTCACCCACGTCGAGATCCGCGCCCGAATCGGCGAGCTCGAGACCGGCGCCATGCACTCCGCCACCCAGACCGGCTTCGTCCTGCTGAACGCCCCCACCGAGACGGAGGTCGCCGAACACGTAGCCGCCCTGACCCGCGCCTACCGGATCCGCACCGTCTGAGGCCGGCCCTCAGCCCGCCCCGGCCGCCCGTTCGGCGATCGCCGGGGCGGGCCAGGCGTACTCGTAGCCGGGGAGCCGGAAGCCGGGGAAGTCCACCTCGCGGTGGGCGACGGGCGTGCCGCCGTGGCGTTCGTAGAAGGCGATGGCCCGGGTGTTGTCGGCCAGTACCTCCAGGTAGAGGCTCTGGCCCGGGTGCCGGTGCAGCATTCGGCCGAAGACGTGGGTGAGCAGGCGGTGTCCGACCCCGGAGCCGATCAGTCCGGCCCGGACGTGCAGGTTGTCGAGCAGGACCCGGCCGTCCGGCTCCGGCACCAGGTAGGCGAAACCGGCGAGCACCGGCCCGTCCTCCGCCAGCGCCAAGTGGCCGTCTTCGCCGCTCAATCTCCGTTCCCAGAGCGCGAGTTGCTCGGCGGCCAGCGGCCCGGCCAGGTATTCGGCGGGCATCAGTGCCGCGTACGCGTGCTGCCAGCTCGACGTGTGGAGCCGGGCGATCTCGCCGGCGTCCCGGGCGCCCCCGGCGCGAATCCTCATCGTCCGGATCATACCGACGGCGCCCGATGCGGACCGGGTGGTCAGCCGCGCGGCTGGACCTCGGCCATCTGGGACCAGCCGTTGCCGGGGACCTTCATGTTGACGATCTCGGGGATGGTGGCGACCGCGCCGGACATCCTGTCCATGGCGTCCTTGAAGTGCGCGGAGTTGACGTGCTGCGAGCCGGCCTCGTCGTCGGCGAAGGCCTCGAGCAGGACGAACTGGTGCGGGTCGTCGACGCTGCGCGACCACTCGAAGAACAGGTTGCCGGGCTCGTTGCGGGTGGCGGTCGTGAAGTCGGCGACCAGGTCCAGCCACTTGTCGCTCTGCTCGGGGCGGACGGTGAACTTCACCGCGATGAAGATCATGAGGGTCTCCTTCGTTCGTTCTCGGACTCCGGGAACGGGCCCCGGAAAATCGTTCGTGCGAACTCCAACGATCCCCCACCTGCGGTGCCACACGCGCACCGGGGTCAACCCCAGGGCTGCCGTGGACGGTGTCGGCGGGTGTCTACGGGCTGTGCCTGCTGGTGGCACAGCGTGTCCTACTGACCCGCCCGGGGGGGGGGGGGGGGGGGGGGGGGGGGGGGGGGGGGGGGGGGGGGGGGGGGGGGGGGGGCGCCCGCGCCCCCCCCGCCCCCCCGCGCCGCCCCCCCCCCCCCCCCCCGCCCCCCCCCCCCCCCGGCCCCGGAGCGACCCCTCAGAGGCCGGCCCGGCCGCCCTTGTCCTCGCCGGACATCCGCCGGGTCGCCGTCTCGTCGGGCAGTTCGGCTTCGATGCGTTCCTTGCGGACCTCACCGGTGACGGTCTGCTGCTCGACGCGCTCCTCGGTCACCAGCCGCACCCGCTCGACCGGCACGGCCTCGGTGTGCACGATCGGGCGCTCCGCGTGCAGGACGACGTCGTACTCGGCCTCGGCGATCGGTTCGCGGGACATCGCCGCGGTCCGGTTCGCCTCGGTGATCGGCTCGCGCTCGATCCGGACCTCCTCGTGCCGGATCGGCACGGTCTGCCGTTCCTCCTCGGTGACGACGTACTTGCGCAGCCGGGCGCGTCCGGTCTCGTACCGCTCGACGCCGACGTGCAGCCGCTCCTCGGAGCGGGTCATCACGTCGTCCCGCCCCGCCGGGCCGCGCATCCGCTCCTCGGACCGGGCCATCGTCTCGTCCCGCGCCGTCCGGGCCTCGGTGGTCCGGGCGTCGGCCCTGCCCCCGGTCGCCGCCACGCCCGTGGCCGCGGCGCCGGTGGTGCCCGTCCCGGTGGTGGCGGTGACCCGGGTGCCGGACATGTCGGAGGCGCGGGTGGGGGACTCCCGGCCGGCGCTCGGCATGGTCGGCCTGGTCGCCGCCGTCGTGGTCTCGTCCGTGCGGGTCCGCTCGGACCTGCCCGTGGTGGCCGCGCTTCCGCTGTCCCGGTGCGCCCAGCCGCCCTCGCCGGGCTCGTTGGCGGCCTTCCAGGCGTCGTCCCACTCGATGCCGTAGTGGCTGAACAGCCGGCGCTCCTCCTGCTCGGACAGGTGGCCGCCGCGGTCGACGTCCACGTTCGGGGCGTCCTTGACCTTGTCCTTGCCGTACGGGACCTGGAGGTGGTCCCCGACCATCTCGGCGTCGCGGATCGGCACGAAGGACTGGTTGGACCCGAACCGCCCGGTCTTGATGCTGACCCACTCCGGCCGGCCGGTGGCGTCGTCGAGGAAAAGGTGGTCCGCGGTGCCGATTCTGTTGCCGTCGGCGTCGTGCACGGGGTGGTGCAGGACGGAGCGGATCTGTTCTTCGGTGATCATGAATTCACGCCTCCTTCACATATCC
This sequence comes from Kitasatospora sp. NPDC048407, assembly GCF_043200475.1. NCBI lineage: Bacteria > Bacillati > Actinomycetota > Actinomycetes > Kitasatosporales > Streptomycetaceae > Kitasatospora > Kitasatospora sp. NPDC048407. Next base: position 1,056,432 of record NZ_JBICXW010000001.1, on the reverse strand, counting down.
AGCGTCAGGGCGGATGGTCCAACGGCGCGAGTCCAAACCCCGGCAGAACGGTCCGCAACACGCCGGACGCGAACGGTGACGCACGAATGCCGGAAGGCCGCGGATATCTGCCGAACGGCAGATGGCGGCCGCGCCCGGATCGGCGAGGCTCGGCACCGCACCCGACCGAACCGCCCGGAGGAACCGGTGAACCGACGTCCGAAGACTCTCCTGCTCGCTCTCGCGGTGGCCGCCCTGCTGCCGCTGACCGCCTGCGCCGACGCCTCCGAGGCCAAGCCCGAGGAACACACCTTCGAGTTCACCGGCACCACCCTGAACGTCAAGGCGCACGGCAACCCCACCGACCTGATCCCCGCCGACCGCACCGACGTCAAGGTCACCCGCTGGTTCGACACCGGCGCCCAGGTCGGCAGCAAGAAGCTCAGCTGGACGCTGGAGGACGGCACCCTCGACCTGCACGCCGGCTGCACCGGACTGGCCGACTGCGAAGCCAGGTTCCGCGTCGAGGTGCCCCGCAACGTCGCCGTCACCCGCGACGGCAAGCCCACCGACCTCAAGGGCTGACAGCGCCCCGCGAACCACGGAGACCCACCCATGACCGACCTGACCATCGAACTCGCCGGCATCGGCAAGGAGTACCGCGGCGGCAAACGCGCCCTGGACAGCCTCACGCTGACCCTGCGCCCCGGACTCACCGGCCTGCTCGGCCCGAACGGCGCCGGCAAGTCCTCGCTGATGCGGATCCTGGCCACCGTCACCCGCCCCACCCGTGGCCACTACCGCTACCGGGGCGCCGACGCACTCGCCCAGCCCGACCGGGTGCGCCGCGAACTCGGCTACCTGCCACAGGACTTCGGCGTCTACCCCAATCTGACGGCACGCGAGTTCCTCAGCTACCTGGCCGCCGCCAAGGGCCTGTCCGCGCGCTCCGCCCGCACCCGGATCGACCAGCTGATCGAACTGGTCAACCTGACCGAGGCCGTCCGCCGCCCGCTGCGCGGCTACTCCGGCGGCATGCTGCGCCGGGTCGGCATCGCCCAGGCCCTGCTCGCCGACCCCCGGGTGCTGGTGGTGGACGAGCCGACCGCCGGGCTCGACCCCGAGGAACGGGTACGGCTGCGCAACCTGCTCGGCGAACTCGCCGCCGACCGGATCGTGCTGCTGTCCACCCACATCGTCTCCGACGTCGAAGCATCCGCCGCCGACCTCGCCGTCCTCGCCCACGGCCGACTGCTGCGCCGCGGCACCCCCGACCAGCTGCTGCGCGAACTCGACGGGCAGGTCTGGGAGGCGGTGGTCGCACCCTCCGAGGTGCCCGCCGTGCAGGCCCGCCACCAGGTCGGCCGCACGGTGCGCACCACCGACGGCGTCCGCCTGCGCGTCCTGGCCGGCTACCCGCCCACCCCGGACGCCGTGCCCGCGATGCCCGACCTGGAGGACGTGTACCTGGCCGCCGTGCACGGCGCGCCCACCCGGCCGGAGGCCCTGCGATGAGCGCGCTGGCCCGGCTCGCCGCCGGAGACTTCCGCGACCGGGTGCGCCGGCCCGTGTACGCGGTGACGCTGCTCGCCGCCGTCGCGCTCGGCTACCTCGCGGTGCCTGCCGCCGACAGCCACTGGGTGATCCTCGACGTCGGCGGCAACCGGGGCGTCTACAACAGCGCCTGGGTCGGCACCGCGACCGCGCTGGCCGGCGCCCTGTGGCTGACCGTCGGCGGGTTCTGGGTGGTCCGCGGCGGCATCGCCCGGGACGCCGCCGGCCGGGTCGGCGAGATCCTGGCCGCCACCCCGCTGCGCACCGCCGGCTACCTGGCCGCGAAGTTCCTCGCCAACCTGCTGGTGCTCGGCTCGATGCTCGGCGTGCTGGCCGGCACCGCGCTGGTCCTGCAACTCGTCCGCGGTGAGGACCGCGCCGTCGACCCGCTCGCCCTGTTCGGCCCGTTCGCCGTGATCGCCCTGCCGCTGATCGCGCTGACCGCCGCGGCCGCCGTGCTGTTCGAAACGGTGCCGCTCCTGCGGGGCGGCTTCGGCAACGTGGTCTGGTTCGTGCTGTCGCTGGTGCTCGCGATCGGCGGGCAGTCGGCGAACGCCCCGCTCGGCGGGATCGGCGTGCAGCAGCTGACGCAGTCCCTCACCGACGCCCTGAACCGGCAGCAACTCGCCGTCGGGGACGGCGAGTTCAGCCTCGGCCTGACCCAGGTACCGCAGCCGCTGCACACCTTCGTCTGGGACGGCGCCCAGTTCACCGGCGGCTTTCTGGCGACCCGCCCGGTGATCGTCCTGTGCGCGGCCGTGCTGGCGGTGCTGCCCGCGCTGTGGTTCGGCCGCTTCGACCCGGCCCGCAACCCCGGCCGTACGTCCTCGGCACCGGTGGCCGACGAACCGGCGGTGGCCGCGCCCGCGCCGTTCGGGGCACTGCCCACCGCGGCGCCGGTCCGGGCCTGGGCGTTCGGGCGACTGCTGGCCGGGCAGACCCGGATCCTGGTGCAGGGCGTGCCGTGGACCTGGTGGGCCGTCACCGGCGCGGTCGGCGCGGCCGCGCTCGCCGTGCCGCTGCCGATGGCCACCGGGCTGCTGCTGCCCGCGCTGTGGCTGTGGCCGGTGCTGATCTGGTCCCGGCTGGGCACCCAGCAGGTGGAGAACGGCCTGGAAGAACTGCTCGGCGCGCACCCCGCGCCCCGCCTGCGCCTGCTGGCCGAATGGGCGTCGGGCGTGCTGCTGGCGGCGGCCGCCGGCCTCGGTCCGCTGCTGCGGATGCTCGCCGCGGGCGACGCCACCGGCGCGGTGCACTGGCTGGCGGGCGCGCTGTTCGTCCCGGCGCTGGCCCTCGGGCTCGGCACGGTGGCCCGCAGCCACCGCCCGTTCCAGGCCCTGTACCTGCCGCTCTGGTACCTGCTGATCAACCACGTCGCCCCGGTCGACTTCATGGGCGCCGTCCGCGACGCCGGCCACCCGGCAGGACCGAACCCGCTACTGGTCGCGGCCCTCGCGGCGGCCCTGCTCGGCGCGGCGTTCCTGACCGGCGCGGCCCGACGCGACGTCAAACGCTAGACCCTGGTGGGTCGGGGGCGGAACGCCGGGCCCGGTGTCGGTCGTTTCGTCGGGCGGCGCAAGCCTGCCTCCGGCCCGGCGTGACGTCGAACGCTAGACCTTGGCGGGTCGGGGGCGGAACGCCGGGCCCGGTGTCGGTCGTTTCGTCGGGCGGCGCAAGCCCGCCTTCGGTACGACGTGACGTCAAACGCTAGGCCCTGGCGGGTCGGGGGCGGAACGCCGGGCCCGGTGTCGGTCGTTTCGTCGGGTGGCGCAAGCCCGCCTCCGGTGCGACGTGACGTCAAACCTCGGTTCCGGCCGGTGGGGTGGCGGCGGGTCCCGCGAGGCGCGGCCCTCGCGGCGTGGCCCCGCGCAGCGACGGGCGCCGACCGTCGGTCGGTCGGGGCCTGTTTCGTTCGGCCTCCGGCGTGTCGGCAGAGGTTGCTCGCAGCCGCCCGGCCGCCGCCGGCCCCGGCCCGCGCGGTTCGAGCGCGGGCCCCGGGACGTCAGTGGCAGCGGGTTCCTCGCGGCGTGGCCCTGCGCAGCGACGGGCGCCGACCGTCGGTCGGTCGGGGCCTGCTTCGTTCGGCCTCCGGCGTGTCGGCAGAGGTTGCTCGCAGCCGCCCGGCCGCCGCCGGCCCCGGCCCGCGCGGTTCGAGCGCGGGCCCCGGGAGGTCAGTGGCAGCGGGTTCCTCGCGGCGTGGCCCTGCGCAGCGACGGGCGCCGACCGTCGGTCGGCCGGGGCCTGCTTCGCTCGGCCTCCGGCGTGTCGGCAGAGGCTGCTCGCAGCCGCCCGACCACCGCCGGCCCCGGCCCGCGTGACAGCGACGGACGTCGACCGTCGGGCCCCCGGCGGGTCACGCGGGCGCCGGGCTGCTGGACGTCAGGTGCGCGAACACCACGGTGTTGGAGTCGTAGCCGTTCTTGTGGTCGTAGTGGCCGCCACAGGTGATGATCCGCAGCTCGGCCCGGCCGGTCGCCGCGTAGACCTCGTCGGACGGGAAGGCGGTCTTCGGGTAGGAACGCACCTGGTCGATGGTGAAGGTGACGACCTTCCGGTCCGCCCGGGTGACGGCGACGGCCAGGCCGGGGCGCAGCAGTCCGAGCCGGTAGAGCACGCCAGGGCCGTGCTTGTCGTCCACGTGGCCGACCACCACGGCGGTGCCGTCCTCGCCGGGCGCGGCGCCGTCCCGGTACCAGCCGACCAGGTTCGCCCGCTCGGCGGGCGGGGTCTCCAGCGCGCCCTTGGCGTCCAGGCCGAGGTCGGTGAACGTGGCGTCCACGGAGATCGACGGGATGCGAAGGCGGCGCGGCGCGGACGGGTCCAGCGCGGGGGAGTCCGGTGCGGACGCGCCGTCGTGCGACGGGCCGGCCGCAGCCCCGGCGGGCAGGGGCGGCTGGGCGCCGGACAGGCCGTCGCGCACCAGCATGGTGCCGAACAGCAACGCCACGGCCGTGGCGCCGACCACCAGCGGGTCGGCGCCACGGACCGGGCGGCGGCGGGGAGTCCGCCGACGTGCCGTCAACGGCGGGAGCGGCGCAGCCGGCGGGCCGCCAGCCATCCGGCTCCGAGGAGCAGCGAGCCGCCGACGGCGATCTCCGCCGGGTTCAGGTCCTGCGAGGCGCCGCCGACACCGGCCGCGATCCCGCCCTTGGGCATGTCGCCCTGGTGCTTGGGCGGGTCGGCCGGGTGCGCGCCCTGCTGGTTGCCCGGCTGGCTGCCGGTCTGACCGCTCTGCTGGTTGCTCTGCTGACTGCCGGTCTGACCGCTCTGCTGGTTACCCTGCTGGTTCCCGGGCTGGCCTCCCTGCTGGTTGCCGGTCTGGCTGGCGGGCTCGTTGGGCGGCGGGGAGGACGGGTCGCCGGACGCGCAGTCGACCGTGAACGTCTTCTGCTTGGCCGGCCCGGTCTGGCCGACGAAGCTCCAGGAGAGCTTGTAACTGCCGTCCGGCACCGAGAGGTTGGTGGTGTGGCCGGTGCCGCCGGCCAGCACGATCGTGCCGGACAGCGTCCTGGTGCCGGCCGGCTGCTGCTGGTCGATCTCCCAGGAGATCAGCTGAACGGTGTCGAAGTTGAAGGCGTCCAGGTAGAACTTGCAGACCTTCGACTCGTCCCGGGGATCGTTGAACGGAACGCCGGTACTGTGGATCTTCACGTCGCCGTGGTCGCCGGGCGCGGCGAACGCCGGCACCGCGGGCGCGGCCAGCGGCAGCGCGGCGGCACCGGCGAGGACACCGGCACGCAGGGCGAGCAGGCGCCGCCCGGCCAGGGTTGAGGCCATGGAGCACTCCAGAGGGTGGACGGGGGTTTTGCCGGCACCGCGCCGACACCCCACGAGGGTCACCGGGCCTTCGGCGCCCCGCCGCGACAACACTCCGGTCCGGTACGACGTTTCGCACCAACGGTCGAGTGCCCCCCGCTCCGACGGGCCGTCAGGCCGCCTGCCGGTCCGGCTCGCGGCGGCGGGAGCGGCGGGGGCGCAGGCGTTCGCCGCGGGCCAGGCGGCGGATGCCCGCGAAGCGGGTGAAGCGCGCACGGGTCGCGACCGAGGCCCGGTCGAGCTCCTCCATCAGGCGGCGGGAGCGGTGTTCCAGGTCCAGCTCGTCCAGGATCCGGTCCACCTCGGCGAGCAGGGAGCCGTGCAACTGCCAGGCCTGCGGGTCCGCCTGGACGCGGTGCAGCAGCAGTTGGGCGACGTTCTCCCGGCAGGCCCAGGCGGCGGCCAGTTCGGCGGTCAGCCGCTGCTCGGCCTCCTCCGCGTTCCGGCTGACCTGGGTGGTGACCAGCACCGCGAAGCTCACCAGCGCCCCGCCGATGTGCGCGAACAGCTCCTCCATCGCCACCGCGACGTCCGGCGGGAACAGCCGCTCGCCGGCCGCGCGGCGCTTGGCCAGATCGGTCAGCGAACGGGCGATCACCCGGATCACCACCACGCAGATCTCCAGCGTGTCCAGGCCGGTGCGCAGCACCAGCCGCGACAGCAGGCCCTCGCTGATCCGCGGGTTCAGCCGCAGACTGTCCTCGGCCTGCCGCAGCGCGCCGTCCACCTCGGCGATCGCCTGGTCCAGCGCCCGCGCCTCGTGCAGCCGCGCGGCGGCCCGCTCCACCGGCACCGGGCGGCCCAGCTCCTCCGCGAGGTCCAGCAGCAGGTGACGGGCCCGGCGGGCCAGGTCCTCGATCTTCTCCCCGGCCGTGTCCACCCACACCGGCGGCGCGAACACCACGTTGAACAGCAGCCCGACGGCCGCGCCGATCAGCGTCTCCAGCACCCGGTCCCACGCCTGCGTGGTGACCTGCGAGACGCCCAGGATCAGCATCGCGCTGATCGCCACCTCCTGGACGAACTCGTCCACCCGCACGAACCGCCCCACCGTCAGCGACGCCAGGATGATCAGCCCCAGGCTCCACCACGACAGGCCCACCACGGTGGAGAAACCGATCGCGATCAGCACCCCGACCACCACCGAATTGACCCGCCGCACACTGGTCTTCAGCGTCGAGTACACCGTCACCTGCACCACCAGCAGCGCCGTCAGCGGCGCCGTCAACGGCACCGGCTCCCGGCTCAGCCAGGTCGCCACCACGTACGCCAGTGTCGCCGCCACCGTGGCCCGCACCGTCTGCACGACGAACGGATCCCTGGCACCGCGACGCACCACCGCCGCCACTGACTCCGGAACAACACGCATGCGGCCCTTCTATCCCATCGGCCGCCGCGCACACGCGAACACTCCGTCAGCGTGTGAGCGGCGGTCACAGGACCAACGCCTGTCTGGTTGCGCATCCGGCCGCTGCCCAGGATGGCCGCATCGGACCTCTCTACCCCCTGCGCGCGGCCGACGGCGTCCGCGGTCCGAGGACGCGCCGCGCGCCGCCGACAAGGTGGTGGTCGCCGTGAGCGACGTGTCCGATCTTCCCCAGACCGCGACGACGGTGGCCGCGCCGGCCTTCCGGCGATGGCGGTACGCCGGCGTGTTCGCGCTGCTGTTCCTGTTCGGGACGGAGACCTTCCTGGTCTCCCCGCTGCTGCCGACCATCGCCGGATCGATCCACGTCAGCGAGGCCGCCGCCGCGTCCACCGTCACCGCGTACGTCCTGGTCTACGCCGTCTGCGCGCCGTTCCTCGGCCTGGCCAGCGACCGGTTCGGACGACGGCGCACCCTGCTGGCCGGCACCGCGCTGTTCCTCCTCTCCAACGCCGCCGCCGCACTCTCCACCGACCTCACCCTGCTGGTGCTCTCCCGCGCCCTCGCCGGACTCGCCGCCGCGGCCGCCGGACCCGCGATCTGGGCCCACATCGCCGAAACCGCCCCCGACACGGTGCGCGGCCGCGCCCTCGGCCTCGGCATGGCCCTGTTCTCCACCGGCCAGGTCATCGGCGTCCCCCTCGGCGGACTGCTGGCCGGCGCGGCCGGCTGGCGCGCCGCGTTCTGGGCCCTCGCCGCGGGCACGGCCGCCGCCGTCCCGCTGCTGCTCCGCCAGGTCGCGCCACGAGCGGCTGCTGCGGGCACTGGCACGATCCTCGCGGTGCTGGCGGCCTGGCGCGACCCCGCCCTGCGCCGCGCCCTGCTCGTCAACACCGCCTTCAACGCCGCCAACCTCGGCGCCTACACCTTCCTCGGCGCCGTCCTCGGCGAACGCTTCGACCTCTCCGTCCAGGCCCTCGGCCTGGTCGGCATCCTGGTCGGCGCCGGCAGCGTGGCCGGCTCCCTGCTCGGCGGCCGCCTCGGCGACAAGGCCCGCGCGGCGGGCCGCACCGACCTGCCGCTGCTCCCGCTCTGGGCCCTGCTGCTCGCCGCCGGCATCGCGCTCGCTGTCGCCGGGCCGGGGCTGGTGCTTTCGCTGCTGGGCGTGCTGCTGTGGTTCGTCGCCTCCGGCGGCTTCGTGACGGACCAGCAGACCCTGGCCGGCACCGTCGCCCCCGCCCACCGGGCGACGTCCAGCGCCTGGCTGACCTCCACGATGTACGCGGGTACGGGGGTGGGGGCCTGGGCGATCGGCGCCTTCGGCAGCGTCGCGCACGGGTCGGTGATCGTGGGCGTCGCGCTGGCGCTGCTCGCGGCCGGCGGGGCCTGGCTGGTGACGCGGAGCCTGCGGCCGAGGGGGTGAGCGCGAGGGCCGCTGACCGGGGCTCACTTCGGGAGCACGTCCAGGGCGATCCCGAAGTGGGTGCGGTAGGCGGTGCGGGCCTCGTCGTCGGTGCGGAGCTGTTCGGTGCGCTGCCCGGTGGGGGCGGTGGTGACCAGGCGGTTGCCGCTGAGGGTGGTGCGGCCGTCGTCGTCGGTGATGACCGAGCAGGTCGGCGTGCGGGTGAAGTGGGACTGGGGCGAGGTGGTCGCCATCGGCTCTTGGCCTTACGACCTGCGCCGGCCTTGCTATGCGGTTGCCCGGAGCGGACGCTCGATCAGGTCCGTCATCCGCGCGAAGTCGGTCGAGGTCCGCGGCGTGAACAGAAGCACCAGCGCCGACGGGTCGTCCACCGGGTGGAAGGAGCTGAGCGTGAGGTGCACAGCGCCGCTCGCGGGGGGTGAGACCACCACCTCGCGGGCGGTGAGTTCGGCGACGGTGTGGCAGCCCCACCAGTGGCGCAGGTCGGGGGCGTCGGCTTCGAGGCGGCGGTAGAGCTGGTCGGTGCGGGGGTCGGCGATCGCGGGGCCGGCCTGGGCGCGGAAGTGCTGGAAGACGTTCATGGCGAGGGGTTCCCAGTCGTGCAGGACGCTGCGCAGGTGGCGGTCGGCGGCCATCAGCCACATCAGGTTGCGGCGGTCGGCGTCGACCTTCTCGGGGGAGCCCCACAGGGCCGTCCAGGCCGCGTTCCAGGCGAGCAGGTCGAAGTGCCGGTCGAGCAGCGCGGCGGGGCTGGCGGGCCAGGAGTCGAGGACGGGGCGGACCGCGTCGGCGAGCCGTTCGGCGGCGAGTTCGGTGGGGGCGGGCTCGTGGTAGCCGGCCAGTCGCATCGCGTGGCGCAGGCCCGCCGCGTCCAGGCGCAGGGCGCGCGCCACCGCCTCCAGGACCTGCCGGGAGGCGGTGACGCGGCCCTGTTCGAGCCAGGTGTACCAGGCGAGGCCGACGCCGGACAGCGAGGCGACCTCTTCGCGGCGCAGCCCGGGGGTGCGGCGCCGCGCGGTGGCGGTGAGTCCGACGTCGGCGGGCTGGAGGCGTTCGCGGTGGGCGCGCAGGAAGGCGCCGAGCTCCTGACTGACGGCGGGGGTGGACACGGGTGGCTCCTCGTCGCGGGTGGTTCCGGGGTCGTCGGGGCACCCACATTAGGTGCGTGACGGGCGGTTTCCGGTTCCTGAAACAAACTCCTCATGTGCCGTCAACTCCCAGAGGCGGACCGGCATGTGGCTGACATGCCCGTGTGCGTTCTGGCGGCGCCAGGCGGCGGCCCCGACGGCCCGGTAGAAGTCGGCGTGACGCTCCGCGGGCAGGACCCGGGCGTAGTAGTCGCCGAAGGTCGCGGCGTGGAAGTGCTCGTACTGCGCGGCGGAGTCGACGGTGACGACGGCGTCGCGTTCGGCGTGGCCGGCGACGCGCAGGTGCGGGGCGAGGACGGTGTGCAGGTCGTCGGCGGTGCGGGTGCGGGTGGCGATCGGCAGGACGCCGTGCGCGGCGAGCAGCGCGGGGACGTCGGCGGCGGGGGTGCCGAGTGCGGTGAGTGCTTCGCGGACCAACTCGTCCTCGCCGCCCAGGCCGTGGGCGTCGCGGGCCGGGTGGTAGGTGGTGAGCAGGAAGCGTCCGCCGGGGGCGAGGTGGGCGGCGACCCAGGCGAAGGTCCGGTCCTCGTCCGGGTACAGCCAGTGCAGCACCGAGGTCTGGGTGATCACCTGGGCGCGGTACGGGAGTTGCTCTGGTTCGGTGAGGTCGGCGGTGTGCAGGACGGCCCGACTTCCGTACGGGGCGAGGCGTTCGGTGGCTTCGGCGATCCGGTGTTCGGAGCGTTCCAGGCCGACGGCGAGGCGGAGCGAGGGGAAGCGTTCCAAGGCGGTGGCGAGCAGCTGGCCGATGCCGCTGCCGAGGTCGATCAGTGTCTCGGGGGTGCCGGTGACGCGGTCCAACACCCAGTCGCGGTCCTGGACTTGGCGCAGTCGGCTGGCGTCGGCGTACCCGGCGAGGGTGCGGGCCTGGATCTCGACGGCGGACGGGCTCACGCGCGGGCCTCCTGGGCATCGGTGGTGGGGTCGCTGAGCAGGGCGAGCAGCCGGGCCCTGGTCGCGGACTGGTCGTAGCGGTGGAAGACGGTGATGCGGTTGCGGGCGAGGTCGCCGCGGTGGACGTACTCGTACAGGTCCTGGCGCTGGCCGAAGCCGTCCCCGGTGAGCTCCCAAGCCAGCCTGAACAGGCGGGACTTGTCCTCGACGCCGATGTCCCGTCCGCGCATGTAGCGGTCCAGGTGCGGGCGCAGCCGCGGGTTGGCCAGGTCGCCGGGGGAGGGCTGCATGAGCAGGCCGGAGGCGCCGATCTTGCGGACGATCTCGACGGCGTGGCCCGCGACTTCGGCGGACCAGACCCGGGAGGCGAAGGTGTCGCCGGGGGCGAACAGGCCGGCGTCGGTGAGCGCGCCGCGGTTCTCGGCGGCGTCGAGGAAGTACTCGGTGAGTTCGGCGTACCCGGCGAGGCGGCCCAAGTCCTCCTGGATGTTGCGGAATTGGCTGACGCCGATCGACTCGGCGAGCAGCGTGGCGGTGGCCAGCAGGGTGCGCAGGCGCTCCCGGTAGCGGATGTGGCCGACGTACGCGCTCCAGGCGTTGATCCGGGCCAGGCCGCGGCGGGCCAGGTCGGCGTCGCGGAGCAGGAACACCCGGTCCCACGGCACCAGGACGTCGTCGAAGAACAGCATCGCGTCCTGCTCGTCGTAGCGGGCGCCGAGCGGGTGGCCGTGCCCCCACGGGGCGGTGCCGAGCGGTTCGCGGGCCAGGGTGATCAGGCCGGGGGTGTTCAGCGGCAGCGCGAACCACACCACGAACTGCTCGGCGCGGCCCTGGGTGAAGGACGCCGACAGGTACACCAGCACCTCGTGCGCGAGCGGTGCGAGTGTGGTGAGCTGCTTCGCTCCGCGCACCACGATGCCCTGCTCGTTCTCCGACAGGACGCGCAGCGCCAGGTCGGGATCGTCCAGCGGGCTGGCCGACCGGTCGATCTGCGGGTCGCCGAGCGCGTGCGAGAGCACCAGGTCGTTCTGTGCGCAATGCCGGTACCAGGCCTCGGCGTTGGTGCCGAACCGGGGGTCGGCGGCGGCCAGTTGGTGGCGGAAGTCGTGCACGCCGACGGCGATCGAGGCCATGAAGGCGGGGGAACGGCCCTGCTGGCCGAGCGCCTCGGCGTGCCAGAACTCGGCGCTGCGGCGCTGGACGCGCAACTCCTCGAGGCTGGTGGGTGGTTGGTAGGCGCGGGCCAGCCGCAGGCCGGTGTCCGGGTCCTTGAAGGTGAGCAACTCGCGGTGTTCGGGCCGGTGTTGCAGGTCGAGCAGGCGGGCCAGTTCTTCGGCGGCCGGTCGGAACGCCGGGTGGGTGGCCGGGTTGGCGACGCGCTGCCCGTCCAGGTACAGCTCGCGGCCGTCGTCGAGTTCGGTCAGGTAGCGGGCGCCGGTGAGCAGGCCGCGCGGCTCCGGGGGTGACTGGGTCATGCGTCAACTCCTTGCGCTGGAACGTCATTTCGGGGAAGTTCTGGGCCGAGCCGCCGGTAGCGGGCGGCGTGGTGCAGCAGCGGGCGGTCGGTGCCTTCGCCGACCGCGAGGGCCTCGCCGACCAGCAACAGGTGGTCACCGACCGGGAGTTCGGCGTGCAGCCGGGCGTCGAACCAGGCGGGCGCGCCGGCCGGGACGGGGGCGTCGACCGGATCGGCGAGGACGGTCAGGTCGGTGAAGTGCCCGACCGCCCGGCCCGCGCCCGGGGTGGCGAACCGGCGTGCCAGCGCGTCCTGTTGCTCGCCCAGCACGGTGACGGCGAAGCGCCCGGCCGCGCGCACCGCGGCCGTCAGCGGGCTGCGGTGGGAGACGGCGACGCCGATCAGCGGCGGGTCGAGCGAGAGGGTGCTGAAGGAGGAGACGGTCTTCGCGTACTCGACGCCCGCCCAGCGGACGGTGAGCACGGCGACGCCGGTCGGCCAGTGCCGGGCGGCCGAACGGAACGCGGCCTCCGTGAGCGCCGCGCGGGCCGGCGCGCTCACCGCAGGCCGACCCGGTAGGCGCGCAGCCACTCGTCGACCTGCACCAGGTGGTCCAGGCCGCCGACCGGGTTCGGCGCGGTGCGCGGGCTCGGCAGCGGGCGGCCCTCCGCGAGGTGGCGGCGCACCAGCGCGCGGTCCACCAGGTCGAACACCGGCGCGGCCGGGTCGGCCAGCAGCTCGTGGGCGCGGGCGGTCAGCACCTCGGTGTAGCGCACCGCCGGGGTGGACGGGTAGCCGGACTTCGGACGGTCCGCCACCTGCGGCGGCAGCAGGTCGCGCACCGCGTCCCGCAGCAGGCCCTTGGGGCGGCCGCCGGGCGACTTCAACTCCCATGGAACGTTCCACAGATACTCCACCAGCCGGTGGTCGCAGAACGGCACCCGCACCTCCAGGCCGACGGACATCGACACCCGGTCCACCCGGTCCAGCAGCGGCGGCAGCCAGCGGGTCAGCGCCAGGTGGAAGGTCTCCCGCACCTTCGCCGCCGCCGGGTCCTCCCCGTCCAGCCGGGGCGCCGAGGCGAGGCTGCCCCGGTACGCGGCCTCGGTGTACTCGGCCGGCCGGACCTCGGCGCGCACCTCCGGGCGCAGCAGCGCGGCCGGGGTGGTGCGGCCGTGCAGCCACGGGAAGGTGCCGGAGGCGAGCGCCGGGGCGTCGTGGAAGTACGGGTAGCCGCCGAAGACTTCGTCCGCGGCCTCGCCGGACAGTGCGACCGTGGAGCGGCGGCGCACCTCGCGGAACAGCAGGTGCAGCGAGGCGTCCATCTCGCCCCAGCCGGGCCGGTCGCGGGCCCGCAGCACCGCGTCGCGGGCGTCCAGCAGGTCGTCGTCGGGGATCAGCACGCTGGTGTGCACGGTGCCGATGTGTGCGGCGGCGGCCTGCACGAACGGGGCGTCCTGGCCGGTGCGCCAGGCGTCGGGGGCGCGGTCGGCGCTGCCGGGGAAGTCCACCGAGAAGCTGGTGATCTTGTCGTGCCCGTCGCGCTCCCGGGCGGCCGCCGCGAGTGCGGTGATCGCCGAGGAGTCGACGCCGCCGGACAGCAGCGTGCACAGCGGGACGTCGCTGACCAGCTGCCGCTCCACCGCGTCCGCGAGCAGCGCCCGCACGGTGGCCCGGGTGGTCCGCTCGTCGTCCCCGTGCGGGGCCGACTCCAGCTGCCAGTAAGGGAGTTCGCTGACTCGCTGACGGCTGGCCACCACCAGGTGTCCGGGCCGGACCTCCCGCAGGCCCCGGAACAGCCCGTGCCCCGGGCTCGGTGCGGCCGGCAGCGCGAACAGCTCCGCGATGCCGGACGCGTCCAACTCGGCGGGCAACAAAGGGTTCGCGAGCACCGCCTTCGGCTCGGAGCCGAACAGTACGCCGTTCGCGTGCCGGTGCCAGTACAGCGGCTTGATGCCCAAGTGGTCGCGCACCAGCAGGAGTTCCTCGCGCAGGGCGTCCCACAGCGCGTACCCGAAGATCCCGTTGAACCGGGCCGGCGCCCGGTGCCCCCACTGGAGGTGCGCGCGGAGCACCACTTCGGTGTCCGAGCGGGTCCGGAACACGTGCCCGTGCGCCTCCAACTCGGCGCGCAACTCACGGTGGTTGTACAGCTCGCCGTTGTACGCCAGCACCGCGCGGACCGGCTCGCCGTCCGCGAACGGCTGCAGCCCGCCCGCCAGGTCGATCACCGCCAGCCGGGTGTGGCCGAGCGCCGCGTGCCGCGACAGCCACACCCCGTCCGCGTCCGGACCCCGGCAGGCCAGGGTCTCCGTCATCCGGCGGACCGTCCCGGCGCGCAGCCGCAGATCCTCCGCCCAGTCCAGCCAGCCCGTCACTCCGCACATCAGGACGCCCCCGTCGTCTCGTCGGCCTCTTCTTCGGCGCGCGCCTCCCAGTGGCAACCGTGGCCGGTCGGCCCCGAGAGCAGGCGGTGCGACGGGCGGAAGCCCTTGGCGCGGACGTTCGCCGACAGCGCGTGCGTGCAGTACGTGCACGGCGAGGCGAGCGTGATCGTCACCCCGCTGCGACGGGCCTGCTCGCGGTAGTCCCAGATCGCGCAGTGCGTGATGGTCAGCGCGGCCTGCCGCGGTCCGGGCGGCGCGGCGTCGTCGAACTCGTAGTCGGAGCCGTACAGTTCGGCCTGCCGGGCGATCCGGTGGATCGGATCCGCCGCGCCCCGGCCGTGGTCCGGCTCGACGGTGCGGTGCACCTCCGCGTTGGACGCCGCCCACGCCGCGAGCACCTGCTCGCCGTAGTGCCGCACCAGGAAGCGCTCCATCAGCGCCTGCCCGCGGAAGAACAACCGCTGCCACTGCGCGGACGGCGCGGCCCCGTCCGGCAGATCGGCGAAGATCTCGCCCTGCAACGCGAACCACTCCGCGAGCTGCGGCTGATCGCCGAGACTCACCAGGTACCTGGTCAGCCCCGCCTCCGCCTCGTGCAGCCTGCGCCGCCAGAGCGCGGAGCGCTCGGCATCCGGCATCGACCGGTACGGCGAGCGCCAACTCTCCGCCCCCGCCCGCTCCTTGGCCTTGTCCGTGCCCGGCAGGAGTGCGACCCTGTCCGGCCCCGTTCTGCGCTCGGGTACGACGCCCATCGGTGCTCTCCCTCCGACCTCGCGAGGCTCTGTCCTGCGAGCCACGCTAGGCAGCACCGACCGGGCCCCAGAAGCCCCGAACGGATCCCCCGGGGGCGACCTTCGTCGCCCTCCGCGCGGTGCTCAGCCGGGCAGCAGCGGGACGATCCTGGCTGCTGCGGCGTACGGCCGGGCGCCCCGGGGGCGGTGCTCGCGGTCGGCGTATTTCGTGAGCAACTTCCGTACGGCGTGCTGGAGTTCGTCGGCCTCGGCGGGCGTCAGGTGCAGGACGGCGGTGAACGGTTCGGCGGCTTCCTCCGGCGGGTGGACGGGGTGCGGTGCGGGGGTGGCGTCGGTCTCCCAGCGCAGGCGCCACGGCCGGGCGCGGCCACCCTGCGGGACTTCCTCGACCAGGCCGTAGCGGGCCAACTGCCGCAGGTGGAACGAGCAAAGGCCCGAACTGAGCCCGAGCCGCGCTGCTGCCTCGGTGGAGGTCACGGTGCCGGCCTCGGCCAACAGGTCCAGCAGGGCGATTCGGACGGGGTGGTCGGGCAGGGGCCTGCGGACGCCGGGCGGCAGGGGGTGGGAGGTCTCGCTGATCTCATCGGTCACTTTGCAAAGCGTGCTACTTTGCAAAGCGAATGACAAGCCGTCAGGTAGCGAGTTGCAGAGAGGCTTTCCACACATGGCCGACACCCCGCAGGACCGCCGGGTCCGCGTCCAGGGCGAACCCGTCGACGCCTACCCGTCGCTCGCCCCCGAGACCGAACGCGGCGCGGTCCGCCGGATCACCGTGGTCGGCGAGCCCGTCCTGCACCGCCGCTGCCGCCCCGTCGCCGACTTCGGCACCCCCGAACTCGCCCGCCTCGTCGACGACATGTTCGCCACCAACCACATCGCCGAGGGCGCCGGCCTGGCCGCGAACCAGGTCGACGTCGACCTCCAGCTGTTCGTCTGGGACATCACCGACGACTGGGGCGTGCGCCACGTCGGCCACCTCGCCAATCCCGTCCTGGAGGAACCCCCCGCCACCCACCGCCGCCTGCTCGAAGAACCCGAGGGCTGCCTCTCCGTTCCCGGCCCCCACCGCGAACTCGCCCGCCCCGACCACACCATCGCCCACGGCTTCGACCTCCACGGCCGCCCTCTCACCATCGAAGGCCACGGCTACTTCGCTCGCTGCCTCCAGCACGAGACCGACCACCTCCACGGCCGCCTCTACCTTGACCGCCTTCCGGCCCGCGCCCGCAAGTCCGCGCTCCGCGAGATGGCCGACCGGCAGGCCGAGGTCTTCGCCCGGCGCGAGGCAAACGCGGTGCGCCTAGGAAAATAGCTGTCGCACCCGGGAGTTGAGGCCCTAGCGTGGCCAAATGTCGAGTCGTCAGAGCATGTTGCCGGTGAGCCCCGACCGCGAGTTGAGCTACCCGCGGTCCCTGCACCGCCTCGCGGCCATGGGCGGAATCCCGCTGATGTGCACCGAGTTCGACGACGGCACCACCTGCCTCGTGATGATCACGCCCGAGGGCGCCGAGGTGGTGGCGACGGGCCGCAGCTACCTGCGCGCCAGGTTCGAGTTGCTCAACTGGCCGGCCGTGAGGGTAGTTGCTCCGGATGGCCGCTTCCGCTATTTCATGGTCCCGGACGCCAAGCGCTCGACCCTGGACGCCTTCCTCGCCCTCCTGGCCGTGGGGCCGATCAGTCCGCGCCGATGACGCTGTCGCGGACCTCGCGCCAGCGCAGCGAGTCCCGGATGCCGTCCGCGAGGGTGAACTGCGGGCTCCAGCCGAGGAGTTCGCGCGCCCGGCTGCTGCGCGTGTAGGCGCCGGCGGCGTCCCCCGGCCGGGGGCCGGTCTCCTGGACGGGCACCGTCTCGCCGGTGACCTGCTCGTAGGCGGCGATGAGTTCGCGGACGGTGGTACCCGTGCCGGTCCCCAGGTTGACGACCTGGTACGGGAGTTCGGCGGTCACGGTGTCGAAGCGGTCGAGGGCGGAGCAGTGCGCCTCGGCGAGATCGCGGACGTGGACGTAGTCCCGGATGCCGGAGCCGTCGCGGGTGGGCCAGTCGGTGCCGGTGAGGGGGAACTTCTCGCCCGCCGCCTGAACGTCGAGCAACTTGCCCAGCGCGTGGGTGGGCCGGCGGATCTGCAGGCCGGTGCGGAGTTCGGGGTCGGCGCCGATCGGGTTGAAGTACCGCAGCGAGACGACACGGAGGGGCCCGGCAGCGGCGATGTCCGCGAGGAAGGTCTCGACCAGCTGCTTGGTGCGGGCGTACGGGCTGAGCGTCTCCAGCGGCGAATCCTCGTCCACCGCCCAGTCGTTGGCCGGGTCGGCCCGGTAGAGCGAGGCGGAGGACGAGAACAGCAGCCGTTCGCAACCGTTGCGGGTGAGGTGCTCGGCGAACGCGATGGTCTTGGCGACGTTCTCGCGGTAGTAGCCGAGCGGATCGGCGACCGAGTCCGGAACCACGATCAGCGCGGCGCAGTGGACGACGGCCCGGATGTCGGGGTGCTCGGCGAAGACCCGGTCGAGCAGGGCGCCCTCGGCGATGTCGCCCTCGTAGAACGGGAATTCGGCGGCGAACTCGCGGCGGCCCGTGACGAGATTGTCGAGGACGACCGAGGTGTGGCCGCCGTCCGCGAGGGCGTTGGCGATGGTGGAGCCGATGAAGCCGGCACCGCCGGCGATCAGGTACTTCACGGGTCCTCGCTGAGGTTCGGGGCCGCAGGCCGTGGCCGGAGGGCGTCGACTGTAGCCCTTCGGCCGTAGGACGCACACTCACCGTCCTACGGTTGCGGCACCCCGTGTTCCAGGTAGGCCGTTGCGCCCTGTGCCCGGGCGGCGACGGCGGCGTGCACGCGGCGGGCGAGCCGGGGGATCAGCAGCGCGTCGAGGTGGGCCGGGGGGTGGAACTCGTAGGTGCTGACCTCGAGTTGGTCCACCCTGATGGCGTCGCGCTCGGCGTCGGGGAGGATCCCGCCGTCGAAGACGAACAGCAACTTGTCGCCCTCGGCCGGGTGCGGCGCCCAGTCGGCAACCAGCAGCCGGCCGATCGGCGGGGCGATCCCCAGCTCCTCCGCCACCTCCCGGGCCGCGCCCGCGCTCGGCGTCTCGCCCGCCCGCAGGTAGCCGCCCGGGATCTCCCAGCCGTCCTTGTACGTGGGCTTCACCAGCAGGAGTTGGCCGACGGGATCGAAGAACAGCACCCCGGCGGCGGTGCGCGGCCGGGCAACGACCTCTTGGGGCTCGGAGTCGGTCACGGTGACGACCGTAGTCGTCCCGGCGGGGTGACGCGGTTCGCACGGCCAGGGGCGGCCGACGGGGCACGCGCCGGTGGGCGTCTTCAGCCGAAGTTCCGGATCGCCACGCTGCAGGCCAGGCCACACATCACGCTCACGGCGGATGCGAGGAAGCGCCAGGGCGCCCAGCGCATCCGGGGTGGCAGAGCACACGCCGGACCAGCACGAACAGGCTGTCCCGATGTCCGGCCCGTCACGAGCGGGTACCGGAACGCCACCGGGCCCGGAAGCCTCCGCAACGGCTTCCGGGCCCGGGGTTCCCCGGGCGGGGCGGTGGCTCAGGCAGCCGCCGCCGTCCGTCGCCGGCGGCCCACCACGGCCGACGCCACCAGCACGATCGCTGCGGCGACCAGCGAGAAGTACATCTGCTTCCGCCCGTCGGCGTCCGTGAACATGTACACCACCACGAACCCGATCATGCCGATGGCGGCCCAGGTCAGGTACGGGTACAGCCACATCCGCACGGTCAGGCGCTCGGGGGTCTCGCGCTCGATGATCCGCCGCATCCGCAGCTGCGAGAAACAGATCACCAGCCAGACGAAGAGCGCCACCGCACCGGAGGAGTTCAGCAGGAAGGCGAAGACGGTGTTGGGGGAGGTGTAGTTGAAGAAGACGGCGACGAAGCCGAAGACCACCGAGGAGAGGATCGCGACCCGCGGCACCCCGCGCTTGGTCACCGAGGCGAACGCCCGGGGTGCGTCCCCGCGCCGGCCGAGCGAGAAGGCCATCCGGGAGGCGGTGTACATCCCGGAGTTGAGGCAGGACAGCACGGCGGTCAGCACGATCACGTCCATCACCTGGGCGGCGCCCGGGATCCCTATGTGCTCCAGCACGGCCACGTACGGGCTGCCCTTGATCGAGGCGGAGTCCCACGGAAGCAGGGTCACCACCAGCAGGATCGAGCCCAGGTAGAAGATCCCGATCCGCCAGATCACGCTGTTGGTCGCCTTGCGGACCGCCTTCTGCGGGTCCTCCGACTCGCCGGCCGCCAGGGTGACGATCTCGCTGCCCATGAAGGCGAAGACGACTGTGAGCATGCCGGTGAACACCGCCCCCACGCCGTGCGGCAGGAAGCCGCCGTGGCCGGTCAGGTTCGTCATCCCGACCGCGTGGGTGCCGGGCAGCAGCCCGAACGCGGCCAGCGTGCCGATCACCAGGAAGGCGGCGATCGCCACCACCTTGATCCCGGCGAACCAGAACTCGAACTCGCCGTAGGAGGCGACCGAGAACAGGTTGGTCGCGGTCAGTACCACCATCACGATCAGTGCGAACGCCCACTGCGGCACACCTGGCATCCAGTTGTTGAGGATCTTCGCGCCGGCGGTGGCCTCCACGGCGAGCACCACGACCCAGAAGAACCAGTACAGCCAGCCGATGCTGAACCCGGCCCACCGGCCGAGCGCCCGGTCCGCGTACGCCGAGAACGAGCCGCTCTGCGGGTCGGCCGCCGCCATCTCGCCGAGCATCCGCATCACCAGGACGACCAGCGCGCCGGCGAGCGTGTACGAGAGCAGGATGCCGGGGCCGGTGGTCGCGATGCCCGCGCCGGAGCCGACGAACAGGCCGGCGCCGATCACGCCGCCGATCGCGATCATCGACAGGTGGCGGTTCTTGAGTCCCGCCTTCAGGTGACCGTCGGCCGGGGGTGGGGTGGAGCCGCCGCCGGGGGGCGAGACAGCGGGGGTGGTGGTTTCCACATTCATCAAGGGCGCCTGTGCCTTTCCAGCGCGGCCTGCCCCTCGGCACGTACGCCGGAGGGTGGGGGGGACGGATCCGCGCATTGCGGTGCAACCTAACTTCTCCCTCCGCAAATATGAACAACGTTCCGGTAAATGTTTGATTGCCGGACATAAAGGACAAGGTCAGCGTGGGTGGAATGGGGTCCGGAAAAGCTCAGATCTGACGCAGCGAAAGACGCCCGGGAGATGTCGGAGCCCGGCGCGGGGAGTCGTCAACGGGCCGTACATGCCGGCGGCGCGATGATCGCCTCCGTGGTGCTCGGCCTCATCGCCGCCCTCGCCCTGCCGGCCCTGGCACACTGGTACCTGTGGCGGCGCCCGGTGTGCGACGTCTCCGCACCGGACGGCTGGTGTCGCCGGGCCGGTACGGTGCTCGCCGTCCTGCTGCCCCTGCTCGCGGTCGGCGCCCTGGTCGGCGGGTGCGTGCTGCCGCTGGCCGTCGAGCGCTGGCTGGCCTGGCCCGGCTACCTCTGGCGCGCGGTGCTGGGGCCGCCGGCCGTGGTCGGAGGTGAAGCGACGGTAGTGCGTACGCGCGTGGTGCCGGATCGTCGTGCCCGGGCGGGGAGCCCGCGGCGTTCGGAGGAGGTGTCGTTGTAGCTCCTGGGGGTTGTAGGCGGGCAGGTCCACCGCGCGGGCGTTCTGGCACGAGTCGTTCGTGTCGAACAGGGAGACGGTGTACCCGGTCATGTTGTAGACGCTCCGCGCGGGGATGCCGCTGCTGGTGCAGAATCCGAGATTCCAGTCGGAGTTCTGTACGACGTCACCGGTGAAGTCCGCGCCCGAGCAGAAGCACACCCCCCCTTCTCGCAGACCGGGGACACCCGGAACGACTTCACGTCGGATCCGATGCTCGCCGCCGAGAAGCCGGGCGGGTGGATGGCGACGGGGGCTCCGGAGCAGTCCTCGTTCCCGTAGGTTTCGAACTGGAACCTGGTGTTGTCGTAGAGCGACTCGACCCTCGACCTGGTCCCGTCGGGCCAGGTGACTTTTCCGCCCTTGGCGCACCCGCCCGGCATGAGCATCCTTGGGGTGAGCAAAGGGATGGTGGACGAACGAGCAGACGGTAACGGCCGTCCCGGGCCTGCGGCGCGGACGACGGACCGGAACGACCCGATCGAATGAAGCCCTGCGTTCCGTCGCAGGTCGGGGACAGATCAGGGTCGGGATCAGGGGGGTTCCCGGAGGTGCTGGGGGTGGACGGGGGTCTAGCGTCTGGGCGGTGGAGAACGACATGGTGGCGGCGGAGCAAGTGGTGCGGCTGGCCGGGGTGCGGCGGGCGTACCGGCGGGGGGAGGGGGTGGTGCGGGCGCTGGATGGGGTGGATGCCGGGTTTGCGGCGGGGAGTTTTACGGCGGTGATGGGGCCGTCGGGGTCGGGGAAGTCGACGCTGCTGCTGTGTGCGGCTGGGCTGGAGCCGGTGGACGCGGGGGAGGTGCTGCTGGACGGCGCGCCCGTGCACCGGATGTCGGAGCGGGCGCTGACCGAACTGCGGCGGGAGCAACTCGGGTTCGTGTTCCAGTCGTTCAACTTGGTACCAGTGCTGACGGCACGTCAGAATGTGGAGCTGCCGCTGCGGTTGGCCGGGCGGCCCATTGATTCGACGGAGATCGACCGGCGGCTGGCGGAGGTCGGGCTCGCGGAGCGGGGCAACCATCGTCCCGCCGAGTTGTCGGGCGGTCAGCAGCAACGGGTCGCGATCGCACGGGCGTTGGCCGCCGGGCCGAAGGTGATCTTCGCGGACGAGCCGACCGGCGCCCTGGACTCGCGTTCGGCGCGGGCGGTGCTGGCGTTGCTGCGCGAGGTGGTGGAGCGGCACCGCCGGACGGTGGTCATGGTGACGCACGACCCGGTGGCCGCCTCGTACGCGCAGCGGGTGCTGTTTCTCGCGGACGGCCGGGTGGTCGGCGAGCTGCACGAGCCGACGGCGGAGGCCGTCGCGCTGCGGATGGCCGCGCTGGAGCCGGAGGAGCAGGCGTGTTGAGGCTCGCGGCAGCCACGTTGAAGGGGCGCTGGACGAGCTTCCTCGGCGCGTTCGTCGCGCTCGCGCTCGGTACGACGATGATCGGGGCCATGGCGCTGGTCCTCACCGCGACCTTCGGCACCCCGCACCCCGGGCCGCAGCGCTTCCGGGACGCGGGGACGGTCGTCGCCCCCGCCGGGTTCGCGGGGCGTCCGATGAAGGCCCCGGCGGTCCTTCCGCCTGAGCTGGTCGGGCAGTTGGCCGGTGCCGTCGCCGACCGCAGCTTCCCGGTCCGATTCGACGGCGACGCCACCGGACACCCCTGGTCCTCGGCCGCGTACGCCGACTACCACCTGCGCGCCGGACGCCCGCCGCAGGCGGCCGACGAGGCGGTGCTGACCGGCGCGGACGCGCAACTGATCGGCCGGCAGGTGGAGTTGGGAGTCGGACGCTACCGGGTGGTGGGCGTCACCGAGGGGCGCTGGTTCGAGCGGGCCGCGTTCTTCACCGACACCGAGGCGCAGCGGCTGTCGCCGGGCATCAACGCGCTGGTCTCGGACATGACGCCCGATCAACTGCGGGCCACAGTCGGCGAACGGGCCGTCGTGCTGGCCGGCCAGGACCGGACCGGGCTCGACCCCGACGACACCGGGGGCGCGCAGGCGCTGGCCAACGCGCAGGCGATGGCGGGCAGCACCACCGGACTGGCCGTCTGCGTGGCCGTGTTCGTGGTCGTCGCGACCTTCGCGTTCGCCACGGAGCAGCGCCGCCGCGAACTCGCCCTGCTGCGCCTGGTCGGCGCCGCGCCCCGGCAGGTGCGGCGGCTGGTGCTCGGCGAGGCCGCCCTGATCGGCACGGCTGCCGCGCTGCTCGGCTGCGCGCTCGCGCCGCTCGCCGTCGGCCCGCTGCGCGGATGGATGCTGCGGCACGACGTCGCCCCGTCCTGGTTCACCGTGCCCGTGCACCCGCTGCCGCTGCTGGTCGCGTTCGTGCTGGGAGTGGTTGCCGCGCTGGCCGGTTCGGCGGCGACGCTGCTGCGGGTGTCGGTGATCCGCCCCGCCGAGGCGCTGCGGGAGAGCGCGGTGGAGCGGCGCGGCCGGGTCCCGGTGCGGCTGCTGCTGGGCGGTGCGCTGCTGGTCGGGGCGGTGGTCGCGGGCGCGGTCGTCGCCCGTTCCGAGCCGTACCTGGCGGCCAACGTCCGCAAGTACCAGGCCGTCCCGGTGCTGTACGTCGGTGCGTTCGCACTGCTCGCGCCGGTGCTTCTGCCGCCGCTGGTACGGCTGTTGACCTGGCCGATGCGGCGTTCCACGCAGGCGGGCCCGATGCTGGTGCGCGAGAACGTGCTGACCGAACGGCGGCGCACCGCCGCGACGGTGGCGCCGATCGTGATCGCGGTCGGGCTGGTCGGCACCCTGCTGACGGTGCAGCAGTCCGCGGACGCCGCCGTCCTGGCCCGCCAGCGCCAGGAGGTGCGGGCGACGGACGTGGTGCTGGCGCCGCCCGGCGCGACGGGTCTGGCGGAGCGGCTGGCCGCCGTGCCCGGTGTCCGGGTCACGCCCGTGATCTCGCTGAACGTCAAGATCGGGACGCCGGCGGGCGAGCAGCTCGACTCGCTGCGGGTGCAGGCCGTCGCGGCGGCGGCGTTCGGCCGGACGTTCACGCCGCCGGTGCGGGACGGGTCGGTGGCGGCGCTGCCGGACGACTTCCTGGTGATCGACGAGCACGCGGCCGAGTCCGACGGCATTGCCGTGGGCGACCGCCTGGTTGCCCTGCTGCCGACGGGCGCCCGCGTTCCGGTGGTGGTCGCGGCGGTGGTGGCGCGCGGGCTCGGTGGCGACGACGCGTACCTGTCGGCGTCGGTGACCGGGGCAGTGGCGCCCACCCTGCTGTATCTGGACGGGCTGGGCGAGTCCCAACGCCCGTCGGTCGAGCGGGCGTTGGCGGGGACGGGTGCGCGGTTGACCACCCGGCAGGCCGTATTGGCGGCCGCGCACGCGAAGGCCGCCGAACAGGCCGACAACGCGGCCGTGGTGGTCCTCGGCATCGCACTGGCGTACTCGCTGATCTCGGTCGCCGGCACGCTCGCGATGGCCGTGGCCGGACGCCACCGCGAGTTCACCCTGCTCGGACTCGCGGGGGCGGTGCGCCGCCAGATCGTGGCGGTGGTGGCCGCCGAGGCGGCGATCGCCGTCCTGGCCGGTACCTTGCTTGCGGCGGCCGCCACCGCGCTCACCGCCGTGACCCAACACGCCGCGCTGACCGCCCTGTTGGCCGACCCGTCAATCGCCGTCGCCTGGCCCGAACTGCTGGCCACCGCCGCCCTCTGCGCAGCCGTCACCCTCACCACCGCCGCCGGCTGCACGGCCCGCGCCACCCGCGGCGCGGCGGCCGGTACGAGAGGGGAGTGACGGGCGCGGGCGTAGCCAACCGGCATCGCCTCACGCTGGTGACCGGCTGCACCTCCGACCGGGCCCCGGTCCCGTTCCTACCGGTCCGGTTCCGCCGAGCACCCCCTCGACCCAACCCCCGCCGGACGTCGCGCTGTTCGCCGGCGAGTGGATCGCGCACGGCGCCGGGTTCACCGTCCACCAGGACGGCACCTTCGAGGCCTTGGGCCGCGTCTACCGCGACTGCGCCTCCTCCTCGCCGCCCTGCGACACCTGGTCCGGCGATGAGATCATTGACGGCTACCGCGTCGTCGGCCACCTCACCGGTGTCGACGGCATCACCACGACCGGCACGGTGACCGAGACCAACGGCCCAAACTGGATGCCCGCCGGCCCCTCACCCTGACCCTGGACCCGGCCACCCACAGCATCTCCAGCGGACGCTTCAAGTTTGTGCGCCGGCAAGACCACCCCGTCGCACATCTGCTACTGATCGGGGGCGCGGCCGGGCGGGCGCTCAGCCGGTGAGGCCGTGCCGGACGGCGTAGAGCGCGGCGCGGAGGCGGTCGGACTGGCCGGTTTTTCGCATGGCGTGGGTGAGGTGTTTCTTGACGGTGGCTTCGGCGAGGGTGAGGCGGCGGGCGATCTCGGCGTTGCTGAGGCCGAGGGCGAGTTGGGTGAGGACCTGGCGTTCGCGGTCGGTCAGGCCGGCCTGGTCGAGGGGGCGTTCGGCGGGGGCGGGGTGTGGGCGCAGGGGAGTGGGGGCGGGGAGGAAGAGGGTCGCGCCCGCGGCGGCGAGGTGGACGGCGTCGATGATCCGGTCGGGCGGCAGGTCGAGGGGGAAGCAGCCGCTGCCGCCGGCCATCAGGATGCGGCTGGCCTCGGTGGTGGTCGCGGCGCGGCGCAGCAGCAGGACGCGGGCGTCGGGTGCGCCCTCGGGCCGGCGCAGTGCGGCGACGGCGGCGAGGTCGGCGTCCAGGCCGGGCCCCCGTCCGAGCAGGATCAGGTCGGGCCGGGCCCGGTGGACGGCGGCGACCGCGTGCGCGGCGTCGGTCGCGGTGCCGATCACCGCGAGTTCCGGGTCGGGCGCGAGGAGGCTGCGCAGTCCGGCGCTGACCACCGGGTGGCGTTCGATCAGGAAGATCCGGGTGGCGGCCGGCCGGTGGGCGCCGCCGGACGGGCAGAGCGGGTGGCCGCAGGCGCAGGTGGGAGCTGCGTCGGTGAGTAGTTGATGGCCCGCCAGCAGGTCGAGCGGGTTGTCGATCTCGGTGTGCAGGGCGTCCAGCGACCGGGTGCCGCGCCGGGTGGGCGGGCGCAGGGTGCGAGTGGAGCCGCGGGTCAGCGCGGGCACGGCACCTCCCGGCGGCGGGAGGGCGTGACGGGATACGGGTGCATGGCGGATCGGTCCCCTCGAAGGTGGCGGGCCGGGGCGCGGGGCCCCGGCACGGGACGTGGGGATCGGCGACGGCGGCCGGACGACGGCGTACGGCGCGGATCCCGGCGGAGGACGGGCGGCGCCCAGGGCCCGGTCAGGCCAGGGGGCGGCGTGCCGTGCCGGGGCGACACGTCTCGTCGAAGCACCTGCGGTGCCACGAGCCGCCGATCCCCCAGAGGGTGAAGTCGGTCCGCCGATATGCCATGCCGGAAATCGTATGTACGCCGCGAACGGGCGGTCAAGGACGATCCGCAGCCCCAGGGGCGACCCCAGCGCGATACCCCGTCCCGCCGGTCCTATGACCACCGGTACCGGCATGAACGCCTGGCTGGCTGCCCACGCGCACTGTTCGCAACCCTCGTGGACAACCCGACGGGCCGCGCCGCAAGCACCAGGACAGCCTTCGGTGCCTCGCGCCCCGTCGCCGAACCGGAGGAACCGCAGCCCGATGCCCGCCACCGTCGTTTTTGACCCGAGCACCCCGTGAGCGGATTCCTGCTGCGCCGACTGCTGCTCGCCGTGCCCACGCTGCTGGGGGTGAGCGCCGTCGTGTTCGCCACCGTCGCACTCGTCCCTGGCGACCCCGTCACCGCGTTCCTCGGCCCCGGCGCACCCGCCGAGGCCCGGCAGGCGCTGGCGGAGCGGATCGGACTCGACCGGCCCCTGCCCGTCCGCTACCTCGACTGGCTCGGCCACGCCCTCACCGGCGACCTCGGCACCTCGACGTCCACCCAACGCCCCGTCACCGCACTGCTGCTGCCCGCCCTCGGCCAGACCCTCACCCTCACCGCCGCCGCCTTCGCCCTCGTCCTCGCCGGCGGCGTCCTGCTCGGCACCCTCGGCGCGCTGCGCCCGCGCGGCCCGTGGGGACGCCTGTGCAGCGCCGCCTCCACGCTCGCCGTCTCCGCCCCCCAGTACTCGGTGGCGCTGCTGCTGATCGCGGTGTTCGCCGTCCACTGGCAACTGCTCCCGGCCGGCGGCACCCACGACGCATTCGGCTCCGGCGGCGGGCCCGGCGACCTGCTCCGCCACCTGCTGCTGCCCGCGACCGCCGCCGCCATCGTCCCGCTCGGCCTCACCGCACGCGTCCACCGCGCCGCGCTCTCCGCCGTCCTCGACGGCGACCTCGCCGACGGCCTGCGCGCCCGCGGCCTCGGCCGCGCCGCCGTACTGCGCCACTGCGCGCACAACGCCTCGCCCGCGCTGCTGACCATCGGCGGCCTGCAACTGGCCTACCTGCTGGAGGGAGTGGTCTTCGTGGAGACCCTGTTCGCCTGGCCCGGCCTCGGCCGCCTGCTCTACGACGCGCTCACGGCCCGCGACCTGCCGCTGATCCAGGGCGGGGTGCTGATCGTCGGCGCGGCCTTCGTCGGCATCAACCTGCTGGTGGACGCCGCGCACGCCGCGATCGATCCCCGGGTGCGGGGCTGATGACATGACGACAAATCGACTTCCTGTTGTTGCGTTGGGCGTAGGCGTGTTGCTGCCTGTCCTGCTGGCCGTCGCCGCGCCGCTGCTCGCGCCCGCCGATCCCGCCGCCGGGCAGCTCGCCGACCGGCTGCTCGACCCCGGCAGCGCGGGGCACCTGTTGGGTACGGACGCGCAAGGGCGGGACCTGCTGAGCAGGCTGCTGTGGGCGGCTCGGCCCTCGCTGACGGCCGGACTGCTGCCCGTCGCGGTGGCCGGGGTGGCCGGTGCGCTGCTCGGCATCGCCGCCGGGCTCGGCGGGCGGGTGACCGAGCAGGCCCTGTTGCGCACGCTGGATGTGCTGTACGCGTTCCCCGGCGTGCTGCTGGCGATCGCCGTCGCGTCGCTGCTCACACCCGGCTTGAGCGCGACGGTGCTGGCGCTGTCGGTGGTGCTGACACCGGCGGTCGCGCGGGTCGCGTTCACCGAGACGCGGCGGATCCGGGCCGCGGAGTACCTGGAGGCGGCGAGGGTCAGTGGTGCGACCTGGACCGCGCTGGTCCTGCGCCAAGTGCTGCCGGTGGTGGCGCCCGTGGTGCTCGTCTATGCGACCTCGCTGGTCGGCCTCGCGATCGTTTACGCCGCCGGCCTGTCGTTCCTCGGCCTGGGGGTCGCTCCGCCGACCCCCGAGTGGGGCGCGATGCTTGACGAGCTGCGCCCGGCGATCTTCACCCACCCCTGGCTCGCGGCCATTCCCGCGCTGGTGATCCTGGCGGTCTCGGTGCTGTTCAACACCCTCGGCGAGACGCTCAGAGCGCGCGCGGGGGAGGGTGCGAAACCGGGGGCGCGGGGAACTGCGCGACAAGCGCAGGCCGGTCCGCAAGGTCGCGATCAACTGCAACTGACTGTCCCGCGTCGCGATCTGGCTGGTGGACGCGTTCCTCTTCGCGCAGTTCCGCCCCTTCGCTTCGCTGGGGGTACCCCCAGCGCCCCTGGTGGTGCTCTCCCTGGTCGTGCACCGTCTGGCGTGCTGACGATCGAGGACCTGACGGTCGAGTACCCCGGTGGGGTGCGGGCCGTGGACGGGGTGAGTCTCACGCTCCCGGCCGGGCAGGCACTGGTGTTGCTCGGGGAGTCCGGGAGCGGGAAAACCACGGTGGCGCGGACCGTTCTGGGGCTGCCCGGTCGCGGTGCGGCCGTGCGGGGGTCGGTGCGGCTCGGCGATGCCGAGCTTCTCGGGCTGCCGGAACGGGAGTTGTCGCGCATCCGGGGGCGGCGGATCGGCTACGTCCCGCAGGATCCGTCCGCGACCCTCGACCCGCTGCGCCGGATCGGCGCGCAGCTCGTGGAGGTGCTGCGCCGGCACGGCCTGGCGGACGGGCGGAAGGCGGCCCGGGCGGCGGCTCTTCCGGTGCTCGCCGCCGCCGGGTTGCCGGACCCGGAGCGGGCCGCCGCCGCGTACCCGCACGAGCTGTCCGGCGGGTTGCGGCAGCGTGCGGCAATCGCACTCGCGGTGGCGTGCGGGCCCGAGTTGCTGATCGCGGACGAGCCGACCACCGCCCTGGACGCCCTGGTCCGGGCCCACATCCTCGACCTCTTCACCGCTCTGCGCACCGAGCGGGGCCTCGCCCTGCTGCTGGTCACCCACGACCTCTCCGCTGCTGCCCGGATCGGCGGCACCGTCGCTGTTCTCCACCACGGCCGCCTGACCGCCACCGGCCCCGCCGGGACGCTCCTCGTCCCGGCCGACTCGGAAGGATCGCTTCGATGACCGTCGCGGGGTCGAGCAGTGCGGACGCACCCCTGCTCCGGCTGGATGCCGTCTCCAAGAGCTGGGCGGGCCGGGCTGCCGTCAGTGAGGTGAGTCTGGAGGTGCGGGCCGGGGAGGCCGTCGGGCTGGTGGGGGAGTCGGGGTCGGGGAAGTCGACGGTGGCACGGCTCGCGTTGGGGCTGCTGCGGCCGGACGGTGGGGCGGTGGCGTTCGAGGGGCGGGATCCGTCGCGGTTGCGGGCGCGGGCGGATCGGGCGGTGCGGGGGAGGCTGCAGTTCGTGCCGCAGCATCCGCGCGGGTCGCTGAATCCGGCGTTGCGGGCCGGTGAGGCGGTCGGGTTCGCGTTGCGGGCGCACGGGGTGCCCCGGCGTCAACGGGCCGAGCGGGTCGGGGAGTTGTTCCGGCAGGTGGGTCTCGCTCCGGAGCTGGCCCGGCGGTTCCCGCGTGAACTGTCCGGCGGACAGCTGCAACGCGTCGCGGTGGCACGGGCGTTGGCGACCGGGCCGGCCCTGGTGGTGTGCGACGAGCCGACCTCCGCGCTCGATCCGTCCACCCAGCGGCGGCTGTTGGAGCTGCTGACCGAGCTGCGCGAACGCACCGGCACCGCCTACCTGTTCGTCTCGCACGACCTCTCGGCCGTCGCCCGGTTCGCGCACCGCACCCTGGTGCTGCGGGCCGGCCGAGTGGTCGAGCAGGGACCCACCGACACGCTCTGGACCGACCCCCAACACCCGTACACCCAAGCCCTGTTGGCCGCCTCAGGGCCGCACGTGGAGCTGGTTGGCCCGCGCCGCGCCGACGACCGAAGCACCCGTACCACCGAACCCAGCGAAGGACCGTCATGAGCAAGTACGTCCGCATCCGTTCCAGAGCCGCCGCGCTGGCGGCCGCCACCGTCCTGCTGGCGACGGCCGGTTGCGCCGGTGCGGAGGCCGGGGCCGGGGGAGAGGCCGGCGGGGGCACGCTGGTGATCGGGGCGACCGGGAAGCTGCCGAACCTGGACACCGTGATCGGTGGCGCCGGGTTCGAGGGCAAGCGACTGCTGAGCTTCCAGATCTACGAAGGGCTCACCCGCTACGAGCTGTTGAAGGACACCGACCGGCCGCCGCAGGTGACGGGCGCGCTCGCCGAGTCCTGGCAGGTCGCGCCGGACGGGCTGACCTGGACGTTCACCCTGCGCAAGGGCGTCACGTTCCAGGACGGCACGCCGTTCGACGCCGACGCGGTGCTGTTCAACCTGCACCGCTACCTGGACAAGTCCAGCCCGGAGTACACCGATGCGCTCGGCGCCGCCGCCAAGGAGTACGCGGGCGACATCGCCTCCTACCGCAAGACCGACGACGCGCACATCGAGCTGGTCACCACCGCACCCAACGGGCACTTCCCCGAGGACCTGGCGCACGTACTGATCGCCAGCCCCACCGCCGTCCGCAGGAGCGGCAGCACCGACTTCGCCCAACACCCGGTCGGCACCGGCCCGTTCGGGTTCGTCTCGCAGACCGAGGGACAGCAGGTCGAGCTCGCCGCCAACCGGACGTACTGGCGCGGCGCCCCGAAGCTCGACCGGCTGATCGTCAAGGCGCTGCCCGACGCGGCGGCCCGAACTGCCGCGCTGCGCTCGGGCGGTGTCAACTGGATCGAGTACCCGAACCCCGACGACCTGGAGAGCCTGAAGGCCACCGGCGCGCAGATCCTCACCAACAGCTACGACCACCTCTGGTACTGGATCCTCGACACCACCAAGGGGCCGTGGGCGGACGTGCGGGTCCGGCAGGCGGCGAACTACTCCATCGACCGGCAGGCCGTCGCGGACAAGCTGCTGCACGGCACCGCCGACCCGGCCTACCAGGCTGCGCCCCGGGCCACCGCCGCCAACGACCCGGCCGGCGACCGGTACTCCCACGACCCTGCCAAGGCGCGGCAGTTGCTCGCCGAGGCGGGCTATCCGAACGGGTTCAGCACCTCCGTGACGGTGCCCACCGGCGGCTCCGGCAACCTGCTGCCCGTGCCGATCACCGAGGCACTTCAGCGCGACCTCGCCGCCGTCGGCATCAAGGTGGAGATCCGCACCACCGACTGGACCACCCTGATCGGCGCCGAGGCCAAGGGGCAGGTCGCGCTCGGCTCCGACGCCATCGCCCAGTCCACCACGCTGTTCCAGTCCGAGGCGCTGCTGCCACTGTTCGTCGGCTCCAACAGCCCCTTCTGGACCGGGCATTACACCAACCCGAAGGTCGACAGCCTGCTCGCGAGCGCCGCCGCCAACCCCGAGCAGTCCGCCCGCCAGGCCGACTACCGCAGCGCGCTGCGGCAGGTCACCGAGGACGCGCCATGGCTGTTCGTGGTCAACGACCGCAACCCGCGCGCCCTCGCCCCCACCGTCCACGGACTCGTCCAGCCGCAGTCCTGGTTCCTCGACCTCACCACGGTTCGGGTCGGTAAGTGACTCGTCGTCAGGTCGGCTATGAGAAAGGCAAGTTCGTGACGAATGCTCTCCCGCACCACCGGGCGGCGCCCGCCTGGGGCATCACCCTGCCGCTGCCCGGACTCACCATCGACCGCCACCGCTTCCTGGTCGAGCGGCTGCCGGAACTCGGCTACGGCGACGTGTGGAGCGCGGAGGGCGGCGGCACCGACGCGTTCACCCCGCTCGCCGCCACCGCGGCCTGGTCGCCGCACCTGCGGATCGCCACCGGCATCGTCCCCGTCCACACCCGCGGGCCGGCCGTGCTCGCCCAGACCGCCGCCACGCTCGCCCAACTCGCGCCAGGGCGAGTCCTGTTGGGCATCGGGGCGTCCGTGCCCGCGCACGTCACCGACATCAACGGCATCCCGTTCGACGAGCCCTTCAAGCGCACCCGCGACGTGCTGCGATTCCTGACCGCCGCGCTGCGCGGAGAACACGTCGCCGGAGAGTTCGACACCTTCTCCATCACCGGCTACCGCCTGCCCCACCCGCCCACCGAACCGGTCAAGGTCATCCTCGGCGCGCTGCGGCCCGGCATGCTGCGGCTCGGCTTCACCGAAGGCGACGGTGCGATCACCAACCTGCTCGGCGCCCACGACCTGCCGAAGGTGCTCGACGCCGTCGGGCCGCAGCCGCCCGGCAAGGAACTCGTCGTCAAGGTGTTCGTCTGCCCCACCGAGGACACCGCGTACGCGCACCGCGCCAGCCGGCCGTTCCTCGCCTGGATCCTCAACCGCGAGCCCTACCGCAAGTTCCACCAGTGGCTCGGCAACGGGGAGTTGCTCGCCGAGACGCACAAGCGCTGGGCCGACGGCGACCACGAGGGCGCGCAGCGCGCCCTGCCCGACGAGGTCGTCGACGCGCTGTTCATCAGCGGCTCGCCCGAGGAGTGCCGCGAACAGATCCTGCGCTACCAGCAGCCCGGCGTCACCGCCATCCAGCTGTACGTCTCGCTGCCGCCCGAGGTGTTCGCCAGCCGCACCCGGCTGCTCGACACCCTCGCCCGGCTCGGGCCCGCCGCAAGGTGACCGCCAACTGTCCTGAGGCGGGCCGCAGTTGGTCGGCCCGCCCGCCACCCCTCGTGGAGGAACCCCATGGAACTCGAACTGCGCGGAGGCGTCCGCGCTGCCCCCGTCCTCGGCGACACCCCCGCCGAACGGCAGGCCCTGCGCTGGGCACCAGATCCGCGCGAACGCACCGCCGACCCCGCCCACATCAGCCGCACCGCAAGGGAGTTGGAGGAGGACGGGCTGGACAGCGCACTCGTCGTCCAGTCCTCCTCCTGGCCCGACCCCTGGCTGGTGGCCGGCTGGGCGCTCGCCGCCACCAGCCGCCTGCGGATCGCCGCCGCGCACCGCATCGGCACCAATTCGCCGACCGTGGCAGCACGTTCACTCGCCACGCTCGATCGGCTCTCCGGCGGACGGATCAGCGCCCACGTGATCATCGGCTCCAGCGACGCGGACGTCGCCCGGGACGGCGACACCCTTCCCAAGGCCGAACGGTACCGGCGCGCCGAGGAGTACCTGTCGGTCTTCACCCGCTACCTCGCCACCGAGACCGACCTCGACCACTACGGGGAGTACTACACCCTGCGCGCTGCCAGACCCGGTCTGCGGCCCGCCCCCGGCAGCGAGTTGATCTCCTTCGGCGGCTCCTCGCCGCAGGGCGTCGAACTCGCCGCGAAGTACGCGCAGGTGTACGCCGTCCCTCCGCTCCCGCTGCCCGACACCCGCCTGCGGATCGCCGAAGCCCGCGCCGCCGCCGCCCGCCACGGCCGCACCCTGCGCATCTGGCGGCACGTCACCGTCGTCCTCGCCGAGACCGACACCGCCGCACAGCAGCACCTCCGCCGACTCCGCCGCGAAGCGATACGGCTCACCGCCGGCCCCGACGCCGCCCGGCACTTCGACGCCGTCGCGCTCGACCGCGACCGCGAACGCGGCCGCGAAGGTGCCGGTGCGGACCAGGTCGCTTCCTACATCCGCCGCAACCTCACCAACGCCTACACCGGCTCCCCCGCGACCGTCGCCACCCGCATCCACCTCCTCCGCGCGGCCGGCGTCGACATCGTCCAACTCGACCTCCCCACCGAGACGGCGCGCGACCGCGCCCTCCGCCGCGAGCTGGTCACCCACCTGCGGAACCCGCTGTCGGTGCGGCGGGCGTGGTGAGACGCGGCCTGCGGCCGGCGGCCGGGTGGGGCAGTGGCCTGCGGCCGGCGGGGGCGGTTTCGGGGAGAGACGGGGGCCTGCGGCCGGCGGTGGGGGCGAGGGACTTCGTCGCCAGTTGGCCGCCCACCGCTGCGACGCGCTTCGGCGGCCTGCGGAGGCGGCCGGGAGGCGGGGCGGGTGTCGGGTCGTGGGGTTGTCGTGACGGTGGTTCGGTCAGTTGATCAGGCGGAGGACCGCGTCGGGGGCCCGGAGGGGTGGGAGGTGGTCGACAGTCCGTCCCATGTCATGGCGGTCATTGTGCGGAGCAAGTCGCCTGCCGCGCATCGGAATTCCCGGGGGCCTCACGCCGCGGTGGTGCGGTCGCGGGGCAGGGTGCAGGTGATCTGCTTGCCGAGCGGGGTGGGGGTGACCGTCCAGCCGGGGGCGAGCGCGTCGAGGATCCACAGGCCGCGGCCGGTGCCCGTGCGCGAGTTGTCGGGTGGCTCGGCGGAACGGGTCGGCAGGACGGCGGGTTCGGGGTCGTGGACCTGGACGACGAACTCGTGGCCGGCGTCGGCCAGTCGGACGATCACCGGCGCGTGCGGGCCGCACAGCCGTACCGCGTTGCCGACGAGTTCGCTGGCCACCAGGCGGGCGGCCTCGGCGACTTCCTCGGCGGCGCCGGCCGAGGTGACCGTCTTGAAGACCCGGGCCCGCATCTCGACCAGGTGTTCGGCGCTGGCGTTCATGTGCAGGACGAACCCGTCGGGGCGCGGCGAGAGGTAGAAGCCGCGGGTGGCGGAGTCGGGTTCGGGCGGTGCTGGGGCGCGGTGTTCGCGCATGGCGGGCTCCCGTGCGGCTGAGCAAACCGCCGAACGTGAGGGCGAGTTGAGGCGCCCCTCGGTCGGCGCAAGGAAGGCAGCGGCGTGTGCCACGAGGCGTGACCGGGCGGTCGCGCCGTGCTACCGGGAGTCAGCATGCCTGCCAGGTTGCCCGGTGGGCAATATGCCCAGCCGGTTTTCCCTCGATCGGTTGCTGTGTGCTTGCGGAGCAGTGGAGACTGGCGCCCATGGCGAAGAGGAACCCCGCCCCCAAGTCCGTGTACCGACGTCAGCTCGCCTCCCGGCTCAAGGAGTTGAGAGATGTCCGGGAGCTGACGCTCACGCAGGTGGCCGAGGTGGTGGAGGTCAACCAGAGCTCGCTGAGCCGGATCGAGAACGGCGACCGTGGCACAACTCCGTTGTTGGTCAAGGCATTGCTGGACTGCTACCAGGTCATTGACCCGGTCGAGCGGGAGGACATCCTCGACCTGGTCCGCGCGGATCAGGCCCAGCGGCAGCAGTGGTGGAAGAAGTACTCGGCCGTCATCAACACCACGCAGTACGGCGGTTACCTGGCGCTCGAGTCCAGCGCCACCAGCCTCCGCTCCTACGAACCGCAGCTGATGCCGGGCCTGCTGCAGACCGCCGACTACGCGCGGCGGGTCATCACCGAGATGCGAGTGGATCTGACGGCCAAGCAGGTCGACGCGCTGGTGACGGTGCGGATGGAGCGCCAGGAGAAGGTGCTGGGACGCGAGGACGCGCCGAAGCTCTGGGCGGTGATCGATGAAGCCGCCATACGAAGGATCGCGAGCAACCGCTCAGTGATGAAGGGGCAGTTGGAGCACCTGCTGGAGGTCTCGCCCCGTCCGGGCCTCACACTTCAGTTGCTGCCGTTCTCGGCCGGATTTCATCCCGGGCTGTACGGATCGTTCGTGCTCATGGGCTTTCCGGAGACAAATTCGGATGTCGTGTGGGTAGAGAATGGCCCCAACTCGGTGTACTTCGAGGGGTCCGAGGATGTGGAGCGCTACACCGAGGTCTTCGACCACCTGCGGGCCCGTGCCCTCGGCCCACCCGAGACCCGCAGCCAGATCAGCAAGATCATCAAGGAGCTGTAAGAGTGAGCACCACCAAGCCCGCCCCTGTCGAGCTCGACTTCTCGGATGTCGTCTGGGAGAAGTCCCCGTTCAGCGGCGGCCACGACAACTGCGTGGAGTTCGGCGTGGTCGGCGCGTTCATCGCCGTCCGTGACTCCAAGCGGCCGCAGCAGACGCCTCTCGTCTACACCCGTGACGAGATCCGCGCCATGGTCCAGGGCGTGAAGGCCGGCGCCTTCGACCACCTGGTCTGACACCGGTAGGCCCATGGATGTCACGGCCCCGTTCGGCGCACCACACCCTAGGTGAGGCCGGGCGGGGCCGTTTCGGACGGTACGTCAGGTCGCTCGAAATAGTGAACTTCTCGGTGCTTTCACGCGCGAGCGCCCAGTGGGAGAAGAGTGGGCCTCGGCCCATCCGGGGCCCGCAGCAGGATCGCCGAGATTCCCAAGGAGTGGTCAGAGTGAGCACCACCAAGCCCGTCCCCGCCGAGCTGGACTTCTCGGATGTCGTCTGGGAGAAGTCCCCGTTCAGCGGGGGCAACGACAACTGTGTGGAGTTCGGCGTGGTCGGCACGTTCATCGCGGTCCGTGACTCCAAGCGGCCGCAGCAGACGCCTCTCGTCTACACCCGCGACGAGATCCGGGCCATGGTCCAGGGCGCGAAGGCCGGCGCCTTCGACCACCTGGTCTGACGGCAGTTGGCCCACTGACGTCAACGGCCCCGTTCGACGCACCACACCCTGGGTGCGGCCGAGCGGGGCCGTTTTGGACGGTTCGTCAGATCGCCCGAAGTGGTGAACTTTTCAGCGGGTTGGAGGGTGACCGGGAGGTGTCCGGCATCGTTCTCCAGGCGAACGGACGCTGTCCGGGGTATCAGGGCGTTACCGTTCCCGCAGGGATCGTGCGGGACGAGGAGGGGAACCGTGCTTCTTCCGCATCAGCGGCAGTACACGCGGGCCAGGTGGCGCGCGATGCTGGAGGCGGGTTCGGGGAGTGAGTTCGAGAAGCTGTTCCATCGGCTGATGGAGCTCTGCGACGACGGCTACGTGCCGGTGGCGACGTGCGGGAACCTCGGCGACCTGAGCGCGGACGGCCTCGGGCTCGGCGGGCGGTGGCTGTACGCGTGTTACGCGCCCGAGACGGTGGATGCGGCCCATATCCGCTCGGAGTTCCGCAAGGATCTCGCGGGTGCGCTTGCCAAACGCTTCGGTCAGTTCGACACCTTCGTGTTCGTGCACAACATGAAGCGCGGAGTCGACCCCCGGCTGGAGACGCTGTTGGGCGAGAGCATTTCGGTCCACGAGGTCGCCTACGGAGTCGGCATGGCCGAAATCGAGCCGCTGCTGCGGCACTTGGCGGAGAACCGTTCGCACGGTACCGCCGGACCGGGGCCGATCCCACTGCCGGGCGTCCGTAAGGCCGACTTCAACCGGCTCTCCGCCCGGTCCCAGGAGATCCTGCGGCGGGCCAGGGCGTTCACCTACAGGTGGGCCGGTACTGCCAGGGGCTGCTCGACGTCAACGAACGCGACGAAGTGGCCGAGGACTTCGCGGCACAGTGCCGGGTGCTGCGCGCCGAACTCGGGGACAGTCCCTACGACATTCTGTGGCAGATGCAGGGCTGCGTGCTCGGCCGGACCCGGGCGACCTGGGAGCGTTCGGATGCGGCGGACGTGGTGCTGACCTACTTCTTCGAGGAGGGCGACATCTTCGAAGTCCCGCCCGCGGGCTGGGAGTCGGGGGCGCTGCCGATCCAGCGGGAAGCCCGGTGATCACGCCGACCAAGGGAATTGCGCCGGATCGTGCGCTGCTGGCCATCGGGGCCCGGATCGCCCTGCAGCTGGACCGTCCGCTGACGGTCAGTCAAACCTGCTCGCGGCTGCGGGAGTGGCGGCTCGGCCACGGGCCTGCGTCGCCGGTGTCGTTCGGCTGGTTCGTCCTTGCCCTGGATGTTCTGCATGCGCTGGGAGCGCTCGAACTGACCGACGACCTGCTGACCTTGAGGAGGGCCGATGCTGAGGCGATTGAGCGCTGACGACCGGCGGTTCAGGACGATCGAGTTCCGGCCGGGCCTCAACCTGCTGGTCGCGGGCAGCGTGTCCGACGCGAGGGCCACGGACAGCCGCAACGGTGCGGGCAAGTCCAGTGTGATCGAGTTGCTGCACTTCCTGCTCGGGGCGCGGGCGGACCGGGGCCAGCTGGCCATGCACGCCGAGCCGGCTCTTCTGCTTCGACCTGACACTCGCCGTCCTGGCGCACCGTGACGGCCGGGCCCCCGACTTCCTTGTGCACGACAGTCACCTGTTCGACGGCGTCGACGAGCGGCAGCTGACCCGGGCGCTGGAGCTGGCCGCGGAGGTGATGGACCGCGAGCGCATGCAGTACCTGGTGACGATCAACGAGGACGAACTCGCCAAGGCCGAGTCGTGCGGGTTCGATGCGGGCCCGTACGTGATCGAGCCCAGGCTGACGGACCGCTACGACGAAGGCCGGCTGTTCGGGTTCCGCTTCGACCGGCGTACCTGAGCCCCCGGAGACCGGCCGGCGCGGATGGCGGTGCATCGTGACGCCGACCGGTGGTGGGTGGGTCAGGGATGGCGGGTGGGCCACCAGAGGCGGGGGCCGGTGTCGAGGGTGAGGGCGGTGACGAGGACGGAGCGGACGAGGAGGGTGTCGAGGAGGACGCCGAAGGCGACGGTGAAGCCGAGTTCGGCGGCGAAGACCAGGGGGAGGGAGGCCATGGCGGCGAAGGTGCCGGCGAGGACGAGGCCGGCGGAGGTGATGACGCCGCCGGTGGCGGTGAGGGCGGTGCGGGCCGCGCGGCGGGTGCCGAGGGTGCGGGCGTCCTCGCGGACGCGGGTGACCAGGAAGATGTTGTAGTCGACGCCGAGGGCGACCAGGAAGACGAAGGCGAGGAGCGGGAACGAGGCGTCCGTCCCGGCGAAGTGGAACAGGTGGCGGAAGACCAGGGCGGAGACGCCGAGCGCCGCGCCGAACGAAAGCACCACGGTGCCGATCAGCAGCAGCGGGGCGAGGGCCGAGCGGAGCAGGACGGCGAGGATCAGCAGCACCGTCAGCAGGACGACCGGGATGATCAGGGCGTCGTCGCGGGAGGCCGCGTCCCGGGTGTCGAGGGCGATCGCGGTGGTGCCGCCGACGAGTGCGTCCGCGCCCGGTACGGCGTGCACCGCGGTGCGGGCGAGGGAGACGGTGCGCATGGCGTCCCGGCTGGACGGGTCGGCGGAGAGTTCGGCGGTCAACAGCACCTGGTGGCCGGTCAGGAGGGGTTGCTGGACGGCCTGGACGCCCGGCACACCGGCCAATGCATCGCGGACGGTGGAGGCGGCGTCGGAGCGGGCCACCACGTACAGCGGGTCGCCCGCGCCGGCCGGGAAGTGCGCCGCCTGGACCTGCTTGCCGGCGGCGGTCTGCGGGCGGCCGGTGAACTGTTCGGTGTCGGCGAGGCCGTCCGCGCGCAGCGCGAAGCAGCCGAGGGCGAGGGCGCCGAGGGCGAGTGCGGTGCCGATCCAGACGGTGCGGGGGCGGCGGGCGATGGCGTCGCCCAGGCGGGTCCAGGCCCGGCCGCCGTCGGGCGCGGCGGCGCCGTACCCGGGGCGGCGCGGCCAGAACGCCCGCCGCCCGCAGGCCACCAGCAGTGCGGGCATCAGCGTCAGCATGGCGAGCCAGCCGACCAGGACGCCGATCGCGCAGGCCGGCCCCATGCCGCGGGTGGAGTTGAGCTCGGCCAGGACGAGCAGCAGGAGCCCGGCCGCGACGGTCGCCGCCGAGGCGGTGATGGCGGGTGCGCAGCGGCGCAGGGCGCGGGCCATCGCCTCGTGCGGG
Organism: Kitasatospora sp. NPDC048407; assembly: GCF_043200475.1. Lineage (NCBI taxonomy): Bacteria > Bacillati > Actinomycetota > Actinomycetes > Kitasatosporales > Streptomycetaceae > Kitasatospora > Kitasatospora sp. NPDC048407. The sequence continues at coordinate 1,017,298 of NZ_JBICXW010000001.1, read as the reverse complement.
TCCCGGTGGCGCGCGAGTTCCTCGCGGTAGCGGGCGATCAGCAGCAGCGCGTAGTCGGTGGCCGCGCCGAACACCAGCACCACCAGGATGAACCCGGTCTGCTTGTTGACGACCAGCCCGGCGTACCGGGCGAGCACGAACACCAGCGCCTCCGCGACCGCCAGCGCCCCGCCGACGGTGAGCAGCGACAGCAGCGGCAGCCACGGACTGCGGTAGGTGAGCAGCAGGATCAGCACCACCACGACCGCCGTGATCGTGGTCAGGCCGCCGCCCGCGCCGAACGCCTTGATGGAGTCGGACGCGTACCCGGCGGGCCCGGTGACGTGGAACCCCGGGCCGTCGGGGTGCGCGGTGCCGATCGCGGTCAGCGCGTCCACGGTGCGTCCGAGGCCCTCCCAGCCGTCCTGCCCCTTGTGCAGCTGGACGACGGTCTGCAGCGCCTGCCCGTCCGGCGAGGCCACCGGCCCCTGCACGGCGCCGACCACCGACTCGACGGCGGCGAAGGCCCTCGCATCGGCCTGGGCGTTGATCAGATCAGCGGATGTGATGCCGGTCTGGCGGTCGTACAGGACGATCGCCGGGACGGTGTCCGCCGCCCCGAGCGCGGCGGCCCGCTGCACCACGGCGGTGGACTCCGCCCCACCCGGCAGCCACGCCGCGTTGTCGTTCTGCTCCACCTCACCGAGCCGCCCCGCCAGCAGCAGGGCCGGTATCAGCAGCACCGCCCAGGCCGCCAGCACCACCCACTTGCCGCGCCGACCGGCGGGCACCGTCAGCCATCCGGCCAGCCTCTTCACGCCAGACCCCCCAGCTTGTCGGGGTTGGACACCGCGTAGATGCCGGAGATCCGGTCGCCGTCCGGCACCAGGTCCAGCACCAGCACCGCGAACGCCCGGCCGAACGCCGAAACCACCACCGCGGGCGCGCCATTGACGCTCCGCCAGTCCATCACCAGCGCACGACCGCCGAACTTCGGTGCCAGGGCCGCCAGCAGCCGCGCCACCTTGGCCCGGCCGGCGAGCGGACGCAGCCCCCCGGGCGCCTTCCCGCCGCCGTCGCCCCACAGCGTCACGTCCGGCGACAGCAACTCCAGCAGCGCCGCCAGATCCCCGCCGAGCGCCGCCGCAAGGAAACGTTCCGTCACCTGCCGCCGCACCGCCGGCTCCGGCTCGTACCGGGGCCGCCTGGCCTGCACGTGCTCCCGCGCCCGCTTCGTCAACTGCCGCACCGCCGCCGGGCTGCGCCCCAGGATCCCGGCGATCTCCGCGCCGCTGTACCCGAACACCTCGTGCAGCACGAACGCGCTGCGCTCCAGCGGCGACAGCGTCTCCAGCACCACCAGCAGCGCCAACGACACCGCCTCGGCACGCTCCACCGCCGCCTGCCCGTCCCCGACCGGCGCCCCCGGTTCCGCCAACGGACCCACCAGCGGCTCCGGCAGCCACGGCCCCACGTACGTCTCGCGCCGCCGGCTCACCGCCGCCTGCTGCGCCAGCGCCCGGTTCACCGCCACCCGCACCAGGTACGCCTTCGGGTGCTCCACCGGCCCCGCCGCCCCGTCCGCGCGCCGCGCCGCCCAGGCCAGCCAGGTGTCCTGCAGCACGTCCTCGGTGTCGGCGACGCTGCCGAGCAGGTTGTAGACGAGGGCGAACAGCAGCTCGCGATGCTCGGCGTACTCCCGCGTGGCGTCCTCGGAGGCTGTTCCTTCCGCGCGCTCCGCATGCCCCGTCCGGTGCCCGGTCATCCTGGGTGTCCTCTCCGCCGATCGCGTTTGATCGTGTTGATCGTGTCGGGGATGAGAGCGCTGCCGGGCCGCGAAAGTGACATGGCGGTGGACGGTGTGAGCCAGTTCACAGGGAGGGCTCGGCGGTTCGAACGGACGTACCCGCACCTCCAGTAGGCTGACCGGCGCCGGAGATGTACGGGGGACGGGCCACGCCGGGCGCAGCAGCCGCGCCGTGCACGCCGCCCAGTGGAGGGGGCCGGCGCACGGGGACGGACACGAAGGACAGCGCGGAACAGTGAACGGCACAGCGGTGGACGACGGCACGCAGGAGCAGGGCGTCAACATCTGGCGGTACGCCCTCGACGAGGGCGCGGACCCCGCCGGGCGGGTCCCCGTCCATGCGGTGCAGGGCAGTTGGCCGCCCGGCCCGGACGCCGCGTACCGGCCGCACCCGCGCCACCGCCGCCCGCTGACCGACCCCGTCCCCGCCGACGCGCCGCCGCCCGGCCTGCCCCCGCTCGGCGCCGGACGCCGGCCCGCCGGGCGCGCCCTGCTGTCCTGGCTGGAGGACACCCGGGGCCCGCGCCTGTGCCGGGTGGCCGGCTCGTCCGGCAGCGGCCGCACCCACCTGCTGACCTGGCTCGCCGCCGCCTGCCCGGCCGACCACCCGCGGCCCGGGCGCCGCGTCCACGCACTGCTGGACGTCGAGGGGCTGACGGTCCGTTCGGCCACCACCCGGCTCGCCGACCTGCTCGGCCTCACCGCCGGCACCCCCGCCGACCTGCTCGAAGCACTCCAGGACGGCACCCCGCGCACCGTCGTCGTCACCGACCTCGACCGGGCCGGCGGACCGGACCTGCCCGGCACCCCCGAGCGGATCGCCGCCGAGCTGCTCGCCCCGCTGCTGTCCGTCCCCTGGCTGCTGCTGGTCGTCGAGGCCGCCCACGGGCCCGCCGCCGACGAGTTGACCGCCGCCGCCCCCGGCGCCGCCGTCCTCGACCTCGACCAGCCCCAGTGGACCGACCCCGCGAAGTACGCCGACTGGTGCGCCCGCCTGACCGGCCACCAGATCGAGCCCGCCACCACCCATCCCAGCCCCGGACTCGCCCAGCTCGCCGCCCGCACCCCCGGCGCCGTCCTCGACCCCGCCCGGACGCCCGCCGAACGCGCCACCGCCCTCGCCGACACCTGGTGGACGGCTCTCCCCGACGCCGAACGCGGCGCCCTGACCGCCCTGTCCACCGCCGACGGGCCGCTCAGCACCGAACTGTGGGCCACCCTCCCCGGCGCGGGCGGCGAACAGGTCGTCAAATCCGCCGCCGACCTGCTGCCCCCGCCGCCGATGGCCGACCGCTGGCGGCTGCGCCCCGACGAGGTCGCCCACCGGGTCGCCGCCGACCGTCCGCCCGTCGACCACGGCGCCATGATGTGGGAGGTCGCCGGCGGCATCCCCGTCCGCGACGACGGCGGACCCGACCTCGCCGCCAGCGACCCCGAACGCCTCGCACTGCTGCTGCGGCACGCCTCCGCCGCCGACCCGGCCACGCCGATGCTCGACGAACTCGACCTGCTGCTGTACGCCGAACCCGCCACCGTCACCGCCGCGTTCCAGCGCGCCGAGGACGCCGGCACCCCCGCCACCCCGCTCGCCGAGGCCTGGCGGCTCGCCGCGCCCGACCGGGCCGCACTCGCCCGCCCCGCCGACCGGGCCGCCGTCCTGCACGCCTGGCTCACCGGCCGCGACGACGCCTCCGCCGCGCACTGCGCCGAACTCGCCGCCGCCCGCTGGCACACCGTCTGGAACCGCCCCGCGCCCGGCCCCTGCATGACCGCGCTCGGCATCGGCCCGCGGACCGGCTCCCTGCTGGTGTTCGACGGCGCCGCACTGCACCTCGCCGACCCCGCGACCGGTGAACTCACCTCGTCCGGCGAGCCGTTGACCGAACGCCACCCGCGCGCCCTCACCGCCACCGCGTTCGGCGGCGCGCTGCTGCTCGACGCCTCCGGCACGCTGAGCTCTCTCGTGGTGGACGGCGCGGTCGGCGCACCGCCCGGCACACTCGAAACGCTCGGCCCGTGCACCGCCGTCGCCGGCCACCACGATGCCCTCGTCCTCGGCCACCCCGACGGCTGCACCAGCCACACCACCCTCTCCACCGGCCTCACCCACCGCCCCGAGACCCCGCTGCACGACGGGCCCGTCACCGCGCTCGGCGTCACCGACGCGGACGGCGGCACCCTGGTGGTCAGTGGCGGCGAGGACGGCCGCGTCTGGACCTGGATGCCCGGCCGCCCGCCCCTCCCCGCCCCCGTCGACCAGCGCCCCCACCCCGTCACCGCCACCGCCCTCGGCGCCACCCCCGCCGGCCTCCTGCTCGCCGCCGCCTGGTCCGACGGCCTGCTCCGCCTGCGCCGCTGGGGCGAACGCCACCGCGGCGCCGACATCCGCCTCGGCGCCCCCATCCACTCCCTCGCCGTCACCCCCGACGGCCTGGTCATCGCCGCCCTCCCGGAGGCCGTCCTCGCCCTCACGCTGGTGGGGTGACACCCTCGGCCGGCCGCGCCCGCAGTGGGCTCGGGCCGGTAGCAAAAGCGGTTGTCGGAAAGGCAGTTGGTCGGATAGGAAGCTTGGATGCTTCGAGGCGAGAAGATCGGGCTACGGGCCCAGCACGACGAAGACCGGCCGATCCTGCGGCGCGAGCTCCACAACGACGTGCTGCTCTCGGCACGCTCCGTGGGGCGGCCGTGGCGGCCCGTCCCGGTGGACGGCAAGCCCCCGGAGATGCCGGACGACCCGAGCGTGGTGCACTTTTCCGCGGTCGAGCTGGAGACCGGCACGCTGATCGGGGTGGCGGACCTGTGGGGCATCGACACCCACAACCGGTCCGCGCACCTGGGGCTCGGCCTGCTGCCGGCCGCCCGCGGCAAGGGCTACGGGACGGATGTGGTGGCCGCGCTGTGCCAGTACGGCTTCACGGTGCGCGGGCTGCAGCGGCTTCAGGTCGACACCCTGACGGACAACCACGCGATGATCCGGGCCGCCGAACGCAACGGCTTCGTCCGGGAGGGCACGCTGCGCGCCTCGGCCTGGGTGATGGGCGAGTTCCTGGACCAGGCCGTGCTCGGCCTGCTCGCCCGCGACTGGAAGCCGGCCCCGCGCGTCTGATGGCAGGACGTTTCACCTGATCATGTGATCCCCCTATCGTCGCGTGTTTTGGATCATTCCCGGGTGTCGATCACGTCCTCTGGGTTGGTGTACGTACGGTTCGGGAGGTCGGCCACCGCTGAAACAGGGTCCGGTGGAGGGCTGTGTTGAAAGAGTCCGGGAACGCAGCGATCTTCAACCAAACACAGGGAGCCCCACCATGTCCGGCTGCGGGGGGACCGAGTTTGATCACCGGAAGGACCTTGGCGTCAACGGATCCGCCTGTCCTTCCCCTCGGCGGATGAGGCCCTACACACATCAAGTCCGACAGGAAATGAGGAACCGATGACTGAGTACCGTGGCGGGGTCGATCAGGTGGAGAAGGTGTGCGCGGCCCTCGCGGGCCTGCCCGCATCCCAGCGACTCACCGAACTCGAACACCTCTGCCGGCGGACGGAGAAGATTCTCGGCCTCGCCGTCCTGGACACCGCGAGCGAGGTCTACGAACAGGGCGACGACGCCGCGCTGCACCGCTCCCCTTACGCCTACGGCTACCTGCGCCGCACTCTCGGCTTCGGGACCGACCACCGGATGGACGGCTGACCGTTGTACACCTACCTGTGCCGGACCCGCTGGGGCGACATGGACGCCTTCGGACACATCAACAACTTGAAGGTGCTGCAGTACGTGCAGGAGGCCGTCTACTGCCTGCTGTACGACGAGAGCGAGGGCCAGGAGCTGTTCGAGGACGGCTTCATGATCGCCCGCCATGAGATCGACTACCGCTCGCCGCTCTATCACTGCCCGACCCCGCTGCCCGTGCAGATCTGGGTGGAACGTCTCGGCACGGCGTCCATCGCCACCACCTGCGAGGCGCGCCGCGACGGCGAGCTGGCCTTCGAGGCCCGGACGGTCACCGTGCCGACCGACGCCGGAACCGGCCGCAGCCGGCCGCTGCGCGACGCGGAACGCCGGCACCTGAACCGCTACCGGATCCGCCCCATCGGACCGCTCTCCACCGTCGCCCCGGTCGGTCGGGTGCCCGTCCCGGCCACCGCCCGCCTCCGGGTGCCCGCGATGGGCGGACGGGCCTCCTGAGAACCCCCCGGGGAGAACCCTTTCTGCCCCGGATCACGACGAAGTCGCGAGGAAGCGGGCCGGCCTCGGCCCCGGGCAACCCGCCCGACCCGGGGCCGGCCCGGAGCAGGTCCGGGGCCGGCCCGGAGCAGGTCCGGGGCCGGTCCGGAGCAGGTTCGGGGCCGGTCCGGAGCCGGTCCGGTCTCAGCGGGACGCCGCCACCGGCGCGGAGTCCTCGGCCGGCGGAGCGTCGGTGCGTTCGTCGGGCGGGGGTGCCTCGGCGGGAGAAGGCGGAGGGCGGAGCAGCGGGTAGTACGAGGGATCGTTCATGCCCCCATTGATCACCCCACCGGCGCGCGGCGGTTCCCGCGGCCCGCGCTAACCACCCAGGCGGGCGAACCGGCCCTCCAGGCGGGAGAGTTGCAGTGCGGTGGCCGGTGAGCGCAGCGCGTCGTGCCGCTCGCGGAAGCTCGTGTACGCCCGCCGGGCCTGGTGGATGTTCCCGGCGTCCAGCTCCAGGTGGGCCAGCTGGAGCAGCGACACCCCGATGGTGCGGTGCTCGCCCGCCGGCCGGGCCCGCAGCGAGGCCCGCAGGTACGACAGCGACAACTCGGTGGCCCGCAACGACCGGTGGACCTGCGCCGCCTGGTACAGCAGGGCCGGCTCCGGGTACCGGTGCGGGCCGCCCTCCGCCACCGACCGGGACGCCCACTGCTGGGCCGCGTCCAGCACCCGCAGCGCCTCGTCGGACTGCCGCAGCCGGGCCGCCGCCACCGCCTGCTGCGCCAGCACGAACGCCCGCACCCCCGGCGCCGCGTCCGACGGCAGGTGCTCGACGGCCGCCTCCGCCAGCCGGGACGCGTACGCCTGGTGGCCCAGCGCCCCCGCCTGGGTGCTCTGGTCACGCAGCGCCATCGCCTGCGCCTGGCCGTCCTGCGCCTCCGCCGCCAGCCGGTACGCGAACCGGTAGTGCCGCTGCGCCTCCCCGTGCCGGTTGTCGTCGGTGTACGTCCGTCCGATCAGGCGCACCAACTGGGAGGCGGCGACCATGAGTTCACGGTGCCGCAGGTCGCCCGCGGAACTGGTCAGCCAGGGCAGCACATGGTCGCGCAGGTACCCGAGCAGCGGGCTGCGGGCGATCGCGCCGCCGTACCCGTCGTAGTGCCGCGACCCGAACGCCGTCATCTCCCGCACCGCCTCGACCTGCCGCGCCCCCACCCGCTCCGGGCCCGAGCGGCGCAGCACCGGCACGAATCGGGTCAACGGCGCGGAAGGGACGGGCGGGGCCGGCGCGGTGGGCGCGGCGGGGGGAGAGGTGCGGGGCGAGGGCAGCAGGCGGATTCGGAACAGCGGAGGCTGAAACGTTTCGTCCGCGGACTCCCCGAACTGCGGCCTGGCGTGCAGCCGCCGCAGCCCCGCCAGCGCGTCCACCGGTTCCGGATCGCCGTCCTCACCGGCTGCCGCTCCGATCGGCCGGAGCCCCAGCTCCGCCCGGGACACCGGCCGGCCGAGCCGCCGGGTGAACGCCTCCTCCAGCAACTGCGGCCCCGGATGCCGGGGTTGGGTGCCCGACAGCCAGTGCGCCACCGTCGTCCGGTCGTAGCCGACACCGAACCCGCTCTCCCGGGCCACCTTCTGCAGGGCCGCCGCGAGGGCCGGCCCGTTCCAGCCCGCTTCCGCCATGCGGGCGCGCAGCGCGAGATTGGGTCCACGGACGTGCGGCATCGACAACTCCCAGGGGCGGACCGCCGAGAGGCCGGCCCCCGGATCAACGGTCGGCGTCGGCGTCGGCGGCGAGAACCGGCATGCGGAAACGCCCCCTGTTCAACGCGCGGAACCGGAAATCGGTGCGGCGGGAACGCGGTTCGGTGCCGGCGCCCCGCGCGCCGGGCCCAGGCCGGGCCCAGGTCGGGCTCAGGCCGGGCCCAAGTCGAGCTCAGGCCGGGCCCAAGCCGGGCTCACTCCGGGTGGGTCGGGTGGTCGGGGAGGAGGTGGCGGAGGAGGGCGGTGATGTCCAGGTGGTGGTGTTCGGTTCCCGGCGGGACGACGCGGTGGGAGCGGCGGAGGAAGTCGCGGATCGGGGCGGCGGGGGTGTGCAGGACGGCGGTGTGGCCGGGAGTGGTGAGGGCGATGGCGAGGCGGCCGGGGTCGGTGGGGGAGCGGCGGACCGTGACGTCGCCGAGGCCGGCCCGGCCGTTCAGGCCCTCGGTGAGGAGTTCTCGGCCGAACAGCCAGGTGATGGGCTCGTCGAGGTCGGCGTGGCAGTCCAGGTGCACCGCGTACGGGTCGGTCCGGTAGTAGCGCAGGCGGGCCGGGACGGAGACCCGTAGTCCGGGGCATGGGCGCACGGTGACGTCCAGGAGTTGGACGCAGTCCGGGTCGTCGGCGCGGCGGAGCCAGGTGCTCGGCGTGTTCTGGTGGGTCACCGGGTCTCCCTCGGGTGGTCGGACTCGGGCGGGGTGATGCTCTTGGGGGTCGCGAAGCGGGGTGGGGTCGCGAAGCGGGGCGGGGTGGTCAGGCGGGACCACTCCTGGTCGGTGCGGCCGGGCACGGTGCGGCCGGACTGGTGCCAGAGGGTCACCAGCCCGGCATAGATCGGGGCGTGCTGAATCGTTTCGTCACGAACGCCCGTCGGGGCCAAGGAGTCGGCACTCACGTTCGGGCATAACGATCGAACCCGGGGGCGGTAACGGTGCCCGTCGGTCGAGTGTTCAGGCCGCGGGGGCGTGGGTCGCGGCGACGGCGCGGGCGTGGTCGAAGGCGCGGACGGGGTGCGAGGTGGAGGTCCAGGGGTGGGCGCCGCACCAGGGACCGAGCAGGCGGAACTGCTCCAGGGCGAGCGCGGGTTGCCGGGCGACCAGCGCGAAGTGCGCCAACAGGTGCCGCAGCAGCGGGAGTTGATCGTGCGGCGTCGGAACGGCGTCCAGCGCCGACGCCACGGCGGGCAGCAGCTCGCCCAGCCGGCCCGCGTCCGGGAGGCCGTACAGGCCGTGCCGCTGCTCCAGTTCGGTCAGCGCCTGGAGGTACAGCCCGGGGAGCACCGAACCGGCCGGGGCGGTGCGGACCGCCTGTTCCGCGAAGCGCAGCATCTGCGCGTCGCTGCCGTGCCACTTGGCGCACCAGTACTGCATGGCCTGCCAGTGCCCGCCCACGTGGTGCGGGGCGCGTGCCGTCAACTCCTGCCACAGAGCGCGGAATCGGCGGTTGCTCAGCGGAACGCCGCGGGCCGTGGTGACCAGCACCGCCCACGGGCCGGGGTCGCGCGGGTCCAGGACGGCGGCCTCCCGGGCGGCCGTGTTCGCCTCGGCCAGCAGCGACTTGAAGGCGGTCAGATGTCCGGCCGGCACCTGGTGCGCGAGCGCGCTGCCGCGCGCCTCCCAGGCCCGCTGCACCAGCAGCCGGGCGTACACGGTGGTGGCCGCGCACGCCTCGGTGCCGGACTCGCGCCACGCGGTGAGCCACTCGTCGCGCTCGGCGGCCACCCGGGTCAGGAAGTCCAGCCGGGACCACCGTTCGTCCCAGTCCTCCCCGGCCGCCACCACGTACGCCGCGGCCGCCCGCCAGCCGCCGGCCAGGCAGGAGTCGGCCAGCGCCTCCAGCTCCTTGCGCCGCAGCAGCGCCAGCGGCGGGCCCGCGCGCCCCGGGTCCAGCTCCGCGCTCGGCACCAGCCCGTACTGCCTCGGATCGAACCCGTCGGGCGTGGGCGCCACCGGGGGTTGCGCCGGAGCCGGCACGGGTGCCGGTACGGTGCCGCCGCTCCACCGCCGACGGGTCAGCAGCGAGAGCAGCAGGACGGTGCCGAACACCAGAGCGGGGGTCATACCGAGAATGATCTCCCACCGGCCGCGGCGCCCGTGCACCGGTCGGACGGGTTCGGTGGCCCGCTGTGTGTGTGGGGCAGCGGGTTGTCGAACGTCTGGGCGGGTATGCGGGCGGCGGCCAGGTCTTCCGGCAGGGCAGCAGAGCCGGCCGTCCGGGCCGTTTCAGGACCGGGTGGGCGGGCGCTACCGTGGGGGCCGCGCGCGGGTGGTGTTCGTCCGATGATCACTCCGGAACTCCCGTTCGCCTTCCGGTCCCTGAGCGACGAGTGCGACGAGAGCGAGCCCCCTGATGCCCCTTGCGGCCCCCGATGTGGCGCGACTGTTCACTCCGGGCAGCCAGTACGACTGCGGGCACGACCGCACCGCCACCGTGGTCGCGCTGCCCGAAGCGGTGCTGGCGCTGCCCACCGGCCGGCTGGTGGCGTGCGATCCGGTGATCGGACTGGTGGACGAGAACGAGCCGTTCCTCGCCGTCGCGCCGCCGGGCAGCTACCCCGTCACGCTCGCCGTGGTCGAGGTGCGCAACGCGTACGGCCCCGGCTCCTCGGACACCCGGATCGCCGCCGCCCTGCTGCGGGTCGGCGACCGGCCGGCGGTGCGGTGGGAGCTGGCGCTGAGCGAGGGCCAGGACGAACACCGGCTCGGCCCGGGCGACTTCTTCGGGTACGGCGTGGACGCGGGCAGCGGCTGCTTCCTGGACGCGTCCGCCGTCGGCCCGATCGGCGAACTGGTCGAGCAGGACGCCGACCCGGTCGTCGACGCCATCCACGACGCCGGCCCCCGCCCGGCCACCGTCACCGACCCCGCGAGCGGCCACACCATGGTGGCGTTCACCACCGGCTGGGGCGACGGCCACTATCCGACCTGGGTGGGCCGTGACGCCGACGGTCAAGTCACCGGATTCGTCAGCGAGTTCTTCGTCGTCCCGCAGCCCGGGCGCGGCCCCGCCGAGGGATGACCGGGCCCGGGCCGGGGCTTTTATTTGGGGGCTGCGAACTGGGCGCGCAGGGCGTCGATCACGGCCGGCGGGGCGGTCCTGACGGAGCCAGCGGTGTACGGCGGCTGCGGGTCGTACTCGATCAGCAACTGGATGCCCTGCGCGGTCGCGTCGTCGTGGATCCGGCCGGCCAGGTGCAGGCCCAGGTCGATGCCGGACGAGACGCCCGCGGCGGTCGCGTACTTGCCGTCGAACACCACCCGCTCCTCGACCGGCTCGGCACCGAACGCCGCCAGCGCCTGCGGCAGGAACCAGTGGGTGGTGGCGCGGCGGCCGGTGAGCAGCCCGGCGGCGGCCAGCAGGAGCGAGCCGGTGCAGACCGAGGTGGTCCAGGTGGTGGTGGCGTCGACGGCCCGCAGCCACTCCAGCACCTCGGGCTTCCCCTGCTGCGCCGTCGAGCCCGGCCCGCCGGGGACCAGCAGCAGGTCGGCGGAGGTGACTTCGTCCAGGGCGGCGTCGGCGGTGAGCGCGAGGCTGCCCAGGTCGGCGCGGACCGGGCCGCGCCGGTCGGCGGCGAACACCACCTCGGCGCCGGGCATCCGGGCCAGGACCTCGTACGGGCCGACGGCGTCCAGCGCGGTGAAGCGGTCGTAGAGCAGGATGGCGATCTTCATCGGGTGCCTCTCTCTCGAATGGACTGACGCTCCGTCAAGCTGTGTGGCGGAAGCGGCGGCGGTAGTCGATCGGACTGACGGACAGCGTGCGGGCGAAGGCGCGGCGCATGGCCTCCGGGTTGCGGTAGCCGCAGAGGCGGGCAACCTGTTCGACGCCGTCGTCGCTGTCCTCCAGCCGGCGGCGGGCCATCTCCAGCCGTATGCCGTCCACGTAGCGGCCGGGGGTGGTGCCGGTCTCGGTGGCGAACACCCGGGCGAACTGGCGCGGCGACAGCGCGACGCGGCGGGCCAGGGCCTCGACGGACAGGTCGGCGTCCGGGTGTTCGGTGATCCAGCGCTGCAGCTCGCGCAGTGGCTGCCGGACGGCGAGTTGGGCGGCCAGCTGGGTGGAGAACTGGGCCTGGCCGCCCGGCCGCCGCAGGAACATCACCAGGTGCCGGGCGATGCCGAGGGCGAGTTCGCGGCCGAGGTCCTCCTCGACCAGGGCGAGCGCCAGGTCGATGCCTGCCGTGACCCCGGCGGAGGTGGCCACCCGCCCGTCCCGGACGTGGATCGGGTCGGGATCGACGGTGACGTCCGGGAAGCGGCGGGCCAGTTCCGCGCTGTGTGCCCAGTGCGTGGTGGCGCGCCGTCCGGACAGCAGCCCCGCCTCGGCGAGCAGGAACGCGCCCGTGCAGACGGACGCGATGCGCTCTGCTCGCTCGGCCAACTCGCCGATCTGCTCGATGAGTTCGGGCGTCGGGTTCCGGGTGCCCGGGCCGCCGGGGGTGATCAGGGTGTGCGGGGCGGCCGCGTGGGCGAGGTCCTCGTCGGGCAGCAGGCGCAGCCCGCTGCTTGTTCGCACCGGGAGCCCGCCGGGCGAGGCGGTGCGGATCCGGTAACCGGCCGCCGCGAGCACTTCCAGCGGGCCGGTGACATCGAGGCTCTGCACCCCGTCGAAGAGCACGAAGAGCACGCTGCGATCGGCCATGTCCCCACCCTCGCAAGTGCTTACGGCGACAGCAATGACGGATACCCCACCTTTTCTGCCACGCCCGCGACGGTGGCGAGCCGGGACACGGCCGGGGGTGACGGCCGGCAAGCACGTCGGTGCTGGTCGAGATCTCTCACGGCCCGGGCACCGGCGGGAGGTGCGCGGGCGTGGGTAGGACGCGGCGACGAGCGCGGGAGCCCGGGCCGACGCAGTCACCTGCGGCGAGACCGTACTCGAGGCAGCCGTCGGGTCCTCGTCGCCCTTGACCTCTGCCGAGACCTTTGCGGGCGCCCCGAAGTGTTTGACCACCGGCCTTTGAGGATCTCCTGGACTACTGCCGGGAGGGGTCATTCCGACTGTGCACTGTTCCCGCCTCTCCCGGACGATCCTCGCCGGAGCCGTTCGGCTCAGCCCGGTTCCAGCGAGTCGGCCCGCCGCTTCAGTTCTGCCGCGATGTCGTCCCAGTCCGGTCCGTGCAGCCAGAGGCTCTCGGCGGCCTCTCGCAGCAACGCCGGCTCGTCCGGTCGCTGCAGGAGCACCAGACGGTAGGCCAGGTTGCGAACCCAGACCGGCAGGTGGCCGTCGACGAGGTGCGGGCTCAGTTCACGCAGCATGGCGAGGATCGAATCTGCGCCGGCGAAGGTCAGCTCTTCGACGAAGTAGTGCTCCCGGTGGTCGCCGTCGCACTCCGGTGCAGGCCGGTACTCGTCTCCGTAAAGGCACCGGGCGTGCTCTGTCAGGGTGCTGTGCATGCCCTGGAGCCTATGCCGCTGCCCATCGGTGACCGACAGCGGCGGCATTTTCGGACCGACACGAGTCATTCCTGATCAACTCCGAATTTCCGACGCACGTCACTGGGCCGAGGGTGCGATGCGGTAGCGCGGCCAGGAGGACGACCTGCCCGGCGACTTCAAGGCTGCCCGGACCGCGCACTGTGCCAATCGAGTCATCTCAATAGCATCCACGTTCACGAAAAGGCGGCAAGGGGAACAGTTGTTCTACAAAAAAGTTCCCCATTGATCGATGGAAAGAAAAGGGGAGAAGTGTGGCAAATGTCGAGCTTATCCGCAGCGGCTTCCTGTTCCTTGCGGACGGCCAGCAGCAACTGTATGACTACGACTTCGGCAAGAATCCGAACCAGTTCTCCTGGATTCGACCGACGGCATATTTTCACCCCTTCACTGACGCACTCTCCAGGCTCCAGTATCTGACGGAGTACTCGTACTGGGAGGGGGATAATCCGATTCCGCCCTTCTGGGGCTTGGAGCTCCAGGCGACCGGAAACACGCAGTTCGTCATTGTCCTCATGCTTGTCACTGTGTAAAACGGAGAGGTTGGTCCGGCTCATGCGCGTTCAAGTGTCGTTCGGCGCCGACGGGAGCATCATCGCCCTTGCGGAGATCATTGAGGAGGGTGACGACCGCGTCAGGGTCCGCCTTCGCCCCAGCGAGGACCGCAAAATCGCAGAACTTGACGTTCCGCCCGAGTACGTCGACCGGCCTTTTGCGGATCTGGCCGCCCGGTTCAAGGTGACAGAATCTCCTGGCGGGCCGGCATTTGCGCCTCATGTCTCGTGATTCCGTCATTTGCTCGATCCGGCAGCTTTCGTCGATGCCGGCATGGATCTCCCCATGAGGACAGCCGGCCTGCACGTGCCGCCGGAGATGGAGCCGAAGAACGCCACGCACTGGTCCACCCGCTCGATGGCCGAGCGGGTGGTGGGCCGTCAGGACGGGTCGTGGCAGAGGCAGAACGGGTGGCCGGCCGGGTCGAACAGGTCGCGCACGTGCGGCTGCGGCTGGTGGGTGGCGAGGGTGGAGCCGAGGGCGAGGGCCTCGGTGGCAGCGGCGTCGAGGTCTGCGACCTGGAAGTCCAGGTGCATCATCGGGCGCTGCTGCCCCTCCACCGGGGGGCCAGGTCGGTGGGCGGTAGCCGTCGGCCTGCTGGAAGACCAGGAACGGACCCTGCCGGGAGGCCGCGACGACGGCGGTGCCGGGCTGTTCGTGGCCGAGGTGCCAGTCGAGCAGCCCGACGTAGAACCTGGCGAGGGCGGCGGGATCGGGAGCCTCGATGGTGGTGCCCCACCACATGCCGGCGGTACGGGATTTCATGGCGGAAATGTGCCGCACGGAGCCGACAGCCCTGACCGGGCGTCAGCGGCGTTGACTGCCGTAGGCGGCGAGGGCGTGGAAGGCGGCCTTCGGCTCCCAGGGCAGGCCCGGGTGGGTGGCGGACGGGCGACCGGGCGGGAGCGGGCGGACGATGCCGAACGAGGCGCGGTCGAAGTCCCGGTCGGGGTCGTCGGAGCCGGGCAGGTGGTAGTGGGCGAAGGTCTGCACGAAGGCGGCGTCCAGGCCTGAGTTCTCGAATTCGGCGAGCAGGTCGAGCAGGTAGTCGGCCTGCTCCTGTTCGTCGCGGGCGAGCGGCTCGGCGAACCGGTCGGCGCGGCCGTGCGCGTCGAAGAGCACGGCGCGGTCGCCGCGGGCGCCGAGCGCGGCGGCGCCGGTGAAGCTGCCGCAGCCGAACTCGGTGACGGCGGCGGGCCGGCCCTGGCCGGTGAGGGCGCGCAGGCCGGGGGCGAGCAACTCGGCGTTGGTGGCGTCGCGGTAGCCCGCGTCGGTGGCGACCACGTCGAACGGGGCCCAGTCGATGCCCTCGAACGGCAGCGAGGCGTAGCCGATCCGCCCGCCGAAGCGCGACCTGGCCGCGCCGAGGACACGGGCCAGGAAGGCGTTCAGCGCGCGGTGCAGCTCGGGCAGCAGGGTGCGGAACCGGGCCTGGTCGGCGAGCACGCCGGCGCGTTCGAGGTAGTCGGCGCCGGGCAGGAAACCGTCCGTGAACAGGGAGATCTCGGAGCCGGTGAGCAGCACCACCTCGGCGCCGCCGGCCCGCAGCTTCTCGGCCCGCTCGGCGCAGTCCACCAGCAGCTCGAACAGCTGCGGCTGGGTGAGCCCGTTGGTGAACGGCGAGAACCAGACCTCGAGTCCGGCCTCGGCGGCGTACCGGGCGGCAAGCTCCAGCCGGTCCGGTTCGGCGCCGGTGATACGCACCGCGTCGCAGTGCAACTCCTCACGGATCACCAGCATTTCGCGGCGCACGGTGTCGGGGTCGAAGGGCTCCCGGGTGGTGGTTCCGGTGGTGCCGCGGAAGCCGGTGTCGTAGGTGATGCCGAAAACGCGCACGGCGAAGCCGTCCTCTCCTCGCGAAGTAGGGTACGGCTCGTACCTTACGTGGAATTGGGTACGGCCGGTACCTTGTTTCGGCAAGGACATAGCATTCGGACGGAGACCCGAAGCCGGCAATGAGTGGAGGTGGCAGGTGACAGCGACCAGACGACGCGGCGCCGAACTCGAGGACGCCATCCTCGCCGCCGCCGGCGAACTCCTGCTCGAGCAGGGCGTGGCCGGACTCACCATGGACGAAGTCGCCCGCCGGGCCGGCACCAACAAGAACGCCCTGTACCGGCGTTGGCCCCACCGCACCGCACTCGGCATCGCCGCCTACCGCCGCCTCGCCGCCGCCGAAACCCGCCCGCCCGACACCGGCAGCCTCCGCGACGACGCCCTCGACCTGCTGCGCCGCGCCAACCGCACCTGGTCCTCCCCCTACGGCGAGATCCTGCGCGGCCTCCTCGCCGCCGCCGGCGGCACACCCGAACTCCTCGCCCGACTCCGCGACCCCGACCGCCCCGACCCGCTCGACGAGGCCTGGCTGACCATCCTCGCCAACGCCACCACCCGCGGCGAGGCCCCCGCCACCGCCGTGCACCCCCGCGTCGCCGCCACGCCGATGGCCCTGCTGCGCACCGAATACCTGCTGCGCGGCGTTCCTGTCGTCCCCGACGAGGTCTTGGTGGAGATCGTCGACGAGGTCTTCCTCCCGCTGGTCCGGGGACGGGCCTGAACGCTCCTGCCGGAAGGTGGGCGGAAGTCCGTTTCGCGGTGGGCGAGTTGGACGGCGCGACAGAGCAGGGCGGCCCCGGCCGGTGCGCGGTGATGGGGCCTGCTCGAACGGGAGCGGGGTGCGGGCCGGTTGTGGATGAGGGGCGGAGGGCGGAGCTGAACGTCTCTGCCTGGCAGGCGAGTGGGAAAACCGTTCGCGGTGGGCGAGTTGGGTGGGCATCCTCGGACGCTGTGACGGATGAGAGCGACGGACCGGCGCAGTACGCGCCGGCCGACACCCTGCTCGGCCTGCTCGAACGCGGGCGGGGCGCGGGGTGGTTGAGAGCGAAGGACGACCGGGAAGCCGGGGCTGCGGCCCTGCTGGACTGCCTGCGGCGGGACACTCGGTACGACTCCAGTGACGACCGGCACGACTACCACGCCCAGCTCGTAGGGGAGTTGGCGCTGCCGATCGACCTGCTGCGACAGCAGGCCGAAGGGGCGGACCAGGGCGCCCGCGAGCGTGCCTGCGAGATTCTCGCCGCTCTCGCGCTGACCGGATCGGTCGCGGCGCGGGAGGTGCTGCGCCGGTACGTGCGGCAGGGCGAGTGCTGGCAGGACGTGCTGGACACCCTCGCCGACCGCTGGCCGGTGCCGTGGTGGGACGACCTCGCGGAGGACGCGGTGCGCCGTCTCGGTGGGGCCGAGCCCGACTACCCCGCCTCCGAACCCTGGTTGCGCTGGCGGGAGTTGATGCCGGAGAGGCCGCAGCGGGGGCCCGGACGGCATGTGCATTCGCTCGCCGCCGGTAACACCCGGCTGCTCGCGCTGCTGGCCGACGGCGGGAGTTCGCTGCCGGAGCGGGTGGCGGCCGTCCGTGCGCTGGCCGATCGCCCACCCGTGTCCGAAATCCTGCCGCTGGTACCGGGGTTGTTCACCGCGGAGCCCGCCTTCTTGGGAGATCGGGCACTGCCGCGGCTGGGCCGGGTGGTGGAGCGCCTCGGCGTGGCCGCGGTCGAGGACGCCCGCGCGTGGGCCCGGTCGCCCCGCCCCTGGCTGGCCGGGCTCGGCCTCGGGGTCCTGGCCCGGCACGGCGACGTGCGTGATCTCCCGTTGCTGCTGGCGGAGTTGGAGCGGCAGTGGGTGGCGGGTGAGTGGTGTGGCTCGCACTGGGTTGCCGACGGGCTGGCCCGGCTCGGTCCGGCCGCCGCCGAGGCCGCGCCTGTGCTGCACCGGTTCTGGGCGCACACCCCGCACTCGTACGAACGCCCCTCGTACCTGAGGGCGTTGGCGGCCATCCGGCCCGGCGAGGTGGATGCGGAACTGACCGAGTCGCTGTGGGACTGCGAGGAGGATGCCCGCCTTTTCGCCGTCGAGAATGCACCGGACGGGCCCGAACTGAGCATCCGCTTGGCCGAGTTGAGCGCGAGCCCGGTGGAGTCCCCGGCCGTGCGGGCGGCTGCGGCGCGAAGGCTGGCGGGCGGATCCCACTGACGCGCGGATACCACTGACGCGCGGAGACCGCTGACGGGCAGCCGCGGCAAGGGAGGCCGTGACTGCCCGTCGGCAGGTGGGGGTGTGGGGGTCAGAACTGCGTGGCGACGGTGACGTTGGTGAAGTCGGTCGCCGCGTACAGGCTCAGGTAGCGGTAGCCGGCCGAGGGGTTGGTGACGGTGATGGTCTGGCTGGTGCTGTTCGGGGTGGTGGAGGAGGCGGTGTACGCGCTGGGGGAGGCCCAGGTGGCGTCGTTGTAGTACAGGTACGCGGTGCCGGTGCCGCCGGTGGTGGTGATCTTCAGGGTGCTGGTGCCGGCGGGCAGGTAGACGTACAGGTAGTCGACGCTGCCGGCGGTGCGGGTGCGGCCGGTGCGCTGGCAGTTCTGGCCCATCGCGTCGGTGCGCTGGTCGGTGCAGGTCGGCAGGGTGGTGCCGCCGCCGCTGCCGGTGGTGACGGTGACACTGGCCGGGGTCGCGGTGGAGCGGCCGGTGGAGTCGGTGACGGTCAGCGCGACGGTGTAGGTGCCGGCCTTGGCGTAGGTGTGCGAGGGGTTGCGCTCGTCGGAGGAGCTGCCGTCACCGAAGGTCCAGTGCCAGGAGGTCAGCTGCGCAGGCGAGTTGGTGACCACCGAGCGGTCCGTGAGGGTGACCGTCGCGCCGTTCACCGACTGGTTGAACAGCGCGGTCGGGCCGGTGGCGAAGCACGCGCCGGCGGCGCACTGGGTCAGCCAGGCGTCGAAGTCGGCGTCGTAGGAGGTGCCGAGGCCGTTGTAGACCGCGTAGCCGCCCTGGTAGTCACCGGTGCGGAAGTGGCCGAGCATGTTGGTGACGTCCGCCGGGTGCTTCTCCATCATGTAGCGCACGGCGAGGTAGCCCCACGGGTAGACCCGGGTGGAGTCGGAGTTGAGGTACGTGTTCTGGAAGATCGTGCTGAGCTTGTAGGTGTGCTTGGCGGCCTCGGTCATCGCCTGGGTGTCGGTCACACCCCGGTAGCCGTACGACTCGTACTCGGCGACGCCTTCGATCCACCAGATGTCCGGGACGGACGTCTCGGTGGTGAAGTTGCCCTTCATGTCGTAGATGTTGTCGAGGTAGTGGGTGTACTCGTGGTTGAGGTTCCACACGTTGCCCGCGAAGTCGTCGTTCCACGACTTCTGGTACATGATCGACACCGGCTTGTTGGCCGGGTCGGTGGGATCCATGATGGTGACGCCGCCGTTGTCGGTGGAGTTGTTCCAGATCGCCCACGAGTAGGTCTGGTAGTCGGCCGCGCTGGCGAACACCGGCAGGTCCAGGGTGGAGCCGTACTGGCCCGGGATCGGGCCGTTGTCCTTGACCAGGTTGTGGAAGTACGCGTCCTCGCCGCGCAGGCTCTCGCACACGGGCTGGAGCTGGGCGACCGTCAGCGCCTGGGCGCGCAGCGTCTTGTTGTCGCAGACCAGGACGTTCGGCAGGACGGCGTTGATCAGCTTGTTCGGCAGGTCGCAGATGCCGAAGGTCGAACACTGGGCGCGGTTGAACTCGTTGGACTGGAACGCCGCGTGCACGTACAGCGGGCCGCCCGGGCCGGCGATCGGCGTCGAGTCGAGGATCTGCTTGATCAGCGGCCGGGTCGCGGCCTCGACGGTGGTGCTGTCGCCGGACATCCGGGCCAGGTCGTTGCCCGCGTTGACGTCCAGGAAGGAGTTGCCGGTGCCCAGCAGGTCCTTGTGGTTCAGGGCGAAGTTGCCGAGCGTGGTGACCAGGCTGGTGTCGGCGTTCAGCGCGTTGACGAAGTCGGTGTTCCAGTTGGCGCGCCACAGCGGGGCGAACAGCACCGCGTTCACCGCGTTGACCATCTTCGGGTACGCGTTGTAGCTGTTGTTGTAGCCGTTCAGCACCTGCTTGTACGTGTTCAGGTAGCTCGCCTGCACGTTGGCGCTGTCGGTGAGCACCAGCACGTCGTACAGCACGATGCCGTTGGCGTCCGAGACGTCCTGCCAGTGCTGCCCGGAGAGGAACGTGTCCAGGCCCGCCTTGGTGGCGGCGGTCAGCGTCGAGTCGTAGTTGCCGACCGCGCCCGAGTTGTACGACTGGACGTAGTAGCCGGCCCGCAGGAACTGCACCAGCTGGAGGATGTTGGCGCTGTTGGTGCCGTCGTACGTCGCCGCCAGGTCCTTGAAGGCGTTCGCGACGGTCAGCATGTTGGCCTGCTTGAAGATCGCGCCCGCGTCGCTGCCCGTCACGTTGTACAGCGTGCCGATGCAGCTGGTGGGCGATCCCTTGACGAACGCCACCAGGTCCGCGCCGGAGCGGCTGCCGAAGTCGGCGGGCGCGCAGGTCTGCGCGGCGAGGCCGGCCGGCTGGTTCTGCTTCTCGCCCTTCTTCACCGGGCGGGGCGTGGTCTGTACGGTGGTGCCGGCCGGCTGACCCATCACCACCTGTCCGAGCAGCGCCGGGGGCAGCGGGGCCGAGACCGGGGCGTGGGTCTCCGGGGCGGCCTCGACGATCGGGCCGAGCGGCTTGGGGGCGGCGCTGCGGTCGCTCTTGGCAGCGGATGCGGCCGGGGCGGCGGCCTTCGACTGTCCGCCGGTCGCCGCGAAGGCCGGGGCGGGCAGCAGGGTGGCCGCCGTGGCACAACCGGCCAGCAGGCCGGCCGCCAGTGCGGGAAGGGATATGCGCACTGCTTCTCCTGTGGGGGATGGGGAGCTGAGGTGGGGTGCATGCATCGTGGCACCGGGGCGGGGGCCAGAACAATGTCACAGGTCATATGACATTGCACTGCGGCGGCATAACACCGGAGGGTTGTTCTTGGGTGTTGACCTTCCCCCCGGGAGTCGTCAGGTGCGGGGCGGGCGGAAGGTCCGGCTCGCCCAACTGTGCAAGTGCGGTGCCCCGGCGGCGAGTTCGCGGTACGCGGCGGTGGCCGCCCCGAACAGGGTGTCGACGAGCGCCGGACCGAGGGCGGCCCGGCGCCACAGCAGCACGTACCGCAGCCACAACGGCGCGCCGAGCAGCGGCTTGATCAGAACCCCCGCAGCGGGCGGCGTACTGGCGGGGACCAGGGTCGCGCCCAGCCCCGCCGCCACCAGATCCTGTATCTCCCGCTGCCCGTACGGCAGTTGGCTGACCGCCACGGGCTTCGCCGTTGCCGACTCGCAGGCCGCCCGGACGAACACCGGCCACGCGGTGCCGTCGGCGGCGGGCAGCAGCCAGGTCTCGCCGGCCAGATCCGCGAGGGCCGGCTCGGCGTGGTGCCGGAGCGGGTGGGCGGCCGGCAGGGCGACGAACACCGGCTCGGTGGCGAGAACGCGCGCGGCGAGCGTCGGCGTGGGGCGCAGGCCGGAGTCGGGATGGTCGAGGGCCAGCGCGAGATCGAACGGCTCGTCGGGCCCGGCGGTGAGCGAGAACCGTATCTCCGGCCGGAGTTGCCGCGTCCGGGCCAGCGTCCCCGGCAGCAGCGCCGGACAGCCCGCGGCCACCCGCAACTCGCGGTGCGGCCGCTCACCGTTGGCGGCGACGGCGTCCCCCAGCCGGTCCACCCGGGCCAGCACCTCGCGGGCGGCGGCGAGGACCTCCGCCCCGAAAGTGGTCGGCACCACGCCGGCCGCCGTCCGCTCGAACACCATCGCCCCCAAGTGCCGCTCGATCCGCCGCAGTTGCGTACTCGTCGCCGGCTGCGAAGCGCCGATTGCCGCAGCCGCCCGCCCGACGCTGCCGGTATCCGCGATCGCGCAAAGCACCCGCAGATGCCGCAGCTCCAGGTCCATGGCCCGGCCTTCCCGTGCGAGTGGATCAGTACTATTTCACACACAACATGTCAGATGGTGCCGCTCACCTTCGCTTCTCGTCCATGCCACGTCAAGCCCCGGACCGGTTCGCGCCCTGGAGCGCCAAGGCGGTGCAGAGCGTTGTGGCGGTGGCCGACATTCTGCCCGGCCGGCCAAGAACATCATCGACCCGCTGACGGACGCTTGGCTGACCTCGGTCGTGGACGACAGCAACGCTCCCGGCCGGGCCGGATCGGCGCCCGGACCGCGCAGCGGGCCAACGACATCTGGGGCTGCGGCGCAACGCTCGGCGGGAAGATCGAGCAGGTGCCGGGCCGGTCGGACATCGGAACCGCCCAGCCGGGGAAGGCGAGCGGCACCTGCGCCGGCGTGGCCGGGCAGGTGCGCGAGAGCCCGGCCGATGGCGCCGCACCGATCGAGGACTGTGCCGTCCTGATGCCCGACAACCCCAAGACCGTGGGCCTGAGGCTGTCCGCCGCTACTCCCTTCGCTTACGAGGCCAGGCGCGGAATCGGTCCGGACCAGGGGGCGATCGAGCCGGGGACCGACGGAAGCCTCAGCTGGGCGACCGCGAAGTGCCCCGGCGGCACGGCGGTGTACCTGGGGAACCGCCTCGCACCGATGGATGCCTCGGCACGGGACGCGTTCGCCGCGTTCGCCCCGCACTCCGCCGAACGCCACGGCTGCTCGGCACCGGCCCTGCCTTGACGCCCCGCCACCCGGAGGCCCGGCCCCTGCCGCACCGCGCGGCGAGCCGGGCCTCCGGCGTGCGGGGCCGGGGGAAGGTGGTCAGGTGGACTTGCCGGGGACGTGGGCGCCGGAAAAGCACTCATTCGCTCCGGACCCGGTGAACCTTTCCGGCTGCGGCACTGGCCGGTTGGCGTGCCGCAGTGCCTGACGGCGGGCGCCGGGTGGGGCTGGCGGATCTCGGGTTCAGGCGGGGGCTTCTGCGGTCGTGCTGAAGGAGATCCAGGTGTCCGGCGGCAGGTTCGGGCGGTTCGGGACGGGGCGGTGGTGTTCGGTCCAGGTGGGGCCCGCGATGGTGGTCGCGGTGCGGCGCCAGAAGTGGGCGGCGGTGGGGTTGGTGTCCTGGAAAGCGACTTCCCAGGGGCCCGGGTGGATGGCGACGACTTGTTGGACGGCGCGGAGGCCGATGCCCGATCGCCTGGCGCCGCGGGCCACGAAGAAGGTGTTGAGGACGCGGGTGGGGGCGGTCAGGCCGCGGACGAAGGCGAAAGCGGCTGGGGTGTGGTCGGCGGTCGTGACGAGGTAGGGGGCCCAGTCGGGGTCGGCGAGGGCCTGGTGGAGGCGGTCGTCGCGGAAGGTGCCGTCGGGGTTGGGCAGTTGGCCGTTGAACTCCGACATGTCGTGGCTGAACATCAGCCAGAGGCGTTCCAGGGTGGGGCGGTCGGCGGTGGTGGCGAGGCGGACGGTCAGGTCTGACACGGGACTCCTTCGACGGACGGGTGCCGCATGTCGACTGTCTAGCAGGCGAGGTCGATCAACTTCCAATGGATGCGGCGAGGTTGGGCAGCGGGTGCGGCTGGTACCACTCGGTCTGCATCAGCCGGGCGCGGACGGACGGCGTCGCGGCGGCGAGGCGGCCGGGGAGGGCGCCGCGGGTGACCTCCGACTGGTGGGCGAAGACGGCGGCGAGTTTGCGGGGGAGCCACGCGGTGACGTCGAGGGCCTCGACGGTGGCGTCCGGGACGCTGTACGCGGTGCGGCCGGGACGCAGCAACAGGGCGCCCAACTCCTCTGCGGCGCTGTGCGGGTGGGTGGCGAGCAGGAGTCGTCGGACCGGCCAGGTGTCGCCCAGTTCGGGGTGGAGGCCGGGGAGGGCGGCCGCGTGGACGGCGAGGACGGTGAGGCGGTGGGTGTGCCGGTGGTCCGGGTGGCCCGTCAGGCCGCCGTACGCGTCGTGGGTGACCACCCACTCGGGACGGAACTCCCGTAGATGGGACACCAGTTGGGCCACCGCCTGATCGAGTGGGGCGTCGAGCAGTCGGGCCTGCCCGGGCGCGGAGTCCGGGACCTTCGCGTCCGCGTAGCCCAGAAGCCTGGGCGGCCCCGCACCCAACTCGTCCAGCGCACACGACAGTTCGGGAATCCGGTGGGTCCCCTCCGCCCATGTCGCGGTGACCACCGCCGTCCGGGCCCCGGCCTCCGCGTGGCGGGCGAGCAGGCCGCCGGCGGAGAGGGATTCGTCGTCCGGGTGTGCGAACACGCCGAGCACGCTGGGGAGTTCCAATTCGCCGTACCGCCTTCGCCCAGGAGGGAGTTCCGTTCCCCGCAGGGTGTCCGGCCCGTCGGGCGGCGAAACCGCCCGATCGGGGGAGCGGGTGGGGCTACCGAATGGCTCGGCGGGTCGGGTGGGCAGGGTCGTTGGGGCAGGTGAAGACGTTGAGTTCGCCGTCGCGGCCGTCGCGGCCGTCGCGGACGTCGCGGCCGACGCGGCCGACGCGGACCGCGGTGGTGGTGCTGCGGTGGGCGGACAGTTGGGGGAAGAGCGTCTCGGCGCCGAGCGGGTGCGGGGGAGTGGTTCGCGTCACGAGGGGCCCCAGGGGTGCTGCGGGCAGCGGCACAGCGCGTCGAACGCGGTGGTGACGGCTGCCGCGAGGTCGGTGGCGATGGTGTGTGGCGGGTGGCCGGACAGGAGGCGGTGGCGGAGTTCGCGGTGGGTGGCGCGGTGGGCGCCGATGAGGGCGCCGGCCAGGAGGAAGGTGGTGGGGGACGGGGGGAGGGTGGCCGCGAGGGCGGTCTCGGCGCGGTCGGCGATCTCGCGCTCGCGGGCGCGGAGTGCGGGGCTGGCCTCGATGGTGCGGTGGAAGGTGGCGGAGTCGGGGGTGAGGTCGGCACGGCCGATGGCGGTGCGCAGGTCGTCGCGGAGGGCGGCGACGGGGCAGGTGCCGGGCGGGCGTTCGCGGACGACGGTGGCCAGCTGCTGTTCGACCTCGTGCTGCCGGTCGAAGAACAGGTCTTCCTTGGTGGCGAAGTAGTTGAAGACCGTGTTGGTGGAGACGCCCACGTGTCGGGCGATCTCGGCGACGGTGACCTGGTCGAAGCCGCGTTCCAGGAACAGCGGAAGCGCGGCGTCCGCGATGGCGGTCCGGGTCTGCTGCTTCTTGGTCTCACGAAGGCCCATGCACCCCATGCTAGGGTCACTGAAAAATTGGTGTCACACCAAAAATATCGGCCAGGGGGTCAAATGGACGACAGGCAGCGGCAGTTCAGGTTCGGCATCTACCCGGGGGCGCTGCTCGGTGACGGGCAGGGGATCGTGCACCCGGTCAGCCCGGACGACCCGCGGCAGGTGGCGGAGGCGCTCGACGAACTGCAGGGGGAGGAGGGCGAGTTCCTGGTCCGGGTGTACCGGTCCTTCGCGACCACCGTCAGCGCGCCGGGCCAGACTCCGGACGGCTGGGAGGCGTACCTGGGCGGGCAGCGGGCGCGGAAGGTCGATCTGGTGCTGCAGTTCCGCGAGCCGACCGGCAGCCGGGACGGGTGGGAGCGGTTCGTGCGCGGGCAGGTGCGCGAACTGGGGGCGCGGCTCGGCTCGGTGCAGATCTGCGAGGAGCCGAACGCGGACCTGTCGGTGCTGGACGGCAGCGTTCCGGGGGTGCGGGAGGCGCTGGTGGCGGGCGTGGTCGCGGCGAAGGAGGAGGTGCGCGAGCTCGGCCTGTCCGCCGAGGTCGGCTTCAACGCGGTGCCGTCGTTCGGCCCGGCCGCGCCGTTCTGGGACGCGCTCGGCGAACTCGCCGACCGGCGCTTCCTGGACGCGCTCGACTACGTGGGGCTGGACTTCTTCCCGGACGTGTTCCGCCCCGTCCCGGCGGAGCGGCTGGCGGACGGGGTGGGCTGGGTGCTGAACGGTTTCCGGCACACCGATCTGCCCAAGGCGGGCATCCGGGCCACGGTGCCGATCCGGATCTGCGAGAACGGCTGGCCCACCGGGCCGGGGCGGTCGGAGCAGGCGCAGGCCCGGGCGCTGGAGACGGTGGTGCGGGCGGTGGCCGGGCAGGCGGCGGCGCTGAACATCGACGGGTACACGCTGTTCGCGCTGCGGGACGCCGACAGTCGCGGCGAGAGCCTGTTCCACGGTTTCGGCCTGCTGCGCGACGACCACGCCCGCAAGCCCGCGTTCGAGACCTACCGCCGGCTGATCGCCGAACTCGGACCGGCGCTGCGAGCCGGCTGATCGCCGAACTCGGACCGGCGCTGCGAGCCGGCTGATCGCCGAACTCGGACCCGCGCTGCGAGCCGGCTGATCGCCGAACTCGGACCGGCGACACGAGGCGCCGGCACCCGGCAAGCCGGTAGGTGAGGCCGTGTCAAGATCCCGACAACGAGTGCCGGAATCGATCGTTCTGGGCGATTCTCGGACCCTTCGGGGCGATTCCGACCGTTCAGATGCGGTTTCCGACAACTTCCGACAGAGTCCATGTTTCGAGTGGTCAAGGGAGCGCTAGACTCCGGAACGGCTCGGCCGGCGACCCTGACGGATGGTTCGCCGGGCCGGTCCGGCGCCGGGTGGGGCTTCAGTTCCGGTGCTGGGGCGGGCAGTTCGCGCGAGCCGGAGCGGGCCGATGGTGAATAGCCGCCGTGCGGTGGGGCGTTGACCCCTGAGCGGTTCATCGTGCCTGGTCGGAGCGGGTGTTGGGACACCATGGGCGGTGCCGCGCGGGCGCGGGACCGCCTCGGCTTTTTGGGTCGTTATACGGTGATACTAAGATCCATCCGTCAGAGTCCTCATCAGATTCGACCAGTTCTGAACGACTGGCCTCGTCTCCTAGGAGAATGTCCTGCGCACGCGCGCGTCTCGGCGGATCAAGGGCCGGCTGTCGCTCCGAGCGACCCTGCTCGTGCTGGCCATCGTCCCTGCAGTGGCACTGGCAGCCCTGTGGGCGGTCACCAGCGGACAGCTCCTGTACTCCTTCCAGCGACTGGCAGCCCAGGGCATGCTCGCGGAGAAGGCCGGCCAGCCGTCCAACATCGTGTACTACAACCTGCAGGAGGAACGGCGCCTGAGCGCCGAGGTCCTCGCCGGGCACACCGGGGTCACCAACGCGCTGCGCACCCAGCGCGGCAAGACCGACGAGGCCGTCAACACCTTCCAGAAGCTGTCCGGCATCGACGCCGGCAGCGCGCCGCAGGAAGTCCGCGACGCCGTCCGGGAGGCCCGCGCCGCGATCAACCAGCTGCCCGCGCAGCGCGCCCTGGTGGACAGCGGCAGCGACCAGCAGCAGGCCACGGTGTACAGCTACTACACCGACCTGATCGCGGTCGACCTGCGACTGTTCGGCGCCCTCAGCCACGTCGACGAAGGCCGGATCACCACCGTCTCCGCGCCGCTCGTCGACCTGTTCTGGGGCAAGGAGATGATCTCCCGCGCCGACGCGCTGCTCGCCCGCGGCTGGCCGACCGGCTCGCTGAGCGTCGAGGACTACCAGCAGGTCCGGCAGGCCATCTCCGAGCAGAGCTTCCAGTTCGGCACCAAGGTCGCGCCCAACCTGGAGGCCGACCAGGCCGCCATGTGGCAGCAGATCACCAACAGCCCCGGCTGGCTCGCCAAGGGCCGCGCCGAGCAGGACCTGCTGAAGCCCGTCGGCCCCGACCGCAACGGCCGGATCCCGCTCAACACCGACAAGGACACCTGGCGCCAGTCCATCGACGCCGTCAACCCGGAACTCGTCGGGCTGATGGAGTACCGCACCGCGGCCATCGTCGAGACGGCCAAGGGCATCACCATCAACCTGGCGATCCGTCTGGGCCTCACCACCCTGGCCGGCCTGGTCGCCCTCGTCGCGGTCGCCTTCACCAGCTGGCGCCTCACCCGCACGCTGCGCCGCCGGATCGGCGGACTCCAGAAGCAGGCCGAGGACCTCGAGAACGCCCTGCCCGAGGTGGTGGAGCGGCTCGGCAACGGCGAGCAGATCGACGTCGAGGAACACGCCCGCGCGATCGAACGCGACCCGTGGTCCCGCACCGAGGACGAACTCGCCAAGCTCGGCGAGGCGTTCAACCTGGCCCGCACCAGCGCCCTGCAGGCCGCCGTCGGCCAGGCCGAACAGCACCGCGCCTACGAGCGGCTGCTGCAGCGCATCGCCCGCCGCACCCAGCTGCTGATCGGTCAGCAGCTGAAGAAGCTCGACGAGTTGGAACGCAAGCACGAGGACCCCGAGATCCTCGACGGCCTGTTCGACCTCGACCACCTCACCGCGCGCCTGCGCCGCTACGAGGAGAACCTGGTCATCATGGCCGGCGGCACCCCGCACCGGCGCTGGCGCAAGCCCGTCCCGCTGCTGGACGTGATGCGCGCCGCCCAGGGCGAGGTGCAGGACTACCGACGGGTCGTCATCGACCTCGACGGCAGCCCCTGGGTGTCCGAACGCGCCGTCGGCGCCGTTGCCCACGTGCTCGCCGAACTGATCGAGAACGCGCTCAGCTTCTCCCGCCCGCCGAACCCGGTCGAGGTCCGGGCCGGCCGGGTCAGCCGCGGCGTCGCGATCGAGATCGAGGACCGCGGCCTCGGCATGGACGACGAGCAGATCGACGAAGCGAACCTGCTGATGACCCGTCCGCCCAAGGCCGACGTGCTGGCCCGCGGCGACGACATCCGCCTCGGCTTCTACGTCATCGCCCGGCTCGCCGACCAGACCGGCCTGCGGATCGAGTTCCGCCAGTCCGCGTTCGGCGGCACCCGCGTCGTGGTGCTCGTCCCCGACGAGCTGATCGTCCCCGCGCCGGACGCCCGCCCGAGGCTGGTCGCCGCGCCGCAGCCCGGCGGCCTGCCCACCCGGTCCCGCGGCCAGGCGCTGGCCGCCGCGACCTCGCTCGCGCAGACGCCCGACCAGGAGAACGCGCTGCTGGAGCTGCACGCGGCTCCCGAGGAGTCGTCGTACCCGCCGGCCGGCGACCGGTACACGCCGCCGGCCGCGCCCTACCAGCAGCAGGTCGACGCGCCCTACCAGCAGGTCGACGCCCCCTACCAGCCGATCGAGGCCGCGTACACGCCGATCACGTCGATCGACACGCCGATCACGTCGATCGACGCGCCGATCACGCCGATCGACGCGCCGTACCCGCCGACCGAGGCGCCGTACGCCGCCGCCGATCCGTTCCCGCAGCACGAGCTGTACGGCGGGCCGGACGAGGACCGTGCCCCGGCCGCCCACGCGCACCCCTTCCCCGCCGAACTGCCGCCCGCGCCGGCCACGCCCGCCCCGTACGGGGTGCCCGCGCAGTACCGGCCCGCCCCGGCGACGCCGGCCCCGGCCGTGCCCGCCCCTGCTGCGCCCGCCCCTGCTGCGCCCGCCCCGTACGTGCCGCTCACGCCGGCACTGCCGGGCGCCGAGCCGCCACTGCCGCGCCGCGTCCGCCAGGCCAGCCTGGTCGACGAGCTGCGGATCGACCCGGCCACCGCGCCGGCCGCCCCCGCTCCGCCGCGCTGGGACGAGAACCCGCTGTTCCGACCGGCCCCCCGACGGGCCGGGGCGGCGGTCGGAGCGTTCCAGCGGCGGTCCAGAGAGGCGCGGGCCGAAGCCGCCAAGTCGAACGCGGACACCACACCGCAGCCCGACGGCCGGCCTGAGCCCGGCGACACCTGGAACACCCCGACCATCCCGATGAGAGAAGACCGGTCATGACGCGCACAACCTCCACCCACCAGGACCTCGACTGGCTGCTGGACGGCCTGGTGGACTCGGTGGCCGGGACGAGGCTCGCCGTCCTGCTCTCCGACGACGGTCTGGTGGTCAGCCACTCCCGCACCATCGAACGCCCCGACGCCGAACGCCTCGCCGCCATCGCCACCGGCCAGCAGAGCCTGGCCCGCGGCGTCGGCCAGCTGTTCACCGGCGGCACCGTCCACCAGGTGATCGTCGAACTCGCCGACCTGTGGCTGTTCGTGATCGCCGCCGGCCAGGGCACCCACCTCGCCGTCGTCGCGTCCCAGGACGTCGACGCCGAGGTCATGTCGCTGGCCATGCACAACCTGGTCCAGCAGGTCGGCCAGAAGCTCAGCACCCCGCAGCGCGGAGACTTCGACGCGTTCGCCGCCCGGGGCGGGCAGCGCGGGTGAGCCCCTACTGGGACGACGACGAGCACGACGACGGCGCGGACAGCATGGTCCGCCCGTACACCATCACCAGCGGCCGCACCGCGCCCGAGCGTGACGACTTCACCCTCATCACCCTGCTCACCGCCGTGACCGAGCCGGTCGACGCCCACGGGGCGCCGGTCCGGCCGGGCCGGCTGCAGCCCGAGCACCGGCTGATCCTCAACCGGTGCCGGACCCCCGCCGCCGTCGCCGAGGTCGCCGCCGACCTCGACCTGCCGGTGTCCGTGACCAAGATCCTGCTCGGCGACCTCGTCGAACAGGGCCTCCTGACCGCCCGGGCCCCGATTTCGGTGGCCCGGGCCTCGGGCGGCGCCGACCGCGGCCTGCTCGCCGCCGTACGTGAGGGACTGAGGAGACTGTGAGATGACGACCACCCAGGCGGGAGCCGCCGCGGTCAAGATCCTGGTCGCCGGCGGCTTCGGCGTCGGCAAGACCACCCTGGTCGGTGCCGTGAGCGAAGTCGCTCCGCTGCGCACCGAGGAGTACCTCACCACCGCCAGCGTCGGCGTGGACGACCTGGCCGGCGTCGACCAGAAGACCACCACCACCGTCGCGCTGGACTTCGGCCGGATCACCGTCAGCCCCGAGCTGGTGGTGTACCTGTTCGGCACGCCCGGCCAGGAACGTTTCTGGTTCATGTGGAACGACCTGGTCAACGGCGCGCTCGGCGGTGTGGTCATCGCCGACACCCGCCGGCTGGAGAGCAGCTTCGCCTCGATCGACTTCTTCGAGAGCCGGGGCATCCCGTTCGTGGTCTCGATCAACTGCTTCCACGGCGTCAACACCCGCTCCGACGAGGAGATCCGGGCCGCGCTCGACCTCGACCCGCACGTCCCGATGCTGGTCGGCGACGTCCGCGAGCGGAACTTCGGCCGGGACGTGCTGCTCTCCCTGGTCGACCACCTGATGGCGCTGCCCGTCGGCTGAGACCTTCCTTCCCGGGCCCCAGCGCCCACTCCCGCCCAACCCCCCGAACCCACTGGAGATGACCATGGCTACACCCCTGCGTGTCCTCGTCCACGGCGGCGGCATCGGCGGACTCACTCTCGCTGTCGCACTCGCCCGCCGCGGCCACAGCGTCGAGGTCGCCGAGCTCCGCGAGCAGTTCGACGCGCTCGGCGTCGGCATCATCCAGCCCTCCAACGCCCTGCACGTGATGCGCGAGATCGGCATCCTGGACGACTGCCTGGCGGTCGGCTTCGAATGGGAGGTGCTGACCATCTGCGACCCGGCCGGCCGGCCCGTCGCGAAGATCCCGCAGCCGCGGATGGACGAGGCCCCCGCCAACAACGGCATACCCCGCCCCGCGCTCGCCCAGGTGCTCGGCCGGGCCGCCACCGAGGCCGGCGCCCGCGTCCACTTCGGCACCACCATCACCGAACTCGCCGACGACGGCGCGGGCGTGGACGTCACACTGTCCGACGGCAGCACCGGCCGCTACGACCTGGTGGTCGGCTTCGACGGCATCGGCTCCCCGCTGCGCACCCGCCTGTACGGCGACCGCTTCCGCCCCGAGTACACCGGCTTCGCCAACTGGCGGGTCACCCTGCCCCGGCGGGCCGACCTTCAGGGCGTGCTGATGAGCACCGGCAACCTGGCCGCGAAGGCGCTGCTCACCCCGATCACCGACGAGCTGATGTACCTGGGCTCGGTGTTCGCCGAGGCCGAGGACTTCCGCCCCGACCCGGAGCGCGCCCACGAGCAGCTCACCGAGCGGCTGGCCGACTTCACCGGCCCGGTCGCCGAGGCGCTCGCGCAGATCACCGACCCGTCCACCGTCGTCTACTCGCGGATCTCCCAGGTCACCGTGGACGCGCCCTGGCACGTCGGCCGGGTGGTGCTGGCCGGCGACGCCGCGCACGCCTCCACCCCGCACCTGGCGCAGGGCGCCGCGATGGCCGTCGAGGACGCCCTGGTGCTCGCCCAGGAGCTGGACGCCACCGAGGACGTGGCCGCCGCCCTCCAGGCCTGGGAGGACCGCCGCCGCCCGCGGGCGATGTTCGTCCAGTCGCTGTCCCGGGCCATCCTCAAGCAGGAGACCGGCACGCCCACCACGCCGGAGGAGGACGAGCTCCTCAAGATCGGCATCCCCGGCGCCGCGCACGTGCTGGTCAAGCCGTACTGAGTTCCCACGGGCAGGGGACGGGGCCGGGCAGCGACTGCCCGGCCCCGTTCGTTCGTCAACGCCCCTTGACGCAGGTGATCCAGCGGTTGGCGGCCAGCGCGTCGTTCTGCTCCCGGCGCGGCGCCCGGGCCAGCCCCGCCGCGTGGTCGAACGGGGTGCGGACGGTGGTCGCCCAGCCGAGCGCGTGCAGGTGCGCCGCGGTGTCCGGGCGGGGCCCGGGTGCGAACAGCGACAGCAGATCGAGGCCGATCCTGGTCCGGGCGGCCTCGTACACCGGGCTGGAGCGCACCTTGGACGCCTCCAGACCGAGCTTGACCTCGTACGCCAGCGTGGAGCCCGGCGCGCTGAGCTCGTCCAGCGTGCCCGCCACCCGCAGCTCGGCCTCGGCGGGCAGGTACAGGAACAGCCCTTCGGCGAGCCAGGCGACCGGCAGCCGCGGATCCAGCCCCGCGTCCGTCAGCGCCTGCGGCCACGGGCCGCGCAGGTCGACCGGCACGGTGCGGCGGCAGGCCGACGGGACGGCCTCCAGCTCGTCCAGCACCCGCTGCTTGAAGGCCAGCACCTCCGGCCGGTCCAGCTCCCACACGGTGGTGCCGGGCGGCCAGGGCAGGCGGTGCGCGCGCGAGTCCAGGCCCGCGCCGAGCAGCACCACCTGGCGCACCCCGGCCCGGGCGGCCGTCATCAGGTGGGCGTCCAGCACCCGGGTGCGCAGCGCGAAGTAGCTCGCCAGCCGGCCCCACAGCGGGTCGCCCGGGGCGATCTCGTCCGGATGCCGCGGCCAGTCGGCGCAGCCCGGGTCGGCGCGGACGAAGTGTTCGGCGAACTGGTCGACGGCCAGCGCGTCGGGCCGGCGGGCCTCCAGCGCGCGGGCGTGCGCGACCAGCAGTGCGGTGCGGCCGACGCCGGCGGTGACGCCCGGGTCGTCCAGAACGGTGGCGCTCACGGTCACGACTGCCCTGCCCGGGCGGTAGCGGTGGTCAATTCCGGCAGGACGAAGGGGCGTTCGTCCGCGAGGTCGGTGATCCGGGCGCCGTACACCTTGGCCATGAAATCCAGGATGTCCTGGTCGGCGAGGTGCAGCGAGGCGGTGCAGTCGCGGAGCACGGTGAGGTGGAAGCCGCGCTGGAAGGCGGTGCGGGCCGTGGAGTCGACGCACACGTCGGTGAACACGCCCGCCAGCACCAGGTGCTGGATGCCGCGGGAGCGCAGGTACGGCTCGAACGCGGGGTCGAGGAAGGCGTCGAAGCAGGCGAGCTTGGTGAACACCGCCTCGTCGGGCCGGGGCAGGGCGGCGTGGAACTCGGCGCCCCAGCTGCCCTCCAGGCACTTGGGGCGCTTGCCGAGCGCCGCGTCGCGCCGCTGCCAGGCCGGACCCTGGTGGGCTTCGTCGCCGAGGAAGCGCACGAACAGCACCTCGACGCCGAGCGCGCGGGCCCGGTCGACGGCGGTGGCGGTGCGCTCGGCGACCCGGGCCAGGCGGGCCGGATCCCCGGGGAAGCGGGCGGCGGCGACCTCGCCGGCGCAGAAGTCGTTCTGTACGTCGACGACCACCAGGGCCGTCGGTGTGGCGGTGGTTGCGGCGGTGGTACTCACCGGGCGCCCGCCCGATCGGTGCCCGAGGAGGCGGCGACGCGTGCCGAGCCGGACCTGGCGGCGGGCACGAAGGGCTTTAACGCCACCCGGAGCTCGCCCAGCACCGCGTCCACCACCTCGGTGGTGCCGGCGGTGCCGCCGAGGTCGGGCGTGCGGGCCCCGCGGGCCTGGGCGGCGGCCAGCGCCGCCTCGACGGCGGCCTCGGCGCCCGGACAGTCCGCGTGGCGTTCGGCGATCCGGGCGGCGGCCCGGACGGTGGCGACGGGGTTGACCACGTCGAGGCCGGCCAGCGCGTCGGCCGAGCCGTGCACCGTCTGGTACTCGGTGAGGCCGTTCAGCTCCGGGTGGAGGTTCACGTTCTCGGTGCAACGATTCTCCTGCCGCTCCGAGCCGTACCGGTCGAGCAGCACCACGTGCATGATGTCGGCCCATTCGTTGCCCGCGACCAGCACGGTGCGGTCCTCCGGGCCGTTGGTGATCAGATTGCGGTTGACCGTGTCGGGCTGGAACAGCGTGATCTCGATGCCGAGTTCGGCGGACAGGTCGGCCGCCCAGTCGTCCAGCGCGCCGTCCAGCAGGTGGAACTTGTAGGCCATCTGCACCCGCGCGGGGCCCTCCGGCCACAGGTCGTGGGCCCGGCGGACCGCGTAGCGCACCACCTGCTCGGTGACGGCGCGGCTGAACTCCATGGTGCGCACCACCTTGCCGGGGGTGTGCTGGTTCTCGCCGGTGTAGAAGCCCTGGGCCTGGTCGCGGACCAGCAGCAGCCGGGCGCCGGCCGCGTCCAGCGGCTCGACCTTGACGGCGGCGAGGCGCTGGCGCACCAAGTACAGCGACTGGGCGTTGATCGCGGTGCGGAACACGGCCCGGACGCCGGCCGCCGCCTGCTCGCGGCAGAACTGCTCGTAGTGCGCGGCGTCCTGCGCGGTGATCCGGGTGATCTCGGCGGTGTCGGCGTACTCGGCACGCAGCGAGAGGTACGAGTGGTAGAGCCGCGGTGACCGCACCAACTCGGCCTCCACACCGTGCAGTCGGGTGATCCGGCGGAGCACCCGTTCGAAAACGGAGGCGAGGTCCGGGCCGGTGCCGTGGCCGACGGCCAGGGCGATGAGCG
This sequence comes from Kitasatospora sp. NPDC048407, assembly GCF_043200475.1. Taxonomy (NCBI): domain Bacteria; kingdom Bacillati; phylum Actinomycetota; class Actinomycetes; order Kitasatosporales; family Streptomycetaceae; genus Kitasatospora; species Kitasatospora sp. NPDC048407. Next base: position 982,847 of record NZ_JBICXW010000001.1, on the reverse strand, counting down.
GTGCGGTCAAAACGGGCTCCTTCAAAAACGGAGGAAGAGGTCAGAGCGGATTCGGGACCAGGCGGTCGCCGGCGATGCCGACCTTTTCGGGCGAGTAGTAGTCGCGAATGCCCTGGGCCCATACCCGGACCGTGATCCGGTCGGTGGCATCCGGGCCGAAGGCGTCGAACAGGGCCTCGATATTGGGCTTGTCGAAGCCGATCGCGGTCATCAGGGCGAGGAAGCGGGGCCGTTCGATCAGGCCGTCGCCGTTCGGGTCACCGAGCGCGGCCAGCGCGTCGGCGAACACGGCGGCGGTGGCGCCGAACAACTCCGGATTGAGGACGAAGCCGCGGAACTCGGTGGGGGTGATCAGGCCGTTGCCGTCGATGTCCAGCGTCTTGGCCATCACCTCCCAGTAGTTGCTGATGCTGTCGGCCAGCGCCTGCCGGTCGGCCTCCGACGAGTCGCCGGCGACGGCCAGGACGCGCTCGGTCATCAGGTCGAAGTCCTCGGCGTCGAGCACCCCGTTGTCGTTGGCGTCGAACAGGGTGAACACCAGCGCGGCCCGCTGGTAGGCCAGGTGTGGCATGGACGGCCGTCCCTTCCTCACGGCGGCCCGGCCTCGGACGGCCGGACCTGCACCCCCGCATCGGGCGGCCGCCCGGCCGGGGCTCCCACTCTCCTCCATCCACAGGTGCCAAGTGGCCGAAAATGATGAGACATCACCCCCCGGGGTGATGAATTCGACGTGGGTGAGCTTGGTCACGCCCCGTCGGGCCCGAAATAGAGCTGACATCGCGTCAGATTCGGTACCGAGCTGCACCGGAGCGGTCGAAGAGTGTCGCGGGTGTGGTCGCGATCACGTCCGCGGCGGCCCTTCGCGGCGTACCACCGCTGGTCAGCGGGGGGACCGCCCCCCGCCCGCGGGCCGGGCGAAGCTAGCATGGGGGCGCCTAGCTCTGGCTCTACCCTCGAAAGTTGAATTGTGACTGTCAACGACGACGTGTTCACGGACTGGAAGAACCGCGAGGAGCTCGCGGAGTCGATGATCCCGATCATCGGGAGGCTGCACCGCGAGCGGGACGTCACCGTCCTGCTGCACAGCCGCTCCCTGGTGAACAAGTCGGTGGTCAGCATCCTGAAGACCCACCGCTTCGCCCGCCAGATAGCCGGCGAGGAGCTCTCGATCACCGAGACCTTCCCGTTCCTTCAGGCGCTCACCGCCCTCGATCTCGGCCCGTCCCAGATCGACCTGGGCCTGCTCGCCGCCGCGTACCGTGCGGACGACCGCGGCCTGAGCGTCGAGGAGTTCACCGCCGAGGCCGTGGCCGGCGCCACCGGCGAGAACAAGCTGGAGCGCCAGGCGCCCCGCGACGTGGTCCTGTACGGCTTCGGCCGGATCGGCCGCCTGCTGGCCCGCCTGCTGGTCGAGAAGGCCGGCGGCCTGCGACTGCGCGCCATCGTGGTCCGCAGCGGCGGTGCCGACGACCTGGTCAAGCGCGCCTCGCTGCTGCGGCGCGACTCGATCCACGGCCAGTTCCAGGGCACCATCACCGTGGACGAGGCGACCAACACCATCGTCGCCAACGGCAACGCGATCCAGGTGATCTACTCGAACGACCCCAGCGAGGTGGACTACACCGCGTACGGGATCGACGACGCGATCCTGATCGACAACACCGGCCGCTGGCGCGACCGCGAGGGCCTGTCCAAGCACCTGCGCCCCGGCATCGCCAAGGTCGTGCTGACCGCCCCCGGCAAGGGTGACGTCCCGAACATCGTGCACGGCGTCAACCACGACACCATCAAGCCGGACGAGCAGATCATCTCCTGCGCGTCCTGCACCACCAACGCGATCGTCCCGCCGCTGAAGGCGATGGAGGACGAGTACGGCGTGCTCCGCGGCCACGTGGAGACCGTCCACTCGTTCACCAACGACCAGAACCTGCTGGACAACTACCACAAGGCCGACCGTCGCGGCCGTTCCGCGCCGCTCAACATGGTCATCACCGAGACCGGTGCCGCCTCCGCCGTCGCGAAGGCCCTGCCGGACCTCAAGGCGAAGATCACCGGCAGCTCGATCCGCGTTCCCGTGCCGGACGTCTCGATCGCCATCCTCAACCTGCAGCTGGCCCGCGAGACCACCCGCGAGGACGTTCTCGACCACCTGCGCGAGGTGTCGCTGACCTCCCCGCTGAAGCGGCAGATCGACTTCATCGACTCGCCCGACGCGGTCTCCAGCGACTTCATCGGCTCCCGCCACGCCTCCATCGTGGACGCGGGCGCGACCAAGGTCGAGGGCGACAACGCGATCCTCTACCTGTGGTACGACAACGAGTTCGGCTACTCCTGCCAGGTCGTCCGGGTCGTCCAGCACGTCTCCGGCGTCGAGTACCCGACCTTCCCCCGGTCGGCCGTCTGACGCGCGCGCTCCGGTAGGTCCGCGGACCCCGTTCGGCCTTCGTGGCCGGGCGGGGTTCGTTTTTTTGTCCGCCCGTCAACTCTTCCTCGTGGCACGCTTCTTGGCGTAGGCGCGGGCGGCGCGGACGCGGTCGCCGCAGCGGGTCGAGCACCAGTGCCGGGAGGCGTGGGTGCGGACGTAGAACCTGCTGCACGGGGTGCCGCCGCAGGCCGCCAGCCGGTCGGCGTCCGGGCCGGTGAGCAACTCGGCGGCGTCGGCGGCGAGTTGGGCCATCGCGTGGTCGGCGATCCGGTCGGCCGGGTGCGGGAGGGCGCGGTGCAGTCCCCGTTCGGGGTCCCAGTGCAGCAGTGCGGTGGACGGGGTGGTGGTGAGGGCGGCGTTGATTGTGGTGAGTGCTTTTGCCGGCGCCGGCTGCCCCGTGCTGCGGGCTTCGATCAACTCCCTTACCGCTGCGCGTAGTTCATGCAGCCGGTCGGTGCAGGGCCGGTATATCCGGCCGCCGGCCGGGGCGAGCTCGTGGTCGATCAGCCAGGCGGTGGCCGCCTCCGGTGAGCCGAGCAGGTCGAGCGGGCCGGCGGGCAGGCTGAGCAGCGAGTTGGCGAAGTCCAGCGCCGGGTACTGCTCGGCGCCCGGGGCGGGGGAGTTGGTGTCGGTGCGCTGGCTCATGACCCTCATGGTAGAGGCCTTCCCCGCAGGTGAGGAGTGCTCTCGCCATCCGTTCTCACGGAAAAGCTTGCAGGTTGCCGTGATGGGCCGTTAGATTCCTCTCACGGTAAACCGCTCTCTCTCCCGTGAGGTGTGTCATGGCTGCTGTCCCCGCCGTCCAGGTCTTCGGAGGCCCCACCGCGCTCATCGAGTACGGCGGCCTGCGCCTGCTCACCGACCCCACCTTCGACGCCCCCGGCGAATACCCGCTCCCGCGCGGCGGCGCCCTGGTCAAGACCCACCCCGGCGCCGCCGACCCCGCCACTCTCGGCCCGATCGACGCCGTCCTGCTCTCCCACGACGAACACCCCGACAACCTCGACCACAGCGGCCGCAAGTTCCTCGACGGCGTCCCCCTCACCCTCACCACCCGCGGCGGCGCGGAACGCCTCGGCGGCACCGCGAAGGGCCTCGCCCCTTGGCAGAGCGTCGAGTTGACCGGCCGTGACGGCCTTCCCGTGACCATCACCGCCGTCCCCGCCCAGCACGGCCCCGACGGCTGCGAGCCCGTCACCGGCGAGGTCATCGGCTTCGTCCTCACCGGCCCCGGCCTGCCCGTCGTCTACGTCTCCGGCGACAACGCCTCCCTCGACGTCGTCGAACGGATCGCCCAGCGCTACGCCCCCGTCGACACCGCCGTCCTCTTCGCCGGCGCGGCCCGCACCGGCCTGTTCGACAACGCCCTCCTCACCCTCGACAGCACCCACGCCGCCGAAGCCGCCCGCCTCCTGGGCGCCCGCCGCGTCGTCCCCGTCCACTTCGACAGCTGGGCCCACTTCACGGAGGGCCGCGAAGCGCTCGTGGCCGCCTTCGCCACCGCGGGACTGGCCGAGGTCCTCGACCTCTCGCGATAATCGGCCGATGACCACCATCGAACGTCCGCTTCCGCCCCTGAACGCCGACGAGCGCACCACGCTCGAAAGCTGGCTCGAGTTCCACCGCGTGACACTCGTCATGAAATGCGAGGGCCTGAACGACGAGCAGGCGGCCGCGACATCAGTGCCACCGTCCAACTTCACCCTGATCGGACTCGTCCAGCACATGGCAGAGGTGGAACGGAACTGGTTCCGCCGAGTCCTCGCCGGGGAACAGGCCCCGCCCATCTACGACCCGGAGGCCGACCCCGACGGCCCCGACGGCGGCTTCGACCTCGCCGAAGGCGCCACCCTGGCCGACGCCCTCGCCACCTGGCGCGCGGAGATCGCCCGCACCCGCGAGCTCTGCGCCGCCCGCGCCCTCACGGACACCGGCCGCTTCATGGACCAGGACGTCAGCCTCCGCTGGATCTACGTCCACATGATCGAGGAGTACGCCCGCCACAACGGCCACGCCGACCTCCTCCGCGAACGCATCGACGGCACCACCGGCGTGTAGCCCGGCCCGGGCGGCGCCGCCCAAGTCGCCTATCGCATTGGGTACTTGGACCCGGCAGGCGAACACGGTAGGCCGGCCGCCGACGACAGCGGGCAGGCCGTCCCCGGCGGCCGGGGGTCATCCCGGCTGCCGAGCGTCTTGCGAATGAGACCGGGCGAGGTGATGTTGCCCTCCGGGCTCCGGCATGTCAGGGGCAAGAGGCGGGAACAATCCCACCTCTTCGCTCCTGATCTGCCGGTCGCCGGGCAGCCTCGGCGAGCGCTTCCGCGAAGCCAACCGTTCCTAGCGCAGCGAGCGTGTGCAGTGCTGACATTCGGCGGCTGCCGCTCCAAGGACCCCCGGAAGGTGTGAGGAACGGTTCGACCAGCACGCCGGCAGCGTTGAACGGGCCGTGATCGAGGTACCGGAGTCCGCCTGGGCCGCAGAGGTACGTGGTCGCGCCCGTGACTGTTGCGAGATCGGCGAGCCGCTGCGAACGCCCGCGGCGGGCTGGGAGCTGACTGCTGCGGATGATCCGGCCGTGCCAGCCCAGTAGGTCGAGGAGGACCCTGGTGGAGTTCTCCGCCACGAACGAGGTGCGGTCTGAGCTGGCGAACGCCGTAAGTACGCGCTCCAGGACATCATTGACGTGCCGCCAGTGACGGCTGCGCCGGTAGCAGTGGCGGATCGCCTGTGCCGTCTGGTCACGGCTGCGCTGCTGGTTGATCAGTTGGGCGTCGCGGATCAAGGTGGCGCGGCCGTTGGGGAGATGGGTGGCCAGGCTCAGCCAGTGCTGCTGGCCGGGGCGGTCGAGTGGGGCGATGCGGGCGCGGTGCTGGTAGTCGCGGCGGGCGAACTGGACGTCGTCGAGGACGATCCAGTAGTTCGCCGCGAAGATCTTGGCCAGGGTGCTGAGCCGGGGCAGGAAGTTGGGCTGGTGGATCGCGCAGACCCCGCCCGGCCGAGGGGGAGGGTCAGTTGAGGAGGCGGCTGGTGAAGCCGTCTCGGACAAGAGCTTGGTAGGCGTCATGCACGTCCCCCGGGACTTCCTGCTCGACGGCGAAGCCGAGCTTCGGATACTCGATCACCCGCTGCAGGTCCCCGACGAGCATCTCGGCGACCTTGCGTTCGTCGCCCATGCCCTTGAGGTAGTCGTCGAAGTCGATCGGCTGGGAGGCGCACACGATCTCGATCTCGGGCCAGACCTTGCGGGTGGTGGCGTACGCGCGTCGTTCCATGTACGGCATGGCGATCAGCATCAGCGTGCTCGGGCGGATGCCGGCCTCGGCCATGACCTGGCGGGAGAGGGTGATGTTCTGGCCGGTGTTGGTGGCGTTCGGCTCGATGAGGATCGTGTCGGCCGATACGCCGAGGTCGACGGCGTGCTCGCGGAAGTGGACTGCCTCGCCGCGCGGGAAGCGTTCGGGGGCGGTGGGGTTCGGACCGCCGGAGAAGACCAGAATCGGGAAGAGGCCGGCGCGGAACAACTCGGCGCTGTAGGCGGGCACGCCCAGGTCGTGGCTGCCCAGGGCGATGGCCGCGTCGCAGGGTCGGAGCTGGTGGTGCATCTGGTGATAGTCCCAGATCAGCTGGGCAGCCTCGCGCTGGTGGTCGGTCAGGCCGGGCTTGTCGTCGTACGTCACGCGCTCTCCCTGGTCACCGTGGCCGGGGGCTGGGCAGCCCGCGGAATGAGGGTCTTAATGCCTTCGATAGCGCGGAGTTGGTGGCTGAGGCTGAACTGAGCCGCCACTGCCGCCGCTTGGTCGAGGACATGGAGACCATCATCTACGGTCGCCGGATCGGAGAGCAGGATGTGCCCGTGCGCGGTGTCCAGGCGCACGCGCTGCATCGGGGTGTCGGTCGTACCGGTGGCGCGGGCGGTGTCGATGAACTGCAGGGCGCGGGTCAGGTCGCCGGAGCCGCGGTACGCCAGGGCCAGCTTCTGTTGGGCGACGGACCAGTCCTCGGGCTCGCTGAGATCCTCGAAGTCGCGACTTGCGGCGAGCATGACCCGGGCCGCGAAGTCCTGGTTGCCGTCCTTGCTGAGCGCGGTCCCGACCCAGAGCCGGGCGCGGGCGCGGTCGCGGCGCGAGAGTCGCTCGTCGAGGGCGAGGGCCTCGTAGCGGCGGGCTGCGGCGTCCAGCTTGCCGGACATCTCGGCCACGACCGCCTGCGACAGTTCGATCTGTGCGATTCGGCGCGGAATGTCGAGCTGGGTGAAGATCTGACGGGCCTTGGCGTAGGCGTGCTGCGCGGACATCGGGCCGATGAGCACGCCTTGGTCGCGGTAAAGGTCGGCCTCCAGGACGGTGCTGCGGCCGAGCAGGTACAGCCCGCGGTCGTCCAGTTCATCGACCGGCCAGCGGGTGCTCCAACGGGAGAGCAGGCTGTGGGCGAAGCCGAAGTTCTGCCGGTTGAGCGCCACGACGGAGCGTTCCAGGTCTTCGGCCCAGGTCTCGTACTCCCACAGGCGCGGACCGGCTGCCGTGATCCGAGGCGGATGGCCCGTGGCCTGGCCGGCCTCGGAGAGAAGCACCTCGAAGCGCATGTGGACAGCTGGCTCGGCCCGAGCGAGCACCGTGTCGAGGATGGCCTGGTTGTCGGGGTAGGGCTCGGTCTTGGCGCGGTGCTTCTCCCACTTGGCGACCGTGCGAGGAGCGACGCCCAGGTGCTCGGCGAAGCCCCGAACGCTCATCCGTAAGGCGGCGCGCAGAGCAGCGGCCTCAAGCCCAGTCCAACGGTGCACCGTCGCCATGTCGTTGCCTCCCTTCGCACACATCGAAGCACCGCAGACGCAGCCGGTGGGCCAGAAGTGCAGCGAAAGTGCAACAGGTGGTCATTCCCGCGAGGACCAGTTCGGCGGCACGCTCAAGGCATCCCTAACAACCCGTTTCCCACGGTGAAGGACGGTCTGCCCATGGAACCGCTGACCGAGCACCGCTCCCTCAACAGCCCCGTCGTCTACGGGTTCCTGCACCTGGTCAAGGCACCCGCCGGACGCGACGGCGCGCTCACGGCGGCGCTCGCCGAGTACTGCGGCCAGCACGAGCTGCTGCTCGGCGCCGTGTTCGTCGAGCGTACGGCACCGGCCCAGGGCGAGCGCTCCGCCGCCTTCAGCGGTCTGCTCGATGTCCTGGCCCTCCCCGACACATACGGAGTGGTCCTGCCCGCCGCCTCGCACCTCGGCCCGCGAACCCTCGCCACCGCCCGCAGCACGAGGCTCACCGAGGCCGGCATCCGCATCCTTCTGCTCCGTCCGCGCAGCCGAGGCCGTGGCCCCGTCCCGATCTTCCCGCCCTTGCCCAAGCGCAGCCGCCGCGACCGTGTACGAGAGGTCAGAGCCCGGCACGAGCACAGCGACTGGCAGGCATGGCCCGATGCCGACGACCCCGAGCAGCCCACCGGCACCGCCGAGGACCAACAGCTGGAGGAGTCATGACCAACGACGACGTCCTGCGAGCGGTTTGGCCGCTCACACCGTTCGACGGTGCGGTGGGCTTCGCTCGTAGGCTCGTGATCGCCACCTTGCGCCTATGGGGCTTCGAACTGGGCGACCGGGCCGATGACGTGGTCCTGCTGGTCAGTGAACTGCTCACCAACGCGTTCACCTACGGTGGTGGCCAGCCCGTCACGCTCGGCCTGTACGCCAGCCGCAGCGAGAACGCCCTGACCCTCGACGTGCTCGACGGAAGCAGCAACCACCCCGAACTCCGGACCGTGGCCGACGAAGCCGAGCACGGACGCGGCCTGTTCATCGTCGATCACCTCACGGCCGGCTGCTGGACCTCGCAAGCAACCGACCACGGCAAGCGGGTCGTGGCCACACTGACTCTGGCTGCCCAGCCGAGTGCCGCGCAACCGGAGCAACTTCGCCAGCGGATCCAGGCCGCGCGGCCCCGCCCCCTCGTCTTCCGCTTCTCCACCTGAGCTGGGGTAACCCGGCGAACACCGCAGCCGGGCCGATCGACGGCACTTCTTCGACATGTTCCCCCCACAGAGGATCAGCCGCCGACCAGCCCACCATCCGGGCACCGCCCCGACGCGCCGATCGCCCACGGGCCATGTCGCCATGCCCGCCTGGCACTTCGGCTTGCAGGCAGCGCCCCCAGAGAAAGGCTACTTACATCGTGTCCTTGAGCTTCGATCCCCGGTGGTTGTCCCGATACGCGGCACAAGATCTGGTCGGCAACGCGGAGTCCTCCTGCGTCTTCTGCGGCATCGGCCGCGGCGAGGCGGAGGCCCACGTCATAGCCGAGACGCCGGACACCTTGTGCTTCCTGGACCACCTCCCAGCGACCTACGGGCACGTCCTCGTCGTTCCAAAGCAGCACTTCCAGGACCTGTTCGACATCCCCGAAAAGTTGTTTCAGCACGTCATGGCGACCGCGAAGCAGGTGGCGAACGCCCTGCGGGACTCCTGCGGCGCCTCTGGTATCAACCTGGTCCACGCCACCGGCCGGGCCGCTCACCAGACCGTCTTCCACTTCCACGTCCACGTCGTGCCGCGCTACGACGGCGATTCGATCATCGTCTTCCCTCGGCTGGCCGATCCGGCTCGCAAGCACGAGGTCGCACAGCGCCTGCGTACGGCCCTCAACAATCCGCTGCCGCCCAAGGCCGAAACAGAAAGCAGCTAACCGTGACGAGTTCACCGGACGACGCCGTCGCCCAGTTCACCGCACAGGGCTTCGTGCTCCTCAAGCGGGTCGTCCCCGACCGCGTCGTCAGCATGCTGGACACGGCCGTCCGCAGGCTCACCGACGATCGCGGCCCCGACCTGACGCACAGCTCCTTCAACACGAACCCGGCCCTGATCCACGTACGCGACGCCGCGAACACTATCGCCGAGTACCACCTGCTCTTCGAGTGCGGAGCCCTGATGTCCGTCCCCCATCGGATCCTCAACGGGTCGCTCCAGGTCCTGGGCACCGAGGTGCTGCGGCGGGGGATCTACCAGGAGGCCCACGAGCCGTGGCACCGCGACTCCGGGTCCTACCTGGAGCGTCCGTACGACGAGCTCAACGGACCGCTGCACCTCAAGGCCCAGGTGTTCTTCACCGACACGCGCCCCAAGGACAGCGGCAACCTCGTGCTCATTCCCGGCTCCCACCGGTGGCCGGCCGACCACAAGGACGACGCCTACTGGAAGACGGCGAACAACGCCCTCGCCCGGGGCGCGCTTCCCGAGGGCGCCCTGAGCATCCACGGGGCACCCGGCGACGCGGTCGTCTTCGGCAACACCATGTGGCATGCGGTACTGCCCAACCGGACCCAGGAGCGACGCAGCGCCATCATCCGCTTCGGGCAGGCGTGGCTGCGCCCGTACGACCATCCCTGCGACCCCGCCACCGCAGCCGGCCACCTCTCCGCCGAGAGCCGGCGGTTGCTGGGCTACCACTCGAACACGGTCAACCCAGTGGACCTGTACAAGGACCCGACGAGCACCGAGAGCTGGAGCGCGCGATGACCGAGTCGCCGCAGGTCGTCACCGTGCTCGGGGCAACCCGGAACTTCTTCAAGGTCGGCCACTACACGCTGCGCCGACTTGCCGCCGACGCACCGCAGCTGATGCTACGCCTGGCCATTCCGGAAGCCCGGATCGCCGGACGCGCCGTGAGCGACATCGACGTGCAGCTCCGGGACTGGGAACCGGCACAACCCGCCTCGCTGGTCGAGGCGTTGGCCGGGACGGACACCCTGCTGATGGTGCCTCCGATCGACCGGCGCGTCGACATCGGCGGGATGTACCTGCGGGCTGCGCAGAAGGCCGACGTGAAGGAGATCGTCTGTCTGGGCGTCCAGTTCACCCCGGGGCAGTGCACGATGGCCGACGAAGCGGCAGCGCTGGAAGCACTCCTGGAGAAGTCCGGGATCGCGTTCGACGTCGTCCAACTGCCCATGTTCCTGGAGAACATCCTTTACCAGTGCCAGTCGATCGCCGAGGCAGGGGCGTTCACCTTCCCCGTCGACGTCGACCGCCCGTTCTCCTACATCAGCTGCGACGACGCCGCCGAGCTGTTCTGCCGCAAGATCCTCTCTCCCGACTCGGTCAACCTGAGCGGTGCCCTGATGAGCCACCACGTGCAGGCGACCTGCGCCCAGTGGGCGTCGGCCCTCAGCGAGGTCTGCGGGCGGCCGATCACGTTCGCGAGTCAGACGGATGAGCACTTCGTGGCCAGCCTGGCCAAGTACGGGATGCGCCGCGAGGCCGCAGTGCAGGTCCTCGGCCTGTGGGAGCGGATCAGTTCCGACGGGGACGCCCCGGCGACCGGGAGCGCCGAGCAGCTCCTGGGGCGGCCCACGACCGACCTGGAGACGTGGACGAAGGCCCACACCTGCTGCTTCGGCCCCACCTTCACCTCCTGCCCCCACCCGCACCCGCCCACGCAGCACATGTTCGGCCCCGCCTGAGAAGCGGGCGCGACCGGGAAGCGGCGCGGGCCCCGCGCGGGCCCGCGCCGCACCACCTTCGCCGCCTCCCGCCTGCGGCCACGGCCGCGGGGGTACGACGGCGAGTTCGAGCAGAGGCATCCCGGCACCGGGACACGGCGGACGCTGTCCGCCCCTCGGTGCCGACCGAGACCACTGAGGACTTCTCCTATGACTCTCACCAACTGGGGCGGCAACGTCACCATCGCCGCCCGCGACGGCTGGACGCGCATCACGTCCCTGGAACAGCTGGAGTCGATGCTGACGCGCGAGGAAGGAACAGTGCGCGTCCTCGGGTCCAGGTTCACCTACCCGGCCCAGCTGCGGTGCCCGGACGGGACTCACGGCATCCTCCTGGACCTCCCCGGTCGCGGGGCCGGTCGGCTGCGGGGCGAGCACCTCTACGTCACCGGAGACACGCTGCTCGAAGACGTGTGGCGGGCGTTCGACAGCCACGGACTGGAACCGGCTGCCTGCCCGCCCGTGATCACGAGGCAGACGGTCGCTGGCGCCCTCGCCACCGGCACCCACGCGCAGGGTCTGTCCGGCGGTACCTTCTCCGACTGCGTGGCAGCCATCGAGCTCATGGACGGCACGGGCACCCTGCACCAGCTCACCCCCAGTGACGCCGACTTCGACGCTGCCATCCTCAACCTCGGGTGCCTCGGCGTGGTCGTCGGCCTGGAACTGCGCGGCCGACCGGCAAACAAGTGGCTCTGCACCCGTTTCACCGCCGCCGAGGACAGCCTGCCCGAGCGCTACGCCGCCTGGAACCGCGAATCCGCAGCTGCCAAGAGCTGGTGGTTCACCGAGCACCAGGTCGTGCATACCTGGCTCACCCACGACGACAGCTGGACGCCCACGGACTCCGCTGCCCAAGGTCCAGCCGACCTGGACCGCATCGTGGCACGCACCCGCCGTCAGTTGATGGCCGACATCGGCGACGGCCAGGGCCCGACACCGGCCGCACAGACGCTGGAGAAGTTCCTCGGCGCGACCGACTCCAAGGGGACGTTCCACGAGATCTTCAAGAACGGCATCCCGGCCCCGCAGCTGAACATGGAGATCGCCGTCCCGCTGGACGCCGTGCCCAAGGCGTACGCCGGCCTCAAGGAACTCCTGCACGTCTCCCCGTACAAGCTGCACTACCCCGTCATCCTGCGCACTACCGGCCCTGCCCGCGGCCACCTGAGTCCCGCGCGGGCAGCCCGGGCCACGTACTTCGGCTTCGTGTCCTACATGACCGCCGAGGGGTTGATCGCTGCCGCGCGCCCGCTGTTCGACGACGTCCAGCGCCTGCTCTACGGGCTGGGCGGAAGGCCGCACTGGGGCAAGTACTTCACCCCGGAATTGCTGCCCGCCTCCAACGCCGACGGCTTCCCCGAGTTCTGCCGCGCCGTCCGCAGGTTCGACCCGCGCCGACGCTTCGAGAACGACACCTTTTACCGAACGCTCGGGCTCTCCCCGGCACGCCCCCGGACCGATGAACCGGCGCCATCCGGAGGCTCCGGCCTGCCGAGCGAGCGGACGGAACCCTGCCCGGTCGCACCCGCAAGGCGCCAACAGTGAATCGCCCCAGCGCTACCGCCGTACTGTCGGTGCCGGTCCCCAGAATGGGCAGCATGACGAAGCCTTCCGCAGCGGCACCCGCTGTCGACTTTGCCGACGAGGCTGCCTACCTTGAAGGCGTCGCACAGGCGCGAAAGGCCGCCAATGCCTACTACGGCTCCGGCGAGTCGGGCTTGGACGACGAGACATACGACCGGCTGCTGCGCGGCATCGCCGCCTGGGAGGACGCACACCCTGGGCAGATCGCTGCCGACTCCCCGTCCCGGCAGGTCGCGGCAGGGGTGACCACTGGAGATGTCGAGCACAACGTCCCGATGCTCAGCCTGGGTAACGTCTTCTCGGACGAGGAGCTGACGGCATGGGCCGTCTCGCTGGAGCGGCGGCTGGGCGGGGCGACGGTGGCAGGTTGGGCGGTGGAGCCCAAGCTCGACGGTGTGGCCTTGGCCGCCCGTTACCGCGACGGCCAGTTGGTTCAACTGGTCACCCGGGGCGACGGGACGACCGGGGAGGACGTGTCCCACGCCATTGGGGACATCGCCGGTCTGCCAATGACCCTGACCGGACCCGTCACGATCGAGGTGCGGGGCGAAGTCCTCATGACAGAGGCCCAGTTCGCCGCTGCGAACGCGCTACGGACCGTGCACGGCGCCACGGCTTTCGCCAACCGTCGCAACGCCTCCTCCGGCTCGCTGCGCGCCAAGGACCGGGCCTACCGGATTGGGCAGACCTTCCTGGCCTACGCCGCGCTGACCGACCCCGAGCACACCGGCGATCCCACCCTCGCCGGGCTCACCCACACCCAGCTCGTCGCTCGCCTGGCCGCCCTTGGGCTGGGGACCACGGCCGACACCCCGGTCGCCACCATGGCCTGCACGACCCTGGACCAGGTCATGGACCGGGTACGGGAGATTGCCGCCCTGCGGGAAGGGCTCGACTTCGAACTCGACGGGGCCGTGATCAAGGCCGACAGCCCCGCCGACCAGTTCCGGGCCGGGATGGGCTCCCGTACCCCGTACTGGGCCACCGCCTTCAAGTTTCCGGCTGCCCAGAAGATCACTGTGCTGCGCGCCGTGGAGTGGAGCGTGGGCCGCACCGGCGTGATCGCCCCGCGCGCCGTCCTCGACCCCGTGGACGTTGCCGGCACCACCATCACCTACGCGACCCTGCACAACCCGGCCGACATCGCCCGCCGCGGCCTGATGCTCGGAGACCACGTCGTCGTCTACCGAGCCGGCGAAGTCATCCCCCGCGTCGAAGGCGCGGTCGCCGGCCTCCGTACCGGCAGCGAGCAGTCCATCGCCTTCCCCGAACTCTGCCCGCGCTGTGGCTCCAGCATCGACCGCAGCCAGGAGCGCTGGCGCTGTGAGCGGGGACGCGCCTGCGGCCGGACAGAGGCGATCCGGTATGCCGTCGCCCGTGACGCTCTCGACATCGACGGCATCGGCGAGAAGATCATCGTTCAACTCGTCGTCCAGGGATCGATCGAGGACTTCGCCGACCTGTTCACCCTCACCCGCGACCAGTTGCTCACCCTGGACCGCATGGGAGACAAGCGCGCCGACAACCTCATGGCCGCCATCGAGGCCGCAAAGACCAAGCCCCTCAATCGGGTCTTTTGCGCCCTCGGCGTCCTGGGCACCGGCCGCTCCATGTCGCTGCGCATCGCCGCGCACTTCGGCTCCATGCAGGCCATCCGAGACGCCGATTCCGTCGCCCTGGAGCAAGTTGACGGCATCGGCGGCGAGAAGGCCACAGTGATCGTGGCGGAACTGGCTGACCTCTCAACGCTCATCGACAAGCTCGTCGCTGCAGGCGTGAACATGGACCAGCCTGGTTTCGTCCCGCCCGCTACCGCAGATGCCAAAGCCGAGTCGACCTCCCAGCGGAACGGGAGCGAGCTGCCGCTGGCCGGGAAGACCGTGGTGGTAACCGGCGCGATGACCGGGCCTCTCTCGGACCGGTCCCGCACTGAGATGACCGAATTGATCACCAGGGCAGGGGGGCGCGCGTCCTCAAGCGTCTCGGCCCGCACCCATCTCGTCGTCGCTGGAGAGAACGCCGGCAGCAAGATCGACAAGGCCAGGGCTCTGGGCATCGAAACCATCACACCTGAGGAACTCGCTCAGCGCCTCGCGGGGCATTTGACGTGAGCGGTCGATCTATTGGCCCGAAACGGACAGGTTCCTGGCTCGTTGATCCGGACGTGACGGATCTGGTCGGAGACGCGGCGGTTGCCGCCGTCCGCGCCGGCCCGGGCGAGCATCAGGTGCTGGACCCGGACGAGCAGCAGTGCGCCCGGCAGGCTCTGCTCGATCGCGGGCCCGAAGACCTTGGCCTGGCAGGGTAGTTGGGGACACGCGCCATGGCTGGCGACCTGATCGCGATGCTCCACAGGGGCGGCTGACAGAGCAGGGAGGGCCCTCCTACCGGCTCAGTGAAGCGGTGCAGAGGCATCTGTGAACAGGAGTTGGCGGCATGCGGCTTCACGCGAAAAAGTCTCGGTCATTTGCCGCCATGAGGCCTCTTGAACCGCTTGACTCGGAAGGCTCGTCCGTCAGGAAGTTACTCGCAGTCGGGAGCCCGAAATGATGAGGGAAGAGCGCCTCAAGATCCTCGGCGCGGAAACAGTTGCGGCCATCCACCGCCGCGTGGCGGCCGCGCCGCCACCACCACCTGAACTGATCGCCGAACTGCGTCCGATTCTGGCCCCTGCAATGGAAGTCGTCCTGGCACGGGAGGCCGAGGCGGCACGTCGGGGGCGGGATGGCAGAGGCTTCACGCCGCCTGACACTGTCTTCGGTGGCTGACGTCCGGGCACGGTTTCCGGCCAGCTGGGGGTGACGGTTCGGGATGCCAGAATTGCCCCGGTTGGTGGGTTGGGCATGAGGAGGCGTGGGGTTCGTGGGAAGTGGGCGGCGGAGCAGGGAGGTTGTGGGGCGGGCTGAGAGGTTGCGGGGGGCTGCTGCGGGGGTGGTGGCGGCGTGGGGGGCTGCGGTGGGGGCCGTGGTGGAGGCGCATGGGCGGATTTTTTGGGGGCTGGTGCGGGGGGAGTTGGAGGGGATACCGGTTGAGCGGTTGAAGGAGGTGACGGAGGGGCGGTTGCAGACCGGGGTGCTGGCGGGGGCGGGGTACCGGACGGTTGCGCAGGTGTGTGGGGCGAGTGCGCAGGAGTTGGTGCGGATTCCCGGGATCGGGGGGTCCACGGCGCAGCAACTGGTGGGGGCGGCGCGGCAGATCGCGGAGGCGGTGGAGCAGAGCACGGCGGTGCGGATCGATCCCGCGCGGCCGGACGGGGACAGTACGGAGTTGCTGATCGCGTTGCACCGGCTGGTGGTGGCCGGGCCGGGGGCGCGGCGGGCGGCGGACGAGGCGAGGGAGTTGGAGGCGGTGCTGGCGGCGCCGTTGGGGGCGGCCGGGCCGGCGTGCGGGTGGGTGAGGGGGCTGGTGGCCGGGGCCGGGCGGCGGGAGGAGGCGCGGCGGGCGGTCGAGTTGTTGGAGGAGAAGGTCGGGGCGGCGGAGGCCGACGGGGCGCCGCTGCGGTTCGCGCAGGCGGGGGCCGATCTGTTGCGGCCGGGGGCGGGGGAGGTGGAGGTCTGGGTCGAGTTCGAGCACCGGGCCGCGGAGTTCTACGCCGAGCTGGCACTGTTGGTGGAGGAGGGCAGGGTCGGTGGCGTCGAGAGGGGCGCTTCCGAGGGTCATCTGCCGGACGCGCTGGCCGAGTTGGTGCGGGCGGAGCGGCTGGACGATGCCGGTTGCACGGTCTCGTTGCGTGGCTACCAGGCGTTCGGGGCGCGGTTCGCGCTGGCCCGGAAGCGGGTGATGATCGGCGACGAGATGGGTCTGGGGAAGACCGTGCAGGCGCTCGCCGTGCTGGCGCATCTGGCGGCGGCGGGGGAGCGGCACTTCCTGGTGGTGTGTCCGGCGTCCGTGCTGGTCAACTGGCAGCGGGAGACGGCGAGTCGGACGAGGTTGGGTGCCTATCGGTATCACGGTCCGGAGCGGGAGGACGCCAGAGGAAAGTGGCTGGCGGAGGGGGGTGTGCTGGTGGCCACGTACGAGTCGCTGCGGACGCTGCCCGAGGACCCGGTGGCCGCGCTGGTGGTGGACGAGGCGCACTTCGTGAAGAACCCGGCCGCGCTGCGCACCCGGCTGGTGGCGGAGTGGGCGGGCCGGACGGAGCGTGTGCTGTTCCTGACGGGCACGCCGATGGAGAACCGGGTGGAGGAGTTCCGCACCCTGATCGGTCATCTTCAGCCGGAGTTGCTGGCGGAGCTGCCCACGGGGCTGGGCGTGGCGGGGTCGGTCGCGTTCCGGCGGGCCGTCGCGCCCGCGTACCTGCGGCGCAATCAGCAGGACGTGCTGACCGAACTGCCGGACGTGGTGCGGGTGGACGAGTGGGACGAGCTGTCCGGGCCGGACCGGGCCGCGTACGCCGCGGCCGTCGCGGAGGGCAACTTCATGGCGATGCGGCGGGCCGCGTACGCGGAGCCCGCGCATTCGGCGAAGTTGCGGCGGTTGCGCGAGCTGGTGGCGGAGGCGGCCGAGAGCGGGCACAAGGTGGTGGTGTTCTCGTACTTCCGGGAGGTGCTGGGCACGGTCGGGGAGGCGCTGGGGGACGTGGTCGCCGGCACGATCTCCGGGGCGATGGCCGCCGAGGCGCGGCAGGAGTTGGTGGACGAGTTCACCGCCGTGGACGGCCATGCGGTGCTGCTGTGCCAGATCCAGGCGGGCGGGCTGGGTCTGAACCTGCAGGCGGCGAACGTGGTGGTGCTGTGCGAACCGCAGCTCAAGCCGACGCTGGAGGACCAGGCGGTGGCCCGGGCCCAGCGGATGGGTCAGATCCGCCGGGTCCGGGTGCACCGGCTGCTCGCCACCGACAGCCTGGACCGCGGTCTGGTCGAACGGCTGCGCGGCAAGGCCGAGTTGTTCGACAGCTACGCGCGGCGCAGCGATCTCGCCGAGTCGGCCCCCGAGGCGGTGGACGTCTCGGACCGCGCGCTGGCGGTGAGGATCGTGGAGGACGAGCAACTGCGGCTGGCGGCAGCGGAGTAGGAGTCACAGCCGGACCAGCATCTTTCCGGTGTTGGCGCCGGTGAGCACGCCGAGGAAGGCGTCCACGGTGCGGTCGAAGCCGTCCAGCACGGTCTCGGGCGAGGTGGCCCGGCCGGAGGCGAGGTGCGGGCCGAGCAGAGCGTACAGCTCCTCCTGGGCGTCCATGTGGTTGCGGACCAGGAAGCCCTCCAAGCGGATGCTGCGGCCGACCAGTTCGAACAGGTTGTGCGGGGCGGCGGGCGGTTCGGTGAGGTACTGGCCGATCGCGCCGCACCAGGCGATCCGGCCGAAGTCGCGCATCGAGTTGATCGCGGCGGACAGGTGGTCGACGCCGACGTTGTCGAGGTAGACGTCGATGCCGTCGGGGGCGGCGGCGGTCAGCAGGTCGGCGACCGGGCCGTCGTGGTAGTCGAACGCGGCGTCGAAGCCGAGCTGTTCGGTGAGGAAGGCGACCTTCGCGGGCGAGCCGGCCGAGCCGATCACCCGGCGGGCGCCGAGCAGCCGGGCCAGCTGACCGGCGGCGGTGCCGACGCCGCCGGCCGCCGCGGAGATGAACACGTCCTCGCCGTTGGCCAGGTGGGCGATCCGGGTGAGGCCGACGTACGCGGACAGGCCGGTGCCGCCGAGGACGCCCAGGAACGCGCTGAGCGGGACGCCCGGCAGATCGGGCAGGACGCGCACCTCCTCGCGGGTCACCACGGCGTGGGTGCGCCAGCCCTGACGGTGGAGCACTGCCGTGCCGACGGGGAGCGCGGCGCTGCGGGACTCCACCACGCGGCCCACCGTCCGGCCCTCCATCGGGGCGTTCAGTTCGTTGCCGCCGTCGGCCTCCTCCATCATGCCGAGCATGTACGGGTCCACGGACAGGTAGGCGTTCTCGACCAGCGCGCTGCCCTCGGTGAGCGGCGGCAGCTCGTCGTCCACGAAGGCGAACTGATCGGCGGTGGGCAGCCCGGTCGGACGGGCGAGCAGGTGGACGGCCCGGGCGTGGCGGGTGGCGGTGCTGGACATGGTGAACGCTCCGAGAGATGAACGGGGTTGACGAGGAGAAACGCTAGGGCGGGCGGTGCGGCCGTGGCAGAGCCCGGCGTTGATGGCAGCCCGCGATCCATGAGCGGCGTTCATGCCTGGATGCCCCCCAACGAAACCCGCCCGCTGTTCGTGGTGACGGGTGAGAGGCGAGGAGAGGGGGGAACGTGGCCGAATGGGCGGATCAACTCACCGAGTTGGTGGCGACCCGGGGCGCCGAACTGCAGCGCTACGGCTTCCTGTTGACGGGAGACCGGGCAGAGGCGGCGGACCTGGTCCAGGAGGCGCTGGTGCGGGTGTTCGCCCGCCCGCGACGCGCCTGGCGGCTCGGGGAGATCGAGGGGTACGTCCGCCGCACCATGCTCAACCGCTACCTGGACCTGTACCGGCGCAGAGCGCGCTACCGCGCGCTGGTGCCGCAGCTGGCCGAGGATCCGGTCGGCCCGGACGGCAGCGAACAGCTCGCGGACCGGCTCCAACTGGTGGTCGCGCTCGGCGCGTTGTCGCCGACCCAGCGGGCCTGCGTGGTGCTCCGGTACTACGAGGACCTGCCGGTGGCGGCGGTCGCGGAGCGGCTCGGGCGCCGCGAAGGAACGGTCAAACGACACCTCAGCGACGCGCTGGAGCGGCTGGGTGTGGCACTTACGGACGCTTGTCGAGAACTTGGGGAAGGTGTGAGCTCATGAACCCGGAAGACCTTCGAAGGGGCCTGCCCGAGGCGGCCGACCTGGCCGGACCGCTGCGGGTGGACACCGAACGGCTCACGCGGGCGGTCCGCCGACGCCGCCGGACCCGCTCGGCGCTGACGGCCGGGGCCGTCCTGGCGGTGGCGGGCGCCGTCTTCACCACGGTGGGGCCGGTGGGGCCGACGGTGGCCTCGCCCGGAGCGGGCGGAGCAGGGGCGGCGTCCGCGTCGCCGACCGGCACCGCGTGGGGTCAGACGTGCGGCCGACCGCTGAAGTCCGAGGGCGGGGGATCCAAGATCAACGGCTTCGAGATGTCGGTGAGTTCCGTTCAGCGGGTGAGCAACGAGACAGGGCCTGCCGTCGACGCCGTGCTCAACTCGGAACGGATGGTGGGCATGGGCGGGAATCCGGGCCCTGCCCTGGAGGTGCTGTACCTCAAGAACGGCGCCGTCGTCGGCGGCGGGTTCACGCTGACCGGGCGGGGCGATCCGAAGACGGAGGGGACACTCGGGGGCCAGATGTGGCTGGTCCGGGCGGGAGAGCCGTTCGCCCTGAAGCTGCACGAGCAGAACGCACTGTGCCCGTCCGTGACCTGGCCGCAGATCTGGGCGCACCCGGGCGACTACGAGGTGGTGCTGACGCTGATCTCGCCGATCGGTGAGTCGACGGACAGCAAGGAGCGGCTTCTGGTCGCCCGGGCGCCGCTGGCCGGCTGAGGCGCGGCGTCCCCCGGTCCGGCGGCCGGGGGACGTCGCGGAACCGGGTCCCGCCCGGGTGCGTCCAAGGCCTGTCCGGTTGAGGTCTGGGAGGGGTGGCGGGGATGGCTGCGGTGCGGCGGTACTGGTTCGCGTTGATGGTGTGCGGGGTGTTGCTCGCACTGTCCCTGCCGCTCTATCGGACGCCGGGTCGGTTCTGCGGGCCGGAGCTGCCTGAGGTGGAAGGGGGGTTCGGGTGTGTCGCAGCGGTTTCGTCGCCGGAGGGGGTTCTGGGCAGCTACGACCTGGCGCATCCCGGAGGGGTCCAGCTGTACTGGCTGGCCGCGTTGGTGATCGGCAGCTGCGCGCTCGGGTGGTGGTACCGGCGGGCGGGCGAGGGGCGGCGGGCCGTCGTGGGGGTGCTGGTCGCGGTGCTGCTCTCGGCGGCCACGACGGGCCTGACCTGGGCGGACTGGCACGGTTTTCGTTCGCCGTCGGCCTGGGCGGAGACACCGGTGCTGATGGTGTTCAACGGGGCCACGCCGCTGCTGGTGATCGCCCCCGTGCTGCTCGCGCTGGCGGTGGCCGAGCGCAGTGCCGGGCTGTTCGCGTTCGCGGTCGGATTCTGCGGCGTGGCCTACGTCTTCGCCACCCGCGACTCCTTCGGCGTGATGCACGATCTCGGCGTTCCGGTCGATGTGTTCAGCGACCCGGCGGGAATCCGGCAGTTGCTGAACCTGGCGATACCGGCCGCCGTGCTGCTCCTCGCGGCGGGGGCCGCGTACGGCGTCGGTGCGGTGGGTCGGCGCCGGCCCTGACGCCGTACGCTGCGCAGGTGGCAGAGGATCTTCTTCCGCAGGAGCTGCGGGTGTTGGTGGCGGTGGCCGAGAGCGGTGGGTTCACGGCGGCGGGGGAGCGGCTGGGGCTGACGCAGTCGGCGGTGTCGCACGCGGTGCGGGGGTGCGAGCGGAAGTTGGGGGCGGTGCTGTTCGAGCGGGGGCGGCGCGGGGCGTTGCCGACGGCGGCGGGGGAACGGGTGGTGGGGCACGCCCGGCGGATTCTGCGGCTGTTGGCGGCGCTGCCCGGGGAGGCGCGGCAGGGGGAGCCCGGCGGGCCGCGCGGGCCGGTGCGGATCGTCGCGTTCCGGAGTGCGGCGGGGCGGGTGCTGCCGGCGGTGCTGGCCCGGCTGGCGGTCAGTTGCCCGGAGTTGGAGCCCGAGGTGCGGGTGGTGCGGGACTTGGGGCGGGGCACCGCGGGTGAGGTCGCCGACGGCCGGGCCGATCTGGCGCTGGCCACGATGGGTGCGGCGATTCCGCGGGGGCTGGTCGCGGTGCCGCTGTACCGGGAGGGCTACGCGCTCGCCCACCAGCAGGGGCATCCGGATCCGCGCAGTCTTCCGCTGGTTGACTGGGACGAGAACTGCGGCTCGTACACGGCCGATTGGTGGCGCCGACAGGACTGGATCCCGTCCGCGACCATCAACGTCTCCGACGACACCGTGGTGCTGTCGCTCGCCGCGCAGGGCCTCGGGATGGCGATCATGCCGATGCTCACCCTGGACCGGCTGCCCGACGGGCTTGCCGTCACCGATCTCGGCGCGGAGCGTCCGTCCCGGGAGGTCGGCTACGTCACCACCCCCGAGCTGGCCCGGACGGCCGCCGTGCGGGCGGTGGTGCGGGAGTTGCGCGCCGCCCCACTGCCCGCGGGCGCGAGCGCGGTGCGCAGGTAGAAGGGGGGCGTCCCGCCGCCCGTAGCGGGGGCGCCCGGCCCGGGAGAGAGGTGGGCCGGGTGGGCGGCGGGACTGGAGTGACGAACCCCGCAAATGAGTCTGCCGGGGCGTGCTCACGTCCCACTAACGTCCCGCTGACGTGCAGGAACAACCGTGGAATATGGTTGACTTGACGCGTGGTCGATAGGCGGGGGAGGGTACGCCGGGGCAGCTGCCGGGCGGCCCGGTGAGGCGACGGGGGTGGCCATGAGAGCGCTCGCCGAGGTGCGGGACGATCCGCTGACGGACGGCGACGTGGTGCTGCGCAGGCCGCTGCCCGCGGACGCCGCACTGGTGCACCGCGGCACCCACGACCCGCTGGTGCGCGAATTCCTCCAGGCGGTGATCCCGCACCGGGACCTGGCCGCCGCCGAGCGCTGGCTGACCGAGATCCCGCCGATGCTCTGGGAGACCGGACGGGCCGCCTACTTCACCGTCGAGGAAGCCGGAGGAGCCGTCGGCTGGGCCGAGTTGGTGAACCTCGACGCGGATCAGGACAGCGCCGAGATGACCGTCTGGCTGCTGCCCGAACACCGCCGGCTGCGGACCGCGAAGAGCGCGATGCGGCTGGTGTGCCGGTTCGGGTTCGAACGGCTGGGCCTGCGCCGGATCGACGCGTTCGCCGCCGCCGACAACATGCCCAGCCAGGTGACGGGCGCCGCGATCGGCTTCCGCCGGGCCGGCTACCGCCCCGCGCTGTTCCGCAGCTCACGCACCCAGCGACTGCACGACGCCGTGTACGCGACCCTCGTACCGGAAGACCTCTGCTGACCCTCGGGGACACCACCAGGAAACTCCCCGCACCTGAACCAGGAGTGACGACATGTCAGAAAGCAGCCTCCGGCTGGAGGACAGCGCGCTCGGCGAGCTGCTGATCACCGCCGACGGGTTCCGCGCCACCCGGGACGGGCAGGAGCGCACCGGACGGGTGGACGCCGCGCTGATCGTCCGGGTGCTGTCCGCGCTCGGCGAGGCCCCCGCGCCGGTGCCCGGCGCCGCCGCCCCGACGGCCGGCCGCCGGCTCACCGTGGCCGGACTGAACGGCCGTCAGGACCGGCAGTGGGCCGACGGCACCGACGCGCCGGTGCCCGCCGCCGTCGCCCCGTTCGCGACCCTGCTGGCCCAGGCGTTCGGCGAGCCCGGCGAACCCGCCGCGCTGCCCGGCGCGGTCGCCCTCGGCCACCCGGCCGCGCACGGCGCCCGCAGCGCCGCCGCCGTCGGCACCGTCGGCGGCCGGGCCGCGTACGCCCTGGTCGAGGAGGACGGCTCGTTCGGCCTGACCGCCCTCGACGACGCCGCCTCGCTCGGCGGCTCCGACTCCGACGCCGGCCTCGCCCCGTCCGCCGTCGCCCTCGGCGAGGCCGGCGGCCGCTCGCTGTTCGCCGTCGGCGGCGGCGACGGCTCGGTGCAGGTGTGGGACGCCACCACCGGCCAGGTCGTGCACGGCTCCACCGGCGGCGAAGGCGCCCAGGCCGTGGCCGCGCTGATCTGCCGGGGCATCCCGGTGGCGTTCTCGGCCGGCCAGGGCGGCGACCTGCGCGCCGTGCGCGCCGACGACGGCCGCGTCCTCGGCAACCTGCCCACCGGCGGCCACGGCGCCACCGTGCTGCGCGCCGCGCACTGCGCCGGCATCGACCTGCTGGCCGCGGCCGCCGCCGACGGCACCGTGCGGGTCTGGGACGCCGGCACCGGCGAGCAGCTGCACCTGCTCGTCGGCCACCGCGGCGAGGTCCGCTCGATGGCCGTCCTCACCGTGGACGACCAGGCCGTGCTCGCCACCGGCGGCCACGACCGCACCGTCCGGGTCTGGGACCTCGCCACCGGCCAGCTGGTCGCCGAACTCGCCGGCCACACCGGCACCGTCACCGGCCTCGCCTTCACCACCCTCGACGAGCGCCCCGTACTCGCCTCCTGCGCCCTCGACGGCACCGTGCGCACCTGGGACGTGTACGACGGCCGCCCGCTGCACGGCTGGCCCGCCGGCAGCTGGCTCACCGCGCTGGCCGCCACCGACGGCGTCCTGTTCACCGGCGACGAGACCGGCCGGATCACCGCCTGGGACGCCGCCACCGGCGCCGCCCGCACCGTCGCCCCCGCCGGGCGCCCCGGCAGCCCGCTCACCGCGCTCGCCACCGGCGCCCTGGGCGGCCGCCCCGTCCTCGCCGCAGGCTTCGGCGACGGCACGCTCCTCGTCTGGGACGCCCCGACGGGCAGCCAGCTCCTCGACCTGGCGGCCGACGGCGGCCCCGTGCACACCCTCGACCTGACCGCCGACGGCCCCGACGGCCCGCTGCTGGTCTGCGGCACCACCGCCGGCGCCGTCCGCAGCCACCGCCTCGCCGACGGCACCGCCAACCCGCTGCCCGTCCCGCACGCCGGCGCCGTCACCGGACTCGCCTTCACCACCGGCGACCAGCCGCTGCTGGCCTCGGCCGGCCGCGACGGCGTGATCGCCGTCCGCGCCGCCGCCACCGGCGACGACAGCCGGCGCTTCGCCACCGGCCACGGACCGATCACCGCGCTGGCCGCCGTCGTCGCCGGCGGGCAGCCGATCCTCGCCACCGCCGGCGAGGACCTCAAGGTCCGGATGTGGCACGCCGGCAGCGGCGCCGCCGGACCGGTCTGCGAAGGCCTCACCCGGCCCGCCGAGGTGCTGTCCTTCACCGAGATCGGCGACCGCCCCACGCTGATCGCCGGCACCTCCGACGGCAACGTGCTGGTCTGGGACGTCCAGAGCGGCCAGCGCATCGCCCTGCTGACCGGCGGCGGCGCCGCCGTCCGCGCCGTGGTCGGCCGCGAGCTCGACGGCGAGGCACTGCTCGCCGCCGGAGACGCCGCCGGCACCCTGCGGCTGTGGCACCTGAGCAGCGCCACCCTGCTCAACGAAGCCGCGCTGGACGGCACTCCGCTGGCCATCGAACTCGACGAGGCGGGCCTGCGGATCGTCACCCCGGCCGGTGCGATGACCCTCTGACGGCCCGTCCGGACGGCCCTGATTGGGTGTACCGGATAACGACCCGGTAGCCTCCCTCACCGGACACGACTCGGGGGGAGTTGGGGGTTACTGCGGTGAAGTTCCGGCTGCTCGGGGCCGTTTCGGCGGATGACGCCGAAGGCGGCGAACTGCGACTCGGACCGGAGAAGCGGCGCAGCGTGCTCGCCCTGCTGCTGCTGCGCCGCAACCGGGCGGTCTCGGTCGCCCAGCTCACCGAGGCGCTGTGGATCGCCGAACCCCCCGCCAACGCCCGCACCGTGGTGCAGAGCCACATATCCCGGCTGCGCGCCCTGCTCACCGAGCAGGGCGCCACCGGCCAGGGCGTCCAACTCGCCACCGCCGGCGACGCCTACACCCTGCACCTGCCCGAAGGACGCCTGGACGTCGAGCAGTTCGACACCCTGGTGGCCGCCGCCCGGGTCGAGGCACGCTCGGTGGACGTGGTCGACGCGCTGGAGCACGCGCTCGCCCTGTGGCGCGGACCCGCCCTCACCGGCACCGTCGCCAGCCCCCCGCTGGAGGCCTGGCGGCAGACCCTGGAGGAGAACCGGCTCGCCGCCGTCGAATCCCTCGCCGACCACTACCAGCGGCTCGGCGACCCCGCCCGGGCCGCCGAACTGCTGCGCGCCGAAACGGTCGCCCACCCGCTGCGCGAATCGCTGGTCTCCGCGCTGATGCTGGCGCTGTTCAAGGCCGGACGGCAGTGCGACGCGCTCGACTGGTACCACCGCACCCGCGAATCGCTCGCCGACCGGCTCGGCGTCGACCCCGGGCGGGCGCTGAACGCCGCGTACGAGCGGATCCTGCGTGGCGAACCCACCGAGCCCCCGGCTCCGGCCCCGGCCCGGGTTGTTCCGTCAACTCCCGTGGTAATGGCGGAAGTCGAATGGAAGGTGCCCTCGCCCGCCGGACCGCCCGCGATCGAGAACCTCCCCGCCATCGACCTGCTGCCGCGCGCCCCGCGCGGCTTCCACGGCCGCGACGCCGAACTCGCCACCCTCGCCGACGCGGTACGCAGCGGACCGGACGGCGCGATCGCGCTGATCACCGGACCGGCCGGGGTCGGCAAGACCGCCCTCGCCCTGCACTGGGCGCACCGCAACGCCGGACGCTTCCCCGACGGCCTGCTCTTCGCCGACCTCGGCGGCTTCAGCGACCGCCCCGGCCGCGACCTCGACGAGGTGATCGCCGAATTCCTCGCCGCACTCGGCGTCGCCCGCGAGGACCTGCCGGCCGGCACCACCGCCCGCGCCGCCCTCTACCGGCGGATCACCACCGGCCGCCGACTGCTGGTGATGGTCGACAACGCCCGCGACACCGCCCAGGTCCGGCCGCTGCTGCCGGCCGGCGCCGACTCCGTCGCCGTCGTCACCAGCCGCCACCGGATGCTCGGCCTGGTCGCCGCCGAACTCGCCCGCCCGCTGCCGCTCGCCGTGCTCGGCCCCGAGGAGTCCACGGCGCTGCTCGCCCGGGTGCTCGGCCCGGCCCGGATCGCCGCCGAACCCGAGGCCGCCCGCGAACTCGCCCGGCTCTGCGACGGCCTGCCGCTGGCCCTGCGGATCGCCGCCGCCAAGATCGCCGCCGACCCGCGCCGCGGCCTAGCCGCGATCACCGAACAACTCCGCCATGAACAGCGCCGGCTCGGCCACCTCGCCGCCGAGGAGATCAGCGTGGCCAGCGCGCTGCGCATCTCCTACGAGCAACTCCCGCCCGTCACCGCCCAGTTGTTCCGCACTCTGGGCTTCCACCCCGGCCCGGTGATCGACGCCCACACCGCCGCCGCGCTCGGCGACCTGGACCCGTCGGCCGCCGCCGAGGCCCTCGACCAGCTGGCCGCCACCCACCTGATCACCGAGACCGACGGCGGCCGCTACACCCTGCACGACCTGGTCTGGCTGTACGCCCGCGAGCTGAGCAGCCGCACCCACCCCGCCGAACAGCGCCTCGCCCGGGAACGGCTCGCCGACCAGTACCTGTACACCGGCCTGGCCGCCGCCCAGGCCGCCGAACCCGGCAGCAAGCCCTGCTGCGAACCCCCGGTGGGCAGCCACCGGCCGCGCGCCGTCGCGGAGTTCGACAGCGGCGAGGACGCCATCCGCTGGCTCGGCGCGCACCGCGAAACACTCGCCCAGGTGATCGCCACCGCCTCGCCGGAACGGGTCTGGCGACTCGTCCTCACCCAGTGGCCGCTGATCCTGCGCCGTCTGCGGGACGGCTGGGTGTCCCAGCTGGAACACGCCCTGGACACCACCCTGGAGTGCGGCGACGCGGACGGCGAGAGCCAGGTGCGGGCCATGCTCGGCTGGGTGCTGGTCTCCAACCGGCGGCTGTCCGAGGCCGTCACCTGCCTGACCCCGGCCGCCGAACTCGCCGCCCGGGCCGGCAACCAGGTCGGCCGGGCCGTCGCACTGGTCAACCTGGCCGCCGTCCAGTCCGAACTCGGCGACACCACCACGGCCGGCAACAACCTCACCCAGGCCCTGGAGATCGCCCTCGCCATCGGCCACACCCACACCGTCACCCTCGCCCTCCAGCACCTGGCCCGCCACCTGCTGGTCACCGGACGTCCCGCGCACGCGATCGAACAGGCGCTGTTCGGACTGGAGTTGACGGCGGATCAGATTCCGTCCTCGCGCCGGGTCCTGCTGCACACCGCCTGCGGCGAGGGGCTGTCCGCGCTCGGCCGCCACGCCGCGGCCCGCAGCCGGCTGAACGCGGCCCTCGCCGAGGCCGAGCAGATCGGCCACGACGAGGCCACCGCCGAGGTCCTCGGCGCGCTCGCCGCCGCCGAGGACGCCGCCGGACTGGCCAACGCCGCCACCGCGCACCGGCGGCGAGCAGAGCAGCTGGGGCTGTCGTAAGCCCCTGGTGGGAGCCGGAAACCGGCGCGTTAGTGAATCGCCGGAAACCGGCGCGTTAGTGAAGCGCAAGCCGAAGGCAAACGGCTACCGCAAGGATGATTCCGTGCGGTAGCCGCGGGTGCGCGGGACTGCCCGTGGCACCGCGTACGGCCCCTCGCTCGCCCGGTCGCCCCCGGCCTCCATGCAACGCCCCTTTTACCGGCCCGCACCGTCGGGGAGCAGACATCGGGAGAGGGCGGGACGGATGGCCGGTGACGGCGTGAACATCGACCTGGACGAGGTCCAGGCGGCAGCCAAGACGATCGCAGCGCTGCTGGAGGAAATGCAAGGGCCGTTCGCCCAGCTGGAAGCCCACATCAACATGGTCGAGGACTCCGTGTACGGGACCGACCTGCTGGGCAAGTCGCTGACCGGCGGCGGCTCTTCGGTCGGCGGCTTCAACAAGCACCAGAAGGACGTGCTGGCGGGCATCAAGCTGCTGCTCAGCAACGCCACCGCGATGGGCACCAACCTGCAGACCATGGCCGCCCGGCACCAGGCCAACGACGAGGAGCACGCCTCCGCGCTCAGCCGGATCAGCGCCGGCGACGGTACCCCGCTCGCGCCGCTCACCCCGGCCGTGGCCCCGTCCCCCACGCCCACGCCTGCGCCTGCGCCCACGCCTGCGCCCGCACCCGCGCCGGTGCCGCCGCCGGACAACGGGGGTTACCACACCCAGGACGGGCCGTCGCTGGACTACAACAAGCCCAAGCCCCCGCCGGAACCGCACGGTCCGGTCGGCGGCGGCCGCAACCTGATCTGACCCACACCGCACACCCGCACCACGGCGGCTGATCCGGTGTCAGCCGCCGACGCACCCACCATCCGAGAGAGCTTCCCGCCATGATCGAGCTGCCGGCCGACCTCGCCGAAGTGCTCAAGACCGTGCAGAAGAACGAGAACGGCAAGGACATCTCGTTCCCCGACGGCAATGAGGACCTGATCGGCGACCTCGCCGCCGCCTGGGACAAGTGGAACCAGGTCGCGGACACGCACATCCGCGGCATCGCCAACGCCGCCCAGCGCGCCATGTCCTGCATGTCCGGCGACGCCGCCGACAGCTTCCAGTCGTACCTGCAGAAGTTCGCGGGCGGCGACGCCTCGCACGTCGCCACCACCGTCAAGGCCGGAACCGACATCGCCAGCGGCCTGCACGGCGCGCACCAGGCGGTGATCGACACCAAGAACGAGATGATCCGGGAACTCGACTACGCCAAGACGTACATGGCGCAGAACCCGGCGGGCAAGCACGACGACATCGCCAACTCCGAGGGCGTCAAGCAGGCCGCCAGCCTGTACCACCAGTACGTCAGCGGCGTCAGCAACCAGGTCGACGGCATCCTGCGCAACAACGCCAACCAGATCGCCGACATGAACGGCATCGGCAAGACCTGCACCCTCAACGGCGGTGGCGGTGGCGGCGGCGGCGCGGGCGCCGGAGGCGGCTCGGGCCTCGGCATCGACAGCGCGGGCGCCGGACCGGACGGGATCGGCGGCGGCGGTGCCGGCGGCGGTGCGGGTGACGGTGCGGGTGACGGGGCCGGCGGCAAGGGCGGCGGCGCGGGCGGCGGTGCCGGTGGCGGCGGTGGTGGTGCGGGCGGCCACGGCGGCGCCAAGACGCCCAGCATCCTGAAGCCGTTCTCGCCGCCGCCGCCCGGCCACGTGCCGGACCTGACCAGCGGCGGACACCCGCCGACCTTCACGCCCCTCCCGGTCAGCCCGAAGGGCTCGCTCAACCTGGCCGGCCTCGGCGACATCGGCTCCGGCGGCCCCGGCCTCGGCATCGGCCACTCCGGGCTCGGCGGCGTCGGCAGCGCCGGACTCTCCGCGTTCGGCGGCGCGGGCGGCGGCGGACTCGGCGGCGCCGGGCTCGGCGGTGGCGGCTTCGGCGGCGCCGGCGGCGCGAGCGCCTTCGGCAACGCGATGGGCGCGATGGGCCGGGCCGGCGGCGCGCTGGCCGGCGCGGGCGCCGGTGGTGCCGGCGGTGGCGGCATGCGAGGCGGCGGTGCGGCCGGTGGACGTGGTGCCGGCGCCGGTGCGCGCGGTGCCGGTGCCGCCGCCGGTGGCGCGGGCGGCGCCCACGGCGGCGGCATGGGCGGCGCCGGACGGGGCGGCAAGGGCGAGAAGAAGGGCGCCAACCGCTTCCTCGGCCCCAGCCGGTTCGGACCGGAGGGCGAGGAAGAAGAGGCACTGCTGCACGACAGCGGCATCCTCGGCCAGGCCGGCGAGGTCGACCCCCGCGACCGCAACTGGCAGCGCGCCCGCCGCCGTTGGCTCGACGACGCCCGCGCCGAGGGCGTCCTCACGGCGCCCGAGCCCGAGCCCGTGGCAGCCGCCGAAGCCGCGGCGGCCCCCGCCAGCGAGCAGGCCGTCCTCAACCAGCTCGCGGGCGTGCTGCTGGGTGCCACCGTCACTGCCGACGGCGAGGCGGCGACTCCCGTCGCGGGGGAGGCGGTGACGCCGGCTCAGGAGAGTGTCGCGGCCGAGGCGCGCGGGGAGTCGAAGGCGTCCGGGTCGTCCGGGTCGGCTGGGTCGTCCGGGTCGTCCAGCTCGTCCGGTGAGTCGAAGGCGGGCGGGGACGCCGAGTACCTGGATCGGGCCCGCAGCGTCGCCGCGCGGCGCGGACACGGCGAGGCCGCGGAGGCGGTGGCCACGCCGGCCACCCCCGCAACTCCGGTGAGCGCGGCGGCTCCTGCGGCAGCCGCCAAGCCGACTCCGATCCGGGAGGAGGGTGGCTACCAGGTTCCCAGCCCGTTCCTGCGCGCCGCACTCACCCGCCTGGCCGCCCCCGCGGACTGACCGCCGCCGCCCCGCTACCCCCGCGCTGATCCGTACTCACTAAGGAACCCCCCATGAGCAACGACGTGCCCTGGTTCGCGATCGACCCCGGCGTCGAACCCGCGCACACCATGCGCATTCCGGAAGGTGAGCGGATCGGCGTGGAGGCGCCGACGTTCGGCGAAGCCGCGCGGGTGGGCTGGGTTGAGCCGGATGTGATGCCTGCGCAGCGTGTTGAGGGGGGCGGGCCGTTTACGGAGGCCGCGCATGTGGGGCGGTTCGAATCGGATGTGATGCCTGCGCAGCGTGTTGAGGGGGGCGGGCCGTTCACGGAGGCCGCGCATGTGGGGCGGTTCGAGTCGGATGTGATGCCTGCGCAGCGGATCGAGGGCGGTGGGCCGTTCACGGAGGCGGCGCACGTTGGGCGGTTCGAGCCGGATGTGACGCCCGCGTTCCGGGTCGGGACCGCCGTTGGCGAGCCGATGGAGACCGCGCGGTTGAAGTCGTCGGAGGGTGTGCCTTTGCATGAGGCGATGCCTTCGATGCCTGCCGAGATGGGGA
>NZ_JBICXW010000001.1:367722-951827 GCF_043200475.1 Kitasatospora sp. NPDC048407 | reverse complement strand
GGGCGGTTGAAGTCGTCGGAGGGTGTGCCTTTGCATGAGGCGATGCCTTCGATGCCTGCCGAGATGGGGCGGTTGAAGTCGTCGGAGGGTGTGCCTTTGCATGAGGCGATGCCTTCGATGCCTGCCGAGATGGGGCGGTTGAAGTCGTCGGAGGGTGTGCCTTTGCATGAGGCGATGCCCGCGATGCCCGCCGAGACCGCGCGGTTGAAGTCGTCGGAGGGGGTGCCGTTGGGTGACACGGTCCCGGCGATGTCCGCCGAGGCAGGGCGGTTGAAGTCGAGTGGCACCCCGCTCCCGGAGGGGGTGCCGGCCACGCCCGGTGTGCCCCTTACACCGGCGGCGGAGGCGGGGCAGCTGAAGTCGCATGGGACTCCGCTCCAGCCTGGGGTGCCGGCCACTCCTGGTGAGCCCTTTTCGCCGGCGGCGGAGGCGGGGCAGCTGAAGTCGCATGGGACTCCGCTCCAGCCGGGGGTGCCGGCCACTCCTGGTGAGCCCCTTACGCCGGCGGCGGAGGCGGGGCAGCTGAAGGAGCGCGGGACCCCGATCCAGGAGGGGGTGCCGCGGCAGTCGACCGAGGCCGGGCAGCGGGCGGGAGCGGCCAACGGCAGCAACGCGGGCTCGGACACGGGCAAGGGGGCCGGGCAGGGGTTCCAGGTGAACCCCGATCAGTACAAGGCGGCGGTCTCGCCGGTGCTCTCCGCGTCGGAGCAGATCGCGTCGCTGGCCTCCCGGATGACGTCGTACCTGCCCTCGATGGAGGGCCAGAACCCGTGGGGCAACGACGAGTCGGGCAAGAAGTTCGCCGAGGGTGAGAACGGTGAGAACAGCTACCTGGAGTACAGCCACAACACCCTGAAGACGCTTCAGAGCCTGGTCAAGGAGGTCCGCGACATCGCGGACGGCCTGAAGAAGATGGGCGAGAGCTACGACACCGCCGAAGAGGGCGCGACCAGCTCCTTCACCGGCATGGACGGCGGACAGGCTCCGATGCCGCAGTCGCCCGGTACGGCGCCGACCGCGCCGTCCCACGTCCGCCCGATGTTCACCCCCGGTACGACCGGCTCGACTGGAAGGCACTGACCCATGGCTGTCGAACTCCCGGAGCCCCTCCAGTGGGTGCTCCTGCTGCTCGCCGGCTGCCGGTGGCCGGAAGCAGACGAAGACCAGCTGCGTGACATGGCGGACGAGTGCCGCAAGGCGTCCGAGACGCTGCGGGACGCCACCCAGGGTGTGGACGCGGCGATCAAGCGTGCGTTGGAGGGCCAGCAGGGCGCAGCCGCCGACGGGCTGAACAAGTTCTGGGCCACCTACACCGTCGGCAAGGGCACCGAGGACGACCCGGGCCGGCTGACCGCGACCATCAACGCGCTCAGCGGCATGGGTGACATGCTGGAGCAGATGGCCAACTCGGCCGAGACGGCGAAGATCCAGATTGTCGCCCAACTCGGCATTCTGG
Source organism: Kitasatospora sp. NPDC048407 (assembly GCF_043200475.1). Taxonomy (NCBI): domain Bacteria; kingdom Bacillati; phylum Actinomycetota; class Actinomycetes; order Kitasatosporales; family Streptomycetaceae; genus Kitasatospora; species Kitasatospora sp. NPDC048407. The sequence goes on along the minus strand of NZ_JBICXW010000001.1, from coordinate 950,371 downwards.
CATTCGAGTTGGCGACTGCTGAGGCGGAGGCTCCGGTCACCGCGGGTGCGTCGATGCTCCAGGTGCCCGGGTTCATCGCGGCGGCGCGGACGTTCGTCACCAAGACCCTGAAGACACTTGTGCTCGACCTGGCCAAGATGGCGGCCAAGCAGGCCGCCCAGATGGCCGCGATCAACCTGATGGCACAGGGCATCGAACTCGCCGAGGGCCACCGCAAGAGCATCGACTGGAAGGAAGTCGGCGACAACGCCAAGGGCGGCGCCATCGGCGGCGCCGCCGGTGGCCTGATCGGCAAGGGCCTGGGCGCCGCGGCCGGCAAGGTCGGCCTCGGCGGCGCCGCCAACTCGCTCGGCGGCAAGATGGCGATCGGCGCGGCCACCGGCGTCGGCGCGGACGCCGCCACCCAGTACCTCACCACCGGCAAGGTCGACACTTCCTCGCTGCTCGGCTCCGGCCTCTCCGGCGGCGCGGGCGTCGGCCTGCACCACGGTGCCGTCAAGATGAACACGCACGCCCCCGCGCCCAAGCCCGGCGACGCCCCGCACATCAACGGCCCCGTCGGCCCCGGCGAGGGCGGCCGCCAGGACGGCCCGCCGAAGTTCACCAAGCCGGATACCTCCTCGGGCGGCGACAGCTCCTACCACGGCCCGTCCGGCGACAGCGGAAGCTCCAACTCGGGCTCCAGCGGCTCGGGTTCCAGCGGCTCGGGTTCGGGCTCCAGTGGTTCGGGCTCCAGTGGTTCGGGTTCGGGTTCGGGTAGGTCGAGTGGCTCGGGTTCGGGTGGCTCGACGGCCGGCGGCCTGTCCCCGTTCGGCTCCGGCCGCACCAGCGGTGACGCCCCGCCGTCCCACTCCGAGACGGGTGGTGGCCGGAGCCACGAGCAGGCTCCGCCGCCGTCGCACGAGCAGTCGGGTGGTGGGCGGACCCACGAGCAGGCTCCGCCGCCCGCGCACGAGCAGTCGGGTGGTGGCCGGAGTCATGAGCAGGCTCCGCCGCCGGCGCATGAGCAGTCCGGTAGCGGCAGGAACAGCGCCGACGCTCCGCCGCCGTCGCACGAGCAGTCGGGTGGTGGCCGGAGCCACGAGCAGGCTCCGCCGCCGGCGCATGAGCAGTCCGGTAGCGGCAGGAACAGCGCCGACGCTCCGCCGCCGTCGCACGAGCAGTCGGGTGGTGGCCGGACCCACGAGCAGGCTTCGCCGCCCGCGCACGAGCAGTCCGGTGGTGGCAAGAACCACGAGCAGGCGGAGGCGGTGCGGCCTACGCACGAGCCGTTGACCGAGCGCATTCCGTCGCAGCCGGCGCATGAGCGGACGGAGGCCGTTCGGCCGACGCACGAGCCGTTGACCGAGCGCATTCCGTCGCAGCCGGCGCATGAGCGGACGGAGGCCGTTCGGCCGACGCACGAGCCGCTGTCGGGGCAGGAGCCGAGCCGTCCGGTGCACGAGCAGCCGGTGCGGAACGAGTCGGGCGGTTCCGGGCGCGACAACGTGCCCGTGGGGCGCGAGAGTTCGGCCGGCGACCAGGGGTCCGTGCGGCCGTCGGGCGACGACAGCGCGCCGCGTCCGCAGGGCGGGGGTGCGGTGCCGAACCTGTCCGGCGTCCTGAGTGGTGCGGCGGGCCTCGCGGGCGCCGCGTCCTCGTCCGGCCACGGCGGTGGCGGCGGTGGCAACACCGGCGGCACGCACCTCGACGGTGCCCGCGGTGCGACCCTGCCCCGTCCGGACGGGGCGACCGTTCCCGGCCAGGGCATGCCCGAGGGCCTCGGTGACACCCCGCCAAACTCCGGTACCCAGAGCCCGAACCAGGGCGCCGTCCCGCCGATGGGCGGCGCCGGGTTCACCCCCGGCCCGGTCGGCGGCGGCAGCCACATCGGTGGCGGCAGCGCCCGAACCGACGCACCGTCAACGTCCGGTGCGCCCAGGCCCGGTAGCCAGAGCGGCACCGTCCACAGCGGCGGCGGCAGCCAGCAGGGTGGCGGTTCGCTGCGCCCCGGTGGCGGTCGTGGTGCAGGCCCCGAGACGCACGCCGCGCCGGAGCAGCAGCACACGCCTGCCCCGAAGCCGACCGAGCACGCGACCGCCCCGAACGAGCACGGCGGCAGCAACCGGCCGCACGAGCAGCAGCAGTCGCACGAGGGCAGCACCCGGCCGCACGAGTCGCAGTCGCACGAGGGCGAGCCGCGTCCCAGGACCACGGACGGGCGGCGGATCGACGAGCCCGGCGGGCTGAAGCAGCCCTCCGAGCACGACCAGAAGCGGATCGAGGACGCCGTCCCGCGCGACGAGGACGGCAAGCCGACCACCCACCCGGACCCCCAGCAGGGCGACTGGGTCAAGCACCTCAACGGCGACGGCCCGTTCGCGCCCGGCCGCAACAACAACTGCGCCGACGCGGCACTGTCCTTCATGGACACCTACAACGGCCACCCCACGGCGGCCGCGCCGCGCGTCGAGAACAACGGCGCCGGCGAGAAGGGCGGCCGGGACCGGATCGAGCAGTCGCTCGGCGGCAGGTTCGAGCACCAGGGCGCGGGCGCGGGTGGCCACGACAAGCTCCAGAAGACCCTGCTGGAGAGCGGTCCGGGCTCGCAGGCGCTGATCATCAGCACCGACGGCGAGGGCCGTTCGCACGCCTGGAACGTGGTCAACCACGACGGCAAGATCGTCTACGTCGACCCGCAGATGGGCCGCACCAGCGACAAGCCGCTGTACCCGGGCGAGGGCGGTCTGTTCGCCGTCCCGCTCGGCCCGAACGGCAGCGCGCTCCACCCCACCAACCACGGTGCCAACCAGGGCGCGGGCCACGGCACGAACCAGGGCGGCGGGAACACCGGCAACCACCAGGCCGGCGCACGCCCCGAGACCACGCCGAAGACCGAAGCCCCGCCGAAGAAGGAGGCCCCGCCGAAGCCGGAGACGTCCCCGAGGCCCGAGGCCCAGCCGAAGCCGGAGACCACGCCGAAGCCCGAGACGGACCCCAGTGCCCGGCCCGAGTCCGACACCTCCCCGAGGCCCGAGGAACCGCGGCCGGACGAGGTGCGGCCGGACGAGGCGCCGGGCGGTCGGACGTACGAAGACCCGTCGCCGTTCTCGGACTTGGAGGACAAGCGGCACATCCCCACTCTCGAAGAGATCCAGGAGATCGCTCGGCGGCTGGGGATTCCGGACGACCAGCTCCCGGTCATGGTGTTCGTGCCGGACCACGCCACCGTCTCCACGCCGTTCTCCGAGTACGGGGAAGGGCGGGTCGGCAATCTGTCCGAGGCCGCCGGCAAGCACTCCATCGGAAAGATCGAAGGACTGAAGGACGGTGACGACACCGCGGCCCCCACGAAGGTCTCCGGCATGGGCGGCGGAGCATACAACAAGGGGGCGAACGGAGCACCCGACGTGCTGGTCGTCAACCAGCGGATGAACAAGAACGGGTTCACGCAGGAGCACACGATCCAGCACGAGCTCGGGCATCACAAGCAGGCGCTCGACCAGCTCAGCGTCGACAAGACGCAGAACAACCCCGCGCTCATCGAGTACCACAACATCCTCATCAACGAGGTGAAGTTCCACGAGGAGGGCAAGAAGCCGCGCCTGACCTACGCCGAAGCGGACGGGCAGGGCGGACTGTCGAGCGAGCAGCAGAAGGGCGTCAAGAGGCTGCTCGGCCTGCCGGAGGACGCCAATCTCGCGCCGGGCCACTACTGGGACACGGTCGCGGGAATGCCGAAGAACCCGAACGAGCAGGTGATGTTCGACCAGCTCGCGGAGGCGGCCGGGAAGGAGCCGTACTCCAGGTACCCCAAGGTCAAGCAGAACTTCGCGAAGGCGTACCTGGTCGAGCACCTGAAAGCGCATGACCGGGCGGCCGCTGCGGCTGCCGCCGGCGGTACGACCACCGGGCCCGCGCCGGAGGCCGCGCCGCCCGCTCAGCAGCATGCTCCGGTCGCGCCGCCGGAGGCCGCGCCGCCCGCTCAGCAGCATGCTCCGGCTGCGCCGCCGGTTCCGCCGCCGTTCGCCGGCCAGCATGCTCCGGCCGCGCCGCCGGTTCCGCCGCCGTTCGCCGGCCAGCACGCTCCGGCCGCGCCGCCCGTTCCGCCGCCGTTCGCTCAGCAGCATGCTGGTTCCGCGCCGCCCGTTCCGCCGCGGCCCGCACAGCAGCATGCCCCGGCTGCGCCGCCGGTCCCGCCGCCGTTCACTCAACGGCCGGGCGGCGCCGCGCCGGAGGTTCCGCCGAGCAGCCGTCCCACTGGCGGGGCGTCGAGCACGAACCCGTTCGGGGACGAGCACGCAGGTCCGTCGGGCAACCGTCCCACGCCCGAGATGCAGAACCCGTTCGGGGACGAGCACGCCGCTTCGTCGGGCCACAACAGCCCCGCCTCGGAGGTGTCGAACCCGTTCGGGGACGAGCACGCGGCTTCGTCGGGGCACAACAGCCCCGCCTCGGAGGTGTCGAACCCGTTCGGGGACGAGCACGCCAACACCTCGCACACCCGGGCCCCGGAGAGTCCGGGAGGCCTCGGCGACTCGACGCACCCCGGCTCGCGTCCCGATTCCACGCCGACCGGGCTGCGACCCGACGCCGAGCCGGCCGGACTGGGCGGCCGGAAGCCCTTGATGGACGGCCAGGGGCTCACTCCCGAGGGCCGGAAGCTTCTGCACCAGAACCCGACAGGGCCCTCCATCGTCTACCCGCCGAGCAACAGCAAGGGGGCGCACGCGGGGGCGGCTTTCGCGAACAAGTTCAAGTTCGAGCTTTCGCCGGAACTGAAGGAGGTCAGTAACCACCTGCCGGTGAAGGACGGCAAAACCCACCAGTCGGAGGGTTCGACGGCGAGCGGGAAGCCGAACGCCAAGATCAAGGACCACACCTTCAAGGCCTACGTCGACCCGGCGACCCTGACCCTGGTGGAAGGCGAGGCCGGTGGGAAGCTCCGGGAGCCGCTGCGCAATGCCCTTGGCCCGGACGCCGTCGCCTACTCGGGCAACAAGGTGTTCGAAGAGGCCGCGAAGCTGGACTACCGGTCCAGGCCGACCATGGAGCAGCAGCACGATCGCCGGCAGCTGCTGAAGGACCTCGCAGACCAGAACACGGAGAAGGGCACCTGGATCGACGGCGACCGGGTGGCGGGCCAGCTCGCCGGCCAGGGCTCCGCGATGGAGGGTGTGGACCGCCTGCTGAACGGCCACGGCAACGACGCCGGATTCCCCGGAGTGGTGCTCGGCGAGGGACACGGCCAGTCCGCGACCTGGCCGTTCCTCAAGGACAACATGAAGCAGCTGAAGGCCAGTGGGGTCGACACCCTCTACCTGGAGGCCCTTCGGGACGACGCCGTCCAGCACGACCTGGACAAGTACCTGGACCCGGACCACAAGGGGCCCATGCCCCCGACCCTTCAGAAGGCGGCCGCGAGGTACGACAGCGGCCACGGCGCCAAGCTGACCGAGGTGCTGGAAGCGGCGAAGGCCAACAACGTCAAGGTCCGTGCGGTGGACGGATACCCGGCCCGGACCATCAACGAGGACGGCGGGGTCCACGAGCGGGCCCGCCTGATGAACTCGTACGCGCACGACGTGATCAGCTCGGACGCCGCCAACGGCGGGGGCAAGTACGTGGCCGTGGTCGGCGCCAGCCATGCGCACTCCACGACCGGCTCCGGCGGCGCCGGACGCATCCCCGGCACGGCCGACCTGCTGGGCGTCCCGGCCGTCCACCTGACCAACGGCTCGGGGACGGCGCACGAGGCGCCGCCGAGGGCGAGCCGCGACACGCCTGCGAGCGACGTCCGGCTCAGCTACCTGCCCACTCCCGAGAACCACTCCCCGGCCGGTAACCCGGCCGCCGCCCACAGCGCCGCGCCGTCGGCCCCGGGCGGGCTCGGTCCGGTGCACCCCGAGGCGCAGACGCCGCACGGAAGTTCCGAACACCTGGAGGGTCAGGGGCCGCAGCACGACCAGTCCAACCAGCACAACCAGCACGAGGGCACCACCGACCACCAGCCCGCGAACGAGCACAACAACCCCGGGCAGCCGCACGAGCAGCCGAACCACGAGCAGACGTCGCACGAACAGCCGTCCCACGAGCGCTCGTTGGCGGAGAACGAGGGTGGCGGTCCGCGTCACCCGGCCACGGACGGGCGACCGTTCGATGTCGAGGGCGGACTCAAGCGGCCGTCCGAGCACGACCTGAAGCAGCTTCAGGACGCGGTTCCGCACAACGCGGACGGCACTCCGCAGCGGCACCCGGACCCGATGTCGGGCGACTGGGTGAAGAAGCTGAACGGTGACGGTCCGGGCGCCCCGGGTCGGGCCAACAACTGCGCGGACGCGGCGCTTTCGGTGGTCGACACCTATGACGGCCGTCCGACGGTGGCCGCGCCGCGGACCGAGAACAACGGGGTCGGTGAGAAGGGCAGCCGGGACCGGATCGAGCAGTCGCTCGGTGGGAAGTTCGAGTCGCTGGGGAAGGGGCAGGCCGGGCACGACAAGCTGGCGCAGACGCTGCTGGACAGCGGTCACGGTTCGCAGGCGGTGATCATCAGTCGGGACGGCGAGGGGCGTACCCACGCCTGGAACGCGATGAACCACAACGGTGAGATCGTGTACACGGACGGGCAGATGGGCCGTACCAGTCACACGCCGCTGTACGAGGGCGAGGGCGGCGTGTTCGCCCTCCCGCTCACCCCGGACCGCGCGCCGCTGCACCCGTCCGCGCCGCCCGCCGGCAACACCGGCCACCAGGCCGGGCCGAAGCCGGACGCCCAACGGCCGGACCCGGCCCCGGGCATGGCGGTCCGACCCGAGCCGCCGCTTCCGCCGATCGAGCAACGTCCCAGTGCCCAGGAGAAGGCCAAGCTCCACCAGGACCCGCCCGGTCCCGCGCTGATCTACCCGCCCTCCGCCGACCCGGCGGCGCTCGCGCAGCACAAGAAGGACAACAAGTTCAAGTTCACCCTGACCGGTGATCTGGCGCTGTCCGCCAACTCGCTGCCGCACAGCGATCTGGGCCGCCACCACTCGGGCTCCTTCACAGCGAGCGGGACGCCCGACGTCAAGGTCAGCCCGTACTCGCAGACCTTCAAGTCGCACCTCGACCCGCTGACGCTGAAGGCGCTGCACTCCGACGCGGCGTCGGCGCTGAACGACGGGCTGCGCGCCGAACTGGTGGCGACCGGCGAGACCGAGGCCTACGTGTACGCGGGCAACAAGCTGCTGGAGCACGGCGGCAAGCTCGACTACCGGACCGATCCGAACTTCCAGGCCCAGCGCGAACGTGTCAACGTGCTGGAACGGCTGGCCCGCCAGGACTCGGAGACCGCCTGGCACCCGGTCGACGGGGCACAGGTGCAGCAGCGGTTGGACGGGCAGGCGTCGGCCCTGGACGGCGTCCAGCGACTGTTCCACGGGGACGGCGCCAACCCGGCGCACCCCGGGATCGTGCTGGGCGAGGGGCACAGCAACTCGCCCAGCTGGAAGTTCCTCAAGGAGAACATGGCCGGTCTGAAGGAGGCCGGCGTCGACACCATCTACATCGAGTCGCTTCGCGACGACTCCCTTCAGCGCGACCTGGACACCTATCTGGAGCACGGCGGCACCATGCCGCCGAACCTGGAGCGGATGCTCCGGTCCTACGACAAGAACCTCAACTCCCCGGAGCACGCCGGTCTCTACGAAACAGTGGTGAAGGCGCAGGAAGAAGGCGTGCGGGTCCGGGCCGTGGACGGCTACCCGGCGCGCAAGCCGGACGGATTCGGCGACGCCCCGCTGGAGCAGCGGGCCCGGATGCTGAACTCGTACATGCACGACGCGATCACCTCCGACCGGGTCGGGCAGCCGGGGAAGTACATCCTGGTCACCGGCGAGGCCCATGTGCACGAGCACCCCACCACCGCCGGTGGCGGCTCACGGATTCCCGGCACGGCCGAGATGCTGGGAGCGCCGTCGGTGCGCCTGACCACTCCGGACGGGACGAACGCGGTCGGTGGTACGGCGGTGCACGACCTCCGACTGGGACACCTGCCGGGGCCGCATGACGTCGCCCCCGCAGCACCGGCCGGCCTCGGCGCGCCCTCGCACGAGCAGCCGAATCACCAGCAGCCGAACCACGAGCAGCCGAACCACGACCAGTCGTCGCGCGAGCTGCCGAACCACGAGCAGCCGAACCACGAACAGCCGTCCCACGAGCGCTCGTTGGGCGACCACGAGGGCGACGGGCCGCGTCACCCGGCCACGGACGGGCGGCCGTTCGACGTCGAGGGTGGACTGAAGCGGCCGTCCGAGCACGAGTCGAAGCAGCTCCAGGACGCGGTTCCGCACCACGCGGACGGTTCGCCGCAGCGGCACCCGGATCCGAGTTCGGGCGACTGGCTGAAGAAGTTGAACGGCGACGGCCCGGGTGCCCCGGGTCGGGCCAACAACTGTGCGGACGCGGCGCTTTCGCTGGTCGACACGTACGACGGTCACCCGACCGTCGCCGCGTCGCGGACCGAGCACAACTCGGTGGGCGAGAAGGGCGGCCGGGACCGGATCGAGCAGTCGCTCGGCGGGAAGTTCGAGCACCTGGGCAGCGGGCCGGCCGGGCACGACAAACTGGCGCAGACGCTGCTGGACAGCGGTCACGGTTCGCAGGCGGTGATCATCAGCCGTGACAGCGAGGGGCGCACCCACGCCTGGAACGCGATGAACCACAACGGCAAGATCGTGTACGCGGACCCGCAGTTGGGCCGCACCAGCGACACGCCGCTGTACGCGGGCGAGGGCGGCCTGTTCGCCGTCCCGCTCACCCCGGACCGCGCACCCCTGCACCCGTCCGGCCCGCCCGTCGGTTCGACCGACCACAAGGCAGGCCCGCGTCCGGCGCACCAGCCGGGTGGCGAGGAGCTGCGCCCGGGTGCGTCGCCGGGTGCCACCGAGCATGCCGGGTCCTCGCAACACACTGACGGGGCGCACCAGGCGGAGCAGCAGCAGGAGTTGCACGGCGACGGCGAGCACCCGCCGGTGACGCCCGAGCCGCTGCCTCCGGTGGGTACGCCGGAGCACGGGATCATGCACGACCCGGCCGAGTTCCTGAAGACCAAGCAGGTCTCGGTGGACTTCGCCGCCGGCGTCAAGGAGCGGATGCCGCGTGTGAGGTCGGAGGAGGCCGCCGAGTTCCTGGAGGCCATCAAGGGCCGTGACCAGCACTGGTTCGTGCTGGAGCCGAACGGCCAAACCAAGAACGGCGAGCCGTCGGGCTACCACCTGGTGCCGGCGTGGGAGAAGTACGCCGCGCACTACGAGGGCTTCCCTCGTCCCGACTCCGGCCTGCCGCCGGTCAAGGCGGACCACGAGTACGTGAAGGGCGCATACATCCCGTACAAGTCCGAGGAGCGTCCCGACCCGAGCCGGCCGGACACCATCGGCCACACCGAGGTGCCGCTGAACCCGCACCCGGACCTGCCGCGCGAGGGGCTGGTGTTCACCGACGCGATGAACGGCTGCGCCCTGGTGACCACCGTCGAGCCGGGCAAGGGCACCTTCACGGCCTGGCACTTCCAGTCGTACTCGTCCGCGGGACACCTGGAGGGCGGCTACAAGTTCCGGGAGCAGCACACCGTCACGTCGTGGATGGGCGTCGGCGACTACTCCCACCCGCTGCCGCTGGACTTCAAGCCGGCTGCGACCAACATGCTGAAGCACGGCCCGAACGGCTGGGAGATGATCAGCCAGGAGTCGCACACGTACGGCGGCAACTCGGAGGCGATGAAGAAGTTCCCGCCGACCCTGCACCCGCCGCAGCGGATCCCGTTCGACGTGGCGACGCAGGACCCCAGGACCGTCGTCAAGATGACGCTGGACCCGTACCACGTCATCGCGCAGGAACGGCTCGACCGCTTCCAGAAGGCGGCGCACGACCTGACCACGGGGCTGGATCCGAAGAACCGCGCGCTCAAGGAGCTGCAGCCGCTGCTGTCCGACATGAACGACATGCTCGGCGCGCAGAACGACCTGGTGAAGGCGTACCAGCGGCCGGACGCGACCCTGGAGGACCTGCAGCAGCTGTCGAACGGCATGAACCGGATCAAGCGTTCGCGCCAGATGTTCCTGGACGAGCACCGGGCCGAGATCGAGCGTCTCGCGGTGGACGCGACGCCGCTGCACCCGAACCGGTCGGCCAACACCGTGCTCTCCGAGTTCGGTTACTCGATCGAGCCCGGAAAGCCGGACTGGGTCGACCACATGGCCTCGGACGTCGCCGCGCAGATCAAGAAGCGCGACGACGCCGCCCAGCAGCCCCCGGCCGACCCGGCGGGCGTCTCGTCGCCGCGGTCCGAGCACGAGCCGCTGCCGCACGACTCGTTGGCGAAGATGCCGGCCTTCACCGGCAAGGACGACGCCACCGCCAACCAGGTGGCCGGCGACCAGCTGGTCGGGCTCCGGACGCACACCGAGCAGATCTACGAGCAGATCCGGACCAACCTGGGCCGGCTGGACCTCGGGTCGGAGGGCCTGACCGGGGGCGTGCCCAACTCCGAGGTGCAGTACAACCTCTGGTCCGGCAACAAGAAGATGGTGGAGCAGTACGGCAGTGCCGAACTGACCGGTGAGGGCCAGGCCGAGAACTCGCACGGCTTCATGATGAGCCGCACCGAGGAACACCAGCGGGCGATCCGGGAGCTCAACGAGTTCTACCCCGAGGGCTGGCCGCCGCCGGACCCCGGGTACCAGAAGGAGTTCATCGGCTGGCTGAAGGAGAACGAGAAGCAGGGCGTCGCCTACGACCCGGAGGCGATCCAGCAGAAGTTCTCCGAGCTGCGCGCGGCGGCCAAGGACCGCGCGGGAGAGCTCCTGACGGACGAGGGCGTGGTGCAGGTCGGCGAGCACGGTGCCAGGTTCCAGAACGCCTGGGACCGGGCCTCCGACGATGTGGCGATGCACGCGGCACTGGCGATGGCCGGCTTCCGCAGCTTCGGGCTGGACGAGCCGCACCACGGCAACCCCGAGCTGTCCGCCCACCCGGATCCGAAGTCCACCGTCCAGGTGCGGCAGGAGATCCCGATGGCGGAGCGGATCGCCAACGAGGTCGCCGCCGACCTGCACGACAACGTCAAGGCCCGGCGCCAGGTCGCCGACCTGGCCCAGGACCCGGAGCTCAAGGCCGAGTTGCACCGGCTGGCGGACCGGGCGGAGCAGGGCGCCAAGCACTTCACGGAGGGCGCCGAGCAGCTCAAGTGGGAGGAGACCGCCACCCGCGAGGAGCGGGCGGAGCTCGCCGAGCGGCGCAAGCACAGCGCCGAGACGATGCTCCGGGGCCGCGACGAATTCCTCGGCGCCGCACGGGACTTCGACCAGGCGCTCGGCAAGCTGGGCGTCCCGGCGGCGCACTCGGACTACGTCTCCGACGTCCGCCCGCCGGCGGACCCGGCGGGCCTCGGTGAACACCAGCCGCGCGAGCGGTCGGTGGGGGAGCACGAGGGCGGTTCGCAGCCCCGTCCGGACGCTTCGCCCGGCGCCGCCCCGGACGGCGGATCGTCGCAGCACACCGACGGTGAGCACCAGGGCGGCAACGACGCGCAAGGCAACGACGCGCACGGCAACGACGCGCACGGCAACGACGCGCACGGCAACGACGCGCACGACGGTGCCGAGCACGCGGGTGCCGAGCACCCGCCCGTCATGCCCGAGCCGCTGCCGCCGGTGGGTACGCCGGAGCACGGGATCATGCACGACCCGCGCACCTTCCTGGAGGAGAACCTGGTCGCGGTGGACTTCGCCGCCGGCGCCCGGCAGCGGATGCCCGGACTGAAGCCCTCTGAGGAGAACACCCTGCTCAAGGCGATGCGGGGCCGCGACCAGCACTGGTTCGAGATGGTGCCGAACCCGTCCGCGGCCGCCGGCGGGAAGGCCGGCTACTACCTGGTGCCCGCGTGGGAGAAGTACGCCGAGCACTATGCCGACTTCCCCCGGCCCAGTGGCGGGCTGCCGCCGGTGAAGGAGGACAGCCACTACGTCAGGGGCGCGTACGTGCCCTACGAGGCGGACAAGCGGGCCAGCCTCGCCGACCTGAGCACCATCGGCCACACCGAGGTGCCGCTGCACCCGAACCCGGCCCGCCCCCGGGAGGGTCTGGTGTTCACCGACGCGATGAACGGCTGCGCCTTCGTGGCCACCGTCGAACCGGGCAGGGACACCTTCACGGCCTGGCACTACCAGTCGTACTCGGCCTCGGACGCCCTGCGGACGGCCGCCGAATTCCGGGCCGCGCAGACGGTCACCACCTGGATGGGCGGCGGCGACTACGCGGCGGTCCTGCCCCCCGGGCACACCCCGGCGGCGACCAACATGCTGCGTTACGGCCCCGACGGGTGGGAGATGGTCAGCCAGGAGGTGCAGAAGGACGCGCGGAACCCGCTGAACCCGCCGCGGATCTCCCGGCAGTCCACCGTCCCGTTCGAGGTCGGGACGCAGACCCCGGAGGCCGTCGTCAAGATGACGGTCGACCCGTACCTGATCAACGCGAAGGAACAGCTCGGCCACTTCGACGACGCGGCCTACGGCCTGACCAAGGACCTGAGCCTCACGAACCCCCATGTCAGGTCGTTGAACCAGCGCATGGGCCAGATGCGGGAGATGCTCCTGGAGCAGAAGAACCTGGTGGAGGCACTTCAGCGGCCCGACGCGACCCTGGAGGACATCCAGTCCGCCGCGGCCGAGCTGCGCGCGAAGAGCGAGGAGAAGCGGAGGTTCCTCGCCCTCCACGAGAACCACATCCAGTCGCTGGCCAACCAGGTGCTGACGGACTATCCGAACCGGACCACCACGACGCTGTTCTCGGAGTTCGGCAAGTCGGACTGGATCGGCGTGATGACCGACGATGCCGGCGCCCAGATCCAGAAGCGGGATGCCGCCGCCGCCCAGCAGCTCGCGGAAGCCGGGCCGGTCGGGGACCCGGCGGGCGCGCCGCAGGAGCGGGCTTTCGAGTCCGTCCCGGACGACGACCCGCGGGCGCTCAAGCTGGCCGGTTACGTCGGCGGGCCGGGCAACGTGCACCCGCCGATGAGCAACACGCTGCTGGGCCACGTCAATCCGCGGCAGGCGCCGGAGCAGGACGGGACCGGCTTCCGGCCGGGCCCCGAGCTGAACGCGTCGGTGGAGAACGTGGAGGCGTACCGGGACACCCACTTCGGGCGTCCCCGGGTGTCCGGGGACGCCCTGCACGGTGACGCGGCGCCGGCCTCCGGCAGCACGCCGTGGACGCGGCCCGAGGCGCCGGCCGCGTTCGGCAAGGGCGACGACGCGGTGAAGGCACTGATGGAGAAGGTGCAGGCCGGTGGCAAGGGCAGCTTCGCCACCGTGCTGGGCGCCGGCGAGGAGGGGCGCGCCCATGCCGTCGCGCTGGTCCACGACCGTGACGGCCGCCTGCGCTGGGCCGACCTGACGGCACGCCGGGTGTCCGAGGCCACCGGCGGTATGCCGAGCTGCTTCGGCCTGGGCTGGAACCTCTGGGCCTCGGTCTCCGACCCGGAGGAGAACACCATCTCGGGCCCGCAGGACCCGCAGTTCACCGAGACCTTCGGCTCCTTCACCGCCCCCGGGCGCGAGCACTGAGCCGCCGGAACGACCGGGATCATGGACCGGACAGCCCCGACGGGGCCGTCCGGTCCGGACGCCGCCAGCGCGAGCGTCGCGGCTCCGGCCGCACCGCTCGCAGCTGGACGCCACCAGCGCGAGCGTCGCGGCTCCGGCCGCACCGCTCGCGGCACACATCGCACCACAGGAGGAACCCGCATGATCACCCAGGACGAGGCCATCGCGAAGGCGCAGGCATGGCTGAACGAAGGCGCCCCGGAGGGGACCGCGCGTGAGGTCAAGTTCCGGGAGTTCGACCTCGGTTGGGTGGTGTGGGCCGCGCCCGCGCCGCTGGAGGTCGACCCGGTGACCGGCCAGGTCCGCCCGCCGGCCAACCTCGGCGACGCCACCGGCGTGGTGGACCGCGGGACGGGAGAGCTCAGCACCTGGCCGTCGATCCCGATCGACGCGGTGATCGCCGCCTACCAGGAGCGTCAAGCCGGACGGTGACCCCGGCGGCTCCACCGCGACGGCCGGGTCTCTGCGCGAAGAGGCCCGGCCGCCACCACAGTTCACCGAGAACCGCGCAATCCACACCGGACATTCACGACCTCCCCCGAACGGAGCGCCCCCGCTGTCACACGGCCGGTGATTCACGCCGGGAATTTACCAACTGCATACCTTCGGGCCACGTGCCCGGTTCCGCTGTTCTGCGAAGCTCGTACCGAGGTGACGTCTCGTCACTTCGGTTGTTGTGCTTGGCAGGTAGGCCCTCGGACACCTAGTAAAGTTACCTGACAAATGAGCGGGTGTGGCAGCCTCGGGTGCCTTCGGCCTGCCCTGGATCCGGCGCGGGCGCTGCGGCGCGCCCCGTTTCGGTGGGCGGCCCGGCGGGGGCCCGGCTGCCCGGGGGCGGTGACCGGGAGGGTGAACAGTGGCGGACGAGACGGTATGGATCGACCTCGACGAGGTCGATGCGGCAGCCAAGAAGATCATGAGCCTGCTGCAGGAACTGGAAGGCCCGGCCAACCAGTTGGAGGCCGTGATCAAGCAGGTCGAGGAATCGGTGTACGGCACCGATCTGCTCGGGAAGGCCCTCAAGGGCTCCGGCTCCTCGGTCGGCGGCCTGAGCAAGCACCAGCAGCAAACCCTCACCGGGATCCGGGCGTTGCTGAAGAACGCCAACGCGATGGGCCAGAACCTCCAGACCATGGCGGCCCGGCACCGGACCAACGACGAAGAGCACAGCGGCAAGATCGGCCGGATCAGCACCAGCGGGGACATGCCGGCCTCCCCGCACCTGGCGGGCGCCCAGCCTGCCACGGACCGGGTGGGTACGGACCGCGTCATCCGCGCGCCGCACGAGACACTCGCGCCGGAGACGGACAGCACGCCGACCCCGCCGCCGCCGGCCGCCATCAAGCCGATCGGCAACACCGACGCGGGCGACGACTACCACCGGGCCGACGCGCCCACGCTCGACTACAACCACCACAAGGCAAGGACCACGGACGAGCAGGTCCGTGGCAGCGGCCCCGGCACCCGGCAGGTCATCTGACGTACCCGCCGGGCGACTTGTCGCCCGGCGGCAGCTCAGCTGCGCCCGCCCCGTCCCACTGTCGCCGGGGGTGGCAGCAACACCCCCGAGCCGACTCCGAACGTCCGACCGGAGAGTCTCCCGCCATGATCCAGCTGCCCGCAGACCTCGCCGAGGTACTGAAGACCGTTCAGAAGAACGAGAACGGGAAGGACATCGCCTTCCCCGACGCCAACGAGGAACTCCTCGCCGACCTCGCCGCCGCCTGGGACAAGTGGAACCAGGTCGCCGACACCCACGTGCGCGCGATCGCCGAGACCGCCCAGCGGGCGATGGAGAGCATGTCCGGCCCCGCCGCCGACACCTTCCAGCAGTACCTGCAGAAGTTCGCCGGCGGCGAGGACTCGCACGTCGCGACCACCCTGCAGTCCGGGCGCGCGGTCGCCAAGTCGCTGCACGGCGCGTCGGGCGCGGTGATCGACACCAAGAACGAGATGGTCCGTGAACTCCAGTACGCCAAGACGTACATGGAGCAGAACCCGGCCGGCAAGCACGACGACATCGCCAACTCCGAAGGCATCAAGCAGGCCGCGGCCGTCTACCACCAGTACGTCGGAGCGGTCGGCAGCGATGTCGACGGCATGCTGCGGAAGAACGCCGGCCACATCGCCGACATGACCGGCATGGCCCAGACCTGCAACCTCAACGGCGCCGGTGGCGCGGGTGGCGCCGGAGGTCCGGGCGGCGTGGGCGGCGTGGGTGCCGACATGACCGGGGGCAGCCCCTCCGTCGTGCCCGCCGGGCTGCGCACCAGCGCCGACGGCAACGTCCCCGGCAGCCCGCTCGGCGTGGGCGCCCAGGCCACGCCCCACCCGTTCTCGCTGCCCGACGCCCCCGGTGCGCCGGGCTCGCACGTCGGCGGGGTCGGGTCCACGGGTGGCATCGGCGGGGTCGGGTCGACGGGTGGCATCGGCGGGATCGGATCGACGGGCGGCGTCGGCGGGGTCGGCTCGACGGGCGGCGTCGGCGGAGTCGGATCGACGGGCGGTGCGAGTGGCGGTCCGGCGCTGACGCCGTTCAAGCTGCCCACCCCGAACATGCCCAACTTCGGCCAGGACGGCGGGGCCGGCGGCGGGACGCCCGCGTTCCACCCGCTCAGCAGCTCCGGTGCGGGCCCGCTGAACCTGGCGGGCCTCGGCGACCTCGGCAACGTCGGCAACGTCGGCACCAACTCGTCCGGCGCAAGCCACTACTCGCCGCTCGGCAGCGGCAACTACAGCCCCGGCACCGGCGTCGGCCCGAGCGGCGGTGTTCCCGGGGGGAGCCCGTTCGGCAACATCGGCGGCATGCCCAACACCGGTGGCTACAAGGGTAGTTCGGGCAGCTCCCCGTCCCGCCGCCTGACCCCGTTCAGCGGTGGCGGCGGAAGCCCGTTCGGCGCGGGCGGCTCGACCGCGCGCGGCGGCTTCGGCGGTTCGAGCGCGCGTGGCGGCGGCGCGGGCGGCGGTGTCGGTTCGGCGATGCGTGGCGGCGGCGCGGGTGCCGGTGTCGGCGGCAGCTCGCTGGCGTCCCGGGCCGGTGGCGGTGCCGGGCTCGGCGCGTCCGGCAAGGGCCTGTCCGGCGCGTCCTCGGCGGCCGGCCGGATCGGCTCCAGCGGGCTCGCCAGTGGCGGCGCGGCCGGGCGCGGCGGCGGCGCCGCCGGTGGTGCGGGCATGGGTGCGGGCGGCCACATGCCCGGCACGGGTGGTGCGGGCCGCGGCGGTGGCGGCAAGGACAACAAGGGCGCCAACCGCTTCCTCAGCGCCACCCGGTTCGGCGCCGAGGGCGAGGAGGAGGACGAACTGCTGCACGACAGCGGCATCCTCGGCCAGGCCGGGGACGTCGGTCCGCGCGACCGCAACTGGTCGCGCGCACGCCGCCGTTGGCTGGACGACGCGCGCGCCGAAGGCCACTTCGCCGCACCCGAGACCGCTGCGGCCCCGCCTGCTCCGGCCGGCCCCGCCAGCGAGCAGGAGGCGCTCAGTCAGCTGGCGGGCATCCTGCTCGGCACGGGCAGCGGCGCGGAGGCGGGTGCGGATGCGGCCGCCAGTGCCGGTGCCGGTGCCGGGGATGCGGCGGCAGACGCGACCGGCGGTGGCGGCGGGTCGGCGAGCGGTCTGGCGGGTCGTCGCGAGGCTGCGGCGGCCCCGGCGGAGACGTCGGCCGACAGCTCGGACGACGCCTACCTGGACCGTGCGCGCAGCGTCGCCGCCAGGCGTGGGCACGGGGACGCGGCGGCTGCCGGGGCGGCCGGATCGGCCAGTTCGGCCAGTTCGGCCAGTTCGGCCGGGGCGTCCGCGACTTCGGGGTCGGCCGGTTCGTCGGGTTCGGGCGCTGCGGCGGGCGAGGGTGGGACGCCGCAGCGCGCCCCGCTGCGCGAGGAGGGCGGCTTCCAGGTACCCAGCCCGTTCCTGCGCGCCGCCCTGTCCCGCCTGGCCACCGCGCCCGGCGCTCCCGCCGCGGGCTGACCGCGCCCGCCGTCGATCCGACCAGACGAAGGAGCACCGTGAGCAACGACGAGCAGGCCTGGTACGCCGCCACCGAACCCGCGGAGACGGCCCGGCTGCGGGTGGGCACCGTCCTCCCCGCGAGCGTCCCGGTGGAGCCGCGCCAGCAGGCCGCCCCCGCCGAGGAGCAGGGCTGGATCAGCCCCGAGCCGTACCAGCAGGCCGAGGCGACGCCGCTCCGGCCCTTCGAGCAGGCGGAATCGGCGCGGATCGCGCCCGAGGCGTTCCAGCGGGACGTGGCGGCCTCGCCGTTGCGGCCGTTCGAGCGGGAGGTGGCGGCCTCGCCGTTGCGGCCGTTCGAGCGGGAGGTGGCGGCCACGCCTGTCCAGCCGTTCGAGCGGGAGGTGGCGGCCTCGCCGTTGCGGCCGTTCGAGCGGGACGTGGCGGCCACGACGGTGGAGCCCTTCGAGGGGGCGGAGACCCCGCGGATCACGGCCCGTGGGCTCGGCCGGTCCGAACCGGCGGTCGCCGCGAAGCCGATGGAACGGGGGACGCCCGCGGAGCACGCCACCGCTCCGTCGGCGGCCCGCGGGAAGTCGGACACCGCCGCGGCCAACCGGATCAGCAGTCGGCCCGCATCCGTCAACCGGGACGCGTCCGGGAGCGCCGGTCAGGGCTTCCAGGTCGACCCCGCGCAGTACCAGGCCGCGGTGTCGCCGATGCTCGCCGTCGCCGAACAGGTCGGCTCGTTGTACGCCTCGCTGAGTTCGTACCTGCCGTCGCTGGAATCCCAAAACCCTTGGGGCAACGACGAGTCGGGCAAGCAGTTCGCCGAGGGCGAGAAGGGCTACCTGAAGTACAGCAAGGACACCCTGGACGTCATCAAGGGTCTCCCGGCCGCCCTCAAGGGCATCGCCGACGGCCTGAAGGCGATGGCCGACGGCTACCAGAGCGCCGACGACGGCGTCATCACCGAGCTGAACGGCGTGGACCCCGGCAGCGCGCCGATGCCCGCCTCGCCGCAGCAGGCGGCCACGGCACCCATGCGGATCACCCCGCGGATCTACCAGAGCGGAAGGCACTGACCAGATGGCTGTCGAACTCCCGGAGCCCCTCCAGTGGGTGCTCCTGCTGCTCGCGGGCTGCCGCTGGCCGGAAGCCGACGAGGACCAGCTCCGCGACATGGCCGACCACTGCCGCAAGGCCGCGGAGACCCTGAAGGACGCCGCGCAGAGCGGCGACGCCACGATCAAGCGCGCACTCGAGGGCCAACAGGGCGTCGCCGCCGAGGCGTTGGGCAAGTACTGGGAGAAGTACTCGGTCGGCAAGGGCACCGAACAGGACCCCGGCTACCTGCCCGGCGCGATCAACGCGCTCAACGGCATGGGCGACATGCTGGAGCAGGTCGCCAACTCCGCGGAGACAGCCAAGATTCAGATCATCGCCCAACTCGGCATTCTGGCCTTCGAGATCGCGACCGCGGAGGCCGAAGCGCCGTTCACCGGCGGCCTCTCGATGCTGGAGGTGCCCGGGTTCATCGCGGCGAGCAAGCTCACGGTCATGGCGACCCTGAAGGCCCTGCTCAAGGAAATGATCATCATGGCGGCCAAGCAGGCCGCCCAGATGGCCGCGATCAACCTGATGGCACAGGGCATCGAACTCGCCGAGGGCCACCGCAAGAGCATCGACATGAAAGAAGTCGGCGAAAGCGCCAAGGGTGGCGCGATCGGCGGCGCCTCCGGCCACCTGATCGGCAAGGGCATCGGCAAGGCGGGCGAGAAGCTCGGCGTCGAGACCGCGCTCAAGTCCACCGCCGGCAAGATGGCCACCGGCGCGGCCGTCGGCGTCGGCGCGGACGTCTCCACCCAGCTGATCACCACCGGCAAGGTCGACGGCAACTCCCTGCTCGGCTCCGGTCTTTCGGGCGGCGCGGGCGCGGGTCTGCACGCGGGCGCGTCCAAGGTCAAGGGGCACTTCGCCACGCCGAAGGCGGCGGAAGCGCCGAAGCTGCCCGGGGCCGGTGGCGGTGCCGGCGCGGGCGAGCATGGCGGGACGCCCAGCTTCAACAAGTCCGACACCGCCACGGGCGCCTCCGCGTACCACGGGCCGTCCGGCGGCTCCGGTGCCGGTGCTTCGCGCACGGCGGAGTCGGGGGTGTCGAGCTCGGGGTCGTCCAACTCGGGTTCGTCGGCTTCGGGTTCGTCGCACGAGACGGGATCTGGTGCTGGTGCGTCGAAGGTCAGCGGGCTGACCCCGTTCGGCGGGGGACGGTCCGGGGACGCTCCGTCCGCCGGCTCGTCGGCCGCCGGCCACAACACGGCGCCGACGCCGACGCCGACCACGCAGGAGCAGGCGGCGTCGCACGTCCAGGAGTCGATGGCCCCGCGCGCCGAGTCGCGGGCTGCCGCGCCTGCGCAGGAGTCGGTGCCGCGTCAGGAGAGCGTCGCGCCCACGCGTGAGCAGGCGACGCCGCGCGGCGAGTCGCAGTCTGCCGCGCAGGTTCATGAGTCGGTGCCGCGTCAGGAGAGCGTTGCCCCGGCCGTCGAGCGGTCGGTGCCGCGTCAGGAGTCGGTGGCTCCGGTGCACGAGAACGTCGCTCCGCGCGGTGAGTCGCAGCCTGCCGCGCAGGTTCATGAGTCGGTGCCGCGTCAGGAGAGCGTTGCCCCGGCCGCCGAGCGGTCGGTGCCGCGTCAGGAGTCGGTGGCTCCGGCGCACGAGAATGTCGCTCCGCGCGGCGAGTCGCAGCCTGCCGCGCAGGTTCACGAGACGACGCCGCGTCAGGAGAGCGTCGCGCCCGCGCGTGAGCAGATGGCGCCGCGCAGCGAATCGCAGCCTGCTGCGCCTGTGCATGAGTCGGCGGCGCGTCAGGAGTCGGTGGCTCCCGCGCGCGAGAATGCCGCCCCGCGCAGCGAGTCGCAGCCTGCGGCGCCGGCCCACGAGTCGGTGCCGCGTCAGGAGAGTGTCAACCAGCCTGGCGCGCAAAACAGTTCGGCGCCGGACGGGTTCACCCCGCAGAACGATCCGCGGGAGCCGAGGCCGAGCGGCGCGTCCGCGATGCCCAACCTGTCGGGTGTGCTCGACGGTGCCGGGCACTTGGCGGGGGCCGGGGGCACCCATCTGGACGGTGGGACCCGCCTGTCCGCAGGGCCGGCGACGGCCCGTCCGGCGGGGCCGGAGCAGGTGGCCGCGCACCTCGTGCCGGACGGTCCGGGCGATGCCCCGGCCGCCGCGAGCACCACGCAGAGCCCGATGGTCGGTGCGCCGATGGCGGGCGGGTTCACGCCCGGCCCGGTCGGCGGTGTCGGCGGGCACGGCGGGTCCGGGGCCTCGGCCCACGCCACGCCGTCCCCGACCGTCCCGCACCAGGGCGGTGCCAAGCCGGCCACCACCCCGAACCCGAACGCCGCCCCGGCCGCTGGCACGATCCGCCCCGGTGCGGGTCGCGCCCCCGAGGCAGGCAGCAACGGCAAGCCGACGGCGGAGCAGGCCCACGACCAGCTGCTGGACCGTCAGCGGCAGGAACGCCAGAGCGAGCTCGACCGGCTCGGCCGGGCGACGAACGTGCGGGACGCCGTCCAGCAACTCGGTCGTACCCAGCGGCCCGGCCAGCGGCTCCGTCGTCCGGCCGACGCGGACCGGCTGCGGCAGGACATGCCCGGTATGACGCCGGAGCAGCGGGCGCAGGAGCTCGCCAACCTGAAGCCGGAGAACCGGCGTTGGCTGGCCCAGGACCCGGAGTTCGTGGACACGCTGAAGTCCTCGCTGCCGCCGAAGGACTTCGCCAAGGTGGCCGCCGACCTGATCGTGCACGTGGACCCGCGGGCCGAACAGGCCCCGTCCGCGCGCCACGAGGCGCAGCAGCAGGTCGCCCGGATGCTCCAGGACCCGGACACCGCCGCACAGTTGATGAAGAGCGGCGCGGACGTGGTGATCGTCCCGAAGGACGTCCGGATGACCGACGTCCCCGAACTGCACAACCTGCGCGGCGGGACCAACGACTCCGACGCGGGCGGCGGTCGCGGTTACGACGACATGCGCGGCTCCGGCGGCAAGCACTCCGCCGTCACCGAGGAGAACCTGCTCGGCGAGCGCACCACGATCGGCGCGGGCGGCCACTACGCGGACGGGTACTCCACCACCACGCACGAGTTCAGCCACACGCTGCACGAGCACGGGCTGACCCCCGCGGACAAGCAGACGATCACGGACGCCTTCAACAAGAAGAAGGCCGACGCCCAGGACCCGACGAAGTCCGTGCAGTGGCCGGACGGTTCGAGGCCCGGCAACTACTCCTCGCAGGACCAGCACGAGTACTTCGCGCAGGCCACAAACGCCTACCTGGGGACGAACCACGGCCACGACCAGACCACCGGCGAGGCGCGCAACAACGGCCCGGAGTGGGTGAAGCAGCACGAGCCCGACCTGTACCCGCTGCTGAAGAAGCTGTACGGCGAGAACCCGTCCGCCATCCACGACGGCCCCGCGAACCCGGTGCGCGAGACCACCGCGCAGAACGCCGCGTACGACGGCTTCCGCGAGTTCATGCAGCACGTGGACGGCACCCCGACCCCCACCGGCGAGCACGTCCCGCCGGCGACCGAGCACACGCCCCCTGCGGCTGATCGCACAGCTGCTCCGACCGAGCACATGCCCCCGACGGGTGACCGATTGCCGCACCCGCCGCCGCCCGCGACCAGCGCGGAGTACCAGCACAAGATCGACGGCAAGAAGACCTTCGAGACCCTCGACAGGTTCCTCAGCGACTCCCCGGAGTTCCAGCAGGTCCGCGAGCAGGTGCGGGGCTACGACCGGGACGAGCTGAAGACCGGCGACACGAACGCGGTGCTCTCCCAGTACCGGAACGAGAAGCTCCAGCACGTGGATGTGCTGTCGCGCAACGCCGAGCAGCTTCCGAAGGCGATCGCCAAGGTCGACGAGCGGTTGCAGGCCGTCGAGCACGAGCTGACCACCGGTAACCACCCGCCCGAGCGGGTCGCCGAACTCCGGTCGCAGCGTGAGGGGTTGGAGAACGCCAAGGCGAGCATGCAGGAACAGCGCGACCGGATGGCGATCTTCGAGCACGAGCGACTCAAGGACCCCGCGCTGGCCAGGGCCCGGTACGAGGCCGAGGTCCGGGTCCTGCCGGGCAGCATCGAGCGGATCAAGGCCGAGCAGCTGCGCAACGACGCCCTGCTGGCACAGGCCACGCAGCACCGGGAGGACGGAAAGCAGCCCGACGGCAGTTACAAGAACAAGGTTCACAACGACCGGTACGAAGACCTGAAGACTCACAAGGAGAACCTGTCCAAGGATCTCACGCAGCGCGAGAACGACCTTGCGACGGCGCAGGCGGAGATCAAGAAGCCGGCCCCGTCGGCAGCCCCGGCGGGCAGCACCGGCAGGGGCGGGGTGGAGGCGCCGGCCAGCAAGGAGGCCTGGACGGACTTCGACAACACCTACCGCAAGGCGTTCGGGTACTCCGACCAAGGCGTGATGGGCCATCAGCCGCACGCCGAGAAGGTCGTGGCCCGGATGGAGAACCACGCCCCCTCGATCGGGCCGGCGAACATCAACCGCAACCACGTGATCGCCGACTACATGGTGCACAAGTACGTCACGGCGGCCGTGTTCAAGGCGCGTGCGATGGACGAGGGCGACCATCGGGCGGCCTCGGACGCGTTCGGAGACTTCGTCTCCGCGATGTCCCCGGACCAGCACCGGATCTACGACGTGTACGGCAAGAAGGCCCAGGCCCGGATCGGCACGGAGGCCTACGACCTGGCCGGGCTGAGGGAGCACGAGCTGACCCGCACTCCCGGCACCGTCGATCTGAAGGCGACGTACGGCAACGAGCGGTTGCCGGGCGCGTTCGAGACCACCGGGATCACCGACCGCGGCAGCGCCGAGACCGCGGCGAAGAACCTGGAGCGAGAACTCGGCCGGTCCGGCCTGGACGTGCCCGCCCGCGAGCAGCTCAACCGGTTGAACGCCGCAGTGGCCGAGGTGCACCCGGACAACCCGACCGCGAAGCAACTCGCCGACGTGCACGGGGCGGTGGGCGCGGTCCACCAGAAGATCAAGGAACAGGCGGTCGACGACCTGGCGCTGGTCCACGGCGTCACCGGGCCGCAGAAGCTGGACGAGGCGGCGGCCGTGCTGACCAAGGCCGCCGAGGGGAAGGGCGGGCTGCAGACGCCCGAGCAGCAGCAGCGGCTGGCCGGGAAGTTGGACGACCTGGCCGACCACCTCCAGGCGGCCGGCAAGGACCCGAAGCCGGTCCGCGACCTGGCGGGCGACCTGCGCGAGCACCCGGAGCGGCTCACCGCGGACCGGTACGGCGCCGTCGCGGACAAGCTGACGAACGACCGGCCCGCCGTACGGGATCGCGAGGTCGACACGCTGCTGAAGGAGCCGGTTCCGAAGGGCACGGTCCGGCGGACGGCGGAGGGCCCGGCGGAGCGTGAGGTGAGGGCCGCGCAAAAGACGGTGACGGATCGCGAGAAGACCATCGCCACCGCAAAGAAGGACTTGGCAGCCGCCGAGGCCACGCACGCCACTGCCGAGCAAGCGGCCCAGAAGTCCGCAAAGGCCGCCGCGGACAACCCGACGACCGCGAACAAGAACAAGGCGGAGGCCGACGTCAAGGCCGAGCAGAAGGCCAAGGCCGCAGTCGACAAAGTCGCGAAGAAGCTGGGCGAGGAGGAGGCCAAGCTGCCCGGCGACAAGCAGCACCTGGACGCCAACAAGGCACTGCGCGACCGGGTGAAGGCGGTCTACGCCGAGCAGGTGTCGGGCGTCACCAAGCCCTCGCCCGCGCAGAAGAACGACGCTGGCCGGGTGGCCCGGGCGACCGTCGACCTGGAGACGGTCGGCAAGCAGTACGGCGGCTCGTACGCGCGCGCCGGGGACGGGGCGAAGCACCCGGCCGCGATGTTCGAGCAGGCACTGACCGCACACCTCGACGATGTGCCCGCGCTGATCGAGAAGCTCACGGCCGACCTGTCCAACAGCGCCTCCAACCTGCGGTTCGGCGATGAGTGGGTGAACAAGTGGATCCAGAACTTCCTGGACCCGCACATCATCCGCGAGCCCGATCTGCTGACCGCCGTCGCCCACGAGCAGTTGCCGCCCGAGGTGCTGTACGCGCCGCACACCGCCGACCTGTTGCAGGCGGTCCGCAGCCTGGAGGCGAACGGCCTGGTGCCGCTCGAGCTGCGCGACCTCATGGCCCCCAAGACCCAGGCCGACCTGGAGCACCTCCGGACGGCCGGGAAGCTCAGCGACAGCTCGACGATCGTCGTCGAGGACCTCGGCGTCCCGTCCCCGCACGCCGCCAAGCTGCCGGTCTCTTCGTCCGGCGAGTTCGCCAACCGCGCAGACGCCACCAAGCTGACGGACGAGCAGCTTCAGCGCCTCGGCGTGGAGGGCCTGTACCGGCCCGACCACGTGCCGCAGCCGGCGCCCGACCACGACGTGGTGATGGCCGACGCCAGCCAGTCCACCGCCCACATCCCCGACGGGGACGTGCAGATGCACGACGGGACGGCGGACGCTGCGGGGCCCGGCCGCAAGCGCCGCCGGGACGACAGCGAATCCGACGAGGAATTCAGTCGGGAGACCGCGCGCCTCCGCCTGGACGACCCCACCCCGCCCCCGCCGCCCCCGCCGCCGCCCGCGGCCACCGGGCACGGCGCGGGTACCGGCACGCGTGGGTTCGGCAGCCCGGCTGCGCCGCCGCCCCCGCCGCCGCCCGCGGCCACCGGGCACGGCGCGGGCACCGGCACGCGTGGGTTCGGCAGCCCGGTTGCGCCGCCGCCCCCGCCGCCGATGGGCAGCGTCCACGAGGGCGCGCCGGTCTTCGGACACCAGCCGCCGCCGCCCCCGCCGCCGCCGAGCGCTGTCCACGAGGCGCCGTCCCACGACGCGCCGCCGGTGCACGAAGCACCGTCGCACGAGCAGTCGCACGCCGCCCAACAGCCGCCGCACGCCGAGCCGTTGCTGCCGCCGCCCGGCACGGTGGAGCGCTGGCTGGTGCAGAACCCGGCCGAGCTGATGTCGCAGGCGCCGGTGACGGTGAACTACGCCGACGGCGCGATGCAGCGGATGCCCGGGCTGAACCAGCAGCAGGCCAACTCCTTCGTCGCCGCCGTCGAGAAGGCGGACCAGCACTGGTTCACGCTGGTGCCGGACCGCAACCACGTCGGGGCGGGCAAGAACGGCTTCGTGCTGACCCCGGCCTGGGAGAAGTACGCCGAGCACGACCCGTCGTTCCCGCGTCCCCCGGCCGGCACCGCGCTGCCCGCGCCGCAGCCCGACCACCACTACGTGACCGGTTCGTACGTGCCGTACAAGACCGGCCGCCCGGACCCGAACCTGCCCGACGCGATCGGCAAGACCGTGGTCCCGATGCACCCGGACCCGTCCCGGCCGAACGACGGCCTGGTGCTGACCGGCGGCATGAACGGCTGCGCGTTCGCGATCACCGACGTGACGCCGCACGAGTTCACCGTCTGGCACGTCCAGTCGTACTCGGCGTCCTCGAACCTCGGGATGACCGCGGACTTCCGGGCGACCAAGTCGGTCACCGACTGGTTCGGCGTCGAGGAGTACATGACGCCCGGTCAGTCGCGGCCGTTCGCGGTCACCAACATGCTCAAGCACGGTGCGCACGGCTGGGAGGTGATCAGCCACGAAGTGGTGGACCACGGCGGCGAGTTCGGGGTCGGTCGGCAGAACCGGCGTCCGCTGAACTTCACCCCGCCCACCGAAGCCGACCGGGTCCGGATGACGGTCGGCACGTACGAGGTGACCGCCCGCGAGCAGTTGAGCAACTTCGACCGGGCGGCAGAGTTGGCGCTGCGCGAGTTCGACCGCAACAGCCCCGGGTACCGCGTGCTGGAACAGCAGATCGGCGAGTTCCGCGGCCGTCTGACGGACCAGCTGGACACCGTGGCCGCTCTTCAGCAGCCCGGCCGCAGCCTCCAGGACGTGCGCAACACCGCTCAGCAGCTGGCCGACAACGCCGCGCAGCTCGGGCGGGCCGCGAATGACAGCAAGCTGCTGATCGAGGGCACCATGCGGGCGCTGCTGAAGGAGCCCGTCGGGTACGGCGCGGACGCCGAGCCGCACTCGCGGCAGGGGAAGATCGACACCATGCTGGAGGCCCTCGAACCGCAGCGGGGCGGCCACTGGATCGAACGGATGAACCAGGACAGCGCGAAGCAGCTCCAGGCCCACAACGCGGCCCCGACCACCGGCGAGGGTTTCGGCTCGCCCGCTGCCGGCCAGCACGGTGCCCCGCCGGTCGAGCACGTGACCGGTCGGGACGTGGAGCCGATGGACATCGAGACCCCGCCCTCAACCGCCTCGCGCCAGGCGCCAGTTGAGCGGGGTGGAGACACCGCGCCCCGCGAGCAGGGCGGAGACACCGCGCCCCGCGAGCAGACCCGCAACGACCGCAAGCGCGGACGGGAGGACGACGAGCCGACGCTGCGCCGGGAGACCGAGCCGACCGGGCCGCAGGCCAAGCGGCAGCGCACCCCCGCGTACGAGAACACCGACGCCGTCATGCGCGACCGCGGCTACCAAGCAGTGGGCCCGCAGCACGAGTTGACCGGGCAGCTGGTCGACTACCTCGGTGGCGCACCGAAGTTGCACCCGCCGATGAGCAACTCGCTGCTGCAGAAGGTCAATCCGCACCAGTCGCCGGTCCGGCCGGTCGAGGGCTTCCAGCCCGGCAACGACCTGAATGCCTGCTTCGAGAACGTCGAGGCGTACCGGGACACCCACTTCGGGCGGCCCCGGGTTTCCGGCCAGACCCTGAACGGCACGGTCGAGCCGATCCCCGGCAACGTCCTGTGGAAGCGGCACGACGGGCCCGCGCTGTTCGGCGAAGGGCCGGGCGCGGTCAACGAGTTGATGGCGAAGGTGAAGGCCGGTGGGCCCGGCAGCTTCGCCACCGTACTGGGCGCCGGGCCGACCGGCGCCGGCCATGCCGTCGCGCTGGTCCACGACCGGGACGGCGCACTGCGCTGGGCCGACCTGACCGACCGCCGGGTCGTCGCCGCCAGGCCCGGGGAGATGCCCTACAGCTTCGACCCCTCCTGGACGGTGTGGGCCTCCGTCGCGGACCGGCACGAGACCAACATCTCCGGGCCGCACGACCCCCAATTCATGGAGCGCTACAGCACGTTCACCCGCGGCGAACCGTCGCACGACACGTCCGAGCCGATGGACATCGACGACGGCTTCGGCAACGGGAGTCCGTCCCGGACGGAGGCGCTGGACGAGCACCCGGGCGGTGCGCCGAACGACGCTGCGCCGCAGCCGGGCGCCCCGCAGCCGACCAGCCGGACCTCGTCCGGCGACGACGGATTGGACGCGCCGGGGCTGACGACGCCCAGCACCCCGCCGCCGAGCACGCCCGGCGGTGCCGGCGGCCACGTGGCGGGCGGCCCGAACCCGGCTGGTGGGCCGGCCTCGACGGGCGGCGGCAGCCGTGCGACGGGCGGACCGAACCGCCCCCGGTCGGCCTCGGCCCCGGCCGAGTTCGGACCGCGCACGCCCGCCACCCCGGCCCGGTCCGAGACCGTCGCCGCTCCCGTCCGGTCGGAGACTGCCACCGGCCCGGTCCGGGCCGAGAGCGCCCTTGCATCGGTCCGGTCCGAGACCGTCACCGAACCCCGCACCGGAACGGGCCCGGAGAGCCCCCTGCGCCCGACTTCCCCCGAGGGGGTCGAGCGCGCCGCGTCGCTTGCACCGAACTCCGAGCACACGCCTGAGCCGGAGTTGGGGTCGCCCGGGTCGAAGTCTGAGCACGCGCTTGAGCCGGACTTGGGGTCGCCCACGCCGAACTCCGAGCACACGCCCCTGGCGGAGCTTGCGTCGCCCGGGTCGAAGGCTGAGCGCGCGCCTGAGGCGGAGCTTGTGCCGCCGGTGCCGAAGTCCGAGTACCTGCCCCCGGCGGAGCTTGCGTCGCCCGGGTCGAAGTCCGAGCACACGCCCCTGGCGGAGCTTGCGTCGCCTGGGTCGAAGGCTGAGCGCGCGCCTGAGGTGGAGCTTGTGCCGCCGGTGCCGAAGTCCGAGCACACGCCCCCGGCGGAGTTCCCGCCGCTCGGGCGGCGGGTGCCGGTGGCGGGGGACGGGTACTGCCTGCTCCGGGCGGTCGCGGTTGGCGCGCCCGAACTGGCGGGGCCGCACCAGCTTCAGGCCGCGGTCGGGGACCACTTCCGGTCGCTGCGTCCGGAGGACTGGCCGACCGAGGTGGTGTCCAATTACCGCAACAACATGCTCGGTCGGCCGGACCTGCCCGCCGGTGACCTGCTGGCGTACGTCCGTGCCGAAGACCGACCCAACTTCACGGGGCTGACCGTCGAGCAGCTGCGGGAGTCCGTCGGCGCGTACCTGACCGAGCACCAGCCGCTCCCGGCGGGCCACGAGCGGGCGGAGCTGATCCGGACCGTCCAGGAGTGGGACACCCGTTGGGGGAGCACCGGGGGCGAGATGCTTCCGGCGGCGACCGCCCACGCGCTGGGTCTCCGCCTGCGGGTGGTCGACCACGACGGGATCACCCAGGCCGTCTTCGGCCCCACGGACGGCCGCCCGGTGACGGTGTACCGCGCCAGCGACCACTACGACGGCAGCGAACCGCCGACGCACACCCCGGAGACCGACCACACGCCGCCGCCGACCCCCGAGCCGGCGCCGCAGCAGCTGCACGTCACCCCCGAGGTCGAGCAGCCGCCGTCCCGCACCGCCCCGGAGGCCGAGCAGCAGCAGCCGCACACCGTCCCGGAGACCGACCACACGCCGCTGCCGGCCCCCGAGCCGGCGCCGCAGCAGCCGCACTTGGCCCCCGAGCCGGCGCCGCAGCAGCCTGCTGCCGTCGCGCCGAAGCCGATCGCGGGTACCGACCTGGTGGTCGGTCTGACCGGCAACGAGGCGGCCGTCCGGAGGAAGGTCATCGACGTCATCGCGCAGGCCGTCCCGGGCGATCGGGCGGCGGCGCGGGCGTTCGCGGATGCGCATTTCGGGCCGGCCACGCTGCGCCCGATGCTGGGTGCGCTCTCGCGGGGCGAGGTGTGGACGGCGCCGTTCGAGGGCAACGGCTGGAGCGGCAGCGTGAAGCTGCGCGGCCAGGTCACCGAGTCGACGCATCTGCGTACCGAGAAGATCGAGTTCGAGAACGGCGCCGACCGTACCGTGGCGACCGGGACCAATCGCGGTGCGCAGTGGCAGTTCAACGTCGGCGTCCAGGCCCGGGAGGGGCGTGGGATCGGCGAGCCGTCGGAGCTCGTCGCGTACTACCACGACCGCGGTCAGGCCGAGGTCAACCTGGATCTGGGTGGCATGGTGGCGCGGTCGAAGACCAGCGGGCCCGCCGAGGTGTTCGAGTCGACGATGCGGCTGGAGCTGGACTTCGGCGACCTGCGCCACAACGGTGAGCCGGTGCGCGCCGAGGGGCAGGGCCGTACCGAGGCGGTGAACATCGACCTGACGGTGGCCGTCCCCGAGCGGCTCGAGGCCCCGGCGGCCGGCGAGCAACGGGTGCCCCCGCAAAGGCTGTTGGACGGTCGGGTCGGCGGCCAGGAGATCGTGCTCGACCTCGCGCCGCGTGATACGGCAGGGAACCGTCCGCCGGTGGAGGCGCTGCTCGACCGTGCGGACGCGGCGGGCCGGCAGGAGTTCGGCGGCGACTGGCCCGCGGTGCGCGAGAAGGTGCTCGCGGAGGTCGACTTCGCCCGTCTCCAGCGGGACTTGAAGAGCATGACGGCCGGCGAGCCGGTGTCCGTCACGCTCACCGACCGGCGCGGCAAGCAGCTCGGCGAGGTGGAAATCACCGCGCGGGTCGGCGAGTTGAGGCAGGCCGGCACCACCAAGGAGACCGAGTTCAACATCGGCACCACGGTGCAGCAGGTGCGCAGCACCTCCTCGAACAGCGGCCACGCGGGTCAACTCGGGTTCTCCGCAGCGGTGAAGCCGGGCACCGGCCTGATCGGCGGCGGCGGCGCCGGGCGGCTCGGCCGCGACCACGTGGAGATCAGCGGTGAGGCCCGGACCGCGCAGCTGACCAGCAAGTCGAAGGTGCCCGGCGTGATTTACGACGGCACCGTCCACTTCGATCTGAAGTTCAACGGCAAGTCCGTTGCGCACGAGGCGGGTTCGGCGGACCTCCGGGTGCTGGTCGATCGCGCGGACACCAGCGCGGACACCAGCGCGGACGCCACCGTGGAACATCCCGCGGAGCGCACCGCGGAGCACACCGCAACCGAACAGCAGCCGGCCGAGGTGGCCGCCCCGCCGGACAGCGTCTGGCGCGGCGGCGACGACCGGGGCGGGCTCGGCGAGACCGTGGTGGTTCGAGACCTGGAGAGCACGGCGGGGCTTCGCGAGGCGCTGGACCGCAAGGGGCGTGAGCGGTTCGGCGAGGACTGGAACTCAGTCCGCGACCAGGTGATGCAGGGGTTCAGCCAGCCGAACCTGGCGGCCCGGCTGACCGGGATGACCCGCGGTGAGGCGCTGGAGGTGAAGATCCCGGGCAAGGAGGGCCTGGTCGTCAAGGCCGTCGCCCGGGTCGAGGAGATGACCTACCGCCGCGAGGACGGCAAGGCGGAACTCAACACCGTCAACGAGACAGGCGCGTTCAGCGTGGCCCGTCGCCTCGGCGCGCGCACCACGATCGAGCAGGGCCAGCTCGGCGGCGCCGTCGCCAAGGGCACCCCCGGCGCCGAGCTCGGCGCCACCGCGTCCGGTCAGCAGCGCCGGCGTGCCGGCGGCCAGGGCCGGCAGGCGGACCGGGTGTACGCCAGCGGCAAGTACAGTGCCCCGCAGGTCATTTACGGGGCCAGGCTGGTGGTGGACGTGCACGTCGGCCGGCCCGGCGAGGCGGTCGGCGGCCGTCCGGACGTCTCGGCGCCGGTCAAGGTCGAGGTGGGCCTGGACGCGCGGGAGACCGTCAAGGTCGAGGCGCCGTCCACCGGGAGCTTCACGCGTCCGGAACAGCGACCCGAGCGCACGGCGGCCCCCGCCGAGGCGGCCACGCACACCGCGCCGCGCCGGATGACCGAGCGCCACGAGCTGAACGCGTCCTACGTGGTGCACAGCCTCAGCGGCGCCGACAAGGTGCGTGCGGCGGTGGAGGACGCGGTGCGGACGAAGCACGGCGAGCCGTCGGAGGAGGTGAAGCAGCGGATCGGGGCGAGCTTCGACCGGGTCGCGCTGAGGGCGCAGCTCTCGCAGCTCACCCGTGGTGGGCGGATCACCGAGACGGTGGCCGGCAAGACCTGGTCGGCGGAGGTCACCGTCACGGCAAGGCTGGGGGAGTCCACGTACCACTCCCAGGCCGCCAAGTACGAGTTCGAGTCCGGGACGCGCACGTCCAGCGGCCAGGGCACTCTGCGCGACAGCCGGGACCGGCTGAACGGCGGTGGCCAGGTCAAGGCGAATGCCCCGTTCGTGGCCGTCACCGGCGGCTACACGTACCGGATGGACCGCAGCTACGGCCAGGCGACGGAGACCGTCGGCTCGGCCTCGAACCGGGGCAAGCACGTCGAGCCGGCCGTGTTCTTCGACGTCGCCGTGCCGTACGACGTCACCGTCACGTTCAAGCGGCTGGGTGTGCCCGACGGCTCGCACACGGCGCCGGTGGAGACGGTGGCGCGGGTGGCCGTTCCGATGCGTGACGCCGAGCCGGTGTCCGGGCCGATCGAGCGGACCACGGCGACGCAGCCGAAGGGCTTCGTGGAGGGGCGGCGCCTGGACTCCTCGGCGATCGTCACCGACATCCACGCGCTGCCCGGGCCGACGGCCGGGGCTCCCCGCCGGACGCTCGGCGAGTCGGTCCTGTCGCAGGTGGAGTCCGGCTGGAAGCCCGGCGGGCTGCGCGCGTTGCGGCGGAAGCAGGCCGGGCAGCCGGAGTTGACGCGCAACCCGTTCGGCCGCGACTGGGCGGGCATCCGGAGCAAGCTGGACGCCGAACTCACCCCCGACCGGCTCCAGTCCAGGCTCAAGGGCATGACGGCGGGCGACGAGATCGTCGTGCGGCACGGGCGGACCACCGTCCGGGTCGGCGCCCAACTCCGCGACCGGATGGAGTACTTGGGCGACGCTGGCACCACCGAGTTCAACGCCGGCACCGACGTGCAGCGCAGCTTCGCGCACACCGGCGGCACCGGCAGCGGCCACCAGGGCGCGCTCGGGGCGGTCGCCTCCGTCCCCGTACCGGCGGCGCCCGGCGTCTCGGTGACGGCCGGTGTGACCGGCAGCGGCGGCCGGGGCCACGACCAGGTGGACACCCATAACCGCGCCACCGCGACCGGGTCGGCCACCAAGGCCAAGCTGCCCGGCAGCGCGTACGCCGGTGAGGCGGAGCTCCAATTCACCATCTCCCGGCGGCCGTTGGTCGGCACCCAGGTGTGGCAGCGGCGCACGGCGGCGATCGGGTTCGAGACGCTGGTCGAGTCCGGCGAGACCGTGCCGGTGCCGACCGGCACGGTGTCCGGGTCCGGAACCGTCACTGTGCCCGGCGACGGGCAGCCGCGCACCATCACCGTCCGGCCGCCCGAGCCCGTCACCGTCCAGGTGCCGCCGGAGCGGGTCTGGGAGGGCGGCCTGCGCGACACCGACGTGCTGCGCTGGCTCGGCGACGTCGGCGGCGTGCAGGACCTGGTGCGGCTGCGCGGCCCGGAGTACTTCGGCAAGTCGGCCTGGAAGGAGATGGAACCGGTGGTCGGGACGATCACCTCGCACGGCCACCTCTCGGCGCTGTTCGGCACCGCCACCCAGGGCATGGAGGTGTCGGCGACGGTCCCGTCCAACCGGATCACGCTCGGCGGCGGCAAGGGAGTCGAGGTCGGCGTGAAGGTCGTCTCGCTCGAACACCGGGCGGTCGACGACAAGGTCGAGCTGAGCCCGGCCAACGCCATCTCGGCCGGCAGCACGCGCTACGACCTGTCGACGGGCAACGCGGGCGTCCAGGGCCAGGTCGGTGCCAAGCTCACCGGCGACGTCACCACCAGCCCGGCGATCGTCGGCGGCGTCCAGCGCCTGTGGCGCGAGGGCGGCGGCCACGGCGACGCCGGCCAGGTGGTGTCGAACGGCAAGTTCGCCGTCCCGATGGCGCGTTACGCCGGGCATGCCGAGGTGGAGGTGACGCTGTTCAACGGTGGCCGAACCCCGGTCAAGGAGAGGGGAGTTGTTCCGTTCGCGGTCGACATCCCGCTGTCCGAGACCACCGCGTCCGAGGTGGCGGGCGACCACTACCTGGCGTTCACCGAGCAGCAGCGGTCCGGTGAACTCCGGGTCGCCGAGGGCGCCTGGCGGCTCGCCGAGGTCCGGCGGCTGCTGGCACCCGACGCGGGCCCGGTCCGTACGCCCGCCGAGCACGAGCAGCTGATCGGCACCGTGCGGCTCGGACAGGCGGTCTACGAAGGGGAGTTCACCGCGAGCACCGAAGCCGGCGCCGCCCACATCCGGGCCACCCACCAGCTGGTCGAACTGGCCGGCGGCACCTCGGAGGGCACCGCCGCCCTGCTCGACGGCCTGCTCGGCGGCACGGACGGCGCGCCGCTGAACGCGGACGACGTGCGCCAGGTGATCACCCACATCGAGCGGAGGACGGCCGAAGGGCCGCTCACGCTCGAGGAGTTGACCGCCGCGGCGCAGAACGGCTGGAACGCCTGATCCACCCGAGGCGGAAGCCCGCCGGGCCCGCCCCAACGGGCTCCGGCGGCCTTCCGATTTCGACAACGAGTGTTTCGGCGTGGGGCGTTGACAGTCGATCTGTCCGGTCGATCTAATGCTGACGCCCGAGCAGCGGGCAGCTCACTGGGGGGAGCCGCATGGGAAGCAACAGGATCGACTCACTGTTCGAGCGCGACCGGGCCTGCCAGGGCGCGGGCATCGTGCTCGACGAGGTGACCGGCGGCCGGGCGGTGGCCCGGATGAAGGTCACCGCGGAGATGGCCAACGCGCACGGCATCGGGCACGGCGGGTACGTGTTCCTGCTCGCCGACGCCGCGTTCTCCTACGCCTGCAACAGCTACGGCCCGGTCGCCCTCGCGCAGGGTGCGCAGGTCACCTTCCTCGCCCCCGCGCAGATCGGCGACGAGCTGATCGCCGAGGCCGTGGAGCGCACCAGGTCCGGCCGGCAGGGCGTCTACGACGTCACCGTCCGGAGCGCCAGTGGCACGGTGGTCGCCGAGTTCCGCGGCCAGAGCACGCTGGTCGCCGGAGTTCCGCACAGCGCCTGACAGTTGGGCCTCACGGCACGCAGGCACTCCGGGGTTCAGACGTCGCGACGGCTGCCGAAGAACAGGGCGGCCAGCGCGCCGCCCACGGCCCAGGCGGCGTAGACCCACCACTCACCGGCCGGATCGGCCGGGAACGGAATGTGCGGGTTGACGGGCGTGCCGACCAGGTCGTGCAGGACCTGCCAGGCGCGGAACGGCGTCGCGTGGTACAGGCAGGCCGACCAATGGTGGTTCTCGCTCATGAAGTTGGGGATCAGCAGCAGCACCGTGACAGTGGTGACGACGGTCGCCACGCTGTGCCGGACGATGGCCGCCAGCCCGAGGCCGGTCAGCGCGCACACCGGCGGCAGCAGGGTGGAGGCCAACAGCGCCCGCCAGATACCCGGTTCGGCGAGCGAGATGCCGGCGTGCTTGCCCGACAGCACGGCCTGCGAGGCCCAGAACGACACCGCGGTCGCCACCACACCGAAGGCCGTCATCACCACCGTCAGCACGACGATCTTCGCGGAGATCAGCGCCTGCCGGGCCGGCACCGCCGCAAAGGTGGTGCGGATCTGGCCGGTCGAGTACTCGCTGACCAGCGCGACCGCGCCCAGGCATCCCGTGATCAGCAGGGTGGCGATGCACGCGTTGTTGGTGAAGGAGGCCGCCAGCGATCCGCTGGGAACGAAGAACTCCCGCATCCCGGGAGAGAAATGGTCCCAGTCGTTCACGTCGGCGATCGCCGCGTTGACGTTCAGGAACACCAGCCCGAGCAGGCCGAGGAGCAGGCCCCAGCGGATCGACCGCAGCGAGATCAGCTTGAACCACTCGCCCAACAGCAAATCCCGGAAGCGGGCCCGCGGTTCGTCCACCGCGAGCGGTGCGGTGGGGGCGACGGAGGTGAGCGCGGTCATCGGGAGTCTCCTGCGAGGTATTCGACGCTGTCGGCGGTGAGTTCCATGAACGCGGTCTCCAACGAGGCGGCGCTGGTGGCCAGTTCGCGCAGCCGCAGACCGTGCCGGTGCGCGAGGTCGCCGACCGTGTCCGCGTCCAGGCCGGTCACCACCAGCCGCTCGTCCCCGTCGGGCCGCACCTGCGCGCCGGCCGCCGTCAGCACCTCGGCCAGCGCGGTCGCGTCCGGGGTGCGGACGGTGACGCTGCTGCCCCGGCCGCGGGCGGCGAACGTGGACAGCGGCTCGTCGGCGATCAGCCGGCCGCGGCCGACCACCACCAAGTGGTCGGCGGTGTGCTCCATTTCGCTCATCAGGTGGCTGGAGACGAACACCGTGCGCCCCTCGGTGGCCAGCCGCCGGAACAGGCCGCGCACCCAGCGCACACCCTCCGGGTCGAGGCCGTTCAGCGGCTCGTCGAACAGCAGCACCGGCGGGTCGCCGAGCAGCGCGGCCGCGATGCCCAGGCGCTGCTTCATGCCGAGCGAGTAGCCGCCGATCCGCCGCCGCGCCACCCCGGCGAGCCCGACCTCCTCCAGCACCTCGTCCACCCGCCGCAGCGGAATCGCGTTCGTCCGGGCCAGCACCCCGAGATGGGCGGCCGCACTGCGCCCGCCGTGCACGTCGGAGGCGTCCAGCAGCGCGCCGACGTGCCGCAGGCCGCGCGGGTGGTCGCGGAAGCGGTGGCCCTGCACGGTGACGGTGCCACTGGTCGGCTCGTTCAGTCCGATGATCATGCGCAGCGTGGTGCTCTTGCCGGCCCCGTTCGGGCCGAGGAAACCGGTGACGCAACCCGGGCGGACGGTGAAGGTCAGACCGTCGACGGCAACCGTGCGGCCGTAGCGCTTGGTGAGTTCGTTGACTTCGATCACGACAACCACAGTTCCGTGACGGGCCGTCGTCCCGCGTCGGCCTGCCGCCGACACCTCCGGCGGCCGATGTCTACCCAGGTTGTACGTCCCCGGTCCGACGCCCGCCGGCCGGGCGGCTGGCTACGATCACCCCATGCCCGTGAACTCGCCCTCCCTGCTCAGACGCGTGACACCCGGCGGCTGGGCGACGATCGCCTGGACGGCGGGCCTCGCGTACTCCTTCGTGGTGCTGGTCCGGCTGCCGGGCGAGTCGCCGGACAACTTCTACCGCGGCCTGCTGCTGTCCGGCAGCAACCAGGTCTGGCTCGCCGTCTGCACCGTGATCTCGCTGGCCGGCTGCGTGCTGCTGCGCCGCATGCCGCTGACCGCCCTCGGGCTGCTGCTGGCGGGCGCGGTGTTCGGCGCGTTCGCGATGCACTCCAGCACGATGGACGTCCCGCTGGTCCTCGGCCCCGACGTGGCGCTCTGGTACGTCGCGGCGACCCTGCCCCGCCGCAAGGTGGTGCTCGGCTCCGCGATGGCCGCCCTGGTGCTGCTCGGCTACCCGATCGGACGGGTGTTCGCCGGCTTCATCATCGGCACCTCCACCGAGCTGGCCGTCCTGCTGACCGCCGCCGTCGCCGTCCTGCTCGGCAACTCCGCCGGGGAGTCCCGCCGGCACGCCGCCGAGCTGAGCGAGAACGCCGCCGCGCGGGCCGTGGCCGGTGAACGGCTGCGGATCGCCCGCGAGTTGCACGACATGGTCGCGCACAGCATCGGCATCGTTGCCCTCCAGGCCGGCGCGGCCCGGCTCGTCCTCACCACCCAGCCGGAGGCCGCACGCGACGCACTCGGCCAGGTCGAGACCGCCAGCCGCGAAACCCTCTCCGGCCTGCGCCGCATGCTGGTGGCCCTGCGCGCCGCCGAGGACGACCCGTCCGACCGTGTCCCGCTCACCCCCGCCCCCGGCCTCGCCGACCTCGACCGCCTCGCCCGCTCCACCACCGCCGCGGGCGTCGCCGTCGACCTCCGCTGGCACGGCGAACGCCGCCCCCTGCCGCCCGAGGTGGACCTCTCCGCCTACCGCGTCGTCCAGGAGTCGCTGGCCAACGTGGTCCGCCACGCCGGCGCGCGCTCCTGCCAAGTGACCATCTCCTGCGAGGAGGACTCGGTGTCCGTGGAAGTCCTCGACAGCGGCGGCCTGCGCGCCACCCAGCCCACCGGCGCGGGCTTCGGCCTGCTCGGCATGCAGGAACGCGTCGCCCTGCTGCACGGCACATTCGCGGCCGGCCCCCGCCCGACCGGCGGCTTCCGGGTCGCCGCCACCCTCCCCGTCGCGGCGGGTGCCCGATGACCGTCCGCATCCTGCTCGTCGACGATCAGCCGCTCGTCCGCGCCGCCCTCTCCATGGTGGTCAAGGACGCCCCCGACCTGGAGATCGTCGGCGAGGCCGGCACCGGGGACGAAGCAGTGCGCCTGGCCGCGGAGTTGGCCCCTTCCGTGATCGTCATGGACATCCGGATGCCGGGCATGGACGGCATCGAAGCCACCCGCCTGATCACCTCGGGCCCGTCCTCGGCCCACGTCCTCGTTCTCACCACCTTCGACGACGACGAGTACGTCTACGGCGCGCTCCGCGCCGGCGCATCCGGCTTCCTGGTCAAGGACATGGGCCTGGAAGAGATCCTCGCCGCCATCCGCGTGGTCGCCGCCGGCGAGGCCCTGCTCGCCCCCCGCGTCACCCGCCGCCTGATCGCCGACCTCACCTCCCGTCCCACGCCCGGCAGTTCAGCGCCACCCCTCACGCTGACCGCCATCACTGAACGCGAACAGGAAGTCCTCACCCTGATCGGCCGCGGCCTCTCCAACACCGAGATAGCCGAGCACCTCTACCTCAGCGTCACCACGGTCAAGACCTACGTCACCCGCCTGCTCTCCAAGCTGAACGCCCGCGACCGCGTCCACCTGGTGATCCTCGCCTACGAGGCGGGCCTGGTGACGGCATCCCGCTGACCTCTTGGGCCGTCAGAAGGGCGGCGCTGTGTGTATTTGGCAGCCGTCGGATTCCTGTGCGCCTCGGCGAGCATCCGGTGAGGACCGTGTATGCCTCGGGACGGAAGCCCAGGGCAGCGTCGATCTGAATTCCCGGCAGGGAATGGCCGCCGTCGATGTGATGCCGCTGGCGCTTTCGGCCCCTGCTGCAAATCGCGCGGTGATAAAGGTGTTGGGCCGCCGCAGAGTGCGGCGGCCCAACAGGTGCTGCTAGCTGTTCAGGTCTTGATCATTGGCGATGATTCCTGCGATCAATTCCGCGAGGAATTCGGCGGCCTCCCTGGGGTCTTCCGTGAGCAGGAGAACCTGGGCGTCCCTGGACCACGCTTTCGATCGGACGGCATATGTGCCTTCCGATCCCACCGCGACGGTCGGCCACTGCTCATCGATCGGGGCCTTCCAAGCGTACCCATCACGAAACACCACAAGGGTGTTCAGGGAGACGGTGGGAAATACCTGGCGAAGAACCGGGATCTCCGAGGCGGCTTGCAGGAGCGGCCAAAAGAGCGGACTGAACCAGCCATTCGTGCCGTGGGGTGGGCGGAATGCGTTGAGGAGGCCCTCCCACTCGGAATCCACGCTTCTGTCTTCCACCCTCGGCCCTTTCTGATTGCTAGCACGGCGCTGGTCCGTTGAAGAACGTGGTTGCTGCTCTCGCTGCTGAATTGCCGCAGATGTATTGAAGCTCAAACGATGTCGGCCTTCCAGGCGCTACTCTTCCGGCCAGCACTCCCTCGACGTCCTGCATCCCCTGAAGATTGAACGATATCTTACCGCCTCTCGCGACGACCCTGTCGATCACGGCTTGACCTGCACTGTCGCTCCAATAGTTTGGGTTCGGGAAGATGTCCTTGAACTCTGGAGCATCGTTCATAACTGCCTGCTGCAAATTGGCGAACTGCCCGAGATTTGCGCCACTTGCGCTATCGAATCTGAACCCGAGCGCGAGATGGATGCCGCAAGGGCCATCTGCGTTGTGTACCAGCACGGGGATCCTCGCCTACGAGGCCGGCCTGGTGACCACCTCCCGCTGACCGCCCACCTCCGGCGACTCGGCAGATCGCCGCGATCGGCGACCCGATGTCCACCGACCTCAGCCCGGCAAACACGCACAAGTACCGCACCGGGCTGGTCACCACGGAGACCACCCAGGACGGTGACGCCGCGCTCTGGTACTACCCCTCGGTGTCCGACTACAGGTTCGCCGACCCGGTGCGGCTCGCAGCGACCGGCTGGAAGGACCGCGACCTGATCAGCCCCGGAGACTGGGCCGGACAGGGCCGTCCGGGCCTGTGGGCCCGCGACCGCGTCACCGGTGAGATCACCGCCTACACCTTCACCGTTACCACCATCACCAACACCGACGAGGACGGCATCACCATCAGCTACCCCGCCGCCACCGGTATCGCCAACACCAGCACCATCGCCACCGGAATCACCGCCACCGCCTGGCCCCGCATCGGCTCCGACGGCGACCTGACCGCCACCGACGCCCCCTCCCTCTGGGCCATCACCCCCCAGGACACCCTCCACTCCTGGACCGGCACCCGCACCGGCACCCCGACCGACCCGGCCTTCACCCTCACCGGCCCCAACGCCTGACACCCACCACGGCCGGGCCCCGCTCTCGAACTGACAAGGGCGGGGCCCGGTCTCGTGGTCGGTGCTGGGGACATTCGTCGACGACCTGCTGTGCGGAGCGGGCCCGGCGGGCCAACATCCGAGCTACTGTGGATGTCATGACTGCGGCCTACGAGGACGTGCCCTTCAGCGAACTGCTCCACCATCCCGCCGCGACCACACGCAGGCTGGACGCAGTCCGCGCGCTGCGACTGCGGCGACGCGATGCGGGGGACCTCGCCCTGATGCGCGTCGAGCAGATGGAACGGGACGCCTCGGTCGTGGACTTCACTTCGCGCCTGCTCGCGGGGCTGGTGCGAACGGAGAACATCGATGCCCTCCGCCAGGCCCTGCCTGAAGCCCTGCCATGGACCACGTTCCTGCCCGCAGAGGACATCGACACCCTGATCGCCGAACTGGTGGACACGGCAAGTGGCGCGGTGGCCCTGGACAACCTGGCCCCGATCGCACTCCTGCTCGCCCAGTGGCGGCACAGCGCCGAGGTCTACGCAGACCCCGCCCTGCACGCCCTCCTCACCCGCGAGCCCGACGGCGACCTCGGGCCGGTCCCGGTGCCCGAGGCCACGGAGTGAGCCCGAAGCGCGGAGACCGGGCTGCGCCGCCCCCGATCGGCTGTGAGTACGACCTTCGATTCGCGAACGCCGAGGCCGCCGACGGGTGGGATCACCTGAGCCGCCAGGCGGCGAGCAACCTGCGCCGCGCGTTCGAGAAGATCCGCGCCACTCCCCGCGCCGGCGACAATCCCGACCGTCAGCATCGCCTCAAGGGCCAGCTCGGTACCGGCATCTTCAAGGGCCGGGAAGTGGAACGCTGGCAGTACGAAGTCACTGGCGGCGGACGCATCTGGTACCTGCTGGACGACGCCAACCGCACGGCCTGGATCACCTACGCGGGCACGGGCCATCCCAAGGCCACGGAGTGACCCGCGCTGACACTTGTCCGGGCCCCGCCCTCCGAACTGTGAGGGCGGGGCCCGGTCGCGTCAGTGGGCGGGGCGTTCGTCGATGACCTGTTGGAGTTTGCCGGTGCGGGGGTTGGTGGTGAGTTGGGCGCGGGGGACCCATTCGATCTGGAGGGGGTGGATGGCGCCGATGGCGGTTTCGTCGGCGTAGGTGGGGCGGGCGTCGAGGACGGCGCGGCGGAGGGTTTCGGTGAGGGTGGCGGGGGGCGGGGTGGTGTGGCCGAGGCGGATGATGAGGCCGTCGCGGTTGTCCCAGCGGCGTTGGACGAGTTGCATGCCGGTGATGTGGTGCTCGGGGTCGTGGGCGAGCAGGACGTCGCGGACCTGCTCGGTGGGCATGGAGACGATGCCGACCCGGGCGCCCTCGGTGGAGCGGCCGAGGAGGCGGAACCGGCGGCAGGAGGCGTCGGTCCATTCGGCGCGGTCGCCCGCGGGGTAGCGCAGGATCGGGACCAGGGTGCGGAACAGGTTGGTGACGACGACGCGGCCGGGGACGCCGGGTTCGGTGATGGGTTCGCCGGTGGCGTCGTCGATCAGTTCGACGACGGTGCGGTTCGGGAAGGCTTCGTGGACGCGCAGGTCGTCCCCGGCGGGGACGGGTCCGGCGACCAGGCCGGCGTCCACGGAGGCGTAGCCGATGGAGGAGAGGGCGGCGTTCGGGAAGGCCGAACGGAGCAGCGGGCGAAGGTCGTTGAAGAGGATGTCGCCGCCGAACAGGATGAGTTCGACCTGCGGGGCGGGCCGGTCCTGCTTGAGCAGGGTCTCGGCGACGGCGGAGAGTTTCATCGGTTCGCCGGCCAGTACGTCCGCGCCGAAGCCGTGGATGACGTCGGCGACGTACTCGTCGGGCGCGGTGGCGATCGGCAGGCGGACGTTGTCGATCGGCGCGTGCTGCAGGGCGTATTCGATGAACAGGAAGCCGCTGTAGAACTCGCCGGCCCGGAACAGGTTGGCGACCTTCTGGCCGGGCTTCAACCCCGCGTCGACCAGGCCCGCGCCGAACGCGGTGACGGAGTCGACGTGTTCCTCGCGGGTCCAGGGGGAGAACTTGGGCGCGCCGGTGGTGCCGCCGGACTTGTAGACGCAGGCGTCGGTGAGCGGGCCGGTCAAAAGCTGGTTGTCGGGCCAGGAGTTGGCGGCCCAGAAGGCGATCTGGTCGATGACGGGCAGGTCGGTGAGGGAGGTGACGACGGCGGGTACGTCGCGGTAGAGCTCGGCGTAGAACGGCGAGTTGCGGCGGGCGTGGTCGACGAGCGCCTGAAGTGGCTTGGCAGGCATATGAGTTGATCCTCAGGCTAGGAAGTGGGGGTGAGGCCGATCCAGTCGTGGGCGAGGCGCTGGATCGCCCGGCCGTCGGGGTCGGCGAGTTTCGCGGAGAGGTAGTCGGCGGCCCACGCGTTGGTGGGGATGCGGAACGGCGGCCGGTCCTCGGCCAGCGCCCGCACCACCGCGTCGGCGACCTCCGCGGCGGGCTGGCCGGCGTTCGCCCAGCTCTTCCCGAGCCGGTCGACGTACGCGCCGAAGGTGTCCGCGTAGGGGCCCGAAGCGGCTTGTACGGTACGGCGGTTGACGTCGGGGAAGTGGCCGAACCGGGTGTCGGGGACGTAGCCGGGCACCACCATCGAGACCTGCACGCCGTGCGCGGCGGCGACGGGGGCGAGTGCCTCCATGAA
The DNA here is from genome assembly GCF_043200475.1 of Kitasatospora sp. NPDC048407. NCBI lineage: Bacteria > Bacillati > Actinomycetota > Actinomycetes > Kitasatosporales > Streptomycetaceae > Kitasatospora > Kitasatospora sp. NPDC048407. Next base: position 907,451 of record NZ_JBICXW010000001.1, on the reverse strand, counting down.
GCCCTCGACGGCGAACTTGGCCGCGCAGTAGGCCTCGTTGAAGGGCTGGCCGACCACGCCGTGCACGCTGCCGATGGTGAGCAGCCGGCCGCCGGAGGCGCGCAGCAGCGGCATCGCGGCGCGCGAAACGGCCACCGTGCCGAAGAAGTTGACCTCCAGGTTGGTGCGCAGCGCGGCGGAGGTGGACATCTCGAGTGTCGGGTCGAAGTTGGAGATCCCGGCGTTGTTGACCACCGCGTCGAGCCGGTCGAGGCCGGCGAAGCACGCGGCGATGGACTCCTCGTCGGTGACGTCGAGTTGGCGGACGAGGGCGTCGGGCGCGGCGGCCCGCAGCGCGTCCGCGCGGTCGGGCGAACGGACGGTGGCGATCACCGTCCAGCCGGCCCGGCTCGCGGCCGCCGCGGTGGCCAGCCCGATGCCGGACGAGCAGCCGGTGATCAGCAAGATCTGACGAGCCGTCATGAGGCGGCCTCGGCAAGCTCGGTGACGCTGTCGGCGGCCTTCGGCAGGTCGGCGTCCATCCGGGCCTGGACGCCGAGCGCCGGCAGGAAGGAGCAGGCGGCGAGCAGGGTGCCGCCGACCATGGTCCAGCGGGTGGCGTCGAGGATGCCGAGCGGGCCGGTGAGCAGCGAGACGGCGAAGCCGCCGGCCAGTGCGGCGAGCGGGATGACGCCCCAGGTGGCGGTGCGGAACGCGGCGTGCATGACGCCCTGGTGCTGCGCGGACATCCGGGACTGCCGGGCGGGCGCGGAGCACACGTTGATGCACGACATGAAGAAGCCGTAGCAGCCCATGGTGACGGCGATGACCGGCCCGGCGGGCAGGGCAGGTGCGGCGAGCACGCCGAGGCCGACCAGGCAGTGCAGCAGCAGTGCCCAGGCCATGGTCCGTCCGATGCCGAGGCGGCCGCTGATCTTCGGGGCGACCAGCGCGCCGAGCAGCGCGCCGACCGCGCCCGCGGACATCGCGGCGCCGAACACGCCGACGGTGACGTGCAGGCCGCGGTAGGCGAACACCGGCAGCACGGTGACGAACACCGGCCCGCCCGAGTTGAGGGTGACGGCGGCCAGCACCACCCGGCGCAGCACCGGGTCCTGCCAGTTGAGGCGGAAGCCGAGGGTGAGCCGGCGCCACACCGAGCCCTGGGCGACGGTGCGGTCGCCCCACGGCTTCATGAAGCGGAAGCAGGCCGCGGAGACCAGGTAGCTGGCGGCGTCCACCAGCAGCGAGGCGGCGCCGAGCGCGCTGTACAGTCCGGCGGCGATGGACGGCCCGGCGACTTCGGCGACCGAGCCGCTGCCCTCCAACCGCGAGTAGGCGCGCACCAGTTGCTGCTGCTCGACCACGGCCGGTACCGCCACCAGGTAGCCGACGTTGAAGAAGATGGTCGCGCCGGAGACGGCGGCGACGCAGCAGAACAGCAGCGGCGTGGAGAGGAAGTCCAGCCAGTACGCGAGCGGGATGATGCCGACGGCGACCAGCCGGATCAGGTCGCAGACCAGCAGGGTGATCCGCTTGTCCCAGCGGTCCACCAGCACGCCGGCCACCGGGCCGAGCAGTGGAATGCCCAGGTACTGGGCCATCGCGACGATGCCGACCTGGAACGCGGACGCGTGCAGCACGAAGATCATCAGGGTGGGGACGACGAACACCGTCACCCGGTCGCCGATGTTCGAGATCGACTTGCCGAACCAGAACAGGTTGAAGGCCCGGCCGAGTTGCTCGGGCGCGTGCAGTTTCACGAGGCCTCCCGGACCACGAAGCTTGCGGTCTTCCCGGTGCGGTCGTTGCCGACCAGCGCGTCCACCACCCGGACTCGGACGTGCTCCGGGTCGTGCACGAAGGCGGTGCTCAACGTGAAGGTGGCGGACAGCAGTTCACGCCGCAGCGCGTCCGTGTCGGGCTCCGCGCCGGCCGCCGTCAGCAGCAGGACGTCCACCTGCTGGGCGCGCCCGCCCTGTTCGGTGATCACCACCTGGCCGCGGGCGACGCCCGGTTCGCGTTCCACCCGGGCGAGCAACTCGTCGATGTGCAGGCCGAGTCCGCGCACCTGCACGACATTGTCGCGGCGGCCCAGCACCCGCATCGCGGGGCCCGGCCGGCCGCACGGGCAACTGGTCAACTCGCCCGCGTCGCCGGTGCGGTAGCGCAGCACCGGGTTGAGCATCGTCGGGTCGAGGGAGGTGAAGTCGAGCAGGCCGTCGTCGCCGACGTGCACCAGCTGGTGCGGGAAGGTGTGGAAGGTGTCGGCCGGGCATTGCGGGGTGTTGGAGCCCACCACCCAGGTCTCGGTGGAGCCGAACATGCCGTGCCGCCGGGCCTTCGGTGCGACGACCGCCAGGTCTTCCTCGAGCTGCGGCTGCCAGGCCTCGCCCAGCCACAACACCTTGCGCAGCGACGGGAGTTCGATCCCGGCGGCGCGGGCGTGCGCGAACCACAGCCGCAGCACGCTCGGGGTGCCGCCGATCGCGGTGACCTTCCGGTCGGCGAGGAAGCCCAGCCACTCCGGGTACTCCTCGCGGGTCACCGACCCCAGCGCGATGATCCGGCAGCCGGACAGGTCGGCCAGGCCCGCCGCGAGGAAGTGCGCGCCCCACATCCGGCCCGCGCCCCAGGCGTTGACGAAGATGTCGTCGCGGTCCAGCGGCTGCCAGTGCTCGAACACCTTCGCCATGTAGAACCCGGTCGGCGCGTACCCGACCTTCGGGGCGCCCGTCGAACCGCCGCTCTGGAACAGCCAGGTGGCGCCCTGCTCGGCGGACGGTTCCAGGTGGGCGAGCGCCGTGTTCAGGTCGTCCTTGGCCAGCGGCGGCAGCGCCGCCAGTTCCGCGAGCGTGGTGGGCTCCTGCGCCTGGGCGTACCGCTCGCCGAACTCCGGGACGCCACGCAGCAGTTCGAGAGTTCGGCGGGCCACGGCCAGGCCGTCCGCGGCCTGCTCGTCGGTCAGCGAGAAGCTCATCGGCCGGCACCCCCGTGGGCGAGGAACGCCGCGTGCGCGTCCCGGTAGGCCGCGAACCGGGCCCGGGTGACGTCCCGTTGGACCGAGCGGTCCGGGTCGTCGAAGTCCGGGGCGATCACCCCGTCCGGCTCCAGCTCGGAGAACCAGAACCGCTCCCCGTCGTGCAGGAAGTCCACGCAGAAGAACGGGATCGGCAGCTTCTTCGCGAAGTACGCGGTGGCGTCGGCGAGTTCGGCCGGGATCTCGCAGAACTCCATCGAGCCGCCACGGCTCGCGTTCGCCACCGGCGAGCCGTCCTCCGGGGTGCGGCGCAGCACCGCGTACGGCTTGCCGTCGATCACGTACACCCGGTAGTCCACCGTGCCGTCCCCCAGGTAGGGCTGGGCGACCAGCGTGGTGTCACCGCCCTGGGCGAGACTGGCCAGGCCGCGCACGTCCTCCGGCGAGCGGGCCAGGCAGATCCCGCCGCCGCCGCACCAGCCGGCCGGCTTCACGATCGCCGGGAACGTCAACTCGCCCAGCGCCACCTCGTACTGGTGCTTGGAGACGTCCCGGCCGGAGCCGATCCGCACCGACGGGATCGGCGGCACCGGCGAATCCGCGAGGAACAGCATGGTCGCCAGCTTGTCGTTGCCCAGCAGCGACACCTGCGCCGGGAACGGCAGGTAGAACCCCGCCTGCTCCAGCACCGTGCACAGGGCGAGCTGGTTGAACACGTCCATCGACTGGTACGGCAGCGAGTACAGCGCCGTGATGAACAGAGTGTCCTCGGGCGTGACCAGTCGGTCGTCCACGTACACCCGGGGCCGGCCCGGATCGGTGCCGTCCACCGTCACCGCCTCCGGGGCGTGCCGGGACCACTCCATCCCCATTCCGGCGGCGACCTCCGCGAACATGTCCCAGAAGTAGTGCTTCCACATCGCCCCCGACCGGGTCGACTCCCGGTCCGGGAAGATCCAGCACATTCGGCGCAGCGGCGCCGGCACCTCGCTCACGAGTTCTCCAAGAGGTCCACTGGTTCCGGAAGTTGTGCGCCATCGGCGCGTGCTGCCTGCTCCGCCCACCAGGCACGGCCGTCCGCCGGCAGGGTGTCCACCGGATCCACGTACGGATACCGGCGGCTCAACCAGCCGTCCCCGCCGAGTGCTTCGAGCGGGCGGAGCTCAAGTGCGGTGCGGTAGTTCTTGGTCCAGTACGAGATGCCGCGCACCCGGTCGTAGCCGACCGCCTGGTGCACCCAGCGCTTGCCGACGTGCGGCACGTCCGCGACGAGCCGCGGCGTGGCGTACCCCGGCAGGTAGCCGAGGATCGCCTCCTGCAGGCGCTGCGCCTCGGACAGCGGCAGCCGCCAGTGCTCGGCGTTCGGGATCACGTCGCACAGGTAGAAGTAGTAGGGGAGGATGTTCGCCTCTCCCTGGAGGGCGAAGCACAGGTCGAGCAGCGCCGCCGGGGTGGCGTTCACGCCGCGCATCAGCACGCCCTGGTTGCGGACGTCCCGCACGCCCGCGTCGAGCAGCGCCCGCGCCGCCTCGGCGACCAGCGGGGTCACCGAGGAGACGTGGTTGGCGTGGGTGTGCACCGCCAGGTTGACCGACCGGCGGGCGGCCAGCCGGGCCACCCGCTCGACGCCCGCCAGCACCTTCGGCTGGAGCCAGTGCTGCGGGAGGCCCACCACCGACTTGCTGGCCAGCCGGATGTCCCGCACCGAGCCCAGCTCCAGCAGCCGCAGCAGGAACGACTCCAGCCGCGGCCACGGCACGTTCGCCAGGTCGCCGCCCGACACCACCACGTCCCGCACCGACGGGGTGCGCTTGAGGTAGTCGAGCATCTGCTCCTCGCGGTCGGCCGGCCGCAGCACCAGCCGCGCCTTGGCCACCTGCGGTGTGGAGCGGCCGACCAGGTCCATCCGGGTGCAGTGCCCGCAGTACTGCGGGCAGGTGGACAGCAGCTCGGCCAGCACCTTGGTCGGGTAGCGGTGGGTCAGGCCCTCCACCGCCCACATCTGCGCCTCGTGCAGCGAATCCCGCGCCGCCAGCGGGTGGTTGGGCCACTCCGGGTGCCGGTCGGAGCGCACCGGCAGCATGTACCGCCGCACCGGATCCGTCAGGAACGCCTCGGTGAACGCCCCGGGCTCCAGCGCCGCGTCCGCCGCCATGGTGTTCAGCATGTGCGGCGGCAGCAGCACCGACATGGTCGCGAACTCGGCCTGGTCGGCGGCCAGTTCACGGTAGAACCGGTCCTCGAGGAGAGACCCGAAAACCTCCCGCAGCTGCCGCTCGTTCTGCACGCAGTGCGCCCGCTGCCACTGCGCGTCCCGCCACTGCGCGGCCGTCACCTCCCGCCAGCCGGGCAGCCGCCGCCAGTCCGGTTCGACCAACTCCCGCCGCACGTACTGGTACGGCTGGGCCAGCTGACGGTCCATCAGGAACGCGCCGGGGAAGGTGCCGAGGAGGTGATCGAGGAGGTGATCGAGGAGGGGGCCGAGGAACCTTCGGCGAACTGGAGGAGCCCGGCGTGCCGGGTGCGCAGCTCCCGCTTGAGCACCTTGCCGGTCGGGCCGAGCGGGAAGTCCAGGGCGTTGGACGCCACTTGGAGTGCCGCCAGCTCCGCCAGCCCGGCCTTCGCCAGCTCGGCGTTGGCCGCCTCCAGCAGCCCGTCCGCGCTCGCCCCGTCCTGCAGCCGCACCACGGCGATCGGCCGCTGCCCGCCGTCCGGGTGCGGCACGCCCACCACCGAACAGTCCTGCACCCACTCGGCGCAGTCGGCGAGCAGCACCTCCTCCAGCGGCAGGCTGTACACCGGCCCGTCCAGGGTGTCGATCACGTCCACCGTCCGGTCCAGGTGGAAGAACCGCCCCTCGCCGTCCCGGTACGCCACATCGCCGGTCAGCCAGTACCCGTCGCGCCGGAACGACTGCGTCAGGCGCTCGTTGTTCCAGTACCCGGGCGTGATCGACGGCGCGATCACGGCCAGCAGGCCCACCGTGCCGTCCGGGACCTCCACACCGTCCTCGTCCAGCACCGCCGCCCGCTCCACCACCTCCGACGGCTTGCCGACGCAACGGTCGGCGCGGCCCGTCTCCGGCGAGGTGACCTGCCCGAACAGCGCCATGCCCATCTCGGACGAGCCCAGCCCGTCCACGAACTGCGAACCGGGCAGCGCCGGTTGCTCGGCCCGTTCCTGCGGCAGCAGCCACGGCCGGATCAACCCCGCGGGGCGCTCGCCGAGTTGAACGAGGCGGCGGATGTGCCCGAAGTGCGCGCTGTCGCCGGTGTTGAACCAGGAGTGCACCTTGGACGCGCCCTCCACCGGCAGCTCGCCGGTCGCCAACTCCACGAAGGTGCGCGGGAACGAGGCCACCATGGTCGGCCGGAACGCCTCCATCACCGGCTCCACCGTGACCCGCCGCCAGTCCGCCATCACCACCGTCGGCAGACCCAGCAGGGTAGCCGTCAGGAAGTAACTCAGGCCCCCCGCATGGGTGTGCGGCATCAGCGACATCAGCCGGTCGGACGGCTCCGCCGGGAAGCGCACCATCCGGGGCTGCTTGCCCTCCCAGAACTGCCGGTGCGCCAGGATCGTCGACTTCGGCGTGCCCGTCGTCCCCGAGGAGTGGATCAGCGCCACCACGTCCTCGGCCGCGTGCTGGTACGGGTACCCCTCCGGCAGCGACGACGCCGCCACGTCGAACGCCTGTACCTCGGCCGTCAACGACAGGAAGCGCGGCCGCAGTTGCGGATCCTTCCGGTACGCCGAAGCCAGCCGGGTGGTGTCGTCCGCGACCACGCCCACCACGCCCACGTGGCTCAGGTAGCGCACCATCACGTCGTGTCGCATCGCGTCGTTCACCAGCGCCGGCACCGCGCCCAGCGCGGTCAGCGCGAAGAAGTGCAGCAGCGGCTCCAGGCCCTCGGCGATCACCACGCCCACCGGCTCGCCCGGCCGCACCCCGTTCGCGTGGTACCAGGCCGCGTACCGGTCGCGCAGCGCCACCAGATCGAGCAGGCTGTGCCCGCGCAGCACCACCTGCCCCCGGTGGTCCAGCCGGTGGCTGAACGCGAACGGAACCGCACGGTTGGGATTCGCCTCGACCGCCCGGTCGAGGAAGTTGCCCGCACCCAGGGTCGGGTCGGACATGAAGCGCTCTCTGACGGCGAGCGGCGCGATGGATGTCTGATCGCTCATGGCGGCCTCCGGTCTCTCCGGTCTTCCGAAGCAGGACTCGATGCCCGGACACGCCCTCGTGAAGCGCGCACCGGGCCAGGGAAAAGGGGTCCAACTGATCACTGGGTGACGCGAGTTGCGCCTACTGGCCGAGAAGCTCGGCGACCACGCGACGGCCCGATCGGATCGCGCCCTCCAGCAGGCCGAAGAACTCGGTGCTGGTCTCGGTGCCCGCGAAATGCACCCGGCCGTGCGGCGTCGTCAGCGTCGGACCGAGCGCCGACCAGTCACCGGGCCCGAGCAGCGCCGCGTAACAGCCCCTGCTCCAGGGCTCGTTGACCCAGTCCGTGACATGGAACGCGAGCGGCTCCGGCAGCATCGGAAACAGCCGGGATGCCTGCGCGACCGCCGCCGCGCGCTGTTCGGCAGGCGGCAGAGCGGCGAAACGGTGCGCCTCCGCACCCGTGACGAACCCGGTCAGCACGCCCGGCGACCCCTCCGGCGGAGTGTCGTCCACCGTGGACAGCAGCGGACCGGCCGCGTTCACCGACCACCCCGACAGGCCGTGCGCCCGCCACACCGGCTCCGGGAACACCAGGTTCACCTTCACCGCACACCCGCGCTCGGTGCGCGACGCCGCTCGCGGGGACGGCAGTCGCGGCTCGAACCCGATCGCGTCCGCGAGCAGCGGCGGCACCGCCACCACCACCGCCTCCGCCCGGTAACTCCCCTCGGGCGTACGGACGATGGCCTCCCGCTCGGTCTGCTCCACCGACAGCACCGGCTCGTCCGTGTGCAGCAGCCCGCCCAGATCCAGCAGCCGCCCGGCCAGCCGCTCGCACAGCCGGTGCGAGCCGCCCGCCACCCGGTCCTGCTGCGCGCCGCCCTCGAAGGCGTTCAGATAGCGCAGCCCACCGCCCGAGCGCAGGTAGAACGCCATGTGCAGCACGGAGATCTTCGCCGGGTCGGCCGCCATCATCTCGCCGAGGAACAGCGGGAAGAACAACTTGGCGTCCGGGTGCGACAGTTGCTGCTCCGCCCAGTCGGCCACCGTCATCGCGTCCAGCCGCTCGGCGTCCGGCGAGAGCCACGGCGCGTCCGGGCGGACGGCGGCCGTCAACTCCTCCAACCGCTCGAACAGATCGCCCAGTGCGACGGCGCTCAGCGGCGGGAACCGCCCGTCCCGGGTGGCGTCCGCTTCCTCGCCCGCCAGGGCAAATCGGCTGGCGCCCCGCATGGTGGTCGGCGCGGTCTTCAAGTCGCAGGCGGCGAGCAGGGCGTGGAGCTCGGTGTGCAGGTCGCCCAGGTAGGCCGCGCCCGCGTCGATCCACCGCCCCGGCGCCACCTCGATCCCGCGCGTACGCCCGCCGACCTGGTCCCGGGCCTCCAGCACCGTCACCCGCACGCCCTGGCCGGCCAGTTCGACCGCCGCCGTCAGGCCGGCCAGTCCCGCGCCGACCACGATCACCGAACGCGGCGCGGGCCCGGTCTCCGAGTGGGACGCGGCGCTCACCGGGCCGCCGCGATTCTCTCCGCCGCGACGCGGGAGGCGAGACCGGCCGGGGTCGGGTCGGCGAGGAAGTCCTCGAAGGTCAGCTCGACGCCGTGCTCGCGGGCGACGGCACTCAGCACCCGGGTGGCGATCAGCGAATCGCCGCCCAGGAGAAAGAAGTTGCCGTCGGCCGGGACGTTGTCCAGCTCCAGGATCCGGCAGAAGACGGCGACCAGCGACTCCAGCTGGTTCGCGGTTGTGGCATCGGCCGGGGCGGGTGCGGTGACGGGCATGTCGAGGCTCATCGGGGGGGGGTCTCCTTCGACCGGTGCGGGGTGCGCGTGGTCTGGCGGGGCCGGTGGTGCCGGCGGTGCTTGGGTGTGAGGTGCTGTGCGTGGCGCTGTCGTGGTGCGGTGCGTGAGGCGCGACGGAGTTGCCGGGTCAGGCGATCTGACGGTGCGTCAGATTCATGAGCAGTCCTCCGGCGCGTGCGGGGAGGGAGGGTGGCTCAGCGCGGGGCGGTGCTGTGCAGGCGGTGTGAGGCGGCGCGGTCGACCTTGCCGCTGGCGGTGCGGACCAGGTCCGGCACCACGGTGATCCGGCTCGGGACGAGGTGGCCCGGCAGGCGTTCCCGCAGGTAGAGCAGGAGTTCGGTGGCGAGAGCGGGGTTGGGCCCGCCGGTGCGCGGGACGACGTACGCGACCAGGGCGGCCCGCCCGGCCAGCGTGGTGGCGGTGACCGCTGCCGCGCCGACCTCCGGGTGAGTGCCCAGTCCGGCCTCCACCTCCGCCGGATCGACCCGGATGCCGCGGATCTTCACCTCGTGGTCCAGCCGCCCCAGCGGGGTCAGCACCCCGTCCTGGTCGCGGGCCGCACGGTCGCCGGTCCGGAACCAGCGCTGCCCGTCGCGGAGCACGAACCGTTCGGCGGTGGCCTCCGGCAGCCCCGGGTAGCCGGTCGCGACGGCGGGCCCGCCGATCAGCAACTCGCCGTCGGACGTGAGCAGTTCGTCCACATGGGGGAGTGGCCGTCCGATCGGCGCGCGCTCGGTGGGATCCCAGGCGCGGCCCGGCTGTCGGGTGCGCGGGCCGAGCAGGTCGACGGCGTGCGTGATCAGGGTGGTCTCGGTGCAGCCGTAGGTGTTCAGCAACCGGATCCGAGAGCTGCTCTTCAGCCGGCTCCAGTCCGCCAGCCGGGCCGGGTTGGCGGCCTCGCCGCCGATCACCACCAGCCGTACGCTCGGCGGCAGTTCGGCGCCTTCACCGTCCTCGGTGAGGTGCAGGACCAGCTCGTGCCAGAACGCGGTGGGCAGATCCAGCACGGTGATGCCGCGCCGTTCGACCATCCGTAACAGTCGGGCGAACGACGCCGAGTGCGCCTCCGGATCGAACACCAGCCGGCCACCGGCCGTCAGCGTCGGCAGGATCTCCTCGAAACAGGTGTCCCAGTTCAGCGAGGCGAACTGCAACACCCGGTCGTCCGGCCCGACTTCGATCAGGTCGCGCAGCGATCCGACCGCGGCCGAGATCGCCCGCCGCGGCGTCACCACCGGCTTGGGCTGCCCCGTGGACCCGGAGGTGAACAGGACGTACGCGGGGTCGTCGGGCGCGACGGCCGTTGCCGTCCCTGCGGCCGGTTCGTCATCCAACTCGAGGTACGGAAGCCCGAGTTGATCGGCCTGAGCGCCAGCCCCGCGACCGGCCAGTAACCGGCAGCCGGCCACCTCGACCATCCGCTGCTGCCGCTCAACCGGGAACCCCGGGTCGAGCGGCACGTACGCACCGCCCGCCATCAGGATGCCCAGAAGCGCCACCGCGGTGTCCGGACGATGCCCGGCCGACACCGCGACCGGCCCCGGCCGGCCACCCAGCCGATCGGCCAACCGCTGTGCAGATAACGCGAGTTGCTGGTAGCTGAGAGTGTGCTCGGGAGACTCGATCGCGGCTCGCTCGGGCCACCGGAGAACGGTTTCCGCGAACGCATCCAACAGATCGGAGCCCGATCTGTTGATGCCACCGTTCTTTGACATGCGCGCTCCAAGATAAATGCCCAGAGGTGCCCGTCCGTGCTTCGGCGAACCGGGACTCTACCTCCAGCCCCCCGGCCCCACAATGGTTGTTGAGTCGATTTCCCAAGAGACCTGTAACTGAACTGTGAACTCCCCGCGCCCAGACCTTGATCACCGTCCGTGATCAAGCCCCCCAACTGGTGCCGACCGTCTCGCGACCCCTGTCCGGGGGCATTCGGGCGCTGGTCCAGTCCACCGCGCGACGGTGCGCGGGCGCACCCGTGATGCCGGGTCGGCCTGCCGCGGAATGCCCCCGAATTGCGGCCCGATCCGATAGCGCCCCGCCCCGAATCTGCCTGCTTTGCCTCCGCACGAACGCCGGCCCGCCGCCCCCCGATTGCACCCACTCGGGAATGGAAAGCCATTACCTGCCGCCGCCCCGGCCGCCCCCAATTCGCCCCGCGCCGGACGCTCGCGACGCCGCCCGCTTGTCAGCCCGACGACAACGGAGCGTCACCGAACGACAGTTCGGCGTCGGCGACACCAGCGGCCAGGCGGGTCGGTCCGAGTGCTCATGCCGGCGGCGGTGTGGTGGCCGTTCATCCGGTCTTCGGCTTGTTCCAGTCCTGCGCCCAGCTCTCCGCCTGTTCCGCAGGCCACAACCAGCGGGCGCCGTACTCCTTCTCATCGCCGGGATCCAGCTGGGTCAACGCGCGGACCAGCGCCGGGCTGTACACGGCACGGACCCGGAAGTTCTCCAGGAATCGGCTCTCCATCACGATCCGTATGTACCGGTGCGGCTGTTGCTTTGGTGACGTCCCGACACAATGACGCGTTCGCCTCCGTCGCCCCAGACCGGCGGCGCGATCCACACCTTCGCCCCCGGCGCGAAGTGCTGCAGCCCCCGGCGGATCTCCAGCCCACCGTGGCCGTGACTGGTCTCCTGGGCGACATTGGCCACGACACAGATGCCCAGCGGCTCCGGTCCGGTTGCACTTTCCATGGTTTCCATGATCGCCCAGTACTGGCGTAGTGGCGTAAACCCTTTTCCGGGGTCTGCTCTGGAACCGTCGGCCGGCGCCGTGGGGGACTCCATCGGGGTCTGCAGCGCTCGCCGAGCGGGCGTCCGCAGGCCGGCACGGCCTACCGCATGGTGCCGGCCTGCGGACGTCGTCTCACTTCAGGTGGCGAGCGAAGAAGCGGGCGCCGGCGTCGAGTTCGTGGTGCGGGACGCCGGTGTGGCCGCCCATGTTGGCGTGCAGGGTCTTCTCCTTCGAGCCGAAGGCGTCGAACAGGTCCAGGGCGGCCTGGCGGGGGTTGCCTTCGTCGTCCCACTGCAGCAGGACCTGCAGCGGGATGGTGACCTGCCGGGCCTCCGCGACGATGGCGGCGGGAACGAGACTCCCGGCGAAGAGACCGGCGGCCGCGATGCGCGGCTCGACGGCCGCCAGCCGGACGCCGATGGAGATGATTCCGCCCTCGTAGCCGACCGGGCCGCCGATCTCGGGCAGCGCAAGGAGGCCGTCGAGCGCCGCCCGCCACTCCGGGACCGACTTCTCGACCAGCGGGAGGATCAGCGCGTCGACAACCTCCTCGCTGACCGGCTCGCCGGCCTCCATCGCCCGACGCAGGTCGGCGCGCGCCTGGTCGGCGGCGGCCCAGCGGGGACGGTCGCCGCTCCCGGGCAGCTCGATGGTGGCCGAGGCGAAGCCGTACTCCGCCGCGTAGTACCGGGCCCGCCCCGCCAACCGGGGGTACATCCTGCCCAGCCCGAGCGGCGGGGGACAGATCAGGATCAGCGGCGCCGGCTCGGACGCGGAGGCGGACGCGGGCGTCCACAGGATGCCGGGGACCTCGCCGAGGGTGAACTCGCGCTCGACGACGCCGTCGTCGAAACGCTGCTCAGAAGTGAAGTGCATGGTCGTGCCTTTCGGGAGTGCTCACAAATGGCGCTCCCGGACGACGACCTATCGCCCGACCGTGACCCCGGAGGGGAGCACCCATGTCGATACTGCGTTCACGGGTACCACCTCCTCGTTCTCTTTCACGGCCACCGGAAAGGTAGCAGCGGTCGCCGTGGTGGGCCAAATGGTTCACCGGCTGAGGTGTCAGGAGTCGAAGAACCGGATAGAGCTGCTCGTCGCTGCCGTCCTCGGGGAGGCGCCCGGTGGTGGACGCGGTACTTGTGGTGCATCCAGTCCTGGAGGACGGAGACCGCCTCGCCCGTAACGGGGAGGGTGGAGTCTATTCGGCGCTGCCGGTGGCGACGTGGGTCAGCAGGGGGGCGTAGTGGGAGGGGTTGGCGTCGAAGGTGCGTGCGGGCGGGATGGATCGTGCGCCTATGATCTGGCGAATGTCGCCCACCGTGCTGCTGATCGATCTCGCCGTCGTCCTGTCGGTCGCCACCGGTCTGTGGTTCGGGCCGCGGGTGTTGGGTGGGACGCCGCCGGTGCGGGCCGGGTGGACGGTGCGGCCCGAGGTGGGGCTGGCGGTGGTGGTGGGCGCCGTGTACCTCAACCAACTGGTGTGCGCCGCCTACGTGGTGAGGGTGCACGGCGGGGACGCGTCGTTCGTGGCGCGCTACCTGCCGCCCGGGTGGTTCGCCCAGCCGGTGGGGAACCCGGTGGTGCGGGCGCTGGCCGAGTGGATGCCCGCGCCGCGGCTGTTCGGGCCGAGTGTGCTGCGCGTGCAGGCGTTCCTGGAGCTGCCGTTCGTGCTGTTCGCGTACGGGACAGCGCTGCGGCGGCTCAGCCCGGCGCTGTACCGGGCGGCGCTCGGGTCCGCGCCGCTCGCGTGGGCGGCCGCGCTCTCCTACACGGTGGTGTTCGGGGTGGTGGAGTGGGCGCTGCGCAACCCGTGGACCGTCCAGGACGTGCTGATCCGCGCGGTCTCCGCCGCCGTCACCGCCCCGCTGGTGCTCACCCTCGCCCGCCGCGACCGTGACCGGGGAATGGAACTCCGGCCCGGATTGGGAGGGTTGCTGCACTTCGCCGTCTCGCTGTGGGCACTCGGCGGGCTGGTGATGGTGGTGTACGACACCGCGCTGCTCTACAACTCCGCGCACCTGCGCACCCGTTGGCCCGAGGCGCTGCTGTGGCTCGCCGTGCTGGCGGTCACCGCGCGGTGGCGGCCCACCGCCCCGAGGCCGGTCGGGCCGGCCACGGCCGCGCTCGCCACGGTGCTGCGCCGCGGCCTGGTGCTGTTCCTGGTGCCGGCCCTGGCGGTGCGCTACGGCCTGGGCTTCGCGCACCTGCAAGTGGCCCTCGGCGGTGGGACGTTCACTGCCGTCGGCGCGCTGTGCCACCGCCAGGTCCGGTTCGCGCTGCTGCCGCTCGCGCTCGCCGCGACGGCCGGACTCGGCGCAGCGTACCTGGCCCTGCACGCGGTCGCCGACACCTACCCCGAGAGCGGCCTGCTCCGGGCGGTGGTCGTCTGCCTGGCCACCGCCGCGCTGGTCTGCGCCCTTGCCGACCGCCTGGCCGACAACCCGCCTGCGGCGTCAGTGATCTGAGGAGTCGATCAGCGCCTGGACGCCGTCCAGGATCCGGTCGAGCCCGGACTCCAGCGGGTCGGCGGGCTCGGGGGCCCAACGCGCCGGCGGCGATCGCGCGGGTGAGGGTCGGGAAGCGGGCGGGAAAGCGGGCGGCGTGCCGGTCGAGCAGGTTCCAGTGCTCGCGGCTGCTCACCCTGGTCCGCACGATGCTCCGACCCCTGCCCGTCACCCGGCCCCCGAGTCCGAGTCCGCGTCCTCGTCGAAGTCGCCCAGGTGGAGCGGCACTTGGCCGATGCCGTCGCGGAGCAGCTCGGTCAGGTGGTGGGCCAGCCGGCGGGGGCGGACGGTCTGCTCGGTGGTGGCCAACTCATCGATGCTCCACCAGTGGTGGCCGTAGCGGGCCTCCTCGGTGTCGATCCGCGCCGCTGCCGCCTCGGCGGCGGTGAGGCGGCAGAGGCGGTACTCCTCGGACTGGTCGAAGTGCCGGCCGTCGACGCTGAACCGGGTGCGATGCGTCCAGGCGAGCGGGCCGAGCCGGTCGGCCACCACCGTCAGCGTGGTCTCCTCGCGCAACTCCCGTACGGCGGCGGCCAATGCGTCCTCGCCGTCCTCGATCCCGCCGCCGACGGTGAACCACCAGCGGGCGCCGTCACGACGCGGGTCACGGCCGCAGAGCAGCAGCAGGCGGTCGCGGTCGTCGAGCAGCAGGATGCGGGAGGTGCGGCGCCGGTGCGGGGTCATGGGGCGCCACGTTACCGGCGGCCCTTGTGCGCCGGCCGGACCGGCAGCGGAGTCGCGGCGAAGTCGGCCTCCGTCAGCCGGAGTTGAGACCCGGACGAAGCAGGTCGAGCATGGCGGCCCAGGCTGCTTCGCCGAGCAGGGATTCGCCGTGGGCCGTCCCTCCGTAATCAAAGACCGCCGAGGGCGCGGCGGGGCCTTCGCCCGGGAAGCGCAGCCGGTGTCCGGCGTCGTCGCGGCTCACCAGGCGGACCTGGGCGCCAACTGCTCGCCGGCGTGCGGCCAGTTGCTCGGCATAGCGCAGGGACGGCCACATCCGGTCGTCGCCGCCCGCGACCAGCAGGAGGTCAGCGGACATCTTCTCCACCGGGATCGCGGCGGCGTCCAGGCGCTCGGCGTAGGTCCGCTCGCTGAGTTCGTACCAGCCGAGGATCGCCACCGGACCGTCGCCATGCCCTTCGGGCTCCCAGCGGTCGCCGGCCAGCGGAACGAAGGGCACCGGCTGCCCCTGCCACGTCCAGGAGGACCGCCAGGGCTGGTTCTGCCCGTCCAATCCCGGGCCCACGTTGCACCAGACCAGCGAGGTCGGCGAGAGGGCCACCACCGCGTCGACACCCGGATCATGGATCGCCGTGAGCATCGCGGCCTCGGCGCCCTTCGACACGCCGAGGATGCCGATACGTTCCGCGCCACGGGCTCGCAGCAGATCGACGGCCGCCACGAAGGTCTCGAGCGGCACCTCGCAGATCCCCGGCGGCTGCCCCGGCCCGCCGAACCAACGGATGGCCAGCGCAAGGAACCCCTGCTCGGCGAGCAGCCTCGCCCGCACGCGGTCCACCCGCCCGCTCGACCCGGCCAGCACGAGGACGCCCGTGCCGTTGCCCGCGGCCGGCTCCATCAGGACCCCTTCCCAGGGGGTCGTCAGTTCGTGTTCGACAACGGTCACGGATCTCTCCTGATTCGGAAGGGAGTTGAGTTGAAGGCCGGCCAAGGAGTCGCACAGGTGGGCGCGTTCGGCAAACTCCGGGCGGGGCCGGAGACGGTCTTGGAACGATTGTGCCGGGTGAGGGAAGGTCGGGTGTCTGACATGCTGGGCGCGTGACAACGACCGGTTCTTCGATCCGCCTGGCGCGTCCTGAGGATGCGTCTGCTCTGGTGGCCCTGCAGCAGGCGCTGGACCACGAATCGGAGTTCATGCTGCTGGAGCCCGGCGAGCGGGAGCCCGATCCGGAGTCGGTGGAGGCGCGTCTGGCCGGTTGTGCCGACGGGCCGGGACCCGTCGTATCTGGTCGTGGCGCTGACCGGGCCGGTGCTGGTCGGCTATGTCGATGTCACCGTACTGCCCTTCACCCGGGCCCGCCGGAGCGGCTACGTGGTGGCCGGTGTACGCGCCGATCACGCCGGCCGGGGCCTGGGCCGGGCGCTGATGGAGAGCGCGATCCGGGAAGCCGGCTCGCGCGGGATGGGCCGTCTGGAACTCACCGTGATGGAACACAACCACCGTGCTCTCGGTCTCTATCTGCGGTGCGGCTTCCAGGTCGAGGGACTGCGAAGGGCCGCGCTCGACGTGCACGGCCGCCGAGTCAGCGAGTACTACATGGGACTGCTCCTGGACTGAGCCCTCGATTCAGGGTCTGGCCGACCTCGGTCGCGGCGGAGAGCACCGTGCACGCCGCGAGGACGGTCAGGGGCCGGCTGCCCGAAGACCTACCGCACGCCCTGATCCTGAACGGCGGTGCGCGGGTGGGGAGTTCAGCTCGGCCGGCGGACGCCGAACCACTGCTCGGCGGCGAACTCCTCGAACCGCTCGACCTCGGCGAACCCCAGCTTCGTCGCGAGCCGCATCGCCCGGTCGTTGGCGGACTGCGTGCAGAGCACCACCGGCTCGCCGGGAAGCGCGCCGTCGAACCAGCCGAGGACGGCCGTGCACGCCTCGGCGGCATACCCGCGTCCCCACGCCTGCGGCAGGAACAGGTAGCTGAGTTCGGCCTCCCCGCCCTCCGGACGGACGTGGCCGGGGCGGTCCGCGTCGCGCCGGTCGAGCGTGACGAGACCGATGGCCGTGCCGTCGAGCTCGACCGCGAACAGGCCGGGCTGCCGGGTCGGCGTCTCGGGCACTGCCCGCTCGACCTCCGCGCGCGGACGCGCGCCGCCGAGGTACGTACGGACCTCGGGCGAGCTGAACAGGTCGACCACCGCGGCCCGGTCGCGGGCCTCGGGCTCGCGGAGGACGAGCCGCTCGGTGCGGATCGGGGCGGGCGGCCAGGCGGTGACTCCAAGATCGGTCATGCCCGAAAACCTACCGCACGCCCTGATCCTGAATGGCAGTGCGCAGGTGGGGGGTTCAGCGGGGCCGGCGGACGCCGAACCACTGCTCGGCGCCGTACTCCTCGAACCGTTCGACCTCGGTGAACCCGAGCTTCATCGCGAGCCGCATCGCCCTGTCGTTGGCGGTCTGGGTGCAGAGCACCACCGGCTCGCCGGGGAGCGCGCCGTCGAACCACTCGAGCGCGGCCGTGCACGCCTCGGCGGCGTATCCGTGGCCCCACGCCTGCGGCAGGAACATGTAGCCGAGTTCGGTCTCCCCGCCCTCCGGGCGGACGCGGCCGGGGCGGTCGGCCGGGCGCACCTCCAGGGTGACCAGGCCGATCATCGTCCCGTCGAGCTCGGCCACGAACACCCCGGACCGCTGCCCGGGCACCTCCGGCACCGCACGCTCCAACTCCTCGCGCGGGCGGGCGCCCCCGATGTGCGTCCCGACCTCCGGCGAGGCGAACAGGTCGACGAACGCGGCCCGGTCGCGGGCCTCGGCCGGCCGGAGTACCAGCCGCTCGGTGGCGACTGGAGCGGGTGGCCAGGCGACAGTTCCATGATCACTCATGCCGGGCAACCTACCCGAGGCCGCTCGACTTGCGGGCCGGAGCAGCCAGTTCGGGGATCGCCGCCGCCCGTAGTGCTCTACGGGGTCGGCAGTCGGCCGGGCGCGGCCGGTCCGGCGGCGCGGTCACGTACCTCGACGACCGGCGTCGGGGCCGACCGGACGGATCGTCAATCGGCAGGCGCGAACACCTGGTGCAGGAACGGATCGTCAATCGGCAGGCACGAACACCTGGTGCAGGATGGGGTCAACAGCGTGCTCCAGGAAGAAGCTCTCGTGGTCGACCCCGCTCTCAAAGCCGCCCTGGTCCGCCTGCGGGCCGTGAAGTCGCAGCGGCCGACCGGCGCGGAGCCCCGCGAGCTGGCCGACTGGTGGGAGAAGATCGCCGATGTGCTGGATTCGCTTGCGGCTGTATTCCTCTTCGAGGACGACCGGGTCAAGGCGGCAGCGGAGGCCGAGGCGGCGCGGGCCCGGGCGGACGAGATCAGGTAACGCCTCAACCGGCAGGCGCGAACAGCTCGTCGAGGTGGTGGGTGAGGACGGCGAGCGCGGCCTCGCCGTCGCGTTGGCCGCCGAGGACGCTCTGGCCGAGGCCGTTGACCATGGCGGCGAGTCCGGCGGCGGTGATCTCGGGGTTGCGGGCGGGGGAGAGGGAGCCGTCCTGCTGGGCGGCGTGGAGCTGCTTGGTGAGGAAGGACTCCAGCAGGTCGGCCTGGCCGGTGCCGTGCTTCTCCAGCGCCGCCGGGTCGTTGAGGACCAGGGCGTAGTACGCGGTGTAGGTGCGGGCGATGCGCCGGCTCTCGGCGTCGGTGGGCAGGATGCAGGCCAGCACGGCGGTGATCAGCGCGCGCGGGGTGGGCGGGCTGCCGGCGGCGGCGATCCAGCGGGCCATTCGGGCCTGGAGTTGGGCGCCGAGGCGGGCGAGTGCGTCGAGCAGCAGGCCCTCCTTGGTCTCGAAGTAGTACTGGACCAGCCGCAGTGAGACACCGGCCTCGGCGGCGACCGCGCGCATGCTGGCGGACTGCAGTCCTTGGGTGTCGGCGATCCGGAGCAGCGCCTCGGCGATCTGCCGTCGGCGCTCCTCGTGTTCGACCTTCGTGTTCATGATCCGGCCTCCCTGGTACACCCGTATCATGCCGTGATACACATGTACCATGCGAATGAGCGAGTTCAGGAACGCCCAGGCCGCCGCTCGATTCCAGGCCGCCTACGACCATGCCCTGGCTGCCCTCTGGCCCGGCCCGCGCACCGCCATCGACGTCCTCGGGCCGTACGGCACCACCCGCGTCCACCGCACCGGCACCGGCACCGAGAGCGGGCGGCCGATCGTGCTGCTCGCAGCTTCCGGCGGCAACTCCCTGATGTGGCACCACCACCTCGGCCAACTCGCCGAGCACCACCCGGTGTTCGCCCTCGACCCGATCGGCGAACCGGGCGCCAGCACACAGACCGCGCCGATCGCCGGCGGCGCGGACGCCGCCGCCTGGCTGGACGGCGTCCTCGCCGAACTCGGCCTCACCGACGCCCACTTGGTCGGCTGCTCGTACGGCGGCTGGGTCGCGCTCCAGCACCAACTGCACCACCCGGGCCGGGTTGGCTCATTGACGCTGCTCGACCCGGCCGGATTCAACGGCTTCGGCTTCCGCTTCTACGCCTGGCTGATCGCCGGCGGCCTCGCCGCGTCCGCACCCCGCGCGCTGCGGCCCCGGCTGGCCCGCGCGGTCGGCAACAGTGCCGTACTGGAAGAGGAGTTGATGCGGTTGTCCCGCGCCGCGATGGGCTTCCGCCGCGCCCTGCCCGTCCCGCCGGTGCTCACCGACGAGGAACTGCGCCGGATCGACCTGCCCGCACTGTTCCTGCTCGGCGCGCGCAGCGCACTGCACGACTCCGCGGAGGTCGCCGCCCGGCTCGAACGCGTGCTGCCCAGTGCCCGGGTGGAGATCGTCCCGGACGCCGGGCACTCGCTGCCGATGGACGCGCCCGACCTGGTCACCGAGCGGATCCTCGCGCCGAGCCGGACCTGACGCCACGTCACATCGCGCTCCGCCCCGCGCCGTTGGCGTTTCGAACCGCCACCGCGCACTGCCAAGTCGCGTACAGCAGAACCGCGGTGACGGCATCCATCAGGACGTTGACCACTGGCTGAGTCAGCTGCATCGTGATCACATAGAGGTAGCTGAAGCCGCTGTCGAACGAGGACATCGCCATCGAGAGCGCGAACGACGAGACCACTGCCGGGATCAGCGTGATGGCGATGACCCGCAGCACCGTCCGCCAGTCGCCGCGCAGCACCGCCCAGGCCCGGCGCACGCCCGCACCCTCCATCAGCACCGCCGTCGGCAGCAGCGTGAGTGCGATCGCGCCGAGCAGTGCGGCCAGATCGAGCACCATGCCGCCCGGCGGGAGTATCAGCGTCGAGGTGTTGTTGCGGACGGACTCGGGGAAGAGGAGGATCACCGTGATCACCAGATAGCGGGCGCGCGGCACCAGCAGGGCCACGGCCAGCAACGCCACCCCGGCCCCCGCCGTACCCAGCAGGCCCCGGCGGCCCGACAGCAGCTCCAGCTTCGGCGCCCACACCAGGGCCGAGACCGCCGCCCCGACCAGTATCGGCAGCACCAGGGTGATCGCCAACGGGGCTTCGACCGCCGATCCGATGAACCGCAACGCCCACTCCGCGACCACCGGCACCAAAGCCAACAGCAACAGCCGCCACCAGCAGGCCGCAGCCCGCGACTTGACGATTCCCCACCAGCTCGCGTCCGTGCGCGTCTCTTCGTACACCACGCGGTGAGGGTAGCGGCCCGCGACCGGAGCGGTGGCCGCCGGGGTTCGTCGAGCGGGCGTCAGGACGCGGCCCAGGTGAGCACCGCGGTGCCGCCGTGCAGGATCTGGCGGTGCACCTCGCGGAGTTCGGGGCCGGGTTCGACGCCGATGGCGTCGGCGAGATGGCGCCAGACCCGGTGGTAGGCGGCGAGGGCCTCGGAAGGGCGGCCGGAGCGGGAGAGCGCCGTCATCAGCAGCGCCCAGAACCGTTCCCGGTCGGGGTGGCGTGCGGTCAGCTTGCGGAGCTCGGCGACGGCGGTGCCGGTGCGGCCCAGACGGAGCAGCGCCTCGACGCGCAATTCGCGGACATCCAGGCGGAGTTCGGAGAGGCGGACGGCCTCCTCGTGGTGCAGGACGGCACAGGCGATGTCGGCGAGTGCCGGGCCGCGCCACAGTGCCAGGGCCTGATCGAGGGAGCTCAGGCCATCGCCCGGACAGCCCTCCCGGACCTCGTGCGCGCCGTGCTCGTACAGCCGGACGAACCGGTGGGCGTCGAGCTCGGCATCGGTGATCGACAGCCGGTAGCCGCCGGAGCCGGTCTCCAGCCGCGGCCCGAGCGGCCCGAGGGCGCGCCGCAGCCGCATCACGTAGCTGCGCAGCGTGGTGGCGGCACCGGCCGGCGGGCGGCCGTCCCAGACGAGTTCGGCCAGCGTGTCACTCGGAACGAAGCCGGGCCGCAGTAACAGGGCCGCCAGCAGCACGCGTTGGCGGGCGGCCGGCAGTGGACGCGGTCCGGAGTGATCGGAGATCACCAGGGGGCCGAGTATCCCGAAGTGCATCTGTTCCTCCTCGTGTGCGGGTGGACCCGGGACCGCGGCCCGGGACGGGGAGTTGTCGATCGCCCCTGCCTACCCATGGTTCGACGGAGCGAGCCACGTCGATGCCGCCGATCAATCAATTCCGGTCAACCGGACAGCCGGACCCGCAGGTCGGGGCGGGTTCCTGGACGCCACACAGGTGCGACGGGTATGCCACGGGCCTGACGAAGGATGGGCTTCGCGGGGCCACCGATCACTGGAGGGGCCCGCGACCACTCCGGTGCCGGATGTTCCGGCACCGCTGTTGAGGGAGGACCACGGGATGCGTCTTCGCAAGCTCATCGCGGCGGCCGGCATAGCCACCACGGTGGCCGGCTTCGGCCTGGTCAACGCCGGTGAGGCCTCGGCCTTCAGTGTCGACTGCAGCAACTACAACGCCTGCCTGTACTACAACTCCGCGGCGTACGGCTACGGCGCCTACTACGAGCAGCAGCCCAACATCCCGGACTACGCGGGCCTCACCTTCCGCGCCGGCAACAACGGCAGCTCCGGCGCCGGTGTCGCGGTGAAGAACCACGCTGCGGCCGTCGACAACCGGTGGATCGGCAACTTCACGATCTACTACAACAGCAACTACAACTGCTCCGTCGCCTGCCAGACCATCGGGGCCAACACCCGGGTGGACCTGAACGCCTCGGTGAAGAACAACAACGCCTCGGGCAGCTTCGGCTGAGCCAACGCATCAGCAACTGACTGAACGTCAGTAAAGCTGCGGCCCCGGGTCGTTCGCGCGACCCGGGGGCCGTGCTCCGCTCCGGCCGGTCGGCCCGGGCCGGGGTCGCTGCGCCGCCCCGACGTCGAGGAGTACCCACCCATGCCCCGCCGCAGGCGCATGACCTAGTGCCGCAACAGGCAACCTTTGCCCCGTCGCGGCCCGATGCATCCCGCCTGGACGCACCGCCAGAGCACCCAAGTACACCCAGTACGAGGGCGCTTCGGCGGCACGCCCAGCCGGGCGCCTCGGGCCGCTCCTTGACGGGCGAAAGTTGCCTGCCGCGGCACCAGCTGCGCGCCACGGGGCCGACGAAGCGGGGCCACCGAATGCTGGAGGGCCCCGCGGCCACTTTGGTGCCGGACGTTCCGGCACCGTTGTCGAGGAAGGACCACGGGATGCGTCTTCGCAAGCTCATCGCCGCGGCCGGCGTCGCCACCACGGTGGCCGGCCTCGGCCTGGTCAACGCCGGTCAGGCTTCGGCCTTCAGCGCCGACTGCGCCGGGAACACCCATGCCGTCTGCCTGTACTACAACGACTCCGCGCACGGCTACGGTGCCTACTTCATGCAGACCGGAGACCTCCCGGGCTACACCGGTTACACCTTCCGGTCCGGCCTGAACGGCACTGCCGGTGCCGGGGTCGCGGTGAAGGACCACACCTCGGCCGTCGACAGCTGGTACGGCGGCAACTTCACCTTCTACTACGGCGGCGGCTACAACTGCTCCATCGCCTGCCAGGTCATCCCGCCCTGGTCCAGGGTGGACCTGTACACCTCGCTGAAGAACAGCAACGGCTCGGGCCAGTTCAACTGAGCCGACGCCTCATCGGCCTGTTCACGTCAGTGAAGCTGCGGTTCGCGCGGCCCGGTTGGCCGCCGCTCCGCCCGATCGGCCCAGGCCCCAACTGCTCTGCCGCCACCACGACTTCGAGGAGTATTCGCCCGTGCCCCGCCGCCCGCGCCCTTCCCGCCGTACCTCCGGCCTGCTCGTCCTGCCGCTGCTGCTGGCCGCCGGCTGTGCGGGCGCCAACGCCGCTTCGTCGCACGCCGGTTCCGCGAGCCTGCCGCCGCTGCCGAAGCCCTCGGTGGGTGTCGCGCCGGTGACCGACTCCGCGAATGCGCTGCCGCTGCCGCTGGACGGCTACCTGCTCAACCCGGCACAGATCGCCTCCGTGCAGCAGGCACAGGCGAAGCTGGTCGACGCCTGCATGGCCGGGTTCGGTCTGGACTTCCACTTCCCCCCGGCGCCCAAGGAGCTGCGCGAACCGGACGCCCCGACCACTCGGGTCGACGGACGGTACGGCCGGCAGAACGCGCAGTTGATGGTCCGCTGGGGCTACCACCCGGAGGGCGGCACGCCCGCCGACGGCGGCGTCCAGAAAACGACGCCACCCCCGGAGGTCATGGTGGCCGAGACCGGAACCGACAAGCCGACGGAGCGGTTCGGGCCCGGTGGGCAGGTGATCAACGGTCACAAGGTGCCCGAGCGTGGCTGTCTGGGGCAGGCCAACCGTCGGCTGACCGGTACCCCCGACGGGCAGATCGGCGACCCGCAGAGCGCGATCGACGCGAAGTTCCGCACCATGGGCGCCGCGCAGGACGATCCGCGCACGCAGGCCGCGTTCGCGCAGTGGGCGGCGTGCATGAAGGAGCACGGTGTCGCCGAGTACACCGATCCGCTTGCGGCGATGTCCGACTCCGAGTGGGCGCGCACCCCGCAGCCCGGCGCGCGCGAGCTGAAGGTGGCGGGCGCGGACGCCGACTGCCGGCACCGCGCCAACGTGGTGGGGATCTGGTACAGCGTCGACTACGCCTACCAGCAGGAAGTCGTGGACGCCGACCCGGCCGGGATGGCGAAGATCAAGGCCGGGCTGGAGACGCAGGTCCGCAACGCCGCTGAGGTGCTCGGAAGTTGACGACGGCCGCCGTTCGCCGGGACCCGCAGGTGGGCGGGCCCCGGCGCTCGGCTCAGCCGTTGATCGGATAGCGGCAGGCCTCCGCACGGGCGGCCTGCAGGGCGTCGCCGGTGAGGGTGTCCGGCCGGCCGGTCTGCCCGGTGCCGACCAACAGGGCGTCCGAGACATCGGTCGGCGCCTGTCCGCCCAGGCAGGCGGCGGCCACTACCGGGACGTCCGGCTGCCCGTCGGCGGCCGAGCCGGGCTGCCAGGTGGTGCGGAACTCCTGCTTGGCGGTGGTCATCGCCAGCTGGTGCCAGTGCGGCCGGTCGGCACCGCGGTCCTGGTAGTAGGCGGCGAACCCGACGATGCCCAACTGGTGCCCGCTGACCGAGAGTTCGACGCTGGTCGGGTCGGCGGCGAAGGGACGGGCGGTGAGTGCCAGGTCGGACGGGCCGGGGAGCCCGCCGGGACAGGCGGCGGGCGGCAGTTCGCGCGGCGGGTTGCCGTGGACGACCGCGGAGGAGATGTATCCGTCACCCAGCTTGAACCAGCGCACGTCCGGCGAGTTGCCGGTGG
The DNA here is from genome assembly GCF_043200475.1 of Kitasatospora sp. NPDC048407. Taxonomy (NCBI): domain Bacteria; kingdom Bacillati; phylum Actinomycetota; class Actinomycetes; order Kitasatosporales; family Streptomycetaceae; genus Kitasatospora; species Kitasatospora sp. NPDC048407. Next base: position 882,888 of record NZ_JBICXW010000001.1, on the reverse strand, counting down.
CGTCGATCACCACGTCGCCCAGGCAATAGGCGGTGAACTTCAACCGGCAGCCGGCCGGGAGCTCCTGGAGCACCTGCCCGCCCAGTGAGGGCGCGTCCCGGACCCGGGTGGTGTCGGTGTACGTCCGGCCGCCGAAGCCGCCTTTGCTGCTGACGGGTTTCGGGCATCCGGGCGGGAGCAGGGCCAGCCGGTCCGAATTCTCGGTGGAGAGGTGGAGTGCGAACATGCTTCCCGCCAGCGCCGTCACCACTCCGGCGGCCAGTGCGACCCGGCCGCGCCACGGCCGTTTCGGCACCGGCTGCGCGATGTCGAGCGAGACCGTGGTGAACGCTTCGGCGGGTACGGATAAAGAGCCGAGCGGAGTGGTCGCGGTGGCGGTTGCGGTCATCGTGGCGGTGGACTCCCGTACCGCAGCGGCGAGTTCGGCATCGGCCGGCTCGCGACGGAGGTCGGTGAGTTCGGCTTCCAGCCGGTGCCAGCGGCGGCGCCAGTCCTCCTCGTCGCCCTGGCAGGCGCCGACGAAGGCGAGCGTGACCTCCAGGCTGGGGCGGCGCAGACCGGCGGCGGCGTCGCTCAAGGTGGTGGCGCTGAAGCCGGCGACGCGGGCGAGGGACCGGTAGGTGGGGTTCCCGACGGACTCCCGGAGCTCGCGCAGGCCATGGGCGAAAGCCTGCAGTGGCCCGTCGGTGGGGTCGAGGGGGCGTGGTCTACGGGCCAACGTGACTCTCCTGCAAAAGGGGACAAGGCGGGCGTTCGTATAGACCAGATACAGCCCGCCATTCTCCATGATCGGAGAGCGACCGACAACTAAAAGTTTCGTAATCGAAGGGTGGAGACGTGGTACGCCCCTTCGGTCACGGCCCGGGGCGGACGATCTGCACCAGATTGCCGCAGGTGTCGTTGAACACCGCCGCCGTCACCGGCCCGAGTTGGGTCGGCTGCTGGGTGAACTCCACGCCGAGGGCACGCAGTCGCTCGTACTCTGCCTGCACGTCGTCCACCGCGAACGAGACGGCCGGAATGCCGTCCGCGACCAGTGCCGCCTTGTACGGCGGGACGGCCGGGTGTCCCGACGGTTCGAGCAGCAGCTCGGTGCCCGCCGGCTGCTCCGGCGACACCACCGTCAACCACCGCGCCCCGCCGCCCAACGGCACGTCGTGCTTCACCACGAACCCCAGCACCTCGGTGTAGAAGCGCAACGCCCGCTCCTGGTCCTCGACGAACACCGAGGTGATGTAGATCCGCATCCCGCCGCCCTCCAAGCCTCGCCGCCGACCCCCCGACCCTACGGCCGACCGCGACCCCGGCCGCCGGCGGCACGCCGGGCGCGGACGAACGCAGAAGTCCCGTTCGGAGTGGGGAGTTCACTCCGCGCGGGGGAGCCGGGCGGCCAGTGAGGTGAGGAGCAGGTCGAGCGCCAGCGGGTAGGCGCTGCGGCGCATGTCGGCGGCGAGTAGGTGGGTGGTGGCGGCGATGTGGGGGTGGGTGGTGGGGGAGAGGGTGCGGTAGGCGGTGTCCCAGACGGCGAGGTCGGCGTGCTGGGCGGGCGCGGGGAGGGCGAGCATCGCGGAGTCGAGGACGGCGAAGCCCAGGGCCTGGTCGATGAAGGCGTGGTACAGGCTGACGGCGTCCGGGTCGGGGAAGCCCGCGTCGCGCAGGATGCCGAGCATGGTTTCGATGGCGCGGATCTCGTTGGTGCGGCCGGTGGTGCGGTACGCGGCGAGGACGGCGGCCTGCGGGTGGGCGAGTGAGTGGGCGTGGATGCGCAGGCCGACCTCGCGCAGGTCGGCCTGCCAGTCGCCGGTGGGCTGCCAGCCGTGCAGGCCGCGGCCGATGAGTTCGTCGGCGACGGCGAGCAGCAGGTCGTCCGCGCTGTGGAAGTAGCGGTAGATCGCGCTCGGGTCCGCACCGAGCGCCGCGCCGAGGCGGCGGACGGTGAACGCCTGTGCGCCGTGCTGGCCGACCAGGCGCAGCGCGGTGTCGATGATGACCTGCTCGGAGAGCATGGTGCCCTGCTTGGTGGGGCGCCGCCGCCGGCGTGCGGCCTCGGGGACGACTCGATCGCTCATGGTCGTGGAGCTTACGACAACAGCATTGACGTGTGAAGCGGAGCGCAGGTTTCATGGCGTGCCACCGGCCCTCCCGCCGGAGCACCCCCCACCCCGGCGCGCCGCCTGCTTCGCGGCCCGCCGTCGCACCTCCGCGCCCGCCGCCGAACCCGGCCGAAGCGTCCCCAACTCGCGCCCGCCGCACGGGCGTTCCCCCATGACTGAATCGGTGGTGATCCCTTGGCAACGATGCTCAAGGACAACGGCAGCAGTACTTCCACCCCGGACGCGATGCGCAAGTCGGTCGGCGTCGGCGCGGTGGTGGTGATCGCCGCGTCCAGCACGGCCGCCACCACCTCGATCGGCATCGGCCTGGGCCTGATGGCGGGCGTGGTCGGCCTGCACCTGCCGGCCATCATGCTGCTGGCGTTCCTGCCGGTGCTGGGCATCGCCTGCGGCTACGGGCGGCTCAACCGGGTCGAGCCGGACGCGGGCAGTTCGTACCGCTGGGTGGGCCGGGTGCTGAGCCCCTGGCTGGGCTTCCTGACCGGCTGGGTCAACATCCTCGCCACCATCGTCTTCATGGCGTACACCACCACGGTGACCGGCTCGGCGATCATCCAACTGGTCGGAAAGGCGGGCCTGCACGCGCTGCCCGGCGTGGAGCTGGACGCGGACTCCAGCCTCCAGTGCACACTGATCGGCATGCTGGTGCTGGTGGGTGCGACGGTGGTCGCGGTGCGCGGACTCGACCTGGCAGCGGCGTTGCAGAAGTACCTGCTGATCTTCGAGTACGCGGTGCTGATCGCGTTCTGCGGGTACGGGCTGATCGCCGGCGACCAGCCGTTCAGCCTGTCCTGGTTCAACCCCTTCGAGCTGACCTCGCTGAGCACACTCGCCCAGGGCATGGTGCTGGCGGTGTTCTGCTACTGGGGGTTCGAGTCGGTGTTCAGCGTCGGCGAGGAGGTGCGCGACCCGAAGGACGCCACCCGCGGCGGCCTGTGGTCGCTGCTGCTGATGCTCGGCCTGTTCCTGTTCGCCGGCACGGCCTTCCAGCGGGTGCTGCCGCTGGACGAGTTGGCCGACAACGGCGCCACCGGCCTGGCCTACTTCGCCGAGAAGCTCGCCGACCAGCCGCTGGCCGCACTGCCGCTGGTGGCCCTGACCTGCTCGGCGGCGGCCTCGCTGCAGGCCTCGGTGATCCCGACCGCGCGCGGCGCGCTCGCGATGGGCCGCGACGGCACCCTCGGCAAGGTGTGGACGCGCCTGCACTCGCGCCACCGCACCCCGTCCACCGGCACCTGGCTGATCACCGGCATCTCGCTGACGCTGGCCAGTCTGTCGCTGGTGATACCGACCGTCACCGAACTGATCTCGGCGACCGTCAACGCGATCGGCATCGTGGTCGCCCTCTACTACGCGCTGGTGGCGATCGCCTCCGCCGTGCGGTTCCGGCACCTGCTGCGCGAGGACTTCGTCGAGGGCCTGAAGGCGGTCGTCGCACCGCTGCTCGGCGGATCGGTGCTGCTGCTGGTCGGCGGCTACCTCGCCTGGACCTTCTACGACTCCACCGACCACTTCGAACTCGCCGCCGACAACGGCTGGTTCGAGCTCTCGGTGCCGGTGCTGATGATCGGCTCCGGACTGCTGGCCGCGGCCTGGTCGTGCTGGGGGCGCCGCTCGCCGTACTTCACCACCAACAACTGACGTAACGTCACATCCCCTGTGCCACTTGGAGATTCCCGCATGAACCACGCCGACCTGGTCTTCACCGGAGGGCCGATCCACACCGGCGACGCCGCCCGCACCCGGGCCAGCGCGCTGGCCGTCACCGGCGAGCAGATCACCGCCGTCGGCCACGACGAAGTCCGGGACCTGATCGGCCCGGGCACCGAAGTCGTCGACCTGCACGGCAAGTTGCTGATCGCCGGCTTCCAGGACGCGCACATCCACGCGGTCTACGGCGGCAACGAGATGGCCTCCTGCGACCTCACCGGCACCGTCACCGTCGACGAATACCTGCAGCGGATCGGCGAGTACGCGGCCGCCCACCCCGAGAAGGAGTGGATCACCGGCGGCGGCTGGTCGCTGGAGAGCTTCGACGGCGGACTGCCGACCCGGCAGCTGCTCGACCGGGTGGTGCCCGACCGGCCGGTGCTGCTCGCCAACCGCGACCACCACGGCGCCTGGGCCAACTCCCGTGCGCTGGAAGCCGCCGGGCTCGACCGGCACACCCCGGACCCGGCCGACGGCCGGATCGAACGGGAGGCCGACGGCACCCCGAGCGGCATGCTCCAGGAGGGCGCGGTCGGCCTGGTCGGCCGGCACGCCCCGTCCGCCACCGCCGCCGACCTCCTGGCCGCCCTGCTGAGCGCCCAGCGGATGCTGCACTCGCGCGGCATCACCGCCTGGCAGGACGCCCTGCTCGGCGAGTTCGGCGGCAACCCCGACCCGTCCGACGCCTACCTCACCGCCGCGCAGGACGGCACGCTGACCGCCCGGGTGGTCGGCGCACTCTGGTGGGACCGCGAGCGCGGCGCCGACCAGATCCCCGAACTCGTCGCCCGGCGGGAGAAGTACAGTCACGGACGGTTCCGCGCCGGGGCGGTGAAGATCATGCAGGACGGCATCGCGGAGAACTTCACCGCCGCCCTCACCAGCCCGTACCTGGACGGCTGCGGCTGTGCCACCGGCAACAGCGGCCTGAGCTTCGTCGACCCGCTCGCGCTGCGCGAACACGTCACCGCACTGGACGCGCTCGACTTCCAGGTGCACTTCCACGCCCTCGGCGACCGCGCCGTCCGCGAGGCACTGGACGCCGTCGAGGCCGCCATCACCGCCAACGGCCGGCGCGGCAACCGCCACCACCTGGCCCACCTGCAACTCGTCCACCCCGACGACGTGCCCCGGTTCGCCGCACTCGGCGCGATCGCCAACATCCAGCCGCTGTGGGCCGCCCACGAACCCCAGATGGACGAACTCACCATCCCCTTCCTCGGCCCCGAACGCGCCGCCTGGCAGTACCCGTTCGGCGACCTCCTGCGCGCCGGCGCCACCCTCGCCGCCGGCAGCGACTGGCCGGTCTCCAGCCCCGTCCCGCTCGAAGGCCTGCACGTCGCCGTCAACCGCCGCGAACCCGAAGCCGACCCCACCACCCCCGTCTTCCTCCCCGACCAGCGCCTCGACCTCGCCACCGCCCTGGCCGCCTACACCTCCGGCACCGCCCACCTCAACCACCTCGACACCACCGGCACCCTCCGCCCCGGCCACCTCGCCGACCTGGTCGTCCTGGACCGCGACCCCTTCGCCGCCCCCGCCGAAGAAATCGCCGAAACCCGCGTCCTGCGGACGTACGTGGGTGGCCGGGCGGTCTTCACCGCAGAGTAGGCCGCTGCCGGCCGCCGGGTTCGCACCGGTCGTTGACGAGCCACGTTCCGACAACGACCGGTCCGGCCGCAGCGTGATCGAGGTCGCCGCCTCGACGCGTTCGGCGAGGGCGGTCAGTACGCGGGTGAAGTCGCTCGCGGTGGCGTCGCCGTGGGCGCTGAGGGTCAGGGTGCGGGCCTCCGAGCACCGGACGTTCTCGGTGATCCGCCGGCCCGGGTGGCAACCGGCGAGTTCGAGGAACCACCCGGCGCCGGCCCGCAGTTGTCCGTCGCTGTCGGTGTGGACCGGGCAGCCTGCGGCCGACCAGCGCTCTGCCTGGACCGCGGTGACGGCAGGATTGAGGAACACGGAGCCGACCTGGCGGGCGTCCGGGCTGTGCGGATCGAGAAGCAAGCCGCGGCGGTGGCGGTTGGCGAGGACCGCGGCGGTGACTTCGGCGACGGGAGGAGTGGCCCTGGCCCCGGCGCCGAGTTCGTCGATCAGCGGCCGGTAGCGGATCGGTGCGGGTGGGGTACGGAGGAGCCGGACGGTGACGGTGAGAACGGTCCAGCGGCCGGGGCTGTTCTTGAACCGGCTGTCGCGGTACCGCAGGCGGCAGGCCCGGCCGGGCAGGGTGCGCAGGATGCCCGATTCCCAGTCCCACGCGGTCAGGTGGTCGAGGACGTCGCCGATCTGCTGACCATAGGCACCGGCGTTCTGGACCGGTGCGGCGCCGACAGTGCCGGGAATCCCGGCCAGGCACTCCACCCCGGACAGTTGTTCGGCGGCGGCCCAGGCGACGAGGTCGGTGAGCGGGTGCCCCGCCTGCGCCGTCGCCAGTACGGTGCCGTCGGCCTGCTTCTTCACGCTGATGCCCCGGGTGTTCATCACCGCGATGGTCCCGGCGTGCCCGGAGTCGGCGCCGATGACGTTGCTGCCGTGGCCGAGTACGAGCGGGCTGAACTCGCCACGGCCGCGGACGGTTTGGACAAGCTCCGGCCAGTCGGCGGGATCGGACAACCGGAGTGGTTCGTCGATCGGCCCGCCCAGTCGCAAGGTGGTCAGGGACGCGAGCGTGGTGCGGGGCACGGCCGGCCCTCCCGGGGTACGTCGGTGATCGCCCTGAGAGCGACGGCCCGCAGTGGGGCGAGGCGGGTGCGGTTGTCCTGGTGGTGGTACACGGCGTTGGTGCAGATGGCCAGATAACGGCCGGTGGCCGGGGAGAGGTACAGGCTGGTGCCGGTGAAGCCGTGGTGGTACGCGACTCGGCCGCCGTCGGCGAGGATCCAGGCCAGGCCCCGGCGCAGGCCGGGCTCGATCTCGGCCACCGGGTGCAGGCTGTCGGCGAACCAGCGGCCGAGATTGTCGTCGGCCGGGGGTGCGGCCAGTAGGCGCATGGCGAAGACGGCGAGGTCGGCGGCGGTGGTGAACACGCCCGCGTGGCCGGCGACTCCGCCGAGCAGGGCGGCGTTGTCGTCGTGTGGGGTACCCCAGAGGCGGGGCCCGCCCGGCAGTCGCTGCTCGGTCGGGGCAACGTCGCGGGAGCGGGCGACGGGCCCGAACGTCGTGCTGTTCATGCCGAGGCCGCGCCAGAGGTCGGCGGCGAGTTCGTCCAGGCGGTGGCCCCGGGTGTGGGCCAGGGCCAGGCCGAGGAGAACGAAGCCGCGATTGATGTAGCGGTGGCCGGTGCCGGGTTCGGCGATCAGTGGTTCGCCGCAGATCAGTTCGGCGAGCGGTTCGGTGCGGCCCCGGTACTGGTCGAGGCGGGTGTCGGCGCGCAGTCCGGAGGTGTGGGTGAGGATTTGGCGCGGCGTCACCTGGCCGCCGGGCGCATCGGCCGGGATCGGCGGCAGCAACTCACGGACGGGGGAGTCCAGGCCGAAGCCGTTGGCGCGGGAAGTGCCGGCCAGCGGCCAGGTGGCCAGGATTTTCGTCAGCGAGGCGACGTCGTACACGGTGTCCGGTCCGGGCCTGGCGTCACCGCATTCGGGGGCGACAACGCCGGCGCTCAGGTAGCCGGGAGCGGTGTCGGCGGTGCCGTGGGCGATGACGCCGCCCGGCACGATGCCGTCGGCGGTCAACAGCTCCAGGTGCTCGCCCAGTTCGGCGAGCGCGGTCGATTCGAACGGCGTCATGTCATCTCCTGATTGACCGTCAAGTCAGCGCCGAGATCGGCGAGTTTGGGCAGAAGGCAGCTGTAGCCGCGTCGCAGGTGATACAGGCCGCGGATGGTGGACGTGCCCTCGGCGGCGAGGGCGGCGATCACGAGCGCGGTCCCGGCGCGGATGTCGTCCCCGGTCACGTCGGCGGCCTTGAGCGCGGTGCGGCCGCGCACGGTGATCACCGGGCCGGTCGCGTTGACGGCGGCTCCGAACGCGGTCAGGGCGGGAAGATGGGTGTCGCGACGGGTGTAGACCAGCTCCTCGATGCGGGAGATGCCGTCAGCCTGGGTGAGGTAGGCGGTCAACTGGGGCTGCGCGTCGGTCGGGTAGCCGGGGTGCGCGCCGGTGGCCATTTGGACGGGGCGGGGCCCGGACGGTGCGTCGATCGTCGTTCCGCCGTCGATCGGGTCGAGCCGGATACCGGCGCTGGTGAGGACGGAGGCCAAGCCGTCGGGGAACGCGGCAGCGGGGAAGCGGTCGAGGTGAACGGTGCCGCCGGTGATCGCGGCGGCAAGGGCGAGCGTCGCGGCTTCCAGACGGTCCGGTGGGACGGTGAAGTCTCCACCGGCGATGCGGTCGGCGCCGGTGACGTGCAACGCGGCTCGCCCCTGCCACTCGATCGGGACTCCGGCGCTCGCCAACAGGGCTGCGGCGTGGATGACTTCGGGCTCCACGCTGGGGTTGAGCACCGTGGAAGTGCCCGGCGTGCGGGCGGCCAGCAGCATCGCGGTCACCGTCGCGCCGAGGCTCGGGCCCCACGAACGGGTCTCGGCATCGGTGACGAACGGCCGCCGCCTACCGGTGAAGCGGGCCCGTACCAGGCCGTTGTCCACCTCGACCGCCGCTCCGGCGGCCTCCATCGCGGCCAGGTGCCGGTCGATGCGGCGCACACAGAAGGCGTCCCCGCCGGGGGTGGGGAAGGTGACCTGCCCGGCGCGGGTCAGCAGAGCGCCACCCAGTACCGGGGTGGTGCGGATCCGCCTTCCGAGGTCGTCGGGGACGACCGGCAGGTAGCTCGTGGCGGGGCGGGTGGTGAACTCCTCGCCGGCCACGGCGGTCGGGGTACCGGTGCGGTTCAGGATCTCGGCGACAACGCCGGTGTCGAGGATCGCGGGAGCGCCGTGCAGGACGAGCGGGGCATCCGCGAGGATCGCGGCGGCATAGAGGTGCAGGGCGATGTTCTTGCTGCCCTGGACGGTGGTGCTTCCGGTCAGGCGACGGCCGCCGGTGATTTGCACGGCCAGTTGATCGGTCATGGTGGTACCGGTGATGGACATGGTCACCTTCCCTGGCTTCCGGCGGGGAAGAATCCGCCGACCTGGGTCCTCGGGTAGAGCAGGGTGTGCGCGCCGATCAGCGTGGCGGGCTGGAGCACGGTGCCTGCGGGGACGATCACGCCGTCGCCGATCACCGCACCGAACTTGGTCTGGCCGGTGGGCAGCCGGCGCCCGTCCAGGTACGCGCAGACCTCCTCGGTGGCCGGTTCGGTGACCGGTCCGGAGGTGATCCGCAGGCCGGTGGTGGAGACGAACGCGCCGATGTTGACGCCCAGCCCGAGCACGGAGTCACCGACGAAACCGGCGTGCTTCATGAACACCCCGCCGGTGAGCAGGGACCGGGTGATCTCGGCGCCGTGGCCGATCCGGCAACCGGGGCCGATGACGGTGCTGTCGCGTACCCGGGCACCGGCCTCGACCACCGCGCCGGAACAGACCAGCACCGGTCCGGTGACGAACGCGCCTTCGGCGATGACAGCCCCGGGCGCCACGATCACCCGGCCCCGGACGGTGGCGCCGGGTTCGACGACCCCGGTGGCCTCCGGCAGTTGGACGCCCAGGCGTCCGGCCAGCAGGTCGGCGACGGCCCGTTTGATGTCGAAGACCGTCGGGCAGCGCAGCAGGGACCGAACCAGCGGGTCTGCCACCTTCGTGAGGTCGATGTAGTAGGAGGGGCTGAGGCGTTCGTCGGCGAGCGCGCGGGCGGAGTTCGGCTGGGGTGTGGTGCTGAGTGATGCCATGGGAGGGCCTTCGGCAGCAGCGGGAGCTGTGGACGTGCCCAGTGAACCGCCGAAGCCGGGGCAGGATCCGTAGTCGGGCTCCGGGCCGTAGTACGGCTACGGGTCAGCCCAGTTGCACGCCCGCCCGGGCGGCGAAGTCGCGTACGCCCGGCAGCCGGCGGTCGTGCCTCAGCAGCTGAGTGGCCAGTTCGCGGACCGCACCGCGCCGCATCTCCTGCGGGGCGGCCGCCTCGGCGGCGAGCAGCGCCCGGTAGCACTGCTCGGGCCTGCCCCACTGACCGAACGCCCTGGCGACGTCGGTGAAGAACCGGGCCTGGCGCTCGGGCGTCGGCAGCGTCGTCGGGTCGATGGTGCGCGCCAGTTCGATCGCGCGCCCGGAATCGCCCAACTCGTAGTGCACCGAGACCTGGTGGAGTACGGCACCACGTGTGCCGTCCACCATGCCGGAGCCGCGCCCGGCCGCGGCCGCACTGTCGGCGGCCTCCCGGATCAGGGCGTACGCGTAGGCCCGGTCGCCCGTCTTCGCGGCGGTGTAGGCGGCGGTGGCGTACAACTCGCCGCGGGTGGCGAGGCGATCCCGCTCCGGGACGGTGGTGTCGGCCAGCAGATCCTCGGCCGCGACTACTACCAGGTCGGTCGCACGGGCGAGACTTCCCTGACGGCGCCAGGAACTCGAGACCATTCGCCGGGCCTCGGCGGTGACCAGCGGATCGCCGCCGGAGCGGGCGGCGGTCAGCGCCCGGTCGGAGGTGATGGCGACGAGGTTGTTGTCGCCGACCTTGATGCACAGCCTGGTGGCGATGTTGAAGAGCTGCGCCACCGCGCGGGCGCGTTCCTCCGGTGCCCCGACCATCTCGGCGGCGGCGATCCGGCCGGGCAGGGCGCGAGCCAGGGTGTCGTACCGGGCGTCCTTGAACTCCCGACGGGACGTCAGAACCGAATCGCCGACGGTCTTCCGGGTCGGGTCGGTGCGCGGGGCCGGGATCCGCCCGGTGCCGTACAGCAGCAGGTCCTCCAGGTCCGAGAGACTGCCGGCGGTGGCACTCGCTGTCGGTGCGCTCACGATCGGCGCGAAGAGGGCGGCGGCCGCCGCAGTCACGACCTGGCGGCGTCGCACATCGTCCTCCTCAGGGCCGGAAGTGCTCGCCAGCGTAGCCGAGGGCGGCTTGCGGGAACGGGATCTCACCCGATCGACGGCGGGCTGCGGCAACGCGATCAGCTCGGACAGCTCCGCGCCCAGCAGCTCGGACAGCCGTTGCAGGATCGTCAGGTCCCTGACCTGCTGCAGGTCCCGTTCGACCTGCGACATCCAGTCCTCGCTGCGGTCGAGTTCGGCCGCGAGTCGAATCTGTGTCCAGCCGAGTCCCGCGCGGCGAAGCGCGACGAACCGGCCGAACGTGACGCCGCTGTTCCCCACGCCGGACCCTCGGCTTCCGTGTCGGCTCCGCTACGGACCGCTACCGTACCGATCGGCGGCCTTCGATCGGTAGTGAACGCGCCTGCCGCACCGGCCGGGCAGTGTGTCAGGGCGAACTGGACCGGCCTGACACGGTGTCCGTTGCCCGGGTTCCGGTGGCGCGCATAGCGTCCGTGCACGCGGGGAGGGTTGGCGTTCAGGGAAGGCAGGGCTGGTGGACATGACCACCGTCAATGGCGGCGTCTCGTTCTGGTATGCGGCGAGTGGGCTGCCCGAGCGGCGGGCGGGGCTGGTGGGGGAAGTGGAGGCGGACGTCTGTGTGGTCGGGGGCGGGTACACCGGGCTGTGGGCCGCCTACTACCTGAAGCAGGCCGCGCCCGAGCTCGAAGTGGTGGTGGTGGAAGGGGAGTTCTGCGGGTACGGGGCGTCCGGGCGCAATGGCGGGTGGCTGTACAACGGGATCGCCGGGCGCGGGCGGTACGCCCGGTCGCACGGGGAGGATGCGGCGCGGCGGCTCCAACTCGCCATGAACGACACGGTGTCGGAGACGCTGCGGGCCGCCGCCGCGGAGGGCATCGACTGCGACGCGCACCGGGGCGGAGTGCTGGAGATCGCCACCTCGCCCGCCCAACTGGCCCGACTGAAGGAGAGGTTCGCGCACGAGCAGGCGTTCGGCGCGGACCAGGTGGAGCTGCTGAGTTCTGCGGAGACCGCCGAACGGCTTTATGTGCCAGGCGTGTTGGGGGCGACCTGGACGCCGAACGGGGCGCGGGTGCACCCGGCGAAGCTGGTGGTCGGGCTGGCCGCGGCCGTCGAGCGGTCGGGGGTGAGGATCTACGAGTCGACGCCCGTCACCGCGATCGCGCCCCGGAAGGTGAGTACGGCGCGGGGTGGGGTGAAGGCCCGGGTGGTGCTCCGGTGCACGGAGGGCTTCACGGCCAACATCGCCGGCCAGAAGCGCAGTTGGCTGCCGATGAACTCCTCGATGATCGCCACCGAGCCGCTGCCCGCCGAGGTGTGGGAGGCGATCGGCTGGGAAGGCCGCGAGGTGCTCGGCGACGAGGCGCACGCGTACATGTACGCGCAGCGCACCGCCGACGACCGGATCGCGCTCGGCGGTCGCGGCTACCCGTACCGGTACGGCTCGCGGATCGACCAGGACGGTGCCACTCCCGACGGCACGGTGGCCCAACTCCGGGAGATCCTGCGGAAGATGTTCCCGGCCGCGGCCGAGGCCCGGATCGACCACGCCTGGTCCGGCGTGCTCGGCGTGCCGCGCGACTGGTGCGCCACCGTCGCTCTCGATCCGGCGACCGGAGTCGGCTTCGCGGGCGGCTACGTCGGCAGTGGCGTCGCCACCACCAACCTGGCCGGCCGTACGCTGCGCGACCTGACGCTGCGCCACCTCGGCAAGGGCGGGCGGACCGAACTCACCGAGCTGCCCTGGGTCGGCCACCGGGTCCGCCGCTGGGAGCCCGAACCGCTGCGCTGGCTCGGCGTGCACGCGCTGTACGCCGTCTACCGGCACGCCGACCGCCACGAGCACGCCCGCACCTCCGCGCTCGCCACCCTCGCCGACCGGATCAGCGGGCGAGGGTGAGTCGCGGGTGAGCCGCGGATGAGTCGGAGATGAGCCGGGAATGAGCCGCACCGGACAGGTGCGGGTGAGCCGCGGATGAGTCGGAGATGAGCCGGGGATGAGCCGCACCGGACAGGCCCTGAGCAGGGCTTCGATGTCCGGATGCCGGAAACGATTCGCACACCTGTCGTGCGGGCGTGATAGGAATCTCCGTCCGGGGCGGCCTCACGGCGGCCCCTGTGGATCGGTACGGCACAAGGGGACCGTGGGGATGGGACTGTTCGACAGGCTGTTGGGCCGGCTGGGCAAGGGCGCGCCCGCGCTCGACCCGACATTCGGCGACCCGGAGCTGAAGCTGCTGCTGGAACGCGGCCGGGCCGGCGACTGGCCGGGCGTCCGGGCCGTGCTGGAGCAGGCCCGGGACCAGGCCGACCTGGTGCTGATGCTCGACCTGGTCTCCGACCTGTCGGGCAGCGAGGAGTGGCTGGCCCGCGCCGTCGAGCAGGACCCCGAGGACGCCCTCGCGCTGCTGGTCTGCGGTGCGCGGCAGCTGGTCTGGGGCTGGGAGGCCCGTAGCGGCGCCTACGCCAAGTACGTTCGCGAGGAGCAGTGGAGGCTGTTCGGCGAGCGCCTGGAGCGTGCCGAGGAGCAGCTGTTCGAGGTCGCCGAGCGGGAGCCCGACTGGCTGGGCCCCTGGTACTTCCTGCAGGTCACCGGCCGTGGCATCTCCGTCGCGACGGGCGTCGCGACCCAGCGCTTCGACGCCGCCGTCCGCCGCTTCCCGCACCACCCGGCCTCGCACCGGCAGCGCCTGCAGCAGCTGTGCGCCAAGTGGGGCGGCTCGCACGAGGAGATGCACGACTTCGCCCGCACCTCGATGCTCGCCGCCCCGGAGGGCAGCCGGCTCGGCGAACTCGTCGCGCTCGCGCACATCGAGCACTGGCTGAGCCTCGACAACGGCGAGGACGGCCGCTACATCCGCGACGCCGCGGTCGCCCGCTCCCTGCACGAGGCCGCCGAACGCTCCATCTGGCACCCCGGGTTCGTCCGTGACCGGGCCTGGATCGGCGCCCACAACGCGTTCGCCATGGCGTTCTCGCTGAGTGGTGAACACCGGGCCGCGGGCCGGGTGTTCACCGAGCTCGACGGCCGCGTCACCAGGTCCCCGTGGCAGTACCTCGGCGACCCGGCGGACGCCTACCGGAGCCGCCGCGCCATCGCCCCGTGACCCGCACCGATTCCAGAAGCGAACCCCGAAGCGAAGGACCCGCCCGGTGACCCCGAACGACCCCAGCGCGCACACCTTCCAGGTGGACCTGCGCGGACTGGTCGACCTGCTCTCCCACCACCTGTACTCCAGCCCGCGCGTCTACCTGCGCGAGCTGCTGCAGAACGCCGTCGACGCGATCACCGCCCGGCAGCAGCTGGACCCGGCCGCGCCGGCCGCGATCACCGTCACCACCGGCGACGAGTTCTCGGTGGCCGACACCGGCGTCGGCCTCACCGAGGCCGACGTGCACACCTTCCTCGCCACCATCGGCCGCAGCTCCAAGCGCACCCCGGACGGCGCCCTGGACGCCGGTCAACTCGCCGACGCCCGCGAGGAGTTCATCGGCCAGTTCGGCATCGGCCTGCTGGCCTGCTTCGTGGTCGCCGACGAGATCACCGTCCGCACCCGCTCCGCCCGCACCCCCGACGCCCCGGTGATCGAATGGCGCGGCCGCTCCGACGGCCGCTACACCATCACCACGCTGCCCGCCTCCGCCCGCCGCGAGCCCGGCACCACCGTCACCCTCACCCCGCGCGCCGACGCCGAGGAGTGGACGTCCACCCGCCGGGTCACCGAACTCGCCCGGCACTACGGCAGCCTGCTGCGCCACCAGGTGACGGTCGTGGACGCGGCCGGGCACCGGACGCGGATCAGCGAGACCCCCGCGCCCTGGGCCCGCCGCCACGACACCCCGGCCGCCCGCCGCGCCGCGCTCACCGCGCACTGCCGCGACACCTTCGACTTCACCCCGCTCGACACCATCGAGCTCGACCTGCCGCTGGTCGGCCTCAGCGGCGTCGCCTACGTACTGCCCGAGGCCGTCCCGCCGTCCCGCCGCGCCGGGCACCGGGTGCACCTCAAGGGCATGCTGCTCTCCGACCAGGCCGACGAACTGCTGCCCGACTGGGCGTTCTTCGTGCGCTGCGTGGTCGACGCCGAGCGCCTGCGCCCCACCGCCTCCCGCGAGGCGCTGTACGCCGACGAGACACTCGCCGCCGTCCGCGAGGCGCTCGGGCTGCGGATCCGCGACTGGCTGACCGGCCTGTCCGCGTCCGACCCGGCGCTGCTGCACCGCTTCCTGTCCGTGCACCACCTGGCCGTCAAGTCGCTGGCCCGGCACGACGACCAGCTACTGCGGATGCTGCTGCCCTGGCTGCCGTTCGAGACCACCGACGGCAACGTCACGCTCGACGAGTTCGCCCGCGCCCACCCCGTCATCCTGGTCACCCGCACCGTCGAGGAGTTCCGTCAGGTCGCCCCTATCGCCGGCGCCGCCGGCCTCGGCGTCGTCAACGGCGGCTACACCTACGACCGCGACCTGGTGCACCGGCTGCCCGAGATCCGCACCGGCACCACCGTCGCCGACCTCGACCCGGCCACCGTCACCGCACACCTCGACAACGTCGACCAGGCCACCGAACTCGCCGCCGCCGCGTTCCTCGCCACCGCCCGCGAAGCACTCGGCCGGTTCGACTGCGACGTCGCGCTGCGCACCTTCCACCCCAGCAGCGCCCCCGCCCTGCTGCTCGACGACAGGGAAGCCCGGCACGAGCGCACCCGCAGCCAACTCGCCGACCAGGCCGACGGGTTGTGGGCCGACATCCTCGGCTCGCTGGGCAGCTCGGTGCCGCGCGCCCAGCTCGTCCTGAACCACCTCAACCCGCTCGTCCGCCGCGCCGCCGCGATCCGCAACCCCGAACTCGCCACCACCACCGTCGAAGCGCTGTACGGCCAGGCCCTGCTGCTCACCCGGCGCCCGCTCAAGGCGAGCGAATCCGCCCTGCTCAACCGCTCGTTCCTCGCCCTGCTCGACCACGCCATGCTCGGCCACGAGCCCACCACGCCGCACCGGGAGCCGTGATGCTCGACACCATCGACGCCGTCCGCGCCGCCCTGCGCGCCAACGACGAACAGCCGCACGGCCGGCAGCGCACCGTCACCGCCGAGGAACTCGCCGACGCCGCCGAGCAGTTCGACGACCCCGAGCTGCTCGCCTACGCCCTCCTCGACCTGATGGAGGCGTACGAGAACGACGCCGAACGGCGCAAGCTCCCGGTGGTCTTCGCCCGGATCGTCACCCTGCGCAAGAAGCACCCCGAAGGCTTCGACGGCTGGGCCGAACGGGCCACCGACTGGCGCTACAAGTGGGTCGCGCACGCCCTGCGCAGCGTCCCGGACGTCCCGCTGGAGGCGGTCCGCCGCTGGCACGGCGAACTGCGCGAGCACTACCGCACCGCCGGCCACGACCTGCAGCCCTACTACGGCGAGCAGTACCACCTCGCCGCGCTCACCGGCCAGGGCGCCGAGAACGCCTTCGACCTGTGGGCCGGCCGCTCGCGCTCCTCGCTCAGCGACTGCCGCGCCTGCGAACTGCGCGCCCAGGCAAAGCACTTCGTCCGCCTCGGCAACGACGCGCGGGCGCTGGAGACGTGGCGTCCGGTGCTGGACGGCGAACAGTCCTGCGGCGAGGAGCCGCACGTCAGCCGCGCCCACGCGCTGCTGCCGCTGCTGCGGGCCGGCCGCACCGACGAGGCCCGCTCCTGCCACCTCACCGGCTACCGGTGGGCCCGCGGCCGCGCCCGCGCCGCCGAGGAGATAGGCCTGCACCTGGAGTTCTGCGCCCTCACCGGCAACGAACCGCGCGGCCTGGAGATCCTCGCCGACAACCGCGACCTGTTCGGCCGGCACGGCGACCCACTGGCCCGCCTGCACTTCCTGACCGGCACCCAGCAGTTGCTCGCCCGGCTCGCCGCCACCGGCCACGGCGACGTCCCGGTGGCCGGCCCGCCCGGCAGGAACTGGACCGTCACCGCGCTGCTCACCGAGCTCGGCACCGAGGGCGACGCGCTCGCCGCCCGCTTCGACGCCCGGGGCGGCACCACCGCCGTCGGCGACGCCCGCCGCGAACGCCTGGCCCGCACCCCGCTGTTCGCCGACCCGCTCGCCCTCGGCCTGCGCGCCGCCGCCCCTGTGCCCGCGCCGGTGCCCGCCGCCGCCCAGCCTGCGGAGAGCGCCCCCGCCGCCACCGATACCATGCCCGAACTCGTCGCCCGCGCCCGCGAGTTGCACGAGCAGCGGCACCCCGAGGCGCTCGCCCTGTGGCGGCGTATCGACGCCCTCGTCGGCGCCGACGGCTACCGGCACCCCGACGACCCCGACCTCGGGTCGCTCGCCCTGCTGCGCGCCGAGATCGCCGAACAGCGCGCCCGCCGCGACGGCCTGAGCGACGACGAACTGGCCGCGCACTTCACCGAGGCCGCCGAGCACTACGCGCAGGCCGACCGCCCCGCCCAGGCCCTCGGCTGCCGCGCCCTCGCCGCCGCCCTGCCCGAGCAGGACGCCGACACCGACGCCGCGACCACGGCGGAGCTCGACCGGATGGAGGAGCGGGCCCGCGAGCTCGTCGAGGCCGGGGCCACCCGGGCCGGCGACGCCCTGCTCACCGTGCTGAACGCCAAGGCCGTCGTCGCGATCCGCCAGGACCTGCCGGACGCCCACCAGTACGCCGCCAACGGCCCCGAACCGTGCGACCTCAGCCGCGCCGAGGCCGCCGTCACCCGCCTGCGCGAGGAGGCCGCCCGGCAGGACGACACACTGATGGAGGTCACCGCCCGGCAACTCCTCGCCCGCGCCTACTTCCTGACCGGCCGCAAGCAGGAGAGCGCCGAGCTGATCCGGGAGTCCGAGCGCCGGATCGAGGCCGCGGGCCTCCCGTGGAAGCTGGTCGGCATCCACGGCTGGCTGGCCGAAATCGCCCTGGACGCCCAAGAGTTGGACCGCGCCGAGGAACTCGCCCGGCGCGGGCTGAAGCTCGCCGCCCAGTACGGCGACCGCACCGCCGTCCCCGCCCGGGTGCAACTGCTGCTGGCCCGGGTGCACCTCGCCCGCGACGAGTACGAGTCCGCCGCCCGCGCGTTCACCGAGGCCGCCGCCCGCCACGACCACGCCGGGCAGGCCGACGAGGCCGCCTCCGCCCGCGGCCGGCTCGGCCAGGTGCTGGCCGCCGCCGGCCGGTTCTCCGACGCCGCCGCCGTCCTGGAAGCCGTCCGCCTGGAGCCCGGCTTCGCCGACCTCGCCATCCACGAACAGGTGCACATCCGGCTCAACCTCGCCCGCACCCTGCGCGAACTCGACGAACACCGGGACTCCGCCGAGGAGTTCCTGCGCGTCGCCGACATCGCCGCCGGGTGGGACGACCGCGAGATGCACACCATCGTCGCCTGCGAGGCCGCCGTCGCCCTGGCCCGCACCGGCCAGTGGCCCGCCGCCGACCTCGCCCGGCAGCGCGCCCTCGACAGCCACCGCACCGCACCCCACGCCGACGCCGCCTTCGACATGCTGCTGCGCCTCGCCCGGTTCACCGCCGACACGCGCGGCCCGGACGGCGAGGACGAAGCCGTCGCCCGGCTCGCCGAGGCGGCCGAACTGGTCGAAGCCGCCCGGCGGGACGGCCACGCACTCGCCTGCGCCAGCGCCGAAGGCAGCCTGCACGACACCCGCGCCCGCACCCTGATCGGCCTCCGGCGCCCCGAGGAGGCCCTCGCCGAGATGGAGCTGGCGATCGAGGCGTTCGGCGCCGCCGGCCCCGAGGGCCACCTCGCGCGCGCCGAATCGATCCGCTACGCGGCCCTGATCGAGGGCAGCCGCCTCGACCGCACCCAGGAGGCGCTGACCAGGCTGGAGGCCGCCAGCGCCTGGTGCCGCGAGATCGGCGAACCGCAGGCCGCCGAAGTCCTCGACGGCCTGCACACCCACCTGCGCCGCCAGCACTGACCTGTTGGTGTGCGGACGGCCCGCCGGGGAGTCAACTCCCGGCGGGCCGTTCGTTCTTGGAAGCACGGCTACTTGCCGCGCAGCACCGCCTGCTCGAAGTCCCGGAAGGCGCCCTCCATCCGCCACTCCAGCGCCGCCTTCGGGTTCTCCCGCAGCAGCGCCGCGCACGCGCCCGTCGGCGTCGTCCCCAGCGGGCGGTCCTGGCACTCCGCCACCGGCAGGTACCCGTCGCGGTCCTTCCACAGGCTGCGCCCGGCGACGAAGCCGTACTCCAGCGAGGTGCGGGCCAGGTCCTTCAAGTCCCGGTAGCTCAACCGGTAGGTCAGGGCGGCCCGGACGTACTCGTGGGTGATGTCGATCCGCTCCACCCCGGGGTCGTCCGTGGACAGCGCCGTCGGCACGCCGTTCTTCCGGTACAGCGGGAACGGGTGGTCCTGGCCGGAGACCTGGAGGATCTGCTCGTTGGAGGTGAGCGGCACCTCGATCAGCACCTTGCGTTCGGCCAGGGTGCGCAGCAGCTCCGCCGAGTCGTCCTCCTGCGCCACGTCGACGCCGTGCCCGATCCGCTCGGCGTGGCCGGTCAGCACCGCCTGGCGGATGTGGAAGCGAAGGTCCTCGGGCTTGACCAGGCCCGGTACCAACTCGCCCGCGTGCAGGCTGATGTGGGCGTTCGGGTAGAACGGGTGCAGGAAGTCCAGCATCCGCATCTGGAGGTTGTAGTTGTCCAGCGCGGCCCGGTGGTCCTCGGGCTGCACCAGGTTCACGGCGACGAACCGCTCGTCCTGCGAGGCGAGTTCCATGCCGAGCAGCAGCTCGGTGAAGACCCGCGCCGGTCCGGCCGCCCGGGACACCTGGGACTGGACCCGCACCGTCACCGCGCAGCCCGGGCGGGCCTGCTTGGTGCCGCACTGCTCGGTGTCCTGGTACTCGGCCGTCGCGTGGTCGAGGTCGGCGCGGGCCTGGTCCACCAGCCGCTGGACCTGGCCGTCCGCCAGCAGCTTCTCGCGCAGCGCCGTGAAGTCCGGGTCGAAGCCGACCTTCGCCGCCAGCGCCGCCGGCCCGCCGAAGGCCGGCGTCAGCATGGTCTCCAGGTAGGTCTGGTGCTGGGCGGCCATGGTGTCGGTGACCTCGGCCAGCATCCGGCCCGGGTGGCGCCAGCTGGCCTCGCCGAACTTGCCGAAGGTGGCGAAGAAGTGGTCGTGGCCGGACTCCTCACCCGGCGTGAAGTCCTGCATCGACCAGGCCCGGATCACCTGGGCGCGGAACTCCTGGTCGGTGACCGCGTCCTTCGCGGGGCGGGCGGTGCCCTCGCACGGGCCGGTCGCCGAGACGAACGTCCCCGAGTCGATGCACAGTTCGTCCTCGGCGGCCAGCTGGATCAGCAGTTCGGTCGACACCGCACCCGACAGATGATTGTGCAGGTCCCCACCCTTGGGCAGGGCCCGCAGGAAGGCGTCCAGCCGGGCCGGGTCCTGCCGGATGCCGTCCAGGTAGGCGGAGACCCTTCCCTCCATCGGGCGCCCGCCGGGCAGTGGCGCCCCGGCCCGGGCGGGGGCCAACGGCGCGAGCAGTGCCGCGCAGGCGACGAGAGCGGCCGTGGTGGTACGGCGTAGCGAGATCATGGACGCCATGCTGACGACCCGTCAGGTGCCGTACCACGTAAGGCCGCTCGTGTCGTGCGGGCACCATCCGAAAGAGTGGCGGCCGGGTCTCTCAGGCCTTCGCCAGCACCTCGCCCACCAGGCCGCGGGCCTCGTCCTGGACCTTCGTCAGATGGTCGGCGCCGAGGAAGCTCTCCGCGTAGATCTTGTACACGTCCTCGGTGCCGGACGGGCGGGCCGCGAACCAGGCGTTCTCGGTGCGGACCTTCAGACCGCCGATCGCCGCGCCGTTGCCCGGGGCGTGCGTGAGGACGGCGGTGATCGGCTCACCGGCCAGCGTGTCGGCGGCGACCCGGGACGCGTCGAGCGCCGCCAGGGCGGCCTTCTGCTCACGGTCGGCGGGGGCGTCCACCCGGGCGTAGACCGGGTCGCCGTGCCGGGCGGTGAGGTCGCGGTAGTGCTCGGACGGGGTGCGGTTGGTGACGGCGGTGATCTCGGAGGCCAGCAGGGCGAGCAGGATGCCGTCCTTGTCGGTGGTCCACGGCGAGCCGTCGAGGCGCAGGAACGACGCCCCGGCCGACTCCTCGCCGCCGAACGCCACCGTCCCGTTCAGCAGCCCGTCCACGAACCACTTGAAGCCGACCGGGACTTCGAGTAGCTCCCGGCCGAGCGCACCGGCCACCCGGTCGATCATCGAGGAGGACACCAGCGTCTTGCCGACCGCGGCCGCCGCCGGCCAGCCGTCACGGTGCCGGAACAGGTAGTCGATGGCGACGGCCAGGTAGTGGTTCGGGTTCATCAACCCGCCGTCGGGGGTGACGATGCCGTGCCGGTCGGCGTCCGCGTCGTTGCCGGTGGCCAGCGTGAACGCGTCCCGCTTGCCGATCAACGAGGCCATCGCGTAGGGGGAGGAGCAGTCCATCCGGATCTTCCCGTCCCAGTCCAGCGTCATGAACCGCCAGGTCGGATCGGTCAGCGGGTTGACCACCGTCAGGTCAAGCCGGTGCGTCTCGGCGATCCGCCCCCAGTACGCGACGGACGCGCCGCCCAGCGGGTCCGCGCCGATCCGCACGCCCGCCGCCCGCACCGCGTCCAGGTCCAGGACGGCCGGCAGATCGTTCACGTACCCGCCGAGGAAGTCGTAACGCCCGGTGGTGCCGGCCGCCAACGCCCGGGCGTACGGCACCCGTTGGACGTCCTTCAGCCCCGCCGCCAGCAACTCGTTGGCGCGGCGCTCGATCCAGCCGGTCGCGGTCGAATCGGCCGGGCCGCCGTGCGGCGGGTTGTACTTGAACCCGCCGTCACCGGGCGGGTTGTGCGAGGGCGTCACCACGATGCCGTCCGCGAGCGCTGACGGACGGGGGCGGCCGGTGGCCCGGTTGTGGGTGAGGACGGCGTGCGAGACCGCGGGCGTCGGGGTGTAGCCGTCCGCCGAGTCCAGCAGCACCGTCACACCGTTCGCCGCCAGCACCTCCAGCGTGGTGACCCGGGCCGGCTCGGACAGCGCGTGGGTGTCGATGCCGAGGAACAGCGGCCCCGTGGTGCCCTGTTCGGCCCGGTAGTCGCAGATCGCCTGCGCCGTCGCCGCGATGTGGTCCTCGTTGAACGCCGCCCGCACCGAGGAACCCCGGTGACCGGACGTGCCGAACGCCACCCGCTGCCCCACCTCCGCCGGGTCCGGATGCAGCGCGTAATAGGCCGTCACCAGGCGAGCGACGTCGATCAGATCCTGCGGCTGCGCCGGCTGCCCGGCCCGTGCGTGCACCATCGTGGCTCTCTCCTCGGTCGGTACGGCAAGGATGCCTGCCGACCATGATGCGGGCCACACCGCGCCAACTGCGGGAACGCGACAGCAAAGCCGACGACGGCTCAGCGCTTGCGGCCCCGTGCCGACGACGGCTCAGCGCTTGCGGCCCCGTGCCGACGACGGCTCAGCGCTTGCGGCCCCGCGCCGGCGACGGCTCAGCGCTTGCGGCCCCGCTTGGCCTGGCCCTGCTTCGCCTGGCCCTGGCGGGTGGTGGCGGCGCGCTGGCCCGGCCGCGGCTTCTGCTGCGACTTGGCAGACTTCGCGGCGGGCTTCTTCGCCGCGGGCTGCTTCTTCGCCGGCTCGGTGGCGACCCGGCCGCGGGAGCTGTTCGCGGTGCGGCCGCGCACGATGCCGATGAACTCCTCGACCAGGTCGGTGGTCGCCTCCTCCGGCCAGGCCAGCGCCACCTGCGACTGCGGGACGTCCGCCAGCACGCGGTAGGTCAGGTCGCGCCGGTGGTGCAGCCGGGCCAGCGACTGCGGCACCGCCAGCACGCCGACGTTCGCCGCCACCAGCTCGATCGCGTCGGCCGTGGTCTCCGGACGCTCGAACGCCGGGCGGCCCGGCAGCCCCTCCGGCCACTCCAGCACGTCGTCCTGCGGGTGGAAGACGATCTCCTCCGCGAGGTCCGCGACCGAGACCTCCTCGGCGGCGCCCTCGGAGGCGGCCAGCCAGTGGTCCTTCGGGAACACCACCACGGTGGTCTCGGTGTACAGCGGGATCGCGCTCAGCACCGTCCGGTCCACCGGCAGCCGCACCAGGCCCGCGTCCGCGCCGCCCGACAGCAGAAGCTGGTGGCCGGCGACGGGCGTGGACTGCAACAGTTCCAGCGGGACGCCGGGCAGTCGCTCACCCCACACCCGCAGCCACTTGGTCGGCGTCACCCCGGGCACGTACACCAGGCGGAAGGAAGGGGAAGGCTGCTCGATCTCGGTCACACCGTCCAGGCTACCTACCGTGACCTGGGCAGGTGCGCGCTCCCTATACCCTTGGTGCATGACTACGCCCAAGCCCAAGAGCTCCCAGACCATGAAGCCCGCGACTGCGGCCAAGAAGCTGGGGATCTACCTGGCGGCGACCCCCGCCGAGTTCCAGGCGGGCGTCGTCTCCCGCGACGAGCTCAACGCCATGCAGGCCACCCCGCCGCAGTGGCTCGCCGACCTGCGCCGCAACGGCCCGCACCCGCGCCAGACGGTCGCCGCCCGCCTCGGCATCTCCGTCACCGGCCTCAACCGGGCCGGCATCGCCGAGGCGCTCACCACCGAGCAGATCGACGCCCTCCGCGAGGAGAACCCCGACTGGCTGCAGCGCGAGCGCACCATCCAGGCCGAGGTCCGCAAGGAGGCCCAGCGGCTCAAGGACAAGCCGGCGCCGAAGAAGAAGTAACCCCGGTACTCACGCGCGGGGCGGTTCGTCCGCCCCGCGCGTTCTTGCGTCAGCTGCCGGTCTTCGCGCCCGCCACGAGCTTGGTGAAGTCCACCGTGTCGCTCTCGCTCGGGGCGGTGGCCGCGACCGCGGTGCCGTAGTCGGAGTAGGTTGCCGTCGCGGTGATCTCGCCGGCCCTGCTCTGCATCTGCTCGACCTTCTTCACCAGCAGGTTGTCACCGGTGACCCACACCTCGATGTGGTCGCTGGTGATCCCGGCGGCGGTGAACTGCTTCTGCAGCGCGTCCGCCTGCTCCTGGGTGAGCCCCTTGGCGGTGGCCTGCGCGATGTCGGTCGCCGACAGGTCACCGCTGTACTTGGTGGCCTGGGCGCCGTTCACGGTCTCCGTCCCGGCCTTGGTGACCTTGCCGGAGGCGATCAGGGCCCGCACCGAGGCGACCGGGTCGGAGCTCTGCAGCTGGCTCTTCAGGCTGTCGCCGGCCGGGCCCATCAGCCGGGCGAGGTCCGCGTAGTTGTACTTGATCCAGTGCGCGCCGCCGAGCTGGGAAGCCATTGCCGAGCCCATGTTGACGTACATGGCGTCGCTGAGATAGCGCGCCGTGAAGGTGCCGTCACTGCCGGCCTTGGCGAGGTTCTCGGCCATCGCCCCGCCCATGGTGCCGGTCAGCTCGCCCAGGAGACCGTGCTCCCAGGAGATCGAGCCCTTCACGGTGGTGGCCTTGCCGGTGCCGACCTGCATGGTGACCTCGGACTTGGCGGACTTGGCCGCGGAGGTCTTCTCGCCCACCAGCGCGAGCGCCGCGGCGGGCGCCAGCTCGGGGGCCGAGGAGGTGGCCGCGCCGCCCTTGTTGCTTACGACATTGCCGTCGGCGTCCTTGTTGCCGCAGGCCGTCGCGGTCAGTGCGAGCACGACGGCGGTGGCGGCGAGGAACGTACGTCCGGTCCTGAACATTCTGGTTCTCCCCCTGGAAACGGTCCCGTACCGCTCCCATCTCTTTCGTGGCGGACTCTAGCCCACGGCGGAGACAGCCCCGCAGCGGGATTTGCGGAGGCCGTGCAGCGGGTTTCCCGTCCACCCTGCGGCGGGCTTCGCGGCGACCCCTCCGGATGTTGCATTGCGATGCTTCATGTTCGAAGATGTTTGATGTGATGGTCGAACCGAGAGGGAGCGCCGCCGTGCACAAGACGGTGACCAAGCTGGCCGACGGCCGCGAACTGGTCTACTACGACACCGAGCCCGCCGTGCGCGACGCGGTCGACGCGCGGCCGCTGGACCCGGCGGCCAGCGCCTCCGAAGTCCGGGTCGACCCGTTCACCGGCGACGCGGTCACCATCGCCGCGCACCGGCAGGGCCGCACCTACCACCCGCCGGCCGACGAATGCCCGCTCTGCCCGTCACGGGACGGCCGGCTCAGCGAAGTACCCGCCGCGGACTACCAGGTGGCGGTGTTCGAAAACCGCTTCCCGTCGCTGGCCGGCTCCTCCGCCGCACTCGTCACCCCCTGGTCGGACGGCCCGTACACGCTCACGCCCGGCACCGGACGGTGCGAGGTGGTCTGCTTCACCCCCGACCACGGCGCGTCCTTCGCCGACCTGACCGAACAGCAGGCCCGCCTGGTGCTCGACGCCTGGACCGACCGCACCGCCGAACTGCACACCCGCGACGACGTCCGCCAGGTCTACTGCTTCGAGAACCGCGGCGCCGACATCGGCGTCACCCTCGGCCACCCGCACGGCCAGATCTACGCCCTCCCGTTCACCACCCCCCGCACCGCCCAGGCCATCGCCAAGGTCGCCGAGTACGCACGCGCCACCGGCCGCAACCTGTACGACGACGTCCTCGCCGCCGAACGCGCCACGCTCGGCCACCCTGACACCCGCGTGGTCCTGACCGGCGACCACTGGACGGCATTCGTCCCGTTCGCCGCCCGCTGGCCCTACGAGGTGCACCTGTACCCCAACCGCCGGGTCGCCGACCTCACCGAACTCGACGAGCCGGCCCGCGCCGAATTCCCCCGGATCTACCTCGACCTGCTGCGCCGCTTCGACCGCCTCTTCCCCGAACCGGCCCCCTACATCGCCGCCTGGCACCAGTCTCCGCGCCCCGCCGAGGCCGAACTCGCCCTCCACCTCGAGCTGTTCACCATCCGCCGGACGGCCGGCAAGCTCAAGTACCTGGCCGGCACCGAATCCGGCATGGGCGCATTCATGAACGACATCCGCCCCGAGACCGCCGCCCGCACGCTGCGCGAGATCTAGGCTCTCCTCAGCAGGAAGCACGAAGCACGAAGTCCCGCCCGGGGAAGGGAAGTTCCCGGGCGGGGCTTCGTGCTTCTCTCTGTTTCCTACTTGACGCGGTGGGCGCCCTGCGACGGGACCGCCGGGAACACGTACGGGTCGACGAACCCGGCCCCGGCGAACGCGGCGCGTACGGCCTGTTCGACGGCGTCCAGCCGGTCGGTGTCGACCAGGGCCAGCACCGAACCGCCGAAGCCGCCGCCCATCATCCGGGCACCCAGCGCGCCGGCCGCGTTCGCGGCGGACACCGCCAGGTCGGTCTCCGGGCAGGACACCCGGTAGTCGTCGCGCAGCGAGGCGTGCCCCGCGGTCAGCACCGGGCCGAGCGCCCGCGGCTCGCCCGCGTCCAGCAGCCGGATGGTGTCCAGCACCCGCTGGTCCTCCGTCACCACGTGCCGCACCAGCGGCCGCAGTTCGGCGGGCAGCTTCTCCTCGGCCGCCGCCAGCTCCGCGATGCCGATGTCGCGCAGCGCCCGCACGCCCAGCAGCCCGGCCGCCCGCTCGCAGCCCGCCCGCAGGGCGGCGTACGCGCCGTCGCCCAGGTCGTGCTTGACCCGGGTGTCGATCACCAGCAGCGACAGGCCGACGGCGGGGAGGTCGAGCGGCACCTGGCGGCCGGTCAGCGTCCGGGTGTCCAGGAAGAACGCGTGACCGGCGACGCAGCAGCTGGACGCCATCTGGTCGAGCGCGCCGCACGGCACACCCACGAAGTCGTTCTCGGCGCGCTGGGCGAGCAGCGCCCGGGTCGGGGCGTCCAGGCCGAGACCGAACAGCTCGTCCAGGGCGATCGCGGTGGCGCACTCCAGCGCCGCCGAGGAGGACAGGCCCGCGCCGGTCGGCACGTCCGAGGTGAACGCCAGGTCCGCGCCGCCCACCGGGTGACCGGCCTGCGCCAGCGCCCAGAACACGCCCGCCGGGTACGCCGCCCAGCCCGGCACCGCGCCCGGCGCGAGGCCCTCGAGGTCCAGCTCGGTGACCTTCCCGTCGCCCTGCACGCTGGTCAGCCGGATCCGGCCGTCGGTGCGGCGGCGGGCCGCGACCCGGGTGGTGTGCGGGAGCGCCGCCGGCAGCACGAACCCCTCGTTGTAGTCAGTGTGTTCACCGATCACATTGATCCGGCCGGGCGCGGCCCACACGCCGTCGGGGGCGTCACCGTAGGCGGCGGCGAAGGCTTCGGCGGCGTCGGTGGTCATCGGGCAACTCCAGCGGGCAATCGCGGGTCTGGTGAGACAGTCAACACATTCAAACACACAGCACCAGACCCGAACAGCGTCCAACCCGTCGACTATGCTGGCGGCTCCCCAACACCCCGGCGGAGGACCAAGTGACCGACGGCGTACTGCTCGCCGCCCAGCGACGAGCGCTGATCCTGGACCAGGTACGCCGGGACGGAGCCGTCAAGGTCGCCGAACTCGTCGACCGGCTCGGCGTCTCCGACATGACCGTCCGCCGCGACCTCGACGCCCTCGCCCGCACCGGCGCCGTCCGCAAGGTCTACGGCGGAGCCGTCGCCCGCACCGCCACCGCCGAGGAGCCGGCCTTCGAAGCCAAGTCCGGCCTGGAGACCGACACCAAGGCCGCACTCGCCGAAGCCGCCGCCGCCCAGGTCCAGCCCGGCAGCGTGGTCGCCCTCTCGGCCGGCACCACCACCTACGCCGTCGCCACCCGCCTGCTCGACATCCCCGGCCTCACCGTCGTCACCAACTCCCTCCCCGTTGCCGAACTCCTCCGCACCCACACCGCGGAGGACGGCCCCGACCTCCTCCTCACCGGCGGCGCCCCCACCCGCTCCGCCGCACTCGTCGGCCCCCTCGCCGACCAGGCCATCCGCTCCCTGCACGTCGACCTCCTCATCATCGGCGCCCACGGAGTCAGCGAACACGCCGGCCTCACCACCCCCAACCTCGCCGAGGCCCAGACCAACCGCGCCCTCATCGCCTCCGCCCACCGCACCGTCGCGGTCGCCGACCACACCAAATGGGGCATCGTCGGCCTCAGCAGCTTCGCCGCCCTCACCGACCTCGACTGCTTCATCACCGACCACGAGATCCCGGCGGACGCCCGCGTCAGCCTCACCGAATCCTGCGGCGAGCTGCTGATCGTCTGAGCTCGCCGGCCAACACCAAGGTGTGGCTAACGGGAGCAAGTTCGAGCACGTTCATGGTGCGGTGGTGAGTTGCGCGGTCCCAGGCGCATGATGCAGTTCTTCCCGGAGGTGAACGGTGGCAGCAGTCCCATCGCTTGAGGATCTGCTGCGGACCTGTACCCGCTCGGCTCTCCACCTGGAGATGCGCGACGGATACATGCGGGACGACCCCCTGTTCCTCCGCTGGCTCGGCGGACAGCGCGACGACCCTGCCGACCGCCCGTCGTGGTGGAGCCCCTGGTTGCAGCTCATCGAGGAGACAACGAACCGCGGCGTTGAGGTGCTGCGCGCGCGAGTCGTCTCGGAACCGGTGAGTGAGTACATCCGGTTCGAGCACGAGATCACGTTCCGGAACCTCGCCGCCGGCGAACAGGTCAGGTGGCTTCCCCGTCGGCAGGCGACCGGCCTGGCACTTCCGGGCAACGACTTCTGGCTGATCGACGGACAACTCCTCCTGGTTCACCACTTCAGCGGTGACGGCGACTTCGTGGACGAGGACCTCATCACTGATCCGCAGACCGTGAAGCTCTGCGCCTCCGCCTTCGAGGCCGTCTGGGAACGGGCGGTCCCGCACGAGGACTTCCGGCTGCGCTGACCGTGTCCGCGTCGTCCAGCGTTCAGCAAGCCAAGCAGGCCCTCGGCCAGCGTCTGCGCGACATCCGGCGAGACTCGGGACTCAGCGCACGGGCGCTGGCCGAAGCTGCTGGGTGGCACGAATCCAAATGTTCCAAGATCCAGAGCGGCCGGGTGATGCCCTCCGAGGCCGACCTACGCACCTGGACCGCCATCTGCGGCGTCCCGCACCAGGCCGCCGACCTCGTCGCGACGGCCCGGAACATCGAGGGAATGTACGTCGAGTGGCGACGCCTGGAGCGCGCCGGCCTCAAACGGGCTCAGGAGTCCGTACGCCCACTGTTCGGGCGCACGCGACGGTTCCGGATGTACCAGTCGTGGGTCATTCCCGGCCTTCTCCAGACAGCGGCCTACACACGCGAAGTGCTGAGCACGATCGTCTCGTTGCGCAGCACTCCTGACGATGTCGACGAAGCTGTCGCCGTCCGCATGGAGCGGCAGGAGGTGCTGCACACGGGAGACCACCGGTTCGCTTTCCTGATCGAGGAGTGGGTGCTGCGGACCGTCATCGGCACCCCGGACATCCTCGCCGTCCGGCCGGCCCCGCGTTCGAGATCTGCCGTGTCCCGTTGTTGAGCCGGGCTCGACCGGCTCAGCTCAGGAACGCAACCACCAGCGGGTCCGACTCCGGCGCGATGTAGTCGCAGGTCGAGGGTTCGGCGTGCCAATGATGGCTTGCATCCGCCTCGGCGGCGAAGCCCTCGATGTTGTCGGTGAGGAGGCCGAGAGCTTCCCGTCCTCCCTCGATCCGCAGGATCTGGCCGTCCGTGACGATCGAAACGGTGTCGCGCTCCGGATCCTCCCGGAACGCGATCCCCGACAGCGACCGCTCGTAGGGAGAGGGGTCCCGGCTCTCCGAGAGATCGCAGCTTCCGGCCTTCCCCCGCAGCAACTGCCCGAGCGCCAGGAGCCCTTGGCGCGTCCCGGAGAGTTCGAGCTCTCTGGTCTTCCCGCTGTACAGAACCTGCAACGTCATGCCCCCTCCGACCTGCTGATCGTACCGATCGCCGAGTGGGATCGTCCTGCCGGTCCTCGGCCCCGGTCGGGTCCGAGGAGTTTGCTCGACGTTACGGACCGGGTCACGGGCTGGTGGCTGCCCGTGATCGAATAAGGGGTATGGGGGACGAACGAAAGCACTACGGGCCGCTGGAAAATCTCGACGGACGCTGGGCCGTGGGGGATTCCACGCTGCTGGGCGGCCGCTGGGTGGAACTGCGGGCGGACGGCATGGTGCTGCACGTCGGTGACGCCGAGGGTGAGTTGATCGACTGGTCCCGGGTGACGTCCGGGATCCGCATCCAGGTCGGGCGCTTCGCGCGAGGAGGCGGCGACGCGGCCGGTGGTGGGTTCGACTACCCGTGGCCGTCGAAGCGGCCCGGTATCGGCTATCTCTTCCTGACCCTCCGCGACCCGGACGAGAGCCGCAGGCTGACCTTCAACCGGCATCCGGAGCACTACAAGAGCGAAGAGGTACTGCTGGCCGCCGAGTTGATGGCCTCAACGATCGCCGCCGGCGAGGCCCACCGCCTCGGCGACCCGGAGTGGCTCGACCGGGCGGTCACCCGGGTGGCGGGCATTACGGGGTGGACGATGCGTTCGGTGCCTGCGGAGTTGGTGAAGGAAGCCCTGGAGCGCGAGGACTGACGGGCCCGGCGGTCCGGTTGCCGTCGTGCCTGGTCCGGCTGGGTAGAGTCGGGTGCGAACGGCAAGGGGAGGCGCGCGGATGGACGTCGCGGTGTGGGCGGCGGTGCGGCGGCGGCCCCTGGGGTTCTTGGTGTCCGGGTGGCCGTGGCGGGTCTGGGCGTTGTTGGTGAGCGGTGCGGTGCAGGGTGTGCTGGTGCTGCTGGTGCTGGCCGTTGGGGTGGTGGTGGGGGTCGCGCTGTCGGTGGTCGGGGTCGGGCTGCTGGTACTGGCCGGGACGGCCGTTCTCGGGGTGCCGGTCGGGGCGGTGGAACGCCGACGGCTGCGGCTGGTCGAGCCGGCTCAACTCGCCGATCCGCACCGGACGGTGGCGCGGCGTTGGCTCCGCACCCGGCTGCGCGAGCGGGCGACCTGGCGTGAACTCGGGTACGCCGCAGTGCAGTCGACGGTCTTCACGGCTGTCGGGCTGGTCTTCGCGGCGGGGATCGGGTTCAGTCTGCTCCTGCTGGCCGCGCCGTTGTTCATCTGGGCGGTGAGCCCGGACACCGTGATGCTGCTGCCCGGACGGGCGGTCTCGGGGCCGGTGGACGGGCTCGCGGCCAGCGCCGTCGGGCTGCTCGGACTGGTGGTCGCGGCGTACAGCGGTGCGCTGGTGGCCGGTGCGCAAGTCAGGCTCGCCAGACTGCTGTTGGGCCTCCGCGACGAGGACCTCGGGGCACAGGTGGTCGAACTCACCCGCTCCCGGGCCCGGTTGGCGGACGCCTTCGAGGCCGAGCGGCGCCGCATCGAACGCGATCTGCACGACGGAGCGCAGCAGCAACTCGTCGCCCTCGGCATGACGTTGGGCCTGGCCGAACTCGAACTGCGCGGCCAGGACACCCCCGCCGCCGCACTCGTCACCCGGGCCCGCGGCGAGGCGCGCCTCGCGCTCGACCAGCTCCGCACCCTGGTTCGCGGCATCCACCCGCAGGTGCTCACCGATCACGGACTCCCGGCCGCCGTCGCCGAGTTGGCGCTGCGCCACCCGGTGCCCGTGCTGATCGATCTCGACCTGCCGCACCGGCTGCCCGGCCCGGTGGAGAGTGCCGCGTACTTCACCGTCACCGAGGCGCTCACCAACGCCGCCAAGCACAGTGACGCCGACGAGATCGCCGTCCACGGCACGCTGGACGGTGACATCCTGGTGCTGTCCGTCACCGACAACGGCCGCGGCGGCGCCGACCCCGCCGCCGGCGCCGGCCTGCAGGGCCTCGCCGACCGGGTGGCCATCCTGAAAGGACGCCTGACCGTGACCAGCCCCACCGGAGGGCCGACCCGCCTGCGCCTGGAGGTGCCGTGCTCCGGATCGTGATCGCCGAGGACGCCGTCCTGCTCCGGGCCGGCCTCGTCGAACTCCTCACCCGGCTCGGCCACCACGTCATCGCCTCCGTCGGCGACGCCGAACAGCTGATCCGGGCCGTCGACGAGGACCGCCCCGACATTGTCGTCACCGACGTGCGGATGCCCCCCGAACACCGCGACGAGGGCCTGCGCGCCGCGCTCCACCTGCGCGAACGCCATCCCGGTCTCCCCGTCCTGGTGCTCTCCCAGTACGTCGCCACCGCGTATGCGACCCGCCTGCTCGGCGCCGCCACAGCGGACCAGGGCGGCCTCGGCTACCTACTCAAGGACCGCGTCATGGACGTCGCCGACTTCACCGACGCGCTCGAACGCGTCGCCGCCGGCCGGACCGTCATCGACCCCGAGGTCGTCCGCATCCTGCTCGCCCACCGCACCGCCGACGACCCGCTGCGCCGCCTCACCCCGCGCGAACACGAAGTGCTCGCGCTGATGGCCGAGGGCTTCAACAACCAGACCATCGCCCAGCGCCTCACCGTCACCGAAGCCTCCGTGGTCAAACACGCCGGCAACATCTTCATGAAACTCGACCTCGACCCCACCGAGGGCAACCGCCGCGTCCTCGCCGTCCTGGCCTACCGCGACCGCGAAGGAGTCGACACTGCTTGACGCATCCGGCTGCGGCGGCGACCCGGGCACGGAACGGGCGAGGCCGACCGCGCTCAGGCTGCGGCGACGCCGGGGTCCTCGTCCTCGTCGCCGTCATCTGAGGAGCCGCCCCGCTCGTAGCCCGTAACGGGGACAACGCGTCCGTCAGCAAGGGTCCTCGTGTGCCCCGCTACCGAGTGCTTGACGGGGGATGTCCGTGGCTCGTTCACAGCCGCGGGGTCGGCGACCCACCCGGCGTCCTCGGCGTCTTCGGCGTCTTCGGCGTCCTCGGTGGCGTTCTGTTCCTCTGCCTGCTTGGCGACCACGACAATGATGGTCAGGGCCGCGACCCCCAGGGCGGCACCGGCGGCGAGGATCTTCCCTCTGTGCTTCCCGTACAGGTTCTTTGCCTTCGCAGCGAAGGAAGTTGGCTCGCCGTCCTCGGGCGTGGAGTCATTCACGCACACACATCTACCGGAACATCCCGCTCCTGTCAGGAAATCACCCGACATCGCTGGGGCGGGACGCGGTCGGTGATCCGGCTCGACGGCAGCCGGTTCGCGGTGGACGCGGCCAAGGGGCTCGGAGGCTCTTCACACCTGGAGGTGGTGTTCCGGTTCCACCTCACATGCCAGGCGGCTGCTTCGCGCCGGGCATCTCCGGCTGACGGGCCGTCGCTTCACCGGCGAGGAGGGCGTTCAGGTGGGCGGCGGAAGCGTCCCAGGACCATGCCTGCTGGACCCAGTTGCGGCCGGCGCGGCCGAACTCGCGGGCGTGGGACGGGTCTTCGAGGTAGGAGGCGATGGCGTCGGCGATGGTGGAGATGTCTCGGCCGTCCACGACGAGGCCGGTGCGGTGGGGGAGGACGGCGTCCGGGGCGCCGCCCGAGTGTCCGGCCACGACCGGGAGTTCGGCGGCGGAGGCCTCCAGGAAGACGATGCCGAGACCCTCCGCCTCCAGGCCCGCGCGGCGGGTTCGGCACGGCATCGCGAAGACGTCGGCGGCCGCGTAGAACCGGGCGGTGTCGGCGTGGCGGTGGCCGCCCGCGAAGACCACCGCGCCCGGGGCGTGACGTTCGGCCAGGCCGCGCAGGCGGGTCTCGTCCGGGCCCTGACCGACCAGGAGGAGCGTGGCGCCCCGAACACGGCGGCGGATCAGCGGAAGGGCGCGGATCAGCATGTCCTGCCCCTTGCGGGGTACCAGCCGGGCCACGCACAGCACCACCGGGGCGTCCCAGAGGCCGAGTTGCTCGCGTATCGTCCGGCGCGCGGTGGGTGAGGGGCGGAACAGCGCCGGATCGACGCCCGGGACCAGCCGCTCGAGCGTCGCCTTCGGCCCCAGCGCGGGGCCGATCCGCCGCCGGGTGTACTCGCCGAGGTACGTGACGACGTCGCAGTGCGTGCCGATCCGCCGCAACAGGCTCCGGGCCCCGGGCGTCCGGGCCCACCAGATCTCGTGCCCGTGCGTGGTGGCCACCAGCCGTTCCACACCGCCGCGCCGCAACGCCGGCGCCATCGCGGCGAGCGGGGCCGCCGCCCCGAACCACACCCGGTCACACCCGTGCGCCCGCGCGATCTCCACCGCCCGCCGCGCGACCCGCCCCGTGGGCAGCAGCATCCGCGACCGATCCCGAACCACCGGGAACGGCAAGGTCGCGTCGTACGCCTCCGCGCCCGGCTCGGCCGAGGTGTAGACGACCACGTCGTGGTTCGGCACCCGGACGGCCATCGCGTGGACGAAGGTCTCGATGCCGCCCTGCCTGGGTGGGAAGTCGTTGGTGACGATCAGGGTGGTGGGCATGGGTGCCTCGCAGGGGAGTTGAGAGGGGTGGAGGGGAGGGGCGGCGGTCAGGAGTGGCGGCCGGCGGCCACCGGTTCGCGGGAGGTGGGGCGAGCTTCGGCGGTCGGCGAGGAGCTGGTCGCGAGCGGCGCCGGCCGGCGGACTGCGTTCTGCGGGCCGGGAGTTGACGTGCCACCGCCGGACGGTCGGCCGCAGGCGAGGCGGGTGAAGACGGCCAGGAACAGTGGCAGCGCCAGGTAGCCGAAGCGCCCGGCCGGTGCGAGCAGGAACGCCACGGACAGCCCGACCGCCAGGCGGTCGGCGGCGGCCACCGCCGTGGTGGGCGGGCGGCGGACCAGGGACACGGCCACCGCGCCCCCGCCGAGCAGGAGCAGGGCGAGCGCCAGCCACCAACCACCAGCGCCGAGTTGGGCGAGCAGGCGTCCCGGCAGGGGGCTCGCGGCGGGGGTGCGCCAGTCGCCGAGGCCGAGCGGGAACTCGAACACCTGGCGCACCATCGGGCCGGGCGCCAGCACCAGCCACGGCGCCACCAGTGCGGTGGCGACCGTCACCGCGACACCGGCGCAGCGCCGGGCGGCCCGTCGTCCGGCCACGGCCCCGAGCAGGGCCACGGCCACCGGAACGGCCGGCCAGGCCGTCCACTTCATCGCACACGCCAGCGCCAAGGCGAGCCCGGCACCACCCGCGTGCCGCCGCGACGCGAGGGCGAGCGCCAGGCAGAGCAGGCCGGTCATCGGCAGATCGACCCCGCTCACCGCCAACGGCAACGCCACCACGGGCGAGGCCGCCAATGCGACCGCGCCAGGCGCCAACGACGTCCGAGCGTGGGGAAGTTGAGAGGCAGGCGACCCGCCCCCGGTCGAGGTACCCGGTGCGAAGGGAGCTCGGCCGAGCCGCCGCAGGGCGGACAGCCCCACGATCCGGCCACCAGCTGATCCCGCCGTCGGCACCAACGGACGCCGGGCGGCGGAAAGTTGAGTGCCGAGGAGCGGCCGCCCCGGGCGCAGCGCTTGCCACGCGCCCCCCGCCGTCGCTGATCCCGCCGTCGGCACCAACGGACGCTGGGCGGCGAGAAGTTGAGTGCCGAGGAGCGGCTGCCCCGGGCGCAGCGCCTGCCACGCGCCCCCCGCCGTCGCTGATCCCGCCATCGGCACCAACGGACGCCGGGCGGCGAGAAGTTGAGTGCCGAGGAGCGGCCGCCCCCGGCGCAGCGCCTGCCACGCGCCCCCCGCCGTCGCTGATCCCGCCGTCGGCACCAACGGACGCTGGGCGGCGAGAAGTTGAGTGCCGAGGAGCGGCCGCCCCCGGCGCAGCGCCTGCCACGCGCCCCCCGCCGTCGCCAGGAACGCCACCGCGCACCACAGTCGCGGGTCGCCGAGCGCGGCACCCGCGCCGAGCAGCCCTCGCGGCAGGCCGAAGGCGGCCATGGCGGGCAGGTAGGGGGTCAGGTCCAGGACGGAGGCGGGGGACTCGAGGTACGGCGAGCCGTGGGCCAGCAGCTCCGTGCCGGCCCGGCCGATCACCGTGACTTCGCTCTGGCCCTCGCCCGAGCGGACGGCCAGCAGCAGGGGGAGCAGCCCGGAGACTCCGAGTGCCAGCAGAGCGGAGGGCAGACGGAAGTCGCGCCGCGGCAGCAGGACGAGGACGGCGGCCAGCAGGTAGCCGACGGCCGCGACGGTGCCCCAGTCGCGGTGCGGGCCGAGTGGGGAGACCAGCGGGAAGGCCGCGGCCCAGGCCGCGCAGAGCAGCCAGCCGGCGGGCCACAACCAGCGGCGGTTCCATGGAAGTTGGCGCGGAGGAGTGGTCACCCGTCCATTTCAGTCGGCGGACCGGGAGGCGTCAGCGGGGCCAGGTCGAGACTTGATGCTCGACTTTTCCCTACCTGTCACCGGGGGCCGGCACCCGGCGACGGAAGGCGCCGCCGGCTGTGATGGTCTGGACCACTGGACGGTTCGAGGGGAGTCCGCGCACACTGGCGCGATGACGCTCCGACCGCCCGCCGGCCTGGAACTGCACGACCTGGACGTGCCCGATCCCGGGTTGCTGCCGTTCGCCGCCGGTAGTTTCGACTCCATCGGGCCGCTCTCCAAGGCGGACTTCCCGCACCGGCACTCGTTCTACGAACTGGTCTACGTGACCAAGGGGAGCGGGACGCACATCGTCGATCTCACGGAGTACCGGATCGAGCCGCCGGTGCTGTACGTGGTGCTTCCGGGGCAGGTGCACCACTGGGTGCGGGCGCGGCAACTCGACGGCTGGGTACTGCTGTTCAACGAGGACTTCCTGCACCGGCACCCGGAGGACCTGGCCCTGCTGCGGTCGCTGGCCGGTGCCACCGCGTCCCGGCCCACCCGCCAGGGGCACGGCGAACTCTCCCGGCTGCTGGCCGAGTTGAGCGCGGAGTACCGGGCCGGCCTGGACGGTGGACTGGGGGTGCTGCAGGCGCTGCTGCACGTCCTGCTGGTGCGGGCACTGCGGGTGGCGCGGCAACGCGAGGGCGCGGACGGGGGGTTGGTGCCGCGGGCGCCGGTGCATCCGCTGATGGACCGGTTCGCCCGGCTGATCGCGGAGGCGGACCGGGCGGACCGCTCGGTGCTCGCGCTGGCCCGTGAACTGGGCGTCTCCGCAGGTTACTTGCACGAGGTGGTGAAGGACTCCACCGGCCGCACCCCGGCCCGGCTGATCCGCGAGCAGCAGACCCTGGAGGCCAAACGGCTGCTCGCCACGACGGACATGACGGTCCGTCAGGTCGCGATGGCGGCCGGATTCTCCGATCCGGCGTACTTCTGCCGCTTCTTCCGGCGTGAAGTCGGCCGTACGCCGGGGGAGTTCCGGGAGCGGTCCGCATGACCGGCGTGCACCGTCAACGATGGGTAAAGCTCGGCTGAGGAATGCACCACGTCCGGCGGCCCCCGTCCATCGACGGCCCGCCCGGCAGGGCCTAGCGTCTGTGGCACCCCACAGTGTCGCCGCGCGGGGACACCCGACCTCTCCAGGTGTCATGTCCCTCCCAGGGGGATCCGCGCGGGCGGCGTCCGACGAAGCAGCCGAACGGAGAGCCATGTCCACCCCCCACAACCCCCTTGGCGACCGTCAGATCAGTCGCAAGAGCCTGCTCAAGGCGGCTGCCCTCGCGGGCGCCGTGCCGGTGCTGATCGGTGGCGGAACCGCCCTGGCCCGCGACACCGCCGCCGCCGGCGGAACGGCCCCGCTCACCCCCAACTGCCACGACGGCGACGCGCCCACCGGCGAGCAGATCGAGGGCCCCTACTTCAAGCCGGGCTCCCCGCTGCGCACCAACCTGGTCACCTCCGGCACCCCCGGGGTTCCGCTGACCGTCAGTGGCTACGTGTTCGGCCGCAACTGCGCCCCCATCTCCGGCGCGCTGCTGGACTTCTGGCAGGCCGACACCAACGGCACCTACGACAACAGCGGGTACACCTTCCGCGGCCACCAGTTCAGCGACGCCAACGGCGCGTACACGCTGACCACGATCGTCCCCGGCCTCTACCCCGGCCGCACCCGGCACATCCACGTCAAGGTGCAGGCCCCCGGGCAGCCGATCCTCACCACGCAGCTGTACTTCCCGAACGAGCCGCGCAACGCCACCGACAGCATCTTCGACCCGGCGCTGGTGATGACGGTCCAGCAGGTCGGCAACGGGCGCCAGGCCAGCTTCGACTTCGTGCTCAACGTCAACGGGACGCCCAGGCCGAGCAGCAGCCCGACCGGCAACTCGCCCAGCCCGAGCCCGAGTTCCTCCCCGGGCGGGGCCACCACCTGGCAGGCCGGCGCCAGCTACAAGGTCGGCGACCAGGTCACCTACAACGGCGTCACGTACGTCTGCATCCAGGCGCACACCGCCTTCGCCGGCTGGGAGCCCCCGAACGTCCCCGCCCTCTGGACCCGCCGCTGACCGCGCCCACCCCCACGAGGGGCGGTCAGCGGCGACAGCCGCCCCAGGCGGCTGACAGCCAACCGAAGCGGCGGCGCGGCCCGCACTCCCGGGAGGGGAAAACCGGGAGTGCGGCCGTCGACCGTCAAGCGCCATGGCGGCCCGAGCGCGGGGTGCCCGAGCCGCCATGGCGCGCCACGGCCAGAGACACCGGCCGCCGAAGCCACCACCCGAAGCAACCCAGTGCCTCCCTCCCGCCCCCGTAGGCTCGGCCCATGACCGAGCCCCAGCACCTGGTGGTCACCACCACCCACGAGGACGAGGACACCGCCCGCGCCCTCGCCACCACCCTGGTCCGCGAACGCCTCGCCGCCTGCGCCCAGGTCCACGCCATCCGCTCCGTGTACTGGTGGGACGGCGAGCTCCAGGACGCCACCGAGTGGCGCATCGACCTCAAGACCAGGGCCCCGCTCGCCCAGCAACTCATCGACCGGATCTGTGAGTTGCACCCGTACGACACCCCGGAGGCGATCGCCGTACCGATCACGGCCGGGGCGCCCGGCTACCTGGCCTGGCTGGACACGGAGACTGCCGCGGCCGGTTGAAGCGGTCGCGCCGCGCCGCGCCGGTACCGCCTCACAGTGGCTCGCTGTGCCAGCGCTCGAAGGTGCGGCGGTCGTGCCCGGGCAGGTCGGCGCGGCCGGTGGACCAGAGCAGGGTGGGCCACCGGTCGGTGTCGGCGGGTGCTTCGGGGAACAGTCGGGCCAGTGCGCGGTCGCACAGGTCGGCGGGCGGGTGCCAGGGCAGGCCGAGGGCGGCGGCCACGTCGTGGGTGTGGACCAGGGTCTCCACCACGCCCATCGCCGCGAAACCCTCCGGGTCCGACACCCCGTAGGAGTGGAACGCGCGGACCTGCGGAGCCGCTGTCCGGACCATGGCCGCCAGCAGCCCGCCGCCGGCGTCCAGCGCCTGCAACAGGCCCGCGGGGCCGACGGCGCGGTCCACGAAGATCACGCTCGCTGGTCCTTCCGGACGGTCGCGCTGCCAGCGCAGCGGCACGTAATCCTCCAACGGGGGCCGGGCGGGCGCGAGTTGGGCCGCGTAGGCGAACAGCCCGTCCGCCAGGTGCTCCAGGGTCTCCCAGCAGTCCCACTCCAGCCCGAAGGCTGTGGTCCGCCAGTCCGCGGTGAGCGCGTCCGTCAGGGTTGCGAGCGCGAGTCGGACGGCCTGATCGACGTCGGCCGCCGCGACCGGCGTCCGCGTAGGACGAGATTCCGTCAACGGCCCGGGATCCAGGTGGCGTTGTGACATGGACGCACTCTAACCGAGGTCCCTCGGCCTCCCGGGCCGGTGCCTCGGACTTGCCGGGGTGCGCAGTGGGCTGATCCCGCCCGCTACACTCCCGAACGCCCGGACGAATCTGCCCGGGCGTTCGGCACGTTCGGCAGGTTCGGCACGGCGGCGGGTGCGTAAATGCGGGGATGGGGCAAGCTCGGCAAGGTGGCGCTGATCCTGGGGATCCTGGGCGCGCTGCTGGCGACCGGCGCGGTCGGGTACGGGATCCACCTCGGGCCCCGGCGGGTCGTGATCAGCTCAGGGGCGATGAAGCCCACCTACCGGCCCGGCCAGGTCGTGGTGGTGACGGCCGTCAAGCCCGAGCAGGTCAGGCGCGGGGACGTGGTGGTCCTCCGCTACGCCATTGAACCCGGTTCGCCGGCCGTCGCCGTCCCGAAGCGGGTGGTCGCCCTCGGTGGCGACCACATCTCCCAATGCGGCGACCAGCCCGTGCAGTTGAACGGCGCACCGCTCGACGAGCCGTACCTGCGGGGCGAGGACGTCAACGGTTACCGCGGGGGCATCAACGGTTACCGCTGCTTCGACACCACTGTCCCCGACGGCCGGATGTTCGTGATGGGCGACGCCCGGTCGAACTCGATCGACTCCCGGACGTGGGGCCCCGTCCCGCTCGCCACGGTCGAATCCCGCGACCAGCCCGGCACCGTCCGCGCCGTGGCGGCCGTCGGCGCGGCGGGCCTGCTCGGCCTGCTGGTCCTGGTGGCGGCCGCGATCCTCGGCGTGGTGGCCCGTCGCCGGCGTCGCCCCGAGATCGTCGAGTACCCAGCCTGGGCGGTGGATACCGCAGGGAGCGGCACTGTCGGTGGCGGGTCCTAACATCGCACCCATGCGAGCATCAGGAACCTTCACCGTCCCCGAGTTCACCCCCGCGCCCGTCCCGGAGGGCGACATCAAGACCGCCGTCGGCGTCGGTGTCGCCACCATGCGCAAGGAGTTCCGGGGTGAGATCGAGGGCCGCTCCAGCACGCTGTTCACCTCGGCGTTCGACCACGCGGCCGGCGTCGGGACGTACCTCGCCATGGAGTCCTTCGCGGGCCAACTGCACGACGCCGAAGGGACGTTCAACTTCGCGCACTCCGCCACCACGCTGGGCGCGGGCCGCGCGGGCGAGTACTTCGTGATCGTCCCCGGCAGCGGCACCGCCGGGCTGGCGGGCATCACCGGCACCGGCGGCATCGTCATCGACGAGGACGGCACCCACCGGATCCACCTGGACTACGAACTCCCCGCCTAGCAACGGTCGGTGGACCCGCGCTGCGCACTCCGCGCGGGTCCGGTCGGGCCTACTGGCGGTGCTTCGCGGCCCAGGCGCACAGCACCGGGACGCACTCCTCGGCGAAGTACTCGTAGTCCGCGGCGGTGTTGTACACGTGCGTGGAGAGCCGGAAGTAGCCCGTCCCGCCGAAGCTGGTGAACGCCGCCTCGACCCCGAACTCCGTTGCCAGCCGGTCGCGGAGGCCGTCCGCCTCCAGCCGGGTCCGCCCCATCCCGGCGGGCAGCTTGACCAGCCGCAGCGCGTTGACCGGCATGCCGACCTCCGCCGCGGCCGACTCCCCGGTGGCGGCGGTGAACGCATCGCCGATCAACTGCTGGGCGTAGTCGGCGAGTTCGGTCATGTAGTCGCGAGCTTGCGGCCAACCCCACTGCTCCGCAACGAAGTCGAGCGCGGTCGGCGCGGCGAGATAGCTCGTCGCGTCCACCGTGCCCTGGGTGTCGAAACGCTCCGGGAACGGCTCCTCCGCACCCCAGGAGTCGATCAACGGGTAGAGCGCGTGCCGGAGTTCGCCCCGAGCGACGAGCGCGGCCGTGCCGCGCGGCGCGCAGCCGAACTTGTGCAGGTTGCCGACCCAGGCGTCGCAGTCCAGGCCCGCCCGCGGATCCTCCAGCAGGCCGGGGACGTGCGCGGCGTCCACCAGCAGCGGGATGCCGCGCTCACGGGCGGCCGGGCCGATCAGGTCGATCGGGAGACGGCGCGCGGTGGCGGAGGTGATCTGGTCCAGCACGATCAGCGCCGTCCGGTCGTCGAGCCCCGCCAGCACCGCCGCCGCGGCCTCCTCCGGACCCGCCGCCAACGGCACGTGCACCGTTCGCACCGAGCCGCCCCAGCGCCGGGCCAGCCGGGCCGCGCCCATGGTGACCGCCCCGTACCCGTGGTCGGTGACCAGCACCTCCCCGCCCGGCCGGTGCGGCAGGCTGTTGTACACCGCGCTCGCGCCCGCACTGGCGTTCGGCACCAGGGCGGTGAACTCGGCCGGGGCGCCCAGGAATTCGGCGATCACGGCACGCGCCCGGGCGACCCGCCGGGGGAGCGCCGGGAACCACACCACCGGGGCGCGCTCCATCTCGTCCCGCAGGTCCTGCTGCGCGCGCTGCGCGGCCAGCGGAACCGCCCCGAACGAACCATGGTTGAGATGCCGCAACGACGGATCCAGCGACCAGCCGGCCGCGGCCGGCCGCCCGTCCTGGAGCAGCAGCGGCTTGGGGGCGACGACGATTCCCACAGTCCCTCTCCGATCCGGCCGCCGACGTCCTGACCCGGGAGCGGCCTGTCGCCACGATGCTGACACAGTGCCCGCCGGGCCCGACACGCGGGCTGCTCTGGCCCGTTCGGGTGGCTTCCCGTTGCGCCGTCCGGATGCGGCCGAGCGGGTGCCGCATGCTGATCGGACCCGACCCGCCCCGTCCCACGGGTGGGCCGCCGATCGAGAACGAGGATTCCCGCATGTTCCAGAAGTCCCAGCCGCCGGCCATCCCCGCCCCGCGCCGCCCGCTCGGCACCGTGCGCCCGCCCGCCCGGACACCCCGGCCGCCGCGCACCCGCCGCGAGCGCTGACCGCCCGGCCCCACTGACCGGCCCGCCCCCGGCCGACCCGTCTCCCGCGGCCGGGGCCGGGCCACCAAACCATCACCCGCGGCCGGGCCACCAAACCGCCGCCCGCGGCCGGGCCACCAAGCCGCCTGCGGCCGGGCCGCCAAGCCGCCGCCCGCGGCCGGTCCACCAAGCCGCCCGCGGCCGGGCCGCCAACGAGTCGGCTACGGCTCGATCACCCAGTGGTTCGTCCGCAGCACCCGCCCGGCGAACACCACCTCGCGATCCCCGAGGAGCTCGAACCCGAGCGAGCGGCAGAGTGCGTTCGACGCGCCGTTCGTCGCCCCCGGGAACGCGTGCACCCGGCCCCAACGCCCGTCCGCCCCGGCCGCTTCGAGCACCTCGCGGACCGCCCGCTTGGCCAGCCCGCGGCCCTGGAACTCCGGCAGCACCATCCACCCGATCTCGGTGATCCGTTCGCCGTCCTCCTCGTGCGGCCACAGCGTCACCGTCCCGGCGACCACTTCGGGCCCGGCGCCGTCCGGCACGATCATCCGGACCCACCAGTCGTCCGCCGCCGTCCGCTCCACATCCAGCCGGACCTTCTCCGCCATGCCCTCGGACGGCAACGGCCCGCCCAACTCGGCCATCATCGCCGGGTCGCACCGCATCCGGACGTACGCCTCGACATCCCCCGGCTCGACATTGCGCAACCGCATCCCGCTCGCCCCTTCCGCTCTGCCCGCAGCTAAGACCGTACCGAGCGGGCCCGACGGTCCGTACAGTCCGAACGCATGACGACGGTCACCACTCGCACAGTCCGCTACCCCGCCGACGGCCTGACCATGGTCGGCCACCTCGCGCTGCCCGCCGGCACCGGCCGCCGGCCCGCGGTGCTGATCGGCCCCGAAGGCCCCGGCCTGAGCGACTTCCAGCGCGGCCTGGCCGACGCGCTCGCCGAACTCGGCTACGTGGCACTGCTGTTCGACATCAACGGCGGACGCTGGTTCGCCGACCCGCAGGAGATGCTGGCCCGCGCCCTCCCGTTGCTCGCCGACCCCGAGCGGATGCGGGAGATCGGCCGGGCCGGCCTCGACGTGCTGCTCGCCGAACCGCGCACCGACCCCGAGCGGATCGCCGCCATCGGCTACGGCACCGGCGGCGCCATCGCCCTCGAACTCGGCCGCGCCGGCACCCCGTTGCGCGCCATCGGCACGCTCAACGCCGTCACCACCGGCCGCCCCGGCGAGTCCGCGAACATCCCCTGCCCGGTCTGGGCGGGTGTCGGATCGGAGGACCCGATCATGTCCGCCGACCGGCGCGAGGCCTTCACCGCCGAGATGCAGGAGGCGGGCGTCGACTGGCGTCTGACCGTCTACGGCGGCGCCCAGCACGCCTTCCACCACCCCACCGTCAACGCCGTCGTGCTGCCCGGCGTCGGCCACCACCCCCGTCAGGCCGACCGCGCCTGGCGCGACATGCTCGCCCTGCTGGCCGAATGCCTGCCCGTCACGGAGTCGGGCGATTCCGGCTCATGAGTGTTTGAGGAAGCGCAGGTAGCACGCGAGGAACACCAGCACGATGCCGACGTTCACCAGCAGCCGGGGCCAGAAGTGGTCCCGGAAGAACGCGAAGTCCACCCCGACGATCAGGCCGACCATCGCCAGCACGTAGAGCACCAAGCCCAACTGTCTTCCCATGCTTCCTTTCTACTGCGCCGGGCCGTGCGGGGGGAGGGCAGGCTCCGAGCGGTCCCGGAACGCCGGGTAGCCGGGCAGCTCGGGCACGTCCCACCCGGCGGCGATCTCGGAGAGCAACAGCCGCATGGTGGCGGTGAAGGCCGGATATCCCGGCAGTTCGAGCGCGCTCGTCCAGCGGTGCCGCAGCACCTGGCGGCGGGTGGGCACCGGCCGCCGGGTGCGGTGCGTCCACCCGTCCTCGGGCAGCGAGCGGCGCAGCAGGTGCACCGTCGTGTCGACCGTCCAGACCACCACCGCCTGTGCCATCCCGGCCTGCCAGTGCGTCTCCTCGGCCAGTTCCGGATACTGCGTCACCACCTCGGACCGGTAGGCCTCCTCGATCCGCGGGGCCAGGTCGGCCGGCAGCCGGTGGACGCACCAGCAGCTGGAGAACGGCATCCGGCAGTAGGCGGCGGTCAGGAAGACCGACTGGTAGCCGGCCGCCTCGAAGTCGATCAGCCGCAGGCCTTCCGCGGTGATCAGGTTGTTGTCGGGGCAGGTGTCCCCGGGGGTGAAGCCGGGGTACCGCTCGCCGCCGGCGGTGCCGATCGCGG
This sequence comes from Kitasatospora sp. NPDC048407, assembly GCF_043200475.1. NCBI lineage: Bacteria > Bacillati > Actinomycetota > Actinomycetes > Kitasatosporales > Streptomycetaceae > Kitasatospora > Kitasatospora sp. NPDC048407. Next base: position 838,605 of record NZ_JBICXW010000001.1, on the reverse strand, counting down.
TGAGCTCCTCGGCGAGCCCGGGCGGGGCGGTCAGGCCGCACTCGGTGAGCAGGTCGAGGAAGGCGTCGGCGTTCTGCAGCTGCCACGGCTCGTCCTCCCAGCTCGGCAGGCCCTGGGTGTGCTGCTGCCAGAGAGCCGCGAACTCGGCGCGCCGCGGCAGCGAAGAGGCCGCGAGCCGGCCCAGTCCGCGTGCCCACTCCAGCAGGCCGCGCTCGGCGGCCTTCGGATCGGTGGCCAGCAACAGGTCCGCCAGGGTGGGCGCGTCCCCGAGGTCCGCCATCACCAGCAGCCGCCGCTCGACGTCCGCGGCGAGCAACTCCGGTCCGGCCAGGCCGAGTGAGAGCCCGGCCGTCTCGCCGGTGTAGGCGCGCCGTGCCTCGGGCCCGTCGGCGAACGCCTTGACGATCACGCTGCCGCCGGTGGCCGTCCGGCAGCGCAGTACGGTACTCCGCGAGCTGCCGCCGAGATCGACAGGGTCCCGGAGGGGCTGGCCCAGCAGCGCGCCCGCGGCGCGGATGATCTCGTCCACCCCGGCATCCTGCCAGCGCGCAGGTCCGGGCTCGACCCGATTTCGGTCCGGCTGTAGTTTCCCCAGGCGCTCCGCCGCGCCGTCCGTCCCCGCCCAGCCGTGATCAACGCCCAGGAGTACCACGTGAGTCAGACCGGCACGCTGTCCCCCGACGACCTTCGGGAGGAAACCACCCCCGACCGTCGGCCCTGGCTGGTGCGACGAGGGTTACTCCTCGAGTCCGGTCCCCAGCGCAGACTGGCACTCGGGGGCTTCATCAACCAGCTCGGCACCGCGGCCTTCCTGGCCACAGCGCCGCTGTACGCGCTGCGGGTGATCGGCCTCCCGATCGGTCAGGTCGGCCTCGGCCTCGGGGTCGCCGGCGTGGTCGGCCTGCTCGCCGGCCCGCCCGTCGGGCACCTCGCAGACCGGCGCGGCCCGCACGGCGTCTTCCTGGTCACCCTGCTGATCCAGGCCGTGGCCATGGTGTCGCTGCTGTTCGCCCACTCGTTCGTGGCGTTCATGGTGGCGGTGGCGGTGACCGACCTGGCCGGCGCCTCGGGGGGTGCGGCGCGCGGCCCGATGATCCGCCGGTTCGGCGGTGACGAGGTGCCGAAGTTCCGTTCCTACCTGCGCTCGGTCGCCTTCCTGGCCAGCACCTTCGGCGCGCTGGCCGCCGGTGCGGTGATCCAGCTCGACTCCGGCTCCGCCTACGGGGCGCTCATCCTCGCCAACGCCCTGACCTTCGTCGGCTGCGCGGCCGTCGTGCTCCGGCTGCCCAGGCTGGAGCCGCTGCCGGCCTCGACCGGGTCGGACCGGTGGCTCGCGCTGAAGGACAGGCCGTACATGGCGTTCGTCGTGCTGGACGGCATCCTGTGGATCCAGGGCGAGGTGGTGACCTACGCGCTGCCGCTGTGGGTGGTCCTGCACACCCACGCACCGCGCTGGTTCACCGGCGTCGCGCTCGCCGTCAACACCGTGATGGTGGTCCTCCTGCAGATCCGCACCAGCCGCGGGATCAAGGGCGGCCAGGTCGCCGGCCGGGCCACCCGGCGCGCCGGGCTGGCGTTCCTGGTCGGCATGGCGGTCATCGCGATGGCCCCGGGCCTGCCCGGCTGGGCCGCCGCGGCGATCATGACGGCCGGCGTCGCCGTCCATACCGTGGGTTCGCTGTGGCACGCGGCCGGGTCGATGGAGCTGCGGTTCCGGCTGGCCCCCGCACACGCGCAGGGACAGTACTCCGGCGTGTTCGGCATCGGCATGGGTCTCTGCTACACCGTCGCCCCCGGTCTGCTCGGCCTGCTCTGCCTGAGCTGGGGCGCCCCCGGCTGGCTGGTCATGGGCGGCGTCTTCGTCGCAGCCGGCCTGGCCATGCCGTTCGTGGTCCGGTGGGCCGGACAGTCCCGGGAACTCAACAGCTGACCTCGCGCACTCGGGCCCGGTCAGGGGCGGACGGCGCCCATGTACGGCATCACGTCCATGTCGACGATCTCGATGTTCTTGCCGGTGCGCGGGGCGTGCAGGAGCTTGCCGTTGCCGATGTAGATGCCGACGTGGTGCAGGTCGTTGTAGTAGAAGAGCAGGTCGCCGGGCTGGATGTCGGCCTTCGCGATGCGCTTGCCCGCGTTCCACTGGTCCTGCGAGACGCGGGGGAGGCCGACGCCGCCGGCCCGGAAGGCGGCCTGGGTGAGGCCCGAGCAGTCGAAGGAGTTGGGGCCGGTGGCGCCCCAGCCGTAGGGCTTGCCGATCTGGGCGTAGGCGAAGTCCAGGATCGCCTTGACCTGGCCGGTGGCGGGGCCGGTGTAGGTCTGGCCGCGGGCCGAACTGCGGGACGCCGCCTGGTTGTTGTCGCCGAGGACGCGGGCCCGGTCGGCGGCCTTGAGGCCGGCCAGGACGCGGCTCGCCTCGGCCAGGTTCTTCTGCACCTCGGTCTTCTTCGCCGCCATGGCGCTGCGGGCCTGCTCCAACTCGGCCAGCTTGTCGGCGGTTTCGGCCCGGTCCTGGTTGATCGACTGCTGGAGCCGCAGCGCGCTGCGCAGCGCGTCGGCCTGCTGTTCGCCGGCCATGTCCTGGAGTCCGGCCCGGCTCAGGTACTCGTCGGGGGAGGAGCTGAGCATCAGCTGCATGCTCGGGTCGATGCCGCCGCCGCGGTACTGGTCGGCGGCCAACGCGCCGAGGGTTTCCTGGAATTTCAGGATCTTCTCCTGCTGTTCGGCCAGCCGGTCCTGCAACTTCCCGGCCTGGTCCTGGAGTTGCTTGGCCCGCTCGTCCACCTTGTTGTACTGCTCGGTGGCCGCCTCGGCGTCCTCGTACAGGGCGTCGACCTTCGCCTTGACCTGGTCGGTGTTGCCGGTGCCGGGTTCGGCCCAGGCCGTGGTGGTGGGCAGCAGGACGGCGGCGCCGGCCGCCGCGCCGAGGACGGCCGTCCTGGTGCGTCCGGCGGGCCGGGGGCGGCGGTGCGTTCCCATCGCTGCATCTCTCCTCAGAACTCCGGGGGCTGAACTACGAGACAACTTAGTAGTTCAGTAGAACGAGCGGCAAGCCACCCCGCGCCCACTACGATGAGCCGGACCACCCGGTGACCCGAAAAAGGACGGAACGGCAGTGCGCAGACTCGGCGACCTGGAGGCGGAGATCATGGACCGCCTGTGGACCTGGGACCGCCCCGCCACCGTCCGCGAGATCGTCGACGACCTCAACCGCTCCCGGCCGCTCGCGTACACCACCGTGATGACGGTCGCCGACATCCTGTACCGCAAGGGCATGCTGCGCCGCGAGAAGTCCGGCCGGGCCTGGAACTACCGGCCCACCTGCACCCGTGAGGCGTACAGCGCCGCCCTGATGCGCGACGTCCTCGGCGAGAGCCCCAACCCGACCGGTGCCCTCGCCCACCTGGTCGAACAGCTCACCCCGGCCGAACTCGACGCGCTGCGCGCCGCCATCGACTCCGTCGACCGCGACCAGCCGGGCGCCAACGGCGCACCCGGGAGCGGCCGGTGACCGCCGCGTTCGCGCTGTTCGGGTACGCGCTGCTGGTCGGCGTGCTCGCCCCGCTGCCACTGGCCAGGGCACGCTGGACGCACCGCGCGCCCCGGCTGGCCGTCGCGCTCTGGCAGGGGCTGGCGCTGTCCTTCCTCACCGCGCTGGTGCTGGCCGTCCACCACGTGGCCGTCCCGGGCGGCCACCTGCACCTCGGGCTGGTCGGCCTGATGCACCTGTGCGGCGTCGACCACCCCGCGGGGCCGACGCTCGACAGCGGCTGGCGGCTGCTGCTGCCCGCCGCGGCCGCGCTGTGGCCGCTCGGCCGGTTCGCCGCCGTGCTGGCCCGCGCCGCCCGGCACCGGCGCCGCCACCGCACGGTGCTCGACCTGGTCGCCGCCCGCGACCCGCGGCTCGGCGCGCACGTCCTCGACCACCACATCCCCGCCGCGTACTGCCTGCCCGGCCGTCGCTCCCGGATCGTGCTCACCCGCGGCGCCCTCGACGTCCTGACGGACGCTCAACTCGCCGCCGTCCTCGCCCACGAGCGCGCCCACGTCACCGGCCGCCACCACCTGGCCCGCACCGCCGCGGACGCCCTCGCCGCCGCGTTCCCGTTCCTCCCGCTGGCCCGCCTCGCCGCCCGGGAGACCCCGCTGCTGCTGGAGATGGCCGCCGACGACCGGGCCGTGCGCCGCCACCCGCGCGCCGTACTCGCCGCCGCCATGTACCGGGTGGCCGGCGGCCAGGTCCCGCAGGCCGCGTTCGCCGCCGGCGGCCCCGCCGCGCTGCTCCGGGTCCGCCGCCTGCTCGCCCCCGCCACCGCCCCGCACCCCGCGCTGCGCGCCGCCGCCGCGCTCACCACGGCTGCCGCGCCCGTGCTGCCGCTGCTGTTCACCTGCGGCCCGGTGCTGCCCTGAACGCGGGGAAGCCGCCCGCCCCGGACGGACCGGGACGGGCGGCTTCCGGTGAGCGCGTCAGGACTGCATCGGCTTCGGCTTGATCATCGCGAACGGCGCGCCCTGCGGGTCGGCGACCACCGCCATCCGGCCGGCCATCATGTCGAACGGCGGGACCAGCACGGTGCCCTTGCGCTTGACCAGCGCGTCCACGGTGGAGTCGACGTCGTCCACCGCGAAGTACGTCAGCCAGTGCGCCGGAGTGCCGGGCGGGTCGTTCTTGAGCAGCGTGGCACCGCCGACCGCGCGGCCGCCGACCTCCAGCGCCCAGTAGTCCTTCGCGCCTTCCATCGGCTTGATCTCGATGCCGAACGCCTCGCCGTAGAAGGCGGTGGCCGCCGGGATGTCGCTGGTGTGCAGCTCGTTCCAGACCACCGCGCCGGCCTCGTTGACCACCTTGGCGCCGGCGAACTCGAGGGCCTGCCACACGCCGAACACCGCGCCCTGCGGGTCCTGGGCGATCAGCATCCGGCCGAGCTTGCCGACGTCCATCACCGGGGCCAGCAGCGTGCCGCCGGCCCGGACGATCGCGTCCTGGGTGGCCTGCGCGTCGTTGGTGGCCAGGTAGCCGGTCCACACGGTGGGCGGCTCCGGCTGGCCCTCGGGCGCCATCGCCGGGCCGATCCCGGCGACGGCCCTGCCGTCCAGCTCGCAGACCGCGTACCCGCCGAACTCGGCCGGGCCGGGCTTGCCCTGCCAGCCGAACAGGTCGCGGTAGAAGTCCAGCGCCGCCTGCTGGTCCTTCGCCATCAGATCGACCCAGCACGGGGTGCCGGTCTTGTACGGTTCGGTGACTTCGGGCATCTCTCGCTCTTTCCGGTGAGGCGTTCCGGTGCTCCCCCGCAAGTCACCCTCGCCGCGCGGCCCGCGATCCGCCACCGGAGGGCGTGCCCGCCGGGCGGGTGCGGCGGGCGGGTGCGGCGGCGGGGCCGTGCCGGGGATGGGCCGTCCGGGGGAGTGCCGGGCGTGGGGGCCGGACCGGTGGATCGCGCCGGTGCCTACCGTGGCGGGCATGTGGCACGACATGTTCCAGGCGGGGATCTCGTACGGCGAGAAGACGCTGCGCACCGTGCTGGTGTACCTGGCGCTGCTCGCGCTGCTGCGGGTGGTCGGCAAGCGCGGGCTCGCCCAGCTGAACACCTTCGACCTGGTGGTCATGCTGCTGCTGTCGAACGTGGTGCAGAACGCGGTGATCGGGAACGACAACTCGCTGATCGGCGGCCTGTACGGGGCGCTGGTGCTGCTGGTCACGGACTGGGTGCTGGTAAAGCAGGCGGCCCGCTGGGACTGGTTCAACCGGCTGCTGGACGGGACGCCGACGGTGCTGGGCCAGGACGGCGGGTACGACCTGCGGGCGATCACCCGGGAGGGCATCCGGGTGCCCGATCTGGACGTGGCGATCCGGCACCAGGGCGGCGACGGGGTGGAGGAGACCTCGCTGATCGTGCTGGAGCCGGGCGGCACCCTGCTGGTGAAGCTGAAGGACGGCGACCAGGTCGCCGACAAGAACGACGTGGCGGCGATCAGGGCTGCGCTGGCCGCCATCGAGTCCCGGTTGCCGGCCGCGCGGTGAGTGGTTTGTCCCGGTTTGCGGCGGTACCGGCGAGACATTGACGAATCCTTAACGGCAGCCTTTACGGCCGAAATGCCTTCGATTCGATCATCTGCATGGCCCCTGGCCTGCGGAAATGTGGGAAATCCAGTCATCGGACAGACTGCTTGTCTTAACGGCAGGGGCGCATACGCTCCCGTGCTGTGTTCAACCTCCCCCAGGCGCTCAAGCGCCTTGTGATCGGCCGGGCCATGCGCAGCGAGGAGCTCGGCGAGACGCTGCTCCCCAAGCGGCTCGCGCTGCCGATCTTCGCGTCCGACCCGCTCTCCTCGGTCGCCTACGCGACCGGCGAGATCCTGCTCGTCCTCACCGTCGGCGGCACCGCCTTCCTCTACCTCACCCCGTGGGTCGCCGCCGGCGTGGTCGGACTGATGGCCGTGGTGGTGATGTCCTACCGGCAGGTGGTGCACGCCTACCCGAGCGGCGGCGGCTCGTACGAGGTGGTCTCCCGCAACCTCGGCGCCAACTCCGGTCTGGTGGTGGCCGCTTCACTGCTGGTCGACTACGTGATGACGGTCGCCGTCTCGGTGGCGTCCGGCGTCGACAACATCATCTCCGCGTTCGGCTCGCTCGCCGACCACCGGGTGGCGCTGGCCGTCGGCTTCGTGGCACTGCTGACCGCGATGAACCTGCGCGGCGTCCGCGAATCCGGCCGGGCGTTCGCCGCCCCCACCTACCTGTTCATCGGCGGCATCCTGCTGATGGTCGTCACCGGCCTGATCCGGCTCGCCTTCGGCGACAGCCCGCAGGCCCCCACCGCGGCCCTCGGCGTCACCGCCGTGGACGGCAAGGACACCCTGCAAGGGCTCGGCCTGCTGATGCTCGGCCTGCGCGCCTTCGCCTCCGGCTGCACCGCGCTCACCGGCGTCGAGGCGATCTCCAACGGCGTGCCCGCGTTCCGCGCCCCCAAGTCCCGCAACGCCGCCGCCACCATGGCCGTGATGGGCATCGTCGCGGTGGTGATGTTCGCCGGCGTCACGCTGCTCGCCCTCACCTCGCACGTCCACTACGTCGAGGACGCCTGCCAGCTGACCGGCCTCGCCGGGGACTGCCACACGTACACCCAGCAGACCGTGATCGCCCAGCTCGCCGCGACCGTCTTCGGCGGCTCCGACACGCTGCTGTTCTACTTCATCCAGGCAGTGACGGCACTGGTGCTGATCCTGGCCGCGAACACCGCGTTCAACGGGTTCCCGCTGCTCGCCTCGATCCTCGCCCAGCACCGCTACCTGCCCCGGCAGATGCACACCCGCGGCGACCGGCTGGCCTTCTCCAACGGCATCATCGCGCTCGCGGTGGTGGCCGGCGGGCTGCTCTGGTTCTACAAGGCGGACGTCACCAGCCTGATCCACCTGTACATCCTCGGCGTGTTCACCTCCTTCACGCTCTCCCAGATCGGCATGGTCCGGCACTGGAACCGGGCGCTGGCCGAGGAACGCGACCCGGCGGTCCGGGCCGCCGCGCAGCGCTCCCGGCTGATCAACGGGCTGGGCGCCGTCACCACCGCGCTGGTGCTGGTCATCGTCCTGATCACCAAGTTCACCCAGGGCGCGTGGCTGGCCGTGGTCGCCGCACTGCTGCTGTGGCTCACCATGCGGGGCATCCGCCGGCACTACGACCACGTCGCGGCGGAACTCGCCGTCGAGGACGTCGCCGCGGAGAGCTCCCGCCCCCGGCAGGTGCACGCCGTGGTGCTGGTCTCCAAGCTCCACAAGCCGACGCTGCGGGCCCTGGGCTACGCGGAGGCGTTCCGGCCGGACACCGTCGAGGCGGTCACGGTGGACGTCGAACCCGAGGCGACGGGTGAGCTGCGGGCGCAGTGGGACGCGAGTGGTCTGGACGTTCCGCTGCGGGTCCTGGAGTCGCCGTTCCGCGAGATCACCAAACCGGTGGTCACGCACGTGCGGGAGCTCAAGGAGGCGTGGCCGGGGGACGCGGTGGCCGTGTTCATCCCCGAGTACGTGGTGGGCCGGTGGTGGGAGAACCTGCTGCACAACCAGTCCGCGCTGTGGCTGAAGAGCCGCCTGCTGTTCACGCCCGGCGTGATGGTCATATCGGTGCCGTGGCAGCTGACCTCGGCGAACCGGCGCGGCGACCGCCCGGCCGTCAGCGCACCGGGCGCGGTGCGCCGGGGCGAGGGGCGGTAGTACACGCGGAGGAGCCCCCGTACCGCCGGGGGCTCGACTCGCGCGCGGGGATCAGGCCCCGCCGGGCCCGGTCGCCAGGTCGGCGATCAGCGACAGCGCGTCGTACTGGGCCAGTTCGGAGCGCAGGGCGTGCGCCCGCTCGCGGAAGGCCGGGTCGTCCAGCACCTTGTCCACGGCGGCGCTCAGCTGCTCGGCGCTCGGGCGGGCGGTGCGCAGGTTGACGCCGGTGCCGCTCCATTCGACGCGGGCCGCGACCTCCGGCTTGTCCTCGGTCTCGCCGGCGACCACCAGCGGGACGCCGTGCCCGAGTGCCGCCTGGACGCCGCCGTAGCCGCCGTTGGTGACCAGCAGGTCGGCGAACGGCAGCAGGGCGTCGAAGGGGATGTAGCCGGTGGCGATGGCATTGGCGGGAATCCCCGGCAGATCGGACATCGCGGCGCGCAGCGCCTGCGCACCGTCCGGACGCGCGGTGGCGGCCACCACCAGGAGGTCCCGGCGTTCGGCGAGGGCCCGCACGGTGGGGGCGGCCAGTTCGGTGAGGTCGACGTTGGCCAGGGTGCCCTGGGTGACCACGACGATCCGGCGGCCCGCGGCGCGGGCGAAGGACAGGGCGGACCACCACTCGGGCTGCCACGGGTCGCGGCCGGCCGGCAGCGGAAGGGCGCCGACGAAGGAGACATTGGCCGGCAGATCGCTGCGCGGGTACTCGAAACCGGGAACGGTCAGCTGGAGGTAGTGGTCCGCGGCCTCGGTCCGGACCCGCCCGCTCGGCCCCGCGGGCAGCCGCACCCCGGCCGCCGCGAAGACGCCGGACAGGTATTCATGGACCGGCCGGGTGCGCTCCTCCAGACCCTCCGCCAGCGCGGCGTACCGGGCACGCTCCTCCTCGTCGACAGGCGGCAACAGGCCGAGCAGGTGCGGGGCGGTGTCCCTGCTCGGCACGCCGAGCGGGGAGACGCCGATGCTCAGGACGGTGGGCCGGTCGGCGGCGGGTGCGGAGAGGGCCAGTGCCACGCCGCCCAGGAAGAGGTTGTCATGGATGACGGCACTGGCCGGGAATTCCGCCAACAACTGCCGCAGAGAACGGAGTTGGTCGGGCAGCGGGTCGCCGAAGACATGCCTGACATCCCAGGCCACCCGGGCCGGACCGGGCGGCACGGACCGGCGGGCCGGGAAGCTCGCGTCGAAGTCCCGCTCGTCGTAGTCGGCCTCGGGCGGCAGCGGATGGAACACCGCACCGGCGGCCCCGGCCCGCTCGGCGAAACGCGCGCCACCGAGGAAGGCCACCTCGTGACCGAGGTCGACGAGGTGGGCGGCGATCCGCAGCAACGGGCCGGTGTGTCCGGTCACGGGTGTGGCGGCGACGAGGATCCTGCTCATCGGGTTTCAGCTCCTGGCAGTCGGAGTGGACGTGGAAAGCGAGGCCGGAGCACGCCCCCGGAGGGCGCAGATCACGGCAAGGCCGGCGGCGAAGGACAGCCAGTCTCGGAGGCAGGACTCGACACTTGGTGAACACGGCGGGGCAGGGCCCGGAAAGTCCGCCATCCTGAACTATGGCGAGTATGGTGACTTGTATGGCATCCAAGAAAGTCACCGTCACACTCCCCGAGGAACTGCTGGACGAGATCCGCGCGGACACTGCCGAGCGTGGCCTCTCCGCGTACGTTGCCGATGCCCTCCGCGCCAAGCGTGACCGCGACCGGTTGGTGGAACTGGTCGGTTGGCTGGAGCAGGAGCACGGGCCGGTCAGCGGTGACGAACGGGCTGCCGCCTATGCGGAGCTGGACGACCTGGATGCGGAGCACGATCGGCGCCGGCTCGCTCGCAGCAAGAGCGGTGGGGCGGCCGCGTGAAGAAGCGCGCGGAGGGAGCCCGGCGGCTGCGGGTCTTCGTGCTGGACTGTGAGGCCCTGTCGCTCGCGGTCCGTGGTGATCGCATGATGATCGCCCGGCTTGATCTCGCTGCCCGCGGCGAGGCGGAGATCGTCACCTCGCCGATGACTCTGGTCGAGGCGTACGACGCGCGGACCACGGAACAGCGCTGGGACTGGGTGCTGTCCCGGGTGAACGTCGCCGAACTGGGCCGGGACGAGGCGCGGCAGGCACGTCGGCTGCTCGCGGGCGCCGGCCTGCACGGGCACGAGTACGCGATCGACGCCATGCTCGCCGTGGTGGCGCTGCGGCAGCGAGGCCAGGTGACGGTCTTCACTTCCGACCCGGAGGATCTGGAGAGGCTGCTGCCGGACCACGTCGTGGTGGTGAAGGTCTGACAGGTCCCCGCGCCCCTGGTGTCGCTTCCCCGTTTGCTCAGATTTTCCCGGGTTGTCACGTTCCCGATGCTTATGGTTGACCGCCGGGGAACCCAGGACGAGGACCGTATGGCCATGATCACCGATTCCGAGCCCGCGTTGTTCCGTGCCCGCCCTGCGGGCCCGCCTCGGACGTTGGTGGATGTGTTGGCGGCGACGGCGGCCGCGTTTCCGCAGGAGCCCGCGTTGGACGACGGGCGGCAGGTGTTGAGTTATGCCGCGTTGCTGGGCGAAGTGGAGCGGGTGCGGGGGCAGTTGGCGGGGGCCGGGGTCGGGTTGGGGGACCGGGTCGGGGTGCGGGTGCCGTCGGGTGGGAACGAGCTGTACGTGGCGATCCTGGGGGTGCTCGCGGCGGGGGCGGCGTATGTGCCGGTGGACTTCGAGGATCCGGACGAGCGGGCCGAGCTGGTGTTCGGCGAGGCGGACGTCAACGCGGTGATCGGGGCGGACGGGCGGCTGGAGAAGGTGAAGCCGTCCGGTCACGAGGCCGTCCCGCCGGGGCCGGAGCACGACGCGTGGATCATTTTCACGTCCGGTTCGACGGGGAAGCCCAAGGGCGTGGCGGTGACGCACCGCAGTGCGGCGGCGTTCGTGGACGCCGAGGCGGCGATGTTCCTGCAGGAGGAGCCGATCGGGCCGGGGGACCGGGTGATGGCGGGGCTGTCGGTGGCGTTCGACGCGTCCTGCGAGGAGATGTGGCTGGCGTGGCGGCACGGCGCGTGCCTGGTGCCGGTGCCGCGCGCGCAGGTGCGCAGCGGCGCGGACCTGGGGCCGTGGCTGGCCGAGCAGGAGATCACCGTCATCTCCACGGTGCCGACGCTGGCCGCGCTGTGGCCGGCCGAGGCGTTGAACGAGGTGCGGCTGCTGATCTTCGGCGGTGAGGCGTGCCCGCCGGAGCTGGCGGAGCGGCTGGTCACCGAGGGCCGCGAGGTGTGGAACACCTACGGCCCGACCGAGGCGACCGTCGTCGCGTGCGGGGCGCTGCTGAGCGGTGCGGTCCCGATCCGGATCGGACTGCCGCTGGACGGCTGGGAGTTGGCGGTCGTCGACGAGGCGGGCGTGCCGGTGCCGATGGGTGGCAGCGGGCAGCTGGTGATCGGCGGGGTCGGTCTGGCCCGGTACCTGGACCCGGTGAAGGACGCCGAGAAGTACGCGCCTCTCACCTCGCTGGGCTGGGAGCGGGCGTACCGCAGCGGCGACCTGGTGCGGGCCGAACCCGAGGGTCTGGTGTTCCTCGGGCGGGCCGACGAGCAGATCAAGCTGGGCGGCCGGCGGATCGAACTGGGCGAGGTGGACGCGGCGTTGCAGGCGCTGCCCGCCGTGTCCGGCGCGGCGGCGGCCGTGCGGACGGCGCGCGGCGGCAATCAGCTGCTGGTCGGGTACCTGGTGGCTCAGGAGGGGTTCGACCGCGAGGCGGCGGTGGCGCGGCTGCGGGCCGAGCTGCCCGCCGCGCTGGTGCCGCTGCTGGCCACCGTCGAGCACCTGCCGACCCGGACGTCCGGCAAGGTCGACCGGGACGCGCTGCCCTGGCCGCTGCCGGATCTGGAGACGTCCGGCCCCACCGAGCAGCTGTACGGCACCGAGGCGTGGCTGGCCGAGCAGTGGGCGGAGATCCTCGGCACGCCGGTGCGAAGTGCAGGCGACGACTTCTTCGCGATCGGCGGCGGTTCGCTCGCCGCCGCCCAGCTCACGACGCTGCTGCGCGGCCGCTACCCGGCGGTGTCGGTGCTCGACATCTACCAGCAGCCGACGCTGCGCAAGCTGGCCCGGCTGCTGGAGAAGTCCGCGCAGTCCGGGGGAGCGGTGCGCACCGTCGAGCCGACGCCGCGCCGCGCCCAGGCCCTGCAACTGCTGCTGATGCTGCCGCCGGTCACCCTGATCGGCCTGCGCTGGTCGCTGCTGCTGGCCGTGCTCGGCACCGTGCTGCACCTGGTCGGCGACTACCCGTGGGCCCCGACCGCGCCGTGGTGGCTGCTGGTGGCCGGTGTGGCGCTGCTGTACTCGGCGCCCGGCCGGCTGGCGATCGCCGCCGGCAGCGCACGGCTGCTGCTGCGCGGCGTCCGCCCCGGCACGTACCCGCGCGGCGGCAGCGTGCACCTGCGGCTGTGGGCCGCCGAGCGGATCGCCGAGGCGTCGGGGGCGGTGCAGCTGTCCGGGTCCTGGCTGGTGCGGTACGCCCGGGCGCTGGGCTGCCGGGTCGCCGCGGACGCGGACCTGCACTCGCTGCCGCCGGTGACGGGCCTGCTGCGGCTCGGCAAGGGCTGCGCGATCGAGAACGAGGTCGACCTGTCCGGCTACTGGCTGGACGGCGACCGGCTGGAGATCGGCGCGCTGCGGATCGGCGCGGGCGCGGTGGTCGGCACCCGGTCGACGCTGCTGCCCGGCGCGAAGATCGGCAAGCGGGCGGAGGTCGCGCCCGGCTCCGGCGTCACCGGGCACGTCCCGACCGGCCAGCGCTGGGCGGGCGCGCCCGCCGTGAAGACCGGCAAGGCCGAACGCGGCTGGCCGAAGGAACGCCCCCGCCGTTCGGCCCGCTGGGCGGCCGTGTACGGCGCGACCGGATTCGTGCTGTCCGCGCTGCCGCTGCTGTCGGCGCTGCCCGCGCTGCTGATCGCGAGCCGGTTCGTCCACCCCGGCGACGGTCTGGCGGAGGCACTCAAGGGCGCGCTGCTCGCTCTCGTCCCGGCCACGCTCGCCTACGGGCTGGCGTACGCCGCGAAGGTGCTGATCGGGGTCCGCCTGCTGTCGCGGGGGCTGCGCACCGGGTACCACCCGCTGCACGGCCGGGTCGGCTGGCAGGCGTGGACCGTCAGCCAGTTGATGGACCTGGCCCGGGAGACGCTGTTCCCGCTGTACGCGGCACTGATCACCCCGGTGTGGCTGCGGCTGCTCGGGATGCGGATCGGCAAGGGCGCCGAGGTGTCCACCGTCCTCGCGCTGCCCAGCCTGACCACGGTCGGCGACGGGGCGTTCCTCGCCGACGACACCCTGATCGCCCCGTACGAACTGGGCGGCGGCTGGGTGCGGATCGGGCGGGCCGAGATCGGCGAGCGGGCGTTCCTCGGCAACTCCGGGATGACCGCGCCCGGGCGGGCCGTCCCCGACCGGGGGCTGGTCGGGGTGCTGTCGGCGACGCCGAAGAAGGCCAAGCGCGGCAGCTCCTACCTGGGCATGCCGCCGGTCAAACTGCCCCGGGCCGCCGACACCGCCGACCTGGCGCTCACCTACGAACCGCCGGCCCGGCTGCGCTGGGCGCGCGGCCTGACCGAACTGGGCCGGATCGTCCCGGTGTTCGCCTCCGCCGCCCTGGCCGTGCTGACCGCCGCCGCGCTGTGCGCGCTGGACCAGCCGCTGCTGTCCGGGCTGGTGCTGCTGGCCGCCGGGCTGGTGGCCTGCGTGGTCTCCGCCGCCGCGAAGTGGCTGCTGGTGGGCCGGTTCCGGGCGGTCGAGCACCCGCTGTGGTCCGGGTTCGTCTGGCGCAACGAGCTGGCCGACACCTTCACCGAGGTGCTCGCCGTGCCCTGGCTGATCGGCCGGGCCGCCGGCACACCGGTGATGACGCTGTGGCTGCGCTCGATCGGCGCGCGGATCGGACGCGGCGTGTGGTGCGAGAGCTACTGGCTGCCGGAGGCCGACCTGGTCACCCTCGGGGACGGGGTGAGCGTCAACCGGGGCTGCGTGCTGCAGACGCACCTCTTCCACGACCGGATCATGCGGCTGGATACTGTGGAGCTCCGCGCGGGCTCCACGCTCGGCCCGGGCGGGATCGTGCTGCCCGGCAGCACCGTCGGCGAACGCACCACCCTCGGCCCGGCCTCGCTGGTGATGCGCGCCGAGACGGTACCCGCCGACACCCGCTGGCTCGGCAACCCGATCGAAGCGTGGCACTCAAGCCAGGAGGAACAGCACCGGTGAGCGGCGATCCCTACTTCCCCCGCCACGGGGACCCGCGCTACCGCGCCCACCGCTACGAACTCGCCCTCGACTACCGGCCCGGCCCCAACCGGCTGGCCGCCTCCGCCCGGATCTCCGCCATAGCGGGCCCGGAACCGCTGCGCGAGTTCACCCTCGACCTGGCCGCGTTCCGGATCGGAAAGGTGCTGGTCGACGGCAGGGCCGCGCACTACGCCCACCGCGAGGGCAAACTGCGGATCAAACCCGCCAAGGCCCTCGCCGCCGGTGCGCACTTCACCTGCGAGGTGCAGTGGTCCGGCAACCCGCGCCCGGTCCGCAGCCCCTGGGGCGGCCTCGGCTTCGAGGAGATCGAGGACGGCGCGCTGGTCGCCTCCCAGCCGATCGGCGCACCGTCCTGGTTCCCCTGCAACGACCGGCCCGCCGACAAGGCCGCCTACCAGCTGACCGTCACCACCGCGACGCCGTACACCGTGGTCACCGGCGGCCGGCTGCTCAGCCGCACCACCCGCTCCTCCGCCACCACCTGGGTGTACGAGCAGCCCGCGCCCACCGCGTCCTACCTGGTCGGGCTGGCCATCGCCCCGCTGCGCGAGTTCCCGCTGACCGAACGCGTCCCCGGCACCGTCCCGCAGATCGCCTGGGTGCCGCTCGCCCTGCAGGCCGCGTTCGAGCACGACTTCGCCCGGCAGCCGCAGATGATGCGGCTGTTCGAGGAACTGTTCGGCCCGTACCCGTTCGGCGAGTACACCGTCGCCGTGGTGGACGAGGAACTCGACGTCCCCGTCGAGGCGCAGGGCATGGCCACCTTCGGCCGCAACCACGTCGACGGGCAGCGCGGCTGGGAACGCCTGGTCGCCCACGAACTCGCCCACCAGTGGTTCGGCAACAGCGTCACCATCGCCGACTGGCGGCACATCTGGCTGAACGAGGGCCTCGCCAAGTACGCCGAATGGCTGTGGTCCGAGCGCACCGGCGGCCCCACCACGCAGGCCAAGGCCGCCGAGGCCCACCGCCAACTGCGCGGCCTGCCACAGGACCTGGCCATCGGCGACCCCGGCAAGGCGCAGATGTTCGACGACCGGGTGTACGAACGCGGCGGCCTCACCGTGCACGCGCTGCGCCGCGCCCTCGGCGACGCCGCGTTCTTCCGCCTGCTGCGCGACTGGGCCACCGGGCACCGGCACGGCGTCGTCACCACCGACGACTTCGCCGCGCACGCCGCCCACTACACCGACCGCCCGCTGCGCCCGCTGCTGGACGACTGGCTGCACGTCCGCGCGCTGCCCGACCTCCCCGAGCTCTGACGGTTCGCGACCTGATCTACTGATCCCATGGCCGCGAAGCCAACGTGGTCTTCGAAGTCACCGGAGGAACGAGGAACATGAGCACGCACTACGACGTGGTCGTCCTGGGCGCCGGCCCCGGCGGCTACACCGCCGCTGTCCGCTCCGCCCAGCTCGGTCTGCGCGCCGCCGTGATCGAGGCCAAGTACTGGGGCGGCGTCTGCCTGAACGTCGGCTGCATTCCCTCCAAGGCACTGCTGCGCAACGCCGAACTCGCGCACACCGTGCTGAAGGAGGCCGACCTCTACGGCATCCAGGTCGAGGGCCAGGTCTCCTTCGACTACGGCAAGGCGTTCAGCCGCTCCCGGCAGGTCGCCGACGGCCGGGTCAAGGGCGTCCACTACCTGATGAAGAAGAACAAGATCACCGAGTACGACGGCTGGGGCACCTTCGTCGACGACCACACCCTGCAGGTCGCGCTGTCCGCCGGCGGGTTCGAGATGGTCACCTTCGACCACTGCATCATCGCCGCGGGCGCCACCACCCGGCTGCTGCCCGGCACCTCGCTCAGCGAGCGGGTCGTCACCTACGAGGAGCAGATCCTCACCGAGCAGCTGCCGGAGTCGATCATCATCGCGGGCGCCGGCGCGATCGGCGTCGAGTTCGCGTACGTGCTGCACAACTACGGCGTCAAGGTCACCGTCGTCGAGTTCCTGGACCGCATGGTGCCGCTGGAGGACGCCGACGTGTCCGCCGAACTCGCCAAGCAGTACCGCAAGTTGGGCATCCAGGTACTCACCTCCACCCGGGTCGACGCGATCGACGACTCCGACCCGAACAAGCCGGTCCGGGTCACCGTCACCCGCGACGGCAAGCAGGAGGTGCTGGAGGCCGACAAGGTGCTCCAGGCGATCGGCTTCGCGCCGCGCACCCAGGGCTACGGCCTGGAGGTCACCGGCGTGCAGCTCACCGAGCGCGGCGCGATCGCCGTGGACGGCCGGGGCCGCACCAGCGCCGAGCACATCTTCGCGATCGGCGACGTCACCGCGAAGCTGATGCTGGCGCACGCCGCCGAGGCGATGGCCGTGGTCGCCGCCGAGACCATCGCCAAGGCCGAGACCATGGAGATCGACTTCGTCATGGTCCCGCGCGCCACCTACTGCCAGCCGCAGGTCGCGTCCTTCGGCTACACCGAGGCGCAGGCCCGCGAGCTCGGCTACGACGTCAAGGTGCAGAAGTTCCCGTTCACCGCGAACGGCAAGGCGCACGGCCTCGGCCAGCCCGTCGGCTTCGTCAAGGTGATCTGCGACAACACCCACGGCGAGCTGCTCGGCGCGCACCTGATCGGCCCCGAGGTCACCGAGCTGCTGCCCGAGCTGACGCTGGCCCAGCAGTGGGACCTCACCGTGCACGAGGTCGGCCGCAACATCCACGCCCACCCGACGCTGGGCGAGGCCGTCAAGGAGGCCGTCCACGGCCTCGCCGGCCACATGATCAACATGTAGTTCGAGTCTGTGGCGCCGCCCCGGTTCCCTTCGCTTCGCGGCGGAGGGGGCCGGGGCGGCGCCGTTCTCAGCTCTGCCGGAGCAGCACCGGCAGGCCGGACTCGAGGTGCTCGAAGAGCCGGTCGCCGTGCACGCCCGGCGCGTCGAAGATGTCGTCCTCCTCGTCGGCGCCGGTGCGCAGCACCTCCGGGACGAGGACCTCGGCGGCGGGCGGGGAGGCGACCTCGCGGCCCAGCTCGGCCAGCGCGTACGGCGCGGCGAGCACCGGGCCGGTCAGGGCGCCGCCGATCTCGTCGGGGAAGAAACCGGCCGAGAGGATCGTGACGCCGGCGTGCAGGTCGCCGCCGATCATCACCAGCTTGTCCGTCATGTGGCCGACGAACGCCCCGACCCGGACGCTCCCGCGCACCAGCAGCTTGGCGTCGCCCTCCAGGTGGATCGCCCCCGCCGTCAGGTCACCGAGCACGACCAGCGCCGGGCAGCCGTCGTCCACGTTGAGGATCGCGCCGTCCACCGTCAGATCGCCGTCGATGACGAAGCCGGTGCCGTACGGCTCGGTGGCGTCCAGGTCGAGCGCGCCCGGGACGGTCAGGCTGCCCGAGTGGACGTCGTAGGTCTCGTTGTAGAGGTTCTCGTAGCTGCTCAGCGGCAGGCCGCGGCGCTCGAAGAGCGCGACGGATTCGCCCCAACTGTGGGGCGTGGCAGTGATGTTCATGGTGCGGAGTGTGGCACGCGGAAGTGACGGCCGAGGCTTCGGAGCGCTCTCGGAGCGGGCTCGGAGCGGGCCCTGGTGTTCTTGTCTCACACCGCACCGGCCGACCGGACGGGCGGAGGGAAACCACACAGAAGAGGAGCACACCATGGCGAACGTCCTGAAGCTGCAGAAGATGGTCACCGTCGAGGGCAACCCGATCGAGGACCAGGAGTCCATCAGCGTCTCGTCCTGCGACTCGCACTCCTGCTGACCCGAAGGGGCCTGACGGGCCCCGCGGAGCACTGACGCCCCACCGCACCGGCCGACCGGACGGGCGGACGAAAGAACCCACACAGAAGAGGAGCACACCATGGCGAACGTCCTGAAGCTGCAGAAGATGGTCACCGTCGAGGGCAACCCGATCGACGACCAGGAGTCCATCAGCGTCTCGTCCTGCGACTCGCACAGCTGCTGACCCGAAGAGGTCTCCTGGGCCCCGGCGGAGCCGCGCCGCCGGGGCCCGCCCCTTTTCCCCGCACCACCCGTACGGAAGGGAAACGCCCATGCTCTCCTGGCAATCGCTCCAGTACTACCTCCAGTTCGACCGGCGCTGGTACGAGACCGCCGAGCGCCACCGCCCCGCCCCGGCGCACCTCGCGGCCTTCCGTGAACTCGTCCCCGACGGCTGGGCCACCCGGCGGCGCGGCCTGTGGTTCATCGCCGACCCGCCCGGCCGCAACACCCCCGCGCAGGGGTGGAAGCTGCACGTCACTGCGGCGGCGGGGGAGAGCGAGGAGGTGCTGCGGCTCGCCCTGCCAGTGCTGTTCGCGCACAACGTGGCGTTCAAGTTCCTGATCGACCCGTGGTCGGTGGAGCTGACCAGCGGCAAGACCTTCTCCCGCACCGCCAGCGGCAAGTTCATCACCGTCTACCCGGCCGACGACGCCGAATTCCACGCGGTGGGCAAGGAGTTGGCCGAGGCCCTGGAAGGCCGCACCGGCCCGTACATCCTCTCCGACCGGCGCTGGCCCGGCTCGACGGCCGTCTACTACCGCTACGGCGGCTTCGCCGCGATCAAGCGGCTGCGGGCCGACGGCATCAACGACCTGATGATCGCCACCCCGGACGGCACCCTGGTCCCCGATGTCCGCAACCCGTACTTCGAGACGCCGCCGTGGGTCACCGACCCGTTCCCGCCCGAACAGGCCGAGGAGGAAGAAGCGCTGAACGGCCGTTACGTGGTGACGGGCGCGCTGATGTTCGGCAACCGGGGCGGCGTCTACCTGGCCACCGACCGGGAGACCGACGCGCAGGTGGTGCTCAAGGAGGCCCGCCCGGGCGTGCTGGTCGGGCGGCCCGGACGGGCGGCCACCGAGGTGCTGGAGAAGGAGTACCAGGTGCTGTCGGAACTCGCCGACACCGGGTACTACGTGAAGCCGCTGGACTTCTTCCACGAAGCCGGCCACGCCTTCCTGGTCGAGGAGTACGTCGACGGGCCGCACTACAGCCGCAACTGCATCGCCACCAACCCCGTGATCACCGGCAAGCTGGACGGCGAAAGCCTGCGCACCTACTACCGCACCCAGCGCGCCCTGTGGCGGCAGATCGCCGAGGCCGTCGCCGCCGCCCACCGGCGCGGCATCCTGCTCGGCGACCTCTCCTACACCAACGTGCACATCACCAAGGACGGCCGGGCCGTGCTGCTCGACCTGGAGGCCGCCGTCCGCGAGGGCATCGACCCGCACCTCGGCGTGCACACCATCGGCCTGGCCAGCCCCCGGCTGCGCGCCACCAACCGCTACGACCGGGCCAACGACTGGCACTGCCTCGGCGCGCTGATCTTCTCCTCCGTCATGGTGGTCAACAACACCATCGGCTTCCACCGCCCCGCCCAGGAACGGTTCCTGGACGCGCTCACCGAGGACCTCGCGCTGCCCGCCGAACTCGCCTCGCTGATCCGGGACCTGACCGACCCGGAGGCCGTGGACGGTGACTTCGACCCGGACGAGCTGCTGAAGCGGATCGACGCGCTGCCGTTCGACGACCCCGCGCTGTGGGCGTCCCCCGTCCCGCTCACCGAACCCGCCGACCGCCGCTACCGCGACCACGAGGCCCTGCCCGGGCTGCGGGACGCCGACCTCGCCGCCACGGTCGAGGGCATCGCCGCCGAGATCGAGGCCGCCGCCGACGCGCAGCGCGCCGACCGGCTGTTCCCCAGCAACCCGCTGGTCCACCAGACCAACCCGCTCTCCCTCGCGTACGGCGCCACCGGCATCCTGTACGGCCTGCACCGGCTGCGCGGCAGCGTGCCCGACCGGCTGCTCGGCTGGGCGCTCGCCAAGGACGTCGACCCCGCCGCGTACCCGCCCGGCCTGTACCTCGGCCAGTCCGGCCTGGCCTGGGCGTTCGACGCGCTCGGCCACCCCGCCGTCGCCCGCGCCCTGATGGCCTCCGCCCGCCGCCACCCGCTGCGCAACGCCCTCCCCGGCATCCTGCACGGCACCGCCGGCCACGGCCTCGCCGCCCTGCACCTGTGGCACCGCCAGCACGACCCCGAACTGCTCGCTGACGCCGTCGCCGACGGCGAACACCTCGCCGCCACCGCCGTCCACGGCCCCGACGGCCCGCACTGGCCGCAGCCCATCGTCGGCGACGACCGGCTCCACACCCGGCTCGGCCACGGCCACGGCGGCAGCGGCATCGCCCTGTTCCTGCTCTACCTGCACCTCGCCACCGGCGAGGAACGCTGGTACACCCTCGGCCGCGCCGCGCTCGGCCACGACCTCGCGCACGCCGCCACCCTCCCCGGCGGCACCCTCGGCTTCCCGTCCCGCACCGGCCCCGCCGAAGGCCGCACCATCCTGCGCAACTACTGGGACGAGGGCACCGCCGGCGTCTCGGTCGCCGTCGTCCGCTACCTCACCGTCCGGCCCGACGACGAGCAACTCGCCGCCGTCACCGAGGACCTGCTGCGCGATTCGGCCCGCCGCTACGCCGTCTTCCCGCACCTCGCGCACGGCCTCGCCGGACTCGGCAACGTCCTGCTCGACGCGGGCGAACTGCTCGGCGAACAGCGGTGGCTGGACGAAGCCCGCCGGGTCGCCGACGGCATCCTGCTCAGCCGGATCGAACAGGACGGCGAGATCCCCGGCGGGATCGGTTTCCCCGGCGAACAGGCCCTGCGGGAGAGCTGCGACCTGGCCACCGGCTCGATCGGCGTCGCGCTCTTCCTCGACCGGCTGCGCCTCGCCCGCCCCGGCACCCGCACCGACTTCCACTTCACCGTGGACGGACTGCTGCCGTGACCAGCGACGTGGCAACCGACGTACGACCGGCCCGGGACCGGCGCTTTCTGCGCCGGTTCCGGCTGGTCGGGGCGAACCCGATGTTCCGGCGGCTGTGGATCGGCCAGTTCACCTCCGAACTCGGCAGCTCCATGAGCGTGCTGGCGGTCCCCCTGCTGGCCGTCGCGGTCACCGGATCGCCGGCCAAGGCTAGCCTGCTCGCCACCCTGGGCTTCCTCGCCACCTGGCTCACCGCCGCCCCCTGCGGCCAGCTCGCCGACCGGATCCCGCCGCGCCGGCTGATGCTCGCCTGCGACACCGTCCGGCTCACCGCCGTCACCGCCGTCGCCGTCACCACCTTCACCGGCGGCCCACCGCTGTGGCTGCTCGCCGTCACCACCGTCGTCTCCGGCACCGCGATCACCGCGTTCGGGCCCGCCGCCGGGAAGATGCTGCGCACCATCGTCCCCGCCGAGCAGCTGCCCGAGGCGGTCGCCGCCAACCAGGTCCGCGGCTACAGCGCCTCCATCGTCGGCCCCGCCGCCGGCGGCGCCCTGTTCGGCCTGGCCCGGGCCGTGCCCTTCGTCGCGGACGCCATCAGCTACCTGGTCTCGCTGGCCTGCGTGCGCGGCCTGCCGTCCGGCGCCGGTGACGGCCCGACGGCCCGCGGCTGGCCCCGGCTGCGGGAAGGCCTCGCCGTCATCCGCCGCACCCCGTTCCTGCGGGCGTCCCTCGCCTACTCGGTGCCCGGCAACCTCGCCGTCTCGATGCTCATGTACATCCTGCTGCTGCGCCCCGGCGCGGCCGGCGGCGGCACCGGACTCGCGTTCAGCGCCGCCGCCGCCTGCGGACTGGTCGGCTCGCTGTTCGCCGCGGGCGCGCACCGCCGCTACGGCCTGTGGCGGCTCATGGCCGGCACGGCCGCGCTGCGGCTGCTCGCCACGCTCGCCGTCGGCCTGAGCGCCGGCCGGCTCGGCCCCGCGGCGGCCCTCGCCCCCGTCCTGCTGCTCGCCCCCGTGGTCGGCGCCGCGCTCGGCACCACCACCCTGCTGGTCGTCGACTACGACGTCTACGGCCGGGTCAGCGGCACCACCTCGTTCATCGGCGGCGCGCTCCAGCCGATCGCGCCGCTGGCCGCCGGCGCACTGCTCCAACTCGGGGGCACCGGCACGGCGCTGGGCGTGGTGGCCGCACTGTTCGGCCTGGTGCTGGTCGCGGTCCTGGCGGGACGGCAGAGCCTGGACATCAGACTGGAGGGGAAGACCATCGTCCCGGCGGGCCGGGGCGCGAAGCCCGCACCGGTGACATGACGACCGCCCCGGCCACCGAGGTCGGCGGCCGGGGCGGTCAGGGTCTTTCAGGCGGGCTGCTTCGCCGCCCCGTGCAGTTCGGCGCTGAGCGTCGGGTCGTGGATCAGGATGCGCTGGGTGAGGTGGGCGAGCTCGGGGCCGGGGTGGACGCCCAGCTCGTCGCGCAGGGTGCGGCGGGCGGTGTGCAGGACGGCCGCCGCCTCGGCCTGCCGGCCGCTGCGGTAGAGGGTGCGGGCGCGCAGGGCCCAGCCGGACTCGCGCAGCGGGGCCTCGGTGGTGAGCAGGGCGCACTCGGTGACGGCGAGATGGTGGGCGTCCAGGGTGAGCAGCGCCCAGGCGCGGATCTCCCGCGCGGTACATCGCAGTTCGGTCAGCCGCCAGCGCTCCGGGTCCAGGAAGGCCAGGTGGGCGAGGTCGGCGTAGGCCGGGCCGCGCCAGAGGACCAGGGCCAGGTCGGTGGCGGCGAGGGCCTCGGTGGGGCGGTGGGCGCGATGGGCGGTGCCGGCCCGCTCGACGAGCGCGGCGAACTTCCGGGCGTCGAGCGCGTCCGGGGCGAGCCGCAGGCGGTAGCCGCCGGGCTCGTGGCGCAGCACGGCGGACTCCCGTCCGGCCGGGCGGTGGGGGTCCAGGGCGCGGCGCAGGTCGGCCACGCAGGTGTGCAGGGCGTGCCGCGGGCTGGCCGGCAGGCGGTCCTCCCAGACGGCGTCGATCAGATCCTGTTCGGGGACGACTGCGCCGCCCGCCGCGGCCAGCGCGGCCAGCACCGCGCGCGGCCGGGGCCCGCCGAGCCGCACCCGTACACCGTCGACCGTGGCGGCCATCGGGCCGAGAACCTGCACCGCTGTCTCTGTCGTGGTCGCATCCATGTACTGAGCCTGGCGCCGCCCGCCCCCTGCGCCCATTCGGCCGGACCCCCGTATTCCGCATCCCGCCCCCGGGTGCCCGCCCCCATTCCCCCGGGGGGTCGCCCGCCCCGCCGCCGGAATATGGGGGCCGGCCCCCATGTGGTGGGGGCTGCCGCCCGCCCATGCTTGCCACCATGACGGATTCCACAGCCACCTGGGGCCGGCACGGCGAAAGCGCCTGGTGGGCACCGGCGTTGACCCTGACCGAACGCGTGACCGGCCCGGCCGGCGCCGCGCCGGGCCCCGTGCCCGACGGGGCCGCGGCGTCGGTGGATCGCCGGCTCGCCGCCTGGGAGCGGGAGCTCGACGGCCGCCTGGACGCCTGGCTGGCCGACCTGGGCGCGGACCGGGACCGGCTGCGGGCGCTGCTGGCCGAGCCGGCGGACCGCCTGGCGGCACGCGCCGGGGAGCAGCCCGACTGGGCGGTGTTCGTCCGGCGCGCGGTGGCCGCCGCGCCCGTCGGCCCGGAAGCGTCCGGCGACGGCTCGCGGCCGCGGGCGGAAGGGTTCGCGGCCGTGGTGGCCCCGTTCACCGCCACCGCACTGGCCGCGCTGCGCGACGACCCGGACTGGAAGGCCGTCGGCGACCACGCGGAACTGGCCGCCCTCGAAGGGGACTTCGAGCAGAACCTGACGGCCCGGCTGGCGCGGATCGCCGGCCGGACCCTGGTCCTGGAACTGAACGTGGCCCGGATCGGCGGCGCGCTGCACGGGACGGACGGCACCGAGCGGTTCGCCGACTTCGTCCGGCAGGCCGCGACACCCGAACGGCTGGCCGCACTGGTCACCGAATACCCGGTGCTGGCCCGGCTGCTGGCGCACTGCTGCCAGGACACGGTGGCCGCCTGGACCGAACTGGCCGGCCGGTTCGCCGCCGACCGGGCCGCCCTGGTCGGCGAACTGTTCGACGGCGTCGACCCGGGCCGGCTGGTCCGGGTCCGGACCGGGGCGGGCGACCGGCACGCCCACGGCCGGACGGTGGCCGTCCTGCGGTTCGCCGACGGGCGGCGCGCGGTGTACAAGCCGCGCCCGCTCGGCGTCCACCGGCATTGGAACCGGCTGCTGCGGCTGCTCGGCGAAACGGCGCCGAACACCGCGCTGCGCACCCTCACCGTCCTGGACCGGGACGCCTACGGCTGGCTGGAGTTCGTCGAGCCCGGGCCCTGCTCGGACCGGCGCGGCGCGGAACGCTTCTACCGGCGGCTCGGCATGCAACTGGCGCTGCTGCACGTGCTCGGCGGCACCGACATCCACTACGAGAACCTGATCGCGGCCGGTGACCAGCCCGTCCTGGTCGACCTGGAGACGCTGTTCCACCCCGACCTCCGACCGGCCGAGCCGCTCGGCGACGACCCGGCGCGCCGGGTGCTCGCCGACTCGGTGCAGCGGATCTCGCTGCTGCCGTTCCCGATGTTCGGCGAGCACGGCGCACTCGACGTCTCGGGCCTCGGCGGGGACGACGGCGCGCCGCTGCCGATGTCCGTGCCCGGCTGGGCGGACGCCGGCACCGACCGGATGCGGCTGGTGCGCGAGCAGGGCCGGCTGCGGCGCGCCGACAACCGGCCCCGGCTCGACGGGGCGGACATCGACCCGCAGGAGTACACCGAGGCCCTGGTCGCCGGATTCCGCTCCGGCTACCGGGCGCTCGCCGACGCCGCGCCCCAACTCCTCGCCCCCGGCGGCCCGGTGGAGAGCTTCGCGGCCGACACCGTGCGCGTCGTGGTCCGCCCCACCCGGCGGTACGCGACGCTGCTGGAGGAGTCCACCCACCCCGACGCGCTGCGCGACGGCCTCGACCGCGACCGGCTGCTCGCCCTGCTCTGGCGCGAGTCCGCCGACGACCCGCACCGCCGCCCGCTCGCCGCCTCCGAACACGCCGAACTCTGGCGCGGCGACATCCCGCTGTTCACCGCCACCGTCGCCGACGGACGCCTGCACGCCGACGGCCGCCCCTGCGGCCCGGCCCCCGCCGACAGCGGACTCGACCGGACCCGGCGGCGGATCGCCGCACTCGACCGCACCGACCTCTACGACCAGGAGTGGATCGTCCGGGCCGCGCTGGCCACCCGCTCCGCCGGACCCGGCGCGGCACCGGCCGCCCCGGCCGCGCGCTCGCGCCCGCCCGTCGCCCCCGACCCCGACCGGCTGCTCGCCGCCGCCTGCGACCTCGCCGACCGCATCCTGGCCCGCGCCCACGGCGACCGGCAGCGCGTCAACTGGCTCACCCTGGAACCGATCACCGACCGCCAGTGGGCCCTGATGCCGCAGGGCGCGGCCCTCGAAGGCGGCTACCTCGGCACCGCGCTGTTCCTCGGCCAGCTCGCCGCCCTCACCGGCACCGCCCGCTACGCCGAGACCGCGCGCCGCGCCGTCCGGGCCCTGCCCCCGCTGCTCGACGCACTCGCCAAGGACCCCGCCCACCTGGACGCCGTCGGCGCGGGCGGCTTCACCGGACTCGCCGGCATCGCCTACGGGCTGGCCCGACTGGACGCGCTGCACCTCGACGACACCGGCGTGCTCGCCGAGGCCGCCCGGGCGGCCGTCCGGCTCACCGCCCGCGCCGCGAACGCCGCACCGCCCGAAGACCCCGACCCCGACGGGCAGTTGCTCTCCGGCGACGCCGGATGCCTGGCCGCCGTCCTGGCCGTCCACCGGCTCACCGGCGACCCGGCCGCCGCCGCCGTCGCCGACCACTGCGCCCAGCGGCTCGCCGCCACCCCCGACCCCACCCCCGACGGCGCCGCCTACCGCCGCTGGGCCCTGCACCGCTACGCCGCCACCGGCCGGAGCGTCCCGCTGCCCGAGCCCGCCCCCGCCGGGGCGCTCGGCCCCGGCGCCCGCCTGGCGGCCGCCCGCACCCCCGGGACGGCACTGCCCCCGGCGCCCGCCGGACCCGCCGCCGACCACAGCCTGCTGCACGGCGACAGCGCCACCCTGGAGCTCCTGCTCACCGGCCACCCCACCCGCGCGGCCACCCGGGCCGCCACCCTGCTCGGCGAGCTCGACCACGCCGGGCCCCGCTGCGCCACTCCCTCCGGCATCCCCACCCCGGCCCTGCTCACCGGCCTTGCCGGCATCGGCCACACGCTGCTGCGCCTCGCCCACCCCGCCGACGTGCCCTGCGTCCTGCTGCTGGAAGCACCCCGCAGCTGACCGCCCGCGAGCCGCCGCAACGCTCCCGCACCACCCCCGGTCCGGCGCCCGTCGGACGGAACTTGCGTCACGGCAGCCCCACCCGGCCTGCCGATCACCTCACCACCCAGGAGGACCACCATGACCACCGCCACCCTCGTCGCCCCGTGGGAGCTCTCCGAGACCGCTGCCGCCGAGCGGACGCCGCACCCCGCCGGCGAGATCGTCCCGGCCCTGCGCGGAACCGAACTCCCGCGCATGCGGCGGGCGTTGGTGCTGGCCGGATGGGTCTCGCCGGACCTCGGCACGATCGACATCGGCACCAACGACACGACCAACCCGTCCACCCTCACCTCCCTCTCGTTCACCCAGGACTGACGGGGTGCGAAAAGTCCCCATGGCCCGATGACGGCGCGGGCGGTTAGCCTGCGTGAATGCTCACCTCCTCCCCTTATGTCGTGGGTCGCGCCGAGGAACTGCGGGTCCTGCTCGACGGGTTGATCGACGCCCGTCGGCGGCAGGGGCGCGCGGTGTTCGTCGGCGGCGAAGCCGGTATCGGCAAGACCCGGCTGGTGGCCGACTGCGCCTACCGGGCCGTCGCGGACGGGATGGCGGTGTTGCGGGGCCGGGGCAGCAGTGCCGGGGCGCCGGTGCCGTTCCGGCCGATCGCCGAGGCGCTGCTGTCGCTGTTCCGGGTCAGCGGGCCGCCGCAGGACCCGGCGCTCGCACCGTACCGGTCCGCGCTGGCGGCGCTGGTCCCGGACTGGCGCGGTGAGCAACGTCCCGCCGCACCACCGTCGTTGACGGACATCGCCGAGGCGCTGCTGCGGCTGCTCGGCGCGGTCGGCCGGGAGGACCCGGACCGGCCGCCGCGCGGCTGCCTGCTGATCGTCGAGGACCTGCACGAGGCGGACGCGGAGACCCTCGCCGTGCTCGACTACGTGATCGACAACCTCGACGGCCTGCCCGTCCTGCTGGTCGCGACACTGCGTCAACACCCTTGCCCCGCACTCGACCTGGCGCTCGACGCGGCCGCCCGCCGGCAGGCCAGACGGCTCGACCTGCACCCGCTGGACGGCGGACAGACCGCCGAACTCGCCGCCGCCTGCCTGTCCGCCGCACCCGGCGCACTGCCCGCCGCCGTGGTCGAACGGGTGGTCCGGGACGCGGGCGGAAACCCGTTCGTGATCGAGGAGTTGCTCAGCGGAATGGTCACCGCGGGGGCGCTGCGCCGCGACCCCGAGCGCGGGTGGGAGGTGTTCGGGGACCTCGGCATCGAGGTGCCCACCACCGTGGTGCGCAGCGTCGTGCAGCGCGCGGCCCGGATCGACCCGGCGGGCCGCGAGATGCTCAACGTCGCCGCCGTGCTCGGACGGCGGTTCGCGCTGCCGGTGCTGCAACTGGTCACCGGGCTGGACGACCGCAGCCTGCTGATCCACCTGCGGGCCGGGATCGACGCCCGGCTGCTGTCGCCCAGCGGGCCGGTCGCCGACCGGTACGAGTTCCGGCACGCGCTGGTCGCGGATGCGCTGCTGGCCGACCTGCTGCCCGCCGAACGGGCCGCGATCGCCCGGCGCGCCGCCGGCGAGGTGGAGCGCGCCTACCCCGGACTGCCCGGCGAGTGGCGGCAGTTGGTGGCCGTGCTGCGCCAGTCGGCGGGCGAACCCGAGGCCGCCGCCCGGCTGTTCGCCGAGGCCGCCGAGGAGGCCCGGCAGGGCGGGGCGACCGAGTCCGCCGTCGCCCTGCTGGAACGCGCCCTGGAACTGGTCGGCGGGGACGGCGCCGCCACGGCCGCCGCCAGCGAGATCCGCGAGCAGCTGGCGCACGCCCTCGCCGACAGCGGCCGGTTCGACCAGGCCCGCGAGCTCGCCCGGACGCTCCCGCTGGGCGGCTCGGCCGCGCTCGGCGACGACCGCACCGCCGCCCTGCACCTGCGCCTGGCCCGCGCCGCCGTCACCGCCGGGCGCCTCGCGGACGCGGCCGAACAGGCCGCCCTGGTCCGCACCTTGCTCGGCCCGGCGGCCGGCTCCGAGCGGACCTGCGCACTCGAGGTGGTGGAGGCGCACCTCGCGCTGGCGGGCGTCGACGGCCCCACGGGCGACGGCGAGACCCGGACCGCCGTCGCGGAACGGCTGGCCCGCCGCGCCGCCGAGCGGGCCGAGGCCGCCGGACTGCCCGAAGTCGCCTGCCAGGCCTGGCAGTTGCTCGCCCTGCTGGAACGCCGGCACGGCTTCGACCGGGCCGACGCCTGCCTGCGGCGGCTGCTCGAGCTGGCCGCCCGGCACCGGCTCCCCGGCTGGCAGGTGGACGCCCAACTGCGGCTCGGTGTCAACGAGTTCATGCAGGTCGGTGAGTCCGTCCAACTGGAACGGGCGCACCGGGCCGCGCTCGACCTGGGCGCGCTCGACCTGGTCCGCTCCGCCGAGGCGACGCTCGCCATGCACGCCGTCCTGCGCGGCGACTACGCCCGGGCCCGCGCACTCACCGACCAGGGCCTGGAGGCCAGCGCCCGGTTGCGCAACGTCGACCACCACCAGTTCCTGCTGCTGACCCGGGCGATGGTCGCCGCCCACCAGGGCCGGCGGGCCGAAATGGCCGAGGTGCTGGCCGAGTTCGACCGCTGGGACGGCGCCGAGTCGCTGCAGCTGCCGCTCGCCCACGGCAACTGCCGGGCGGTGTGCGCGCTGCTGGAGGAGGACCGGGCGCTGGCCCTCGCCGAGTTCGACCGGGCCCGCCGCTGGGAGGCCCGGCACCCGTCCGTCTTCTACCTGAACGGCGCGCACGGCCTGCACCCGCTGCTGCGCGCACTGGCCGGCACCGAGACCGCCGAGGAACACGCCCGGACGGCCGCCGACCACGCCGCCGCGCTGGCCTGGAACCGGCAGTTCGAGCGGCTCGCGCACGCCGTCCACCTGGGCCGCGCCGGGCAGGCGGGCCCGGCCGCCGAGGCGGTCGCGGAGGCCGCGCGGGCGGCCCGCCCGTTCGAGATGGCCCGCCACCTGGGCCTGCGGCTGGTCGCGGAGGCCGCGCTCGCCGACGGCTGGGGCGAGCCGGTGGCGTGGCTGCGCAGCGCCGAGGAGTACTTCCACCGCGCCGGCGTACCGGCCGTCGGCGCCGCCTGCCGCCGACTGCTGCGCGAGGCCGGGGCGAGCGTCCCGCAGCGGCGCACCGGCACCGAACAGGTCCCGGAGCAGCTGCGCGGGCTGCGGGTGACGGTGCGCGAGTACGAGGTGGTGCTGCTGGTCGCGCAGCGGCTCGGCAACCAGGAGATCGCCGCCCGCCTGAGCATCTCGCCGCGCACGGTGGAGAAGCACGTCGCCAGCCTGCTGGAGAAGGCCGGCCGCCCGAACCGGGCGGCCCTGGCGGACTGGGCGGCCGGCGTCACCGCCCCGTGATCAGAGCTCCGCCGGGCGCCCGACCGAGCAGACCAGTTCGCCGTCCTGCGCGTCCGCGACGATGGTGTCGCCGGGCTGGAGGTCGCCGGAGAGCAGCATGGTGGCGAGCCGGTTGTCCAGCTGGGTCTGGATGGTGCGGCGCAGCGGCCGGGCGCCGAACTCGGGCTGGTGGCCGCGGTCGACCAGCCACCGCTTCGCCGCCTCGGTGACGTCGAGTTCGAGGCCCTGGGCCCGCACGCGCCGTTCGGAGTTGGCGAGCATCAGGTCGACGATCCGCAGCAGGTCGTACTCGCCGAGCGCGTCGAAGACGATGATGTCGTCGATCCGGTTGAGGAACTCGGGCAGGAAGCGGGCGCGGAGTTCGGCCATCAGCCGGTCGCGGATCTCCTCGGTCTCGCCGCGGTGGGAGAGGATCAGCTGCGAGCCGATGTTGGAGGTCATGATGACCACGGTGTTGCGGAAGTCAACGGTGCGGCCCTGGGCGTCCGTCAGCCGCCCGTCGTCGAGGACCTGGAGCAGCGCGTTGAACACGTCGGGGTGGGCCTTCTCCACCTCGTCGAACAGCAGCACGCTGTACGGGCGGCGGCGGACGGCCTCGGTGAGCTGTCCGGCCTCCTCGTAGCCGACGTAGCCGGGCGGGGCGCCGACCAGGCGGGAGACGGTGTGCTTCTCCTGGAACTCGCTCATGTCGAAGCGCACCAGCCGGTCCTCGTCCCCGAAGATCAACTCGGCCAGGGCCTTGGCGAGTTCGGTCTTGCCAACGCCGGTCGGGCCGAGGAACAGGAACGAGCCGACCGGCCGGTTCGGGTCGGCCATGCCGGCCCGGCTGCGGCGGACCGCCTCGGAGACCGCGACCACCGCCCTGTCCTGGCCGATCACCCGGTTGTGGAGTTCGTCCTCCAGCTTGAGCAGCCGGGCCTTCTCGTCCTCGGTGAGCTGGGAGACCGGGATGCCGGTCTGCCGGGACAGCACGTCGGCGATGTCGTCCACGGTGACGGAGACGACGCCCTCGCGGCGCTCCTCGATCTCGGCGTTCTGCGACTCCAGGTCGGCGATCCGGGCCTTGAGTTCGGAGGCGCGGGTGAAGTCCTCGGCGGCGACCGCCTCGTCCTTCTCCCGGCGCAGCTTGGCGAGTTCGTCCTCCCGGCCGATCACCTCGGTGGAGCGGCCCAGGCCGCGCAGCCGGACCCGGGCGCCGGCCTGGTCCATCAGGTCGATCGCCTTGTCGGGCAGGAAGCGGTCGGAGACGTACCGGTCGGACAGGTCGGCGGCGGCGCGCAGCGCGTCGTCGGTGAAACGCACCTGGTGGTGGGCCTCGTACGAGTCGCGCAGGCCCTCCAGGATCTGCACGGTCTCCTCGACGGACGGCTCCGGGATCAGCACCGGCTGGAAGCGGCGCTCCAGGGCCGCGTCCTTCTCGATGTGCTTGCGGTACTCGTCGATGGTGGTGGCGCCGATGACGTGCAGCTCGCCGCGGGCCAGGGCCGGCTTGAGCATGTTGCCGGCGTCCATCGCGCTCTCGCCGCCGGCGCCCGCGCCAACCACGGTGTGCAGTTCGTCGATGAACAGGATGGTCGAGTCGGCGGCCTCGCGGACCTCGTCGATGACGTTCTTCAGCCGCTCCTCGAACTCGCCGCGGTACTTGGCGCCCGCCACCAGCCCGGACAGGTCCAGCGCGACCACCCGGCGGTCCTTCAGCGTGGTCGGGACGTCCCCGGCGATCACCCGCTGGGCGAGGCCCTCGACGATGGCGGTCTTGCCGACGCCGGGCTCGCCGATCAGCACCGGGTTGTTCTTGGAACGGCGGGACAGGATCTCGATGGTCTGCTCGATCTCCTCGGCCCGGCCGACCACCGGGTCCAGCTTGCCCAGCTTGGCGTCCTCGGTCAGGTCGCGGCCGTACTCGTCCAGGGTCGGGGTCTTGCTGTCCTCCTTCGCCGGGACGCCGCGCTCGCCGCGGGCCGCCGCCGCCTCGGCCCCGCGCCGCATCCGGGAGGCGTCGGCGCCGTGCGCGGCCAGCAGGCGGCCGGCCCCCGAGTCCGGGTCGTCCAGCAGGGCGGCCAGGATGTGCTCCGGCCCGATGTACGAGACGCCGGCGGCCTGCGAACGGGCGTGCGCCCCGATCAGCACCCGCTTGGCGGCGGGCGTCAGGCCCGGCTCCACGGACGGGTCGGCCTCGCCGGCCGGCAGCGTGCGTTCGATGGTCTCGGCGAGCGCGTCCGGGTCCGCGCCGGCCTGCGCGAGCAGCGAACGGGCCGGGTCCGTCAGGGTGGCCGCCCACAGCAGGTGCGGGGTGTCGAGGTCGGCGCTGCCGTCCTCCTGGGCGCGCAGTTCCGCGCGGCCGATCAAGTCCCGGGCGGACTGGGTGAGCAGCCGCCCGATCGGCACCCGCTGCACTGCGGGCGGGGAAGCGGCCGGGTTCAGGCCGAAGAAGCGATTCAGCAGTTCGGAGAAGGCGTCGTTGGAGCCGAGCGAGCCGAAGCCGGGCATGGTCATCGAGGGCACTCCATGGGCGGGCGGGCAGCAGTCTCCAGAACTATGTCAATCCGTGCTATATGCCGCAAAGCGGTGCGATCCGGACAGCGGGCGACCGCCGGGGACTCGCCCGTTCCCAGGAAGCTTCCAGGAACTTGGGACAGGCATTACCGGAGCATGGGACGCTGATGACCCGAACTCCGACGGGCACCCCGGGCCGACCGTCCGGGGTGCCCGTGCGTGCACCGGCCGAGGGGGAAGCCATGCCGACCACGGATCGCGCCACCCGGCGCCGTGGGATCGACGCACTCCTGCGACACTCCCCGCTCCAACCCGTCTTCCGCGCCCGCGCCGCCCACCGCCTCGCCGTCCTCGCCTACCACGGCATCGACGACCCCGCCGCGTTCCGCGCCCAGATGGAACGCCTGGCCTCCACCGCCCACCCCGTCAGCCCCGAACAGGTCGCCCGCGCCGCCGAACACCGCCGCCCACTCCCGCCCCGCAGCGTGCTCGTCACCTTCGACGACGGCGAGCCCACCGTCCTCACCCACGCCCTGCCGGTCCTCGCCCGGCTGCGCATCCCCGCCGCCGCGTACGTCATCACCGACCTGATCGACACCGACCGCCCCTACTGGTGGACCGAAGCCGCCCAGCTGATCCGGCGCGGCGGCCACACCCGCACCCTGCACGGACTCGACTCCGGCGCCGCCGTCCACCACCTGAAGACCGTCCCCGACGCCGAACGCCTGCGCGCCCTCGCCGAGTTGCGCGCCACCGCGAAGCGACAGGCGCCCCCGCAGCGGCAGTTGACCGCGGCCGAGCTCCTCGCGCTGGTGTCCGGCGGTCTGACGGTCGGCAACCACACCGCCTCGCACCCCTGCCTGGACCACTGCTCCGACACCCAGCTGGACGATCAACTCGTCCGCGCCCACGGCCGGTTGACCGAATGGCTCGGCCACCCGCCGACCACCTTCGCCTACCCCAACGGCAACCACGACCCGCGCGCCGAGACCGTGCTGCGCACCCTCGGCTACCGCACCGCGTTCCTCTTCGACCACCGCCACACCGCACTCGCCCCCGCCGAACGGCTGCGGATCAGCCGCCTGCGCGTCAACTCCCACACCGGCCGCGACCGCTTCGACACCATCCTGTCCGGCCTCCACCCGGCCGTGCACCGCCTGCGCGGCGGGCGGTGAGAAGGTGGGTGCTCCGGAGGGACCGACCGGCGGGTGGATACGGGACAACTCGCCTGCGGGCCGGAGGCGTTGCGCACCCGGGCCCGCCGGCCGGCTGCGGGTCGACGCGCGATTGGTTCGGGATCGCTCCGACACCGTTCCGCCCGGGCCGCGTCGCCTGCGTGACGGCGACCGAAGAGAGGGGGCCACGTCGTGAAGGACGCGCCGGAGATCTTGCGCACACCCGAGCTGGACGACGAACTCGTGCGTGACTGGCGGCAGTTGATCGCCGACGACCCGGACGGCTCGTGGTTCGCCGGGCCGGACTGGGTGCTCGCCTGGTGGCGCACCCTCGGGGCCGGGCAGCGCGGCGAGATCGCCGTGTGGCGCGGAGCGGACGGGCGCGCCGAGGCGGTGGTGCCGCTGGCCGTCACCCGGCAGCGGCCGCACCACCGGGTGCCGCTCGCGCTGCCGGTGCTCACCCTGCTCGGCGCCGGGCCCGGCGCCGCCGACCACTGCGGGCCCGCCGTCCGCCCGCACCGGCGGGGCGAGGTCGCCGCCTGGCTGGCCCGCCGCGCCCGCCGCCGCACCCTGTGGCTGCCCGCGCTGGACCCCGCGCACCGCGACCTGCTGCCGCCCGGCGCCCGCCCCGTTACCCGCAGCGCCTGCCCGCGACTCGACCTCACCGCCGGACCGGACCGGCTCGGCTCGCGCGACTTCCGCGCCGCCAACCGCCGCGCCCACCGCCGCCTGGCCGCCGCCGGTGTCACCTTTCACTGGGCGCCGCCCACCGCCGCCCCGCCCGCCGTACTGGACGAACTGCTGCGCCTGCACCGCCTGCGCCGCCAGGCCGCCGCCGGCGGGGTCAGCAGCTTCGACGTCGGCCGGCTCCCGCTGCACCGGGCGCTGCTGGAGACCGCCCGGCCCGGCTGCGGACCTTCCTTCCAACTCGCGTACTTCGAAGGCGAGTTGATCGGCGTGCTGTACGGCTTCCGGTGGGCCGACCGGTTCGCCTACTACCAGATCGGCTGGGACCAGCGGTGGGCCGCCGAATCGCTGGGCACCGCCCTGATCGACGCGGCGGTGCGCAACTGCGCGGCGGACGGCGTGCGGGTCTTCGACTTCCTGCGTGGCGACGAGCCGTACAAGTACCGGTTCGGCGCGCAGGACCGCACCGACACCGGGTGGCTGCTGCCGCGAGGCGCCGGCGGGGCGCTGCTCGGCGTCAAGTACCGCCTGCTCAGCCCTCGATGACGCCGTCCACGTACACCCACTCGCCCTGGTGACGGACGAACCGGCTGTTCTCCTGCATCGAACCGGCCCGCCCGCGCTCGCGGTAGTGGGCCCGGAACTCGACCGTGCCGTCCTGGTGGAACGGCCCGCCGTCGGTGGCGCCGAGGATCTCCAGCCGCTCCCAGCGCAGCGACGGATCGAAGTCGACGGACGCCGGCCGGGTGTCCGGGTGCCAGGAGCGCAGCAGGTACGGCTCGTCCCGCACCGCGAAGGCACTGAACCGCGAACGCATCAACTGCTCGGCACTGCTCGCGGCCGCCTCACCGCGGTGCAGCCGCCCGCAGCAGTCGGCGTACGCGGCGGGCAGTCCGCACGGGCAGGCGGTCGGAGCGGCGGGGGCGGCGGAGGGGGTGCGTCGGCGGGCCATGGCCACCATTATCGCCGCCGCCGAGGCCGGCTCCCGCCGTCGCGAGGACGGCCCGGCGGCGGGCCCCCGAGAGGTGGTCCTCGCCGGTGGCCGCGCGTCCGCGACGTCACCCGCCCGGCCGCCGGCGCCGCCGCCGCTGGGCATGTCGAGGGCCCGGGGCGGACGAAGGTGAAGTCCATCGGCCGGGGGAAGGCGACCATCCACTTGCTTGCTCACCGACCCGCCCGCCTGCGTCGCCCGCCTGCGTCGGTCGCCGGCGGTGTGGCGCGGTCAGACGCCGGTGGGCGCCTCGGAGGCGGGGACGCTCGGGGGAAACCCGCACGCGTCGATCAGGTCGAAGACCAGCTCCTCGACGAACGGATCCGCCCGCTTGGCCAGGACCTCCGCGAGCGCGACCGGGTCGGCGGCGAAGCCGGCCTCGGCGGCCCACCGGGTGATCTGCTCGGCGGCGCCGGGCTCCGGCTGGGGGATCCCGTAGTCGGCCGCCATGACGGGGTCGAGCATGGTCGACCACCGCGCCCCGGACGGCGCCAGGCCGACGACCTCGCACACGTCGCTGTCCATGACGTTCGCGAGCAGGACCGGAGCGCCGGAGGTGTCGACGAGCTGCCGGAACGGCCGAAGTGAGTTGTCCCGGAGGCCGTGGAGGATCTGCAAGGTCTGCCAGCCGCCGGGGCGCGGCCAGCAGTCGGTCACGCAATCCGCGTGGCCCTCCGCGCAACCGGCTGCGAACACGGCAAGCTCGCGAAGCGGCCGGTCGCTGCGTGCCAGGACGAACTCTCCGGTGAAACCCATGTCTCCTCCTTGATCGATTCCTTGATCGATGCGCGGAGGCTAGGTGCTCGCAGTGACAGCCCGGCGCGCTGCGGCCGCGCTGCCACGCGGACGGGTGTGCCGGGCGGGCGTGGGGTGGGCCCTGCGGGGCAGGATGGGCGGGTCCGCGTCCGGACGGGGCGGACGGCGACCGGTCGGCGAAGGGGAATGCGATGAGCGACCACCACCACAACGTGCTGCTGCTCGGCTTCACCGACCAGGGGGCGGCCCGGCGGGCGTATGAGGATGCGATGCACCTGCCGGGGCTGCGGCAGCTCGCGGTGCTGGAGCGCAGTGCCGAGGGGATCGTCGACATTCCGGAGAGCCACATCCGCGGCGCCGGTGTGCCGACGGTCGGTTCGGGGCTGGTGGGCGGGCTGGTCGGGCTGCTCGGCGGGCCGATCGGGGTGCTGCTGGGCTTCGCGGCGGGGGCGGCGATCGGCAACGCGGCCGAGCAGACGGAGATGACCGACGGCGGCGCGGGCCTGATCGTGCTGTCGTCGCGGGTGGAGAGCGGGCGGGCGCTGCTGGTGGCCGACCTGGTGGAGCACGACAGCGCACCCGCCGACGAACTGGCCGCGAAGTACGGGGCCTCGGTGGAGCGGATCACCGCCGAGGAGTTCGCCGAGCAGGTGCGGGTCGCGAAGGAACGCGCCCAGGAGGCGTAAGGCTTGGTCAGAAGTAGGGGCGGTAGCCGTCGCGGAGCTTGTCCAGGTCGCGGCGGTCGCGTTTGGTGGGGCGGCCGGTGCCGCGGTCGCGGAGGCCGATCTCGGCGGGGCGTTCGGTGCGGGGCGGCGGCGGGGGGCTGTGGTCGACGTAGCAGGTCTCGGCGACGGGGGCGCCGACCCGTTTGGCGATCGGCCGGACCACCTGGACGATCCGTTCCCGGCCCTCGACCCGCACGCGGACGTCGTCGCCCGCCTTGACGTGCTGCGCGGGCTTCGCGGTGGCCCCGTTCACCTTGACGTGCCCGGCCCGGCAGGCCGCGCCCGCCGCCGAGCGGGTCTTGATCAGCCGGATCGCCCAGATCCAGCTGTCGATCCGTACGCTCGCCTCGTCCGTACTCATGGGCCCGAGCCTAGCGCCGCGCGGTCCCCGCCATGGTTTCTGCAACTAGTTGCAGAGTTGGCCGGACGCCCCCTACCGTTGGGTAACAAATCCGGACCGGAGGCGTCGATGACTGCTGCGTACCCCCACCTGCTGGCCCCGCTCGACCTGGGCTTCACCACGCTGCGGAACCGGGTGGTGATGGGTTCCATGCACGTCGGCCTGGAGGAGGCCGCGAACGGCTTCGAGCGGATGGCGGCGTTCTACGCGGAGCGCGCCCGCGGCGGCGTCGGCCTGATCGTCACCGGCGGCATCGCGCCCAACGAGGCCGGGCGGCCGTGGGGCGGCGGCGCCAAGCTCACCACCGAGCAGGAGGCCGCCGAACACCGCGTGGTCACCGACGCCGTCCACGCCGAGGGCGGCAAGATCGCCCTGCAGATCCTGCACTTCGGTCGGTACGCCTACCACGAGGACCTGGTCGCCCCGTCCGCCCTGCAGGCCCCGATCAGCCCGTTCGTCCCGCACGAGCTGACCGAGGAGCAGATCGAGCAGACCATCGAGGACTTCGCGCGCTGCGCCGAACTCGCCCGCTCCGCCGGGTACGACGGCGTGGAGATCATGGGCTCCGAGGGCTACCTGATCAACGAGTTCATCGCCCGACAGACGAATCACCGCACCGACGGCTGGGGCGGCTCGTACGAGAACCGGATGCGCTTCCCGGTCGAGATCGTCCGCCGGGTGCGCGAGCGGGTCGGCGCGGACTTCATCCTCGTCTACCGGCTCTCCATGCTCGACCTGGTCCCCGGCGGCTCCACCTTCGACGAGGTGGTGCGCCTCGCCGGGGAGATCGAGGCGGCCGGCGCCACCATCATCAACACCGGCATCGGCTGGCACGAGGCCCGCATCCCGACCATCGCCACCTCGGTGCCGCGCGGCGCGTTCGCCTGGGTCACCAAGAAGCTGATGGGCAAGGTCGGCATCCCGCTGGTCACTACCAACCGCATCAACACCCCGGAACTCGCCGAGGAGTTGCTCGCCACCGGCCACGCCGACCTGGTCTCGCTGGCCCGCCCGATGCTCGCCGACGCCGCCTTCGTCAACAAGGCCGCCGCCGGAACCCCCGAGGCCATCAACACCTGCATCGGCTGCAACCAGGCCTGCCTGGACCACACCTTCAGCGCGAAGATCACCTCCTGCCTGGTCAACCCGCGCGCCTGCCACGAGACCGAACTCGTCCTCGCCCCCACGCAGTTGCGCAAGCGCATCGCCGTGGTCGGCGCCGGCCCCGCCGGCCTCGCGTTCGCCGTCTCCGCCGCCGACCGGGGCCACCACGTCACCCTGTTCGACGCCGCGAGTGAGATCGGCGGACAGCTGAACGTCGCCCGCCGCGTCCCGGGCAAGCAGGAGTTCGACGAGACGCTGCGCTACTACCGGTACGAACTCGCCCGCACCGGAGTCGAGTTGCGCCTCGGTACGATGGCCGACGCGGACGCCCTGACCGGCTGGGACGAGGTCGTGCTCGCCACCGGCGTCACCCCGCGCACCCCCGAGATCGAGGGCATCGACCACCCCAGCGTGCTCGGCTACCTCGACGTGCTGCGCGACGGCGCCAAGGTCGGCGACCGCGTCGCCGTGATCGGCGCCGGCGGCATCGGCTTCGACGTCGCCGAATACCTCACCGACCAGGGCACCGACTCCGACTTCCTCGCCAAGTGGGGCGTCGACGCCGACCACACCACCCCCGGCGGCCTCGCCACCCCCGCCCGCCCCGCCGTCCCGCGCAGCGTCCACCTGCTCCAGCGCAAGACCGGCAAGGTCGGCGCCGGCCTCGGCAAGACCACCGGCTGGATCCACCGCACCGAACTGCGCCACCGCGGCGTCGTCATGGTCCCCGGCGTCGAATACCGCCGCATCGACGACGCCGGCCTGCACGTGACCGTCGACGGCACCGAACAGACCCTCCCCGTCGACACCATCGTCCTCTGCGCCGGCCAGGAACCCCGCCGCGACCTCCTCGACACCCTCCGCGAGCGCGGCATCACGCCGCACCTGATCGGCGGCGCCGACCTCGCCACCGAACTCGACGCCAAGCGCGCCATCGACCAGGGCACCCGCCTGGCGGCGGCGCTCTGAGCCGACGTCAGCTGGAGTGAGCGAGTGCGCCGGGACGCGACCGCGTTCCGGCCCACCGGGCGTTCCTGGGCCGTGGTTCGGGCGGTGGTTCGGCGCGCAGGGCGGTCAGCGGGCCGGGTCGTCGGCCGGGCGTTCGAGGATCAGGCGGCCGGCGCGGTCGAGGACTTCGGCGCGGGTGCGGCCGGGGTGATCGGCGGCGAGGAAGTGGTTGCCGATGGCGAGGCAGAAGGCGAGCAGGCTACGGGCCTCGACCTCGTCAGGGTCGGTGCAGACAGTGCCGATGGCCTCGCGCAGTAGGTCCATGCGCCTGTTGTCCACGCGGCGCAGGCGTTCGGCGACGGCCTGATCGCGGCGGGCCCAGTCGCGGACGGCCAGGTCGATGGGGCGCAGGCGGTCGGAGAAGGTGAGCTTCCCGGCGCGGCGGGCCCTGGCGCGGGGGTCCGCGTCCTCGTGCCCGATCCGTTCGAGGACGTCGTCGGTGGCCTCGCGTTCCCAGGTGTCCAGCATCTCGGTCAGCAGGGCGTCGCGGTCGGCGAAGTAGCCGTAGAACCCGCCCTTGGTCACGCCGAGGGACTTGGCCAGGGCCTCGACGCGCACGGCGTCCACGCCGCCCGAGGCAAGGGTCTGCAGGCCGGTCTCGACCCACTTCTCGCGCGGTGTGCGCAGTGCGCCCATGGTGTGATCCACCTCATGATCTCCGCCGTTGTGCGGCAGCGTACAACGGGTCTAGCTTCGTTGTACGCCATCGTACAATCCGGGGAGGGCATCACCATGTCGTTCGGTTTCGTCGCCTACCACTACCCGAAGTCCGAGTACGTCGAGGAGTTCGTCGACCGCTGCCACCAGGTCTGCGAGGTGCTGACCCGGCAGCAGGGATTCCTCCGGGCCGAGGTCTGGGTCACCCCCGAGGGCGACGCCGTCGTCACCACCGGCGCGTTCGAGTCCCCGCAGGCGTTCCAGGGCGCGTTCGCCGCCGTGGGCCGGGAGTGCCCCGAGGTGGTCGTGTTCGACGAGCGCGAGCTCAAGCCCCGCCAGGTCCACACCCTGCTGTCGCGTCAGCAGTAGCTGAGCGGGCGACCCTGTCGCAGGCAGGCCGCGCCGGGAAGCCATGCCCGCGGCCCCTCGGGCCGGCAGGTCCGAGGGGCCGCGGGTGTGCGGTCAGTACAGCGAGACGCCGTACGCGGCGGCGGCCGCCGTGACGGGCTGGAAGAAGGTGGTGCCGCCGGAGGTGCAGTTGCCGCTGCCGCCGGAGGTGAGGCCGAGGGCCTTGGTGCCGTCGTAGAGCGGGCCGCCGGAGTCGCCGCCCTCGGCGCAGACGTTGGTCTGGATCAGGCCGCGGACGGTGCTGCCGTCGGAGTAGCGGACGGTGGCGTTCAGGGCGGTGACGGTGCCGCCGTGGGTGCCGGTGGTGGAGCCGGTGCGCTTGACGGATTCGCCGACGTACGCGCTGGCCGCGGAGTAGCCGCCGGGGTGGCTGGCCGAGGCGCTGCTGTACTTCACGAGCGCGTAGTCGGTGCCGGGGAAGCTGGAGCTGACGGTGGATCCGAGCGTGGTGGTCTGGGCGGAGTTGCTGTACCAGGTGCTCGCGATGTTGCCGCAGTGGCCGGCGGTCAGGAAGTAGTAGACGCCGCCCTTGACCACGTTGAAGCCCAGCGAACAGCGGTAGCCGCCACCGTAGATGGCCGCGCCGGCGGACAGCAGCGGGGTGAAGGTGCCCGCGGTCCGCTCGATCTTGAGGTGCTTCGTCCCGGCGGCCTTGCCGAGTGTGGCGAGCGCGGCGGGGCCGACGCTGCTGTCGGCCGTCACGACGACCTGGCCGGTGGCCTGGTCGGTGTGCCAGGCGATGCCGTTGACGCCGGCCTGCTCGACCGCGGTGCTGACCTGGGCCAGCGTGCCGGCGTCCGCGACGCCGTCGTCCGCGACGCCGTCGGCCGCGACGGCGCTGGGCGCAGCGAGCGCGGTCGCCGCGGCGAGGGCGACGGCGACGGCGAGCAGGCGT
The DNA here is from genome assembly GCF_043200475.1 of Kitasatospora sp. NPDC048407. NCBI lineage: Bacteria > Bacillati > Actinomycetota > Actinomycetes > Kitasatosporales > Streptomycetaceae > Kitasatospora > Kitasatospora sp. NPDC048407. The sequence goes on along the minus strand of NZ_JBICXW010000001.1, from coordinate 797,368 downwards.
CCGCGGGTGCGGGACGGCGACGTGGGGGTGGTGCGCATGGTCCTCACAGTTCTCCTCCTGAGGGGTGGGGGAGGCCCGGGCAAGTGACGGGCCGTGAGGCGCGGGCAGGCGGCGATCGCGGACCGGTCGACTCGCGGCCCCGGTTCTGATCTGCCCCTGACAAGCGCTATCCCGGGAGTATTCGCCAGGAGTTGGAGCGGCACAAGACCCCCGACCGAGCTTTCCGGCCACCCGCACCGGCTGCGCACCGGCTGCGCACCGCCGCGCACCGCGGCCCCCAAGGCGCCGAGGATCGCCCAGCGAGTCGCGGCCCGTACGATCGCCGCATGTCACTGCCGCACGCGATCCTCACCGCCCTGCTGGAGAAGCCTTCCTCGGGGCTGGAGTTGACCCGGCGGTTCGACCGGTCGATCGGGTTCTTCTGGTCGGCGACGCACCAGCAGATCTACCGCGAGCTGGGGCGGCTGGAGCGCGAGGGGCTGGTGCGGGCGTCGGGGCCGGGGGCGGGGCGTGGGCAGCCCAAGGAGTACCAGGTGCTGCCGGCGGGGCGGGAGCGGCTGCGCGAGTGGGTCGGGCATGCGCAGGACCCGAAGCCGATCCGGGACCCGCTGCTGCTGCGGCTGCGCGCCGCGGCGGTGCTCGGTGTGGACGGCCTGGAGGAGGAGCTGGCGCGTCACCGGGAGCTGCACCGGGCGCAGTTGGCCGATTACCTGGAGATCGAGCGCCGCGACTTCCCGCCGGAGCGGGCGGAGACGGAGAACCGCCTGCAGCACATGGTGCTGCAGGCGGGCGTCCAGCTGGAGTCGTTCTGGCTGGCCTGGCTGGACCAGGCGCTGGAACGGAGTTGAGCGAGGCCCGGGCGCCGCACGGCAGTTGGGCGCAGGTCAGACCAGGCGCGCCAGGTACCCGTTGTCCACCAGCCACCCGACGTTGATCCGCTCCGGCGCGCCGGGCACCAGTGCGGCGTCCAGCTGGTACTGGAGGCCGAGGCCGGGCTGCCCGAACCAGGGGGCTATCGGGCCGGAGTGCACGGTGAACGCCTTGAGTACCCGGTAGTCGTGGTAGTTGCAGCCCGCGGCCGGGTTGCCGTCGAGGCTGGACGGCGGGATCGAGCGGGCGGCGTACGGCAGTCCCTCGGGGGCGAGGAAGGAGCCGTACTCACTGCCGTAGCGGTCGATCGCCTGGCCGGGGTCGAGGGTGGTGTTGTACTCGATCGGGGTGCCGTCGGGCATCAGCACGTAGCCGTTGGACGGCGGGTACTTCCAGCTGCCGGCCGCGCTGTCGTAGTACGTGTTGAGGAACTGCTGCTCGCTCATCAGCCCGGTGCGCAGGTAGCCGAACAGCTGGCGGCCGACCGCTCCGGCGTTGGGCAGTTGGGCCGGGCCGAGCCGGGAGTCGCCGTGCCGGAAGTCGGCGGAGCACTCGGTGGTGAGGGTGATCCGCAGCTCGGCGGGCGTCGCGGCGGACGCGACAGGGGCGGCGGTCGCGAGCAGGGCGACGGTGGCGACGAGCGGGGCGAGGAACTTGCGCAGGCGCACGGACACTCCGGTGGGGGCGGCTGGACGGCAGGGGCGCGGCCGGTGACGGTCCGCACCCGAAGGCGTGCACCAGGTAAGCGGAATGCCTGACCATCAGTCAACTCTGCGTATCCGATCAACTGCCGAGAGTGTCGGCGTTTCGGTCAACCGCCGAGGAATCCTGGCGGGAATAGGTCGGGGTGGCATCCCGTTGCACCGGCTGGTTGAATGTTGAATCAACCGAGAAGGAGTTGAGAGCGGTGCAGTTCGGCATCTTCAGCGTCGGCGACGTGACCACCGACCCCACCACCGGTCGGACCCCCAGCGAGCACGAGCGGATCAAGGCGATGGTCGCCATCGCGCTCAAGGCCGAGGAGGTCGGCCTCGACGTGTTCGCCACCGGCGAGCACCACAACCCGCCGTTCGTCCCGTCCTCGCCGACCACCATGCTCGGCTACATCGCGGCCCGCACCGAGAAGCTGATCCTCTCCACCTCCACCACGCTGATCACCACCAACGACCCGGTGAAGATCGCCGAGGACTTCGCGATGCTCCAGCACCTCGCGAACGGCCGGGTGGACGTGATGATGGGCCGTGGCAACACCGGCCCCGTCTACCCGTGGTTCGGCAAGGACATCCGCCAGGGCATCCCGCTCGCCATCGAGAACTACGCGCTGCTGCACCAGCTCTGGCGCGAGGAGAACGTCGACTGGCAGGGCCGCTTCCGCACCCCGCTGCAGTCCTTCACCTCCACCCCGCGCCCGCTCGACGACACCCCGCCGTTCGTCTGGCACGGCTCGATCCGCAGCCCCGAGATCGCCGAACAGGCCGCCTACTACGGCGACGGCTTCTTCGCCAACAACATCTTCTGGCCCAAGGAGCACTTCCAGCGCCTGGTCAACCTCTACCGCGAGCGGTACGCGCACTACGGCCACGGCACCGCCGAGCAGGCCGTCGTCGGCCTCGGCGGGCAGGTCTTCATGCGCAAGAACTCGCAGGACGCGGTGCGCGAGTTCCGCCCGTACTTCGACAACGCCCCTGTCTACGGGCACGGGCCCTCGCTGGAGGAGTTCACCGAGCAGACGCCGCTGACCGTCGGCAGCCCGCAGGAGGTCATCGAGAAGACCCTGAGCTTCCGCGAGACCTTCGGCGACTACCAGCGCCAGCTGTTCCTGATGGACCACGCCGGACTGCCGCTGAAGACCGTGCTGGAGCAGCTCGACCTGCTCGGCGAGGAGGTCGTTCCGGTACTGCGCAAGGAGTTCGCCAAGAACCGCCCCGCCGAGGTCCCGGACGGGCCCACCCACGCCGCGCTGGTGGCGGCCGGGCAGCAGGAGGCGGTCGCCAAGTGAGCGCGCTGAAACTGGTCGTGGTGACGGCGGGGCTCTCCGTCCCGTCCTCCACCCGGCTGCTCGCCGACCGCCTGGCCGGCGCCGCCGCCCGCGAACTGGGCAGTGCCGGGCGGGAGGTGGACGTCCGGGTGGTCGAACTGCGGGAGCTCGCCCGGGACATCGCGGACAACCTGGTCACCGGCTTCCCGCCGCCCGCGCTGCGCGACGCCGTGCGGGCGGTCGAGGAGGCGGACGGGCTGATCGCCGTCACGCCGATCTTCTCCGCCTCCTACAGCGGGCTGTTCAAGTCCTTCGTCGACGTGCTCGACAAGGACGCGCTGACCGGCACCCCCGTGCTGATCGCCGCCACCGGCGGCACCGCCCGGCACAGCCTCGCCCTCGAACACGTGATGCGGCCGCTCTTCGCGCACCTGCGCGCGGTGGTGGTCCCCACCGCGGTCTTCGCCGCCTCCGAGGACTGGGGTGCGAACGGGGCGGACGGCTCGCTGGCCGGCCGGATCGACCGCGCCGCCCGCGAACTCGCCGCCCTGCTGGCCGGGCGGCCCGCCGCGACGCACCAGGCCGAGCAGGTTGTGCCCTTCGCGCAACAACTCGCTGCGCTACGAGGACAGTGACGGGCCCTCGATGCCCTATCTTCCGACCGAGAGCCCCGACACCCAGGAACCCCGACACCCAGGAGCGTGCGCCATGGAACCCCAGGTCACCGACAACACCGAGCAGTCCCGCTTCGAGATCACCACCGACGCCGGACTGGCCGGATTCGCCGAGTACCAGCTCCGCGACGGCGGGCAGATCGCCTTCGTCCACACCGTCATCGACCCGGCCTTCGAGGGCCAGGGCCTGGGCGGCAAGCTGGCCCGCGCCGTCCTCGACACGGCGCGCGAGCGCGGCCTGGGCGTCCTGCCGTACTGCCCGTTCATCCGCGGCTGGATCGCCAAGCACCCCGAGTACGTCGACCTGGTGCCGGAGGACAAGCGCGCCAAGTTCGACCTCTGAGCCGTCGCGCGGACGGCGGACGGCGGGTGCCGGGGACGAGACCGGCGCCCGCCGCAGCATTTCGCCCGTCGCGCGCGACCCTGTATGCCGCTATGCCGCGGAACTTGACGGAATGTGCCAAACCGGGACTCACCGTGGACGAAACGTTCCTGCACAGCTATCGTCGCCGCTCGTGACCTTCTCCATCGTCGCTCGGCACGGAAACGCCTATGGCGTGGCCGTGGCCAGCAAGTTCCTCGCCGTCGGCGCCCTCGTTCCGGCCGCCGAGATCGGCACCGGCGCCCTCGCCTCCCAGGCCTGGGCCAACCTCGCCTACCGCCCGCAGGGCATGGCCATGCTGCGCAGCGGCGCCTCGCCCGCCTCCACCGTCGCGGCGCTGCTCGCCGCGGACGACGGGCGGGTGCACCGCCAGCTCGGCGTGGTCGGCCCGGAGAGCGCCGTCAGCTGGACCGGCGAGGAGTGCCTGCCCTGGGCGGGCGGGGTGTCCGGCCCGGACTACGCGATCCAGGGCAACATCCTGACCGGGCCGGAGGTGGTCGGCGAGATGGAGGCCGCCTGGCTGGCCTCCGCCGAACTCCCGTTCGCCGAGCGGCTGTTGGCCGCCCTCACGGCTGGTGACGCGGCCGGTGGCGACTCCCGCGGCCGGCAGAGCGCCGGGCTGTACGTGGTCGAGCCCGGCAAGGGCGTCGGCGGCTGGGGCGACACCTCGCACGACCTGCGGGTCGAGGACCACGCGGACCCGGTCGGCGAACTGCGCCGCCTGCTCGCCCTGCACGAGATCCTGCACGGCACCCCGGACCCGGACTCGCTGCTCGCGCTCGACGGCGAACTCGCCGACGAGGTCGGCGCGTTGCTCGCCAAGCTCGGCTACGACGAGCTCGACCGCTGGGCCGGGGTGGAGAACCTCGAGGGCCGCCTGGTCGAGGGCCGGATCGACCCGCTGGTGCTGAACCACCTGCGCACCGTCGCCGCCGGCTGACCGCAGCCGGGTCAGGGCGCAGCCGGGTTCAGGGCGTCAACTCCCTTGCGGCCGTCACCTCGTGCAGGTGGACCAGGACGTCGTAGGCCGCGCCGACGGCGAGTTCCCGCAGGGGCGTGGTGAAGGTGGTCCCCGCGTCGTACGTCGGGCGCGGGGTTGCCAGCCAGTTGCCCGCTGCGGCGGGCAGCCGGCGCAGCGGCACGTAGTAGTCGACGTGGCGGACCTGGTCGAGGACGTACTCGACGCTGCCGGGCGCGGCGGGCGGGAGGCTGACCGGCCCCCACGCGCCGCCCGCGCCGTCGCGGGTGGTGAGGAAGGTGCCGCGGTCGAAGGTGGTGCCGATCGCGGTGTAGCGGTCGCCGAGGGCCTGGCGCAGCTGCGCGCCCTGCGGGACGGGGTAGAGCTCCGGCATGGTGGAGGCGTAGCCGGCATGGCCGTTGTGCGCGGAGACCAGGATGCGGTGGCCGGTCCGCCGCTGCCACCACAGCACGTTGTGCGCCATGGCGCGGTCGCGGAGCTGCTCGGCGGCCGCGACCGTCGCCGGGTCGCCGGCGTCCATGGTGAGGAAGGCGAAGGTGTCGGCGATCACCCGGGCGTGCTGCTCGGCCCACGGGTCGCCCGCCGAGGACGCCAACTCGAAGGCCTTGCGGGCGAGTTCGGCGTTGGCGCGGCGCTCGGCGACCGGTCGGCCGAGGTAGCCGAATACGTCGTCCAGCGGGCGCAGCGGCGCGTACAGGTCGGTGAGCCGGGCCAGATCCTGGGGGCGGGCGAGGTCGAGGACGCGCTGGAAGACCCGGTCGCCGAGGCCGGGCAGGCCGAGGTCGTCGCCGAGGAAGTGGACGGGGCGGCCGGGGTGGCGGCGGTTGTGGTCCCGCATCCAGCCGATCAGGTCGGCGAACTCCTCGCGGTGCCACGGCGATCCGGCGAAGGCGCGGTCGGCGACCTGGCGGGCGTCGCCCTCGCCGCCCTGGAGAAACTCGTCGATCTCCAGGCCCGCCGTCCAGCTCGCCTCCAGGGCGAAGGTGGTGAAGCCGCGCTCCTCGACCAGGTGGCGGAAGAGCCGGTGCTTGAGCGTGAAGAACTCGTGGGAGCCGTGGGTGGCCTCGCCGAGGCCGACGACCAGCGAGTCGCCGATCAGGTCGCCGAGCGCCGCCAGGTCGGTGCTGCGGCCGCCGGGCGCGGTGGTGCGCAGCGGGTGCGCGGCGGCCTCCAGCTGCTTGACCACGAGCAGTTCCTGGCGGTCCGTGCGGTCGGCCGCGGCGGCGGCCGGGATGCGCAGCGCGGGGACGGCGAGGGCCGCGGTGGTGGCGGCGAGCAGGCCGCGCCTGCTGAGGTGCCGGTGGTGAGCCGTCATGGTCGTGTCTCCGTGTCCGGGCCGCCGGGTGCGGCCCTGGTGACGATCATGGTTCGGCGGGGCGGTGCGACGCGCTGGGGCGTGCCACCGGAAGGGTGCGGGGGAAATCCCCCGCACCGGGGGGTGGCTGCCCGGTGGGCCGACGTCACCGGCTCGGGGATGGCCGACGTCGGCCCGGGTGCCGTGCTACCGGAGCAGCGCCTTGGCGAGGTCCGCCTCCAGGTCGGCCGGGTCCTCCAGGCCGACCGACAGCCGCAGCAGGGCGGGGACGGGCTTGTGGGCGGCGGCGACCGGGCGGTGGGTGAGCGAGGCCGGGTGCTGGATCAGGGTGTCCACGCCGCCGAGCGAGACCGCGTGGGTGATCAGCTCGCAGTGCTCGGCGATCGCCGCCGCGTGCTCGAAGCCGCCCGCCGCCTCGAACGCCAAGGTGCTGCCGCCGCCGAGGAGTTGACGTCCGAGCAGCGGGGAGCCGGAGCGGCCGGGGTAGTGCACGGCCGTCACCTCGGGCTGCTCGGCGAGCCAGTCGGCGAGCCGGGCGGCGCTCTCCGAGGCGGCCCGCACCCGCAGCGGCAGGGTCTGCAGGCCGCGGTGCAGCAGGTAGCCGGCCAGCGGGTGCAGGATCGCGCCGGTGACGGCGCGGACCCGGCGCAGCCGCTCGGCCCACTCGGTGGTGCAGGCGACGGCGCCGGCCAGCACGTCGCCGTGGCCGCCGATCGACTTGGTCGCGGAGTGCAGCACCAGCGCGGCGCCGAACTCGGCGGGGCGCTGCAGCACCGGGGTGGCGAAGGTGTTGTCGACCATCAGCGGTGCGTCGCCGCACTGGTGGGCGATCGCGGCCAGGTCGACCAGGTCCAGGGTGGGGTTGCCGGGCGTCTCCACCAGGACGAGCCCGGTGTCGGGGCGGACGGAGGCGGCGACGGTGTCCGGGGTGGCCCAGGTGACTTCGGTGCCGAGCAGGCCGGAGTCCAGCAGGTGGTCCGAGCCGCCGTACAGCGGGCGCACCGCGACCACGTGCCGACGGCCCTCCGAGGCGGCGGCCAGCAGGCAGGCGGTGAGCGCGGCCATGCCGGAGGAGAACGCCACCGCCTGGGCGCAGCCCTCCAGTTCGGCCAGCGCGTTCTCGAAACGGGCGACGGTGGGGTTCCACAGCCGCTGGTAGACCAGCCCGCCCTCGGCGGGCGGCCGTCCGCCGGTGGCCAGCGCCTGGTAGGCGTCGCCGCCGGCGGCGAGGTCGGGCACCGGGTAGGTGGTGGACAGGTCGAGCGGGGGGACGTGCGTGCCGAGGCCGGCGAGGTCGTCGCGGCCGGCGTGCACGGCTCTGGTGTCGAGTCGGCTCATGGCCGTTGATGGTGAAGTTGATGCCGCGAGAAGGCCAGAGGGACAATCGATCATTCGGTTCGGAGGGGGTGCGGTCTTGCGAATGTTCGACCCGGGCCGCCACGCTGGTGGCGTGCCGAACATTCCACGGGCCCGCGCGGCGCTGGACGAGACCGACCGGGCGATCGTCCGGGCGCTGCTGGCGAACGCCCGGATGGCCAACAACGCGCTGGCGGAACTGGTCGGGATCGCCCCGTCCACCTGTCTGACCCGGGTGCGGGCGCTGCGCGAGCGCGGGGTGATCCGCGGCTACCACGCGGAGGTCGACCTGCCGGCCGTCGGGCTGTCGCTGCAGGCGATGATCTCGGTGCGCCTGCGAGCGCACACCGTGGAGCAGAACGGCAGTTTCCGGGCGGCGGCGCCCCAACTGCCCGGGGTGCTGGCGGTGTTCCACATGGCGGGCAGCGAGGACTACCTGCTGCACGTGGCGGTGGCCGACCCGGAGGCGCTGCGCTGCTTCGTGGTGGAGCACCTGACGACGCATCCGGCGGTCGCCCAGACCCGCACCAACCTGGTGTTCGAGCGGATCCCGGGCGCCACGCCCGCGATCTGAGGTCCGATACCACGCGCCGCCGGTCGCCCCCGCCGCAGGAGCCGTGCGGGGGTGGCGAGTTGTGGCCACTGTCCACCATCCGCCGCCGCATCCGGGGCCTTTCGGCCTTACCGTACTGGTTGACGGTAATCTGTCCGGTCCGTCCGGACGGGGCAGGGCTGCCGAGCCCCCACGCGGCCGGACGACGGCGCTCTCGCTCCGACCCCGGTCGCCCCCGCTGTGAAGGGACCGACCATGGCTGTCGCGGACCCACCCCAGACCGTGCGGTACTGCCTGAGCCTGGCGACCGTACCCGCGTCCGTGCCCGAGGCGCGGCGCGGTGTGCGCGCCGAACTGGCCGCCCGCGGCCTGGACGCGGACCACCCGCTGACCGACACCGTGCTGCTGGTGGTCAGCGAACTGGTCACCAACACGGTCCGCCACGCGGCAGTGCGCTCGCCCCGCACCACGCTCCAACTGGACTTCGCGGCGGACGAGTTGACGGTCCGGGTGCACGACCGGCACCCGCACTGCCCGCACCGCCGGGAGACTCCGCACCCGGACGGCAGCGGCGGCTGGGGCCTGAACCTGGTGCACGAGCTGGCGCAGCTCGCCGGCGGCGGCACCGCGACGCTGGCCGACGCGGACGGCGGCGGCAAGACCATGCTGGTGCGGCTGCCGCTGGGCTGAGCCCGGGGGAGGGGAGTTGGCGCGGGGCCGGCGCCGTGTCCCGGCGGACGCCGGTTGGGAAGACGATCGGAGGACGACCCCGCGGCCCCACTCTGCTGCATGCTCTCTGTTATTGCAAGTAAGTCGCAATAAGGACCGTGACCGGAGACGGCCTCAGCAGCGGCGCAGCGCCCCCGGCACCCGCAGCGACTCCAGCGACGGATAGCCGTCCACCGCCATCAGCAGATCCGCCTCCGCCAGCAGCGACCGCAGCACGTGCACGACCCCCGCCTCGCCGCCCAGCGCCAGCCCGTACACGTACGGCCGGCCCACCCCCACCGCCGTCGCACCCAGCGCCAGCGCCTTCACCGCGTCCGCGCCGCTGCGCACCCCCGAGTCGAACAGCACTGGCAGGCCGTCCGCCGCCGCCACCGCCTCGGCCAGCGACTCCAGCGCCGGCAGCCCGCCGTTCGCCTGCCGGCCGCCGTGGTTGGAGCAGTAGACGCCGTCCACGCCCGCGTCCTTCGCCCGCCGGACGTCCTCCGGGTGGCACAGGCCCTTCAGGATCAGCGGCAGCGAAGTCAGCGAACGCAGCCACGGCAGGTCGTCCCAGGTCAGCGGGTTGCCGAAGATCTGCACCCAGTCCATCACCGCGCCGCGCGGATCCCCGTCCGGGTCCTTGAGCCTCGCCCGGAACACCGGGTCCGAGGTGTAGTTCGCCAGACAGTGCCCGCGCAGCTGCGGGAAGCTGCCACTGCCCAGGTCGCGCGGCCGCCAGCCCGTCACCCAGGTGTCCAGCGTCACCACGATGCCCTTGAACCCGGCCGCCTCCGCCCGCTGCACCAGCGACTCCGCGAGCGCCCGGTCGGTCGGCGTGTACAGCTGGAAGAACCCCGGGGTGTCGCCCAGCTCCGCCGCCACCCGCTCCATCGGATCCACCGACAGCGTCGACGCGACCATCGGCACCCCCGTGCGGGCCGCCGCCCGGGCCGCCGCCAGATCCCCGTGCCCGTCCGGCGCGCACAGCCCCAGCACCCCGACCGGGGCCATGAACAGCGGCGACGCCAACTCCAGACCGAACAGGTCCACCCGCAGGTCCCGCTCCTTCGCGCCCACCAGCATCCGCGGCACCAGCCCCCAGCGCTCGAACGCCGCGACGTTCGCCCGCTGGGTGTGCTCGTCGCCCGCGCCGCCCGCCACGTACGACCACACGTCCGGCGCCAGCGCCTGCTGCGCCCGCTCCGCCAGGCCCGCGAAGGTCATCGGGAGCTTGGGCGCGACGCCGAACAGCGCCTCGAAGTAGATCTCGTTCTGGTAGTCGCCGAACTGCGGGGCCATCCGCACTCCTCAGGGCTGGTTTCCGGTGGCGGCCACCCTCCATCCGCTACCGGCGGGTAGTCAAGGGCTCGCCGTCACGGGCCTGCCATCACGGACTCGCCGTCACGGGCTTGCCATCACGGGCTTGCCGCGCAGCACCAGCCGGGTCGGCACCGTCTCGGTGCGCGGCGGCGAATCGTCCCCGTCCAGCCGGGCCAGCGCCAGCCGCACCGCCGCCGCACCCAGCTCCGCCGGGGCCTGCGCCACCGCCGACAGCGGCGGATCCAGCACCTCCGCCAACGGCAGGTCGTCGAACGCCAGCACCGCCACCTCGCGACGGCCCGCCCGGCCCAGCGCCAGCACCGCACCCGTCGCCGCGTTCACGTTCGACGCGAACAGCGCCGTCGGCGGATCCGGCAGCGCCAGCAGCCGCAGCACCGCGTCCGCCGCGTCCGCCGCCGTCCGGGCATCCGCGACCAGCACCTCGTCGACCGGGACGCCGGCCTCCGCCAGCGCGTCCCGGTAGCCCGCCAGGCGCTCCCGGCGGGTGTACAGCTCCGGCGGCAGATCACCCAGGAACGCCACCCGCCGGTGCCCCGCGCCCAGCAGCTGGGCCACGCCCTCGCGGGCACCCGCCCGGTTCGACGACACCACACAGTCCGCGTCCGGCCCAGGACGGTCCACGAACACCAGCGGCACCCCCGCCGCCCCCGCCTGCGCCAACGCCTCCCCGCCCGCCGCCGGCACCACCAGCAACGCCGCCGTCCGACGCGCCAGGAAAGCGCCCACCACCTCCGCCTCACGCACCGGATCACCGCCCGAACACCCCAGCAGCACCGTCAGCCCACGCGCCCGCGCCGCCTCCTCCACCCCGCCCGCCAGCGCCCCGAAGAACGGATTGCCCAGATCCGGCACCACCAGCCCCACCGTCGAATCCGGGCCGCCCGTCCGAATGCTCCGCGCCAACAGGTTCGGCCGGAAACCCAACCGCTCCGTCACCGCCAGCACCCGCGCCCGGGTCGCCGCCGCCACCGGCCCGTCCCCGTTCACCACCCGCGACACCGTCTTCGCACTCACCCCCGCCTCACGCGCCACATCGTGCAACGTCGAACGCCGCTCCATCCCCACTCCCCGTTCCCGTCCCGCCGGCCCCACTGTCCCGCTTTCCCGCCGACCGTACCGCCGCCCTCCCGGCGGAAGATCCACCGGAGGTAGCCTGGCTGCGGGTGGTGACCATGCGAGCCAGCGACAACCCGACGTCCGGGACGACGATCCCCGAGGTCCCCTTCGCCGCGCCACCCGGCACACCGGCCGGCGTCGAAGTACTGACCCTCGCCGAACTGCGCGCCCGCCGCGACACCGCCGCCGACCGCGCCTTCCACCGCCCCCAGCGGCCCGCCTTCCACCACCTCCTCACCCTCGACAGCGGCACCCTCCACCACACCGTCGACTTCACCGAACACGCCGTCCACCCCGGCAGCTGGCTCTGGGTCCGGCCCGGACAGGTCCAGCAATGGGGCGAACTCGACGACGCCGACGGCACCCTCGTCCTCTTCGAACCCGGCTTCCCCGACCCCGCGACAGTCGCCGCCGCCCGCCTCGACGACCCCTTCGCCGCCGCCGTCCTGCACACCACCGGCACCTCCCGCGACGCCCTCCGGCACGCGCTCCGCCACCTCGAACACGAATACGCCTCCGGCGCCGACCTCCCCGCCGACATCCACCACGCCCTGCTCCGCCACCTGCTCGCCGCACTCCTGCTGCGCCTCGCCAACCCCGCCACCCCCTGCGGCAGCGCGACCGCCGAACCCGGCGAGACCTACCGCCGCTTCCGCCACGCCGTCGAACACCACTTCACCCGCACCCGCCGCGTCGAGGACTACGCCAAAGCCCTCGGCTACTCCCCCCGCACCCTCTCCCGCGCCACCCTCGCCGCCGCGGGCATCGGCGCCAAGGAATTCGTCGACCGCCGCGTAGTCCTCGAAGCCAAACGCCTCCTCGCCCACAGCGACACCCCCGCCGCCCGCATAGCCGACCACCTCGGCTTCGCCGACGCCGCCAACTTCGCCAAGTTCTTCCACCAACGCACCGGCACCACCCCCATCGCCTTCCGCACGGCGGTCCGTGGGACCGCGGAAGAGGCGTAACGGCATGCCTTCGGCGGGGTGGGGGATCGGGGAGTTGTGCGCCTTCCGCACGGCGGTTCGGGGCACTGCGGAAGAGCTGTAACGGCATGCCTCCGGCGGGGTGGGGGATTGGGGAGTTGTGCGCCTTCCGCACAGCGGTCCGTGGGACTGCGGAAGAGCCGTGAGCGGCACCAGCCAGACCTTGCCCGCGCAGCGTTGTCTTTCCGGTCCTCGACGGCGGCGGGGTGCTCGGGTGGGTGGGTGGGTGGGGCGGGGCGGGTGAGGTCAGAGGGCGTTGCGGATGCGGGCCGCCGTCTCCGCCGCGTGAGCGTCGTCGCGGTAGTGGGTGCGGGGCCAGAAGAAGCCGCGCAGGCCGTCCTTGGGGTTGCGGGGGACGATGTGGGTGTGCAGGTGGGGCACGGACTGGCTGATCCGGTTGTTGGCCGCGACGAAGCTGCCGGCGGCGGCCGTGCCGCGTTCGACGGCGGCGGTGAGCTGGCGGACGCGGGTGTAGTAGGGGCCCGTCTCGTCGTCGGTGAGGTCGGTCAGGGTGGGGACGTGGCGGCGCGGGATCACCAGCAGGTGGCCGGGGAACAGTGGCCGGTGGTCGAGGAAGGCGTGGACGACGTCGTCGGCGAGGACGGTTTCGACAGTGACTTCGCCGGCCACGACACGGCAGAACAGGCAGTCCATCGTCCCAGCATCATGGCCGGGGCGCGCCGCCGCGGGAAACGGCGCGCCCCGGCAGGACGTGCCGTCAGGCGTGCGCCCAGGACGGGGCGCTGACCAGCGCGACCAGCTGTTCCTGGCTGAGTGCCGGGGCGTCGCGGGTGACCTGGTAGTTGGGCCCGTAGGTCCAGAGTTTGGCGGTCACCATGGTGCCGTCGGGGAGCAGCGCGCCCGCGATCACCTCGGCGCCCCGGGTGTCTTTGGTGCCGTCGGGCCCGGGGACGGGGACCTCCTTGACGTAGGACCGGGTTCCGTCCGGGTGCTCCTTGAAGCGCCCGCCGAATCCGGTGTTGCGGAACCTGGTGTCCGGGTCGGCGGGGAAGCCCCGCTGCCAGCCGTGTTCGACGGAGACGACCAGCTGGCTGGTGAGATTGGCGAGGGAGACGGTTCCGTGCACCCGTCCCGGGGTGTCCTGGGTGCCCGGGCCCGGGTCGAAGGTGGCGTCGGCGGGCAGCGTGGCGCGTAGGGCGGCGAGTACGGCGGGGCTGCCGACGGGTGCGGCGGGCGGCACGGTGGAGGCGCGGAGGACGGTGAAGGCCGGCCGCCAGGCGTCGGAGGTGGCCACGTCCAGCAGTCGTTCCTGGGTGAGTGGCGGCTGCTCGCGGGCCGGGTGGCCCGGGCGGCCGGAGGCGACCTCGGTGGCGTTGACGATCCGGCCGTCGGTGGTGGCGTACGTGACGGTCCAGACGCGGTCGCCGGCCTCCCAGCGCGGGGCGATGGTGGTGGTGATCAGGCGGGAACCGTCGGGGCGGGTGGTGAGTTGGCAGGCGGCGGTCGGCTGGTTGAGGGTGTCGGGGCACTGCAGGGCGGCGGCGCTGTCGCTGAGCGGGGTGGCCAGCCGGTCGATGGTCAGCAGGACCCGGGCCGGGCCGTTGCCGTCGTCGTACTCCAGCCAGCCCATCGGGGTGCGGCCGGGCTGCAGGTCGTCGGGGGAGGTGCCCGAGAGGTTGGTGATCCGGCCGTCGGCGGGCATCAGTGAGCTCAGAGTGTCGGACATGAAGGTCTGGCCGACGGGCGATGCGGCCGGTGCGGGACGCGCCGGGGAGCGGTCGGGCAGCAGGGCCAGCGCGCACCCAGCGGCGGCGACCAGGGCGAGCGCGGAGGCACCGGCGGCCCGGCGGCGGCGCACCCGGGTGCGGCCGCGGCGTTCGGCGGCCAGCGCGAACAGTTCGGTGGCCGGTTCGGGCGCGTGGTCGGCGGAGGCCCGCAGGGCGCGGGCGAAGTCCTCTTCGGAAGTCATCGGCATGCTCCAGAAACGGTGCGGAGGGAACGTCAGGGGTGAAGGAGCGCGTCGATGCGGCTCCGGAAAGAAAGGAGCGTCAGGGCCGGACGAGCTCGTCGAACTGCCCGCCGAGCCGGGTGCGCAGGCGGCTGAGTGCGCGGGAGGCGCGGGAGCGGACGGCGCTCGGGGTGAGGCGCAGCGCGGTGGCGGCCTCCTCGACGCCGAGGTCCTCCCAGTAGCGCAGGACGAGCACGGCCCGGTCCTGCTGCGGGAGTTCGGCGAGTGCCTGGAGCAGGGTGACGCGCAGTGCGGGGTCGGCGGTGGGTGCGGCGGATTCGGCGAAGGTGTCGGTGACGTGTTCGCGGCTGCTGCGCCGGCGCCGGTGGCTGAGGAAGGTGTTGACCAGGACGGTCCGGGCGTATCCGGCGGGGTTCGCCATCCGGGAGACCCGCCGCCAGCTGCCGTAGAGCTTGCCGAGCGCCTCCTGCGCGAGGTCCTCGGCGAGGTGGGCGTCGCCACCGGTCAGCAGGTAGGCGGTGCGTACCAGGTCGCGGCCGCGGGCGGCTGCGAAGTCCCGGAACTCGAGGGGTCCGCCGTCGGCCCCGATCGTCGTCGTGCTGTCCATGCTCCTCTAACGCGGTGGGCCGGTGTTCTTGTCGCACCGTCAAATAATCGGCAGCCGATTGGCAGTTGAGCACGAAGGGCCGCGCGGGGTGTCGAAAACGGACACCGGTGGGCAAAGTGTGACGATGTCGCGGTGACCACCACCAGCGAGCCCAGTCAGGCGGCGGCCCCGCCCGTTCTCGACCGGCGGCAGCGGAACGTCGTGTTCGGCACCATCGTGCTCGGCATGCTGCTGGCCGCCCTCGACCAGACCATCGTCGGCACCGCGCTGCCCACCATCGTCGCGGACCTCGGCGGCGCCGCGCACATGTCCTGGGTGGTGACGTCCTATCTGCTCGCGGAGACCGTCACCACCGCGCTGGTCGGCAAGTTCGGCGACCTGTTCGGCCGCAAGGTGGTCTTCCAGGTCTCCGCGATCGTCTTCATCACCGGCTCGTTCCTGTGCGGCCTGGCCACCAACATGACGCTGCTGATCGCCTGGCGGGCTGTTCAGGGCGTCGGCGCGGGCGGCCTGATGGTCACCTCGATGGCGCTGATCGCGGACGTCATCCCGCTGCGCGAACGCGGAAAGTACCAGGGAGCGATCGGCGCGGTGTTCGGCGTCGCCACCGTGATCGGACCGCTGCTGGGCGGGCTGTTCACCGACCACCTGTCCTGGCGCTGGGCGTTCTACGTCAACGTGCCGATCGCCGTCCTGGTGGTGATCGCGGCGGCCCGGAACATCCCGGTGGTCCGCTCCGCCGCCCGCCCCGTCATCGACTACGCGGGCATCGCGCTGGTCGCGGTCGGCGCCAGCTCCCTGATCCTGGCGACCAGTTGGGGCGGCAACGAGTACGCGTGGAGCTCGCCCGTCATCATCGGCCTGTTCGTCGGCGGTGTGGTCGCGCTCGGCCTGTTCTGCTGGGTGGAGACCCGCGCCGTCGAACCCACCCTGCCGATGCGGCTGTTCCGCAACCCGGTGTTCACGGTCTGCTCGGTGCTCAGCTTCATCGTCGGCTTCGCCATGCTCGGCGCGATGACCTTCCTGCCGACCTTCCTGCAGTACGTGGACGGCGACTCGGCGACCGTCTCCGGCGTGCGGACCCTGCCGCTGGTGCTCGGCCTGCTGATCGCGTCGATCTTCAGCGGCAACACGGTGTCCAAGACCGGCCAGTACCGGATCTTCCCGATCGTCGGATCGCTGGTGATGGCGCTCGGCCTGTACCTGCTCTCGCTGCTCAACGCAGGCACCAGCGCCTGGCTGGCCAGCCTCTACATGTTCGTGCTCGGCACCGGCATCGGCCTGTGCATGCAGGTGCTCACCATCGCCGTGCAGAACACCGTCGACTACGCCGACCTCGGCACCGCCACCTCCGGCGTCACCTTCTTCCGCACCCTCGGCTCCTCGTTCGGCACCGCCGTGTTCGGCACCATCTACACCAACGCGCTGCGGACCAACCTGGCCAACGGCGTCGCCGCGGCCGCCCGGGCCACCGGCGAGAGCCCCGAACAGCTCGCCGTCCGCGCACAGAGCCCGCACGGCGTCCAGGGGCTGCCGCCCGGCGCGGCCGAACCGGTCATCCGGGCCTACGCCGACTCGCTGCACACCGTGTTCCTGTGGACGGTGCCGGTCGCGCTGCTCGGCTTCGTGGTCGCGCTCTTCCTCAAGCAGGTCGAACTGCGCGACTCGGCCCGCGCCACCTGCACCGACATGGGCGAGGGCTTCGCGCAGCCGTCCTCCGGCGACTCCGCCAAGCTGCTCGAACTCTCCGTCGCCAAACTCCTCGCCGGCGTCGGACTGGACACCGCCCGGCAGGTCGTCGGCTCCTCCGGCACCCGGCTCGACATGGCCGGCGCCTGGGCCGTCATGCAGGTCGACCTGTTCACCCGCAGCGTCGGCCACGCCACCCTCAACCTGATCGCCGGGCGCCGGCGGATCCCCCCGGAGGTTCTCCGGCCGGTGTTCGACCGGATGGTCGCCGAAGGCTTCCTGGACGTCCACGGCGGCTTCTACGCACACACCGAGGCCGGCGAGCGGGAGGCCCAGACCATCGGCCACGCCTGGTCCCAGTGGCTCTGCCAACGCCTGGAGCAGGACCGCGGCCGCCCCCGCAGCGCCGAACTGCGGGCCGCCGCCGACGCGATCGCCAAGCGCATGATCGTCGAGGACCTCGCCGAAGGGTTCCCGCAGAGCGGCGTGCCGACCGGCTCGCGCGCCTGAACCGCCGTCACGTCACGTCGGTGTCCGTCGGATCGGCGGCCCCGACCTCACAGGGCGTCAGGCCGACCCGGCCGCGCTGGTCCCTAGGCTTACCCCCATGCTCCTGTACGCTCCCGCGATCTTCTTCCTGCTGCTGACCGCCCTCGGAGTACGGCGCGACCGCCGCCGCTTCAGCAATGCCGTGTACCTCGGACTCGCCCTCACCTTCCTGGCCTTCGCGCTGCTCGCCACCCTCGGCCGGACCGACTCCGTGCTCGCGGAAACGGTCGTGATCGCGGTCGTCCTCGCCCCCGCCCTCGGCGTCCTGGTGCTCTCCGGGCTGCTGATCGCCAACGGCTTCAAGATGCTCCGCAAGGAAGGCCGCCGCCTCGGCAACCTGCTCTCGCTGCTCTGCGGCCTCGGCATCCTGGTGGTCGTCGCCCTGCTGATCGCCGCCACCCAGGCCGACTCGCCCGTGCTGGCGGTGATCGCCCGCACCACCTTCCTGCTCGCCAGCTACTTCTCGTTCCTCTTCCTGTGCTTCATCGGCTACGCCTACCTGTACGGCCGGCTGATCCCGCGCCAGGACGTCGACTACGTCGTGGTCCTCGGCTCCGGACTGATCGGCGGCACCCGCGTCCCGCCGCTGCTCGCCAGCCGCCTCGAACGCGGGCGCGCCCTGTACGAGCGCCAGGCCGCGAACGGCCGCCCGCCGCTGCTGATCACCTCCGGCGGCCAGGGCCCCGACGAGAAGCTGCCCGAGTCCCACGCGATGGCCGCCTACCTCACCGAACGCGGCTTCCCCGCCGACCGGATCGTCCTGGAGGACCGCTCCCGCACCACCGAGGAGAACCTCCGCTTCTCCCGCGAGCTGATGACCGCCGCGAACCCCGACTACCGCTGCATCGTGGTCACCAACAACTTCCACGCCTTCCGCGCCGCCATCCTGGCCCGCCAGGAATCGGTCAACGGCCAGGTCGCCGGCTCCCCGACCGCCGCCTACTTCTGGCCGAGCGCCACCATCCGCGAGTTCGTCGCCGTGACCGTCACCCACAAGTGGATCAACCTGACGGTCTGCGGGCTGCTCACCCTGGTCTCCGTCACCGGGTAGCGCAGGTCCGGGCGGCGGAGTGGTTCGGGGGCAAAGTTATGCTGGTCGCCTGCACCGTTCAACGCCCGGGGGATCTGTCGTGCCGCCCACCTACGCAAGTCTCCCGGGGCCGCCCCCGCGGCGCCGCCTGCGGACGCTGCTGGGTGCGGCGGCGGGGGTGCTGCTGCTCGGGCTGATACCCGCCGTGCGGCACGAGGCCGAGGCGATGGTCGGCGAAGGCGGGCCGGACGGGCCCCGGCTGACGGTGGCGACCTGGAACATGTGCGGGGAGACCGTCTGGGGCTGCGGCAAGTACGGCGGCGGCGACCAGAAGATCAAGGTGATGCGCTCGATGGCGCAGGACCACGGGGCCCGGGCGATCCTGGTGCAGGAGGCCTGCCGGGGCGACCTGGACCGGGCCCGGGCCGGGCTCGGCGCCGCCTGGCAGCTCGCCTTCCAACCGTACGAACAGGCGGACGAGGCGGGCGCGACCACGCCCGTGGACTGCGGCGGCGGACGCGGCGACGCCGGCATCGGCATCCTGGCGGCCGCCCCGCTGACGGACATCGCCCCGGTCTCCGCCCCCCAGCCCGAAAAAGGCCTGCGCCGCGGCATCCTGTGCGCGACGGCCGGCAGCGGCCCGAGGCTCTGCGTCGCGCACCTCTCGCTGCCCCCCGCCGACCGGTCCGACCGCGCCGCAGAACTCCGCGACGACCAGCTGTCGGCACTGCTCAAGGCGGCCGGGACGGGCGGCTCGGTGTTCGGCGGCGACTTCAACTCCTCGCCGCCCGGCCCGAACAACAAGGACGCCTGGATCTGGCCGGCCGGCTACTTCGACACCGTCCAGGAGTGCGCCCAGCAGTCGCCGGACCAGCGCACGGGCTTCGCGCCCACCCACGAGAACGGGTTCAAGCTGGACTACCTGTTCACCGCGCTGCCCCGGCACGGCTGCTCCCGGCTGGACACCGGCTTCTCCGACCACCAGGCGGAGCTGATCACCGTCGCCGCCGCCCTCTGACGGGGCATCAGCCGCCGTAGCGCTGCAGGAGCGTGGGGTTGCGGGCCAGCGCGCCGGCCACCACGAAGCCGACCTGCCCGGGGCCCGACACCCGGCCGTCGGCGTAGGCCGCCCGGACCTCGACGGTGTGCCCGCCGCCGCGCCACCCCCACTCGGGCTGCCAGGTCCACAAGCCGTCCTCGACCGGGGCGCTGCCCAGCGCGTGCTCCCCGATGGCGAGGTCGACCCGGACCGCGCCGGGCGCGTGGCCGCTCAGCCGGACGACAGGGCCGGGGACGTAGCTGTTGTCCACCGGTTCGGTGACCACCGGCGCGGGCGGCAGTGGCGCCGCCTCGGTGATGGTGTGCTGGGTGCGGGGGGCCTGCCCGTCGATGGTGAACACCACGTCGGAGCGTTCGCTCTGGATGTTGCTGGCGTCGGCGGCGAACACGCGGAGCAGGTGCCGGCCCGCGGTGAAGGCCCGGTCGGCCTGCCAGGACCAGCTGCCGTCGGCGGCGACCGGGGCCGAGGCGACGTACTTGCCGTTCTCCCAGATGCTGACCCGCACGCCGCCCGGCGCGAAGCCGGTGATGGCCACGCCGTTCGGCGGGAGCACCGCCTCCGCCGGAGGAGAGGTGATCACCGGGCGGGGGAAGGAATCGCCCCTGACCTGCGAGGTGTCCTTGAGGAACTGCTCGATCGCGGCGAGGTCGGGCTCCGGAACCTCGCCGCCGTTGGTGATCAGGCCGATCCGCGGGACCACGCCGTCCACCAGCAGGTTGAGGATGCCCATGAGGGTGGGCAGGTTCCGCAGCGTCACCTTGCCGTGGCCGGTGATCAGCACCGAGTCGTTGTAGATGAAGTTGAAGTTCGAGTAGCCCTGGAAGAGCTGGACGAACGGCTGCACCTGCCGCAGGTACTGCTCGTCCTGCGGGGAGGTGATCAGGTAGATGTTGGCGTTCCGGTGGGGGCTGGCCATCACCAGGTCCGGCAGGACGGCGTCGAGGACGGCGACGTTCCGCTCGGTCACCTCACCCATCATCAGCCGGGCCGCGCTGGGGATGCCGTCCAGCACGTAGGAGCCGATGTTGAACTGGGGCACGCTGGCGACGATGTTGCCGAAGCCGTACTTGAGGCCGTAGAACAGCGCCGCGCTGCCCCCCTTGGAGCTGCCGAAGACGGTGACGTCCTGCGGCGTCAGGTGCAGCGAATGCATCACCCGGGTGATCACCCCGGCGACGGACTGCTCCAGCGAGAAGTCCATCCGCTTGCACAGGTAGTAGCTGTTGGCGCCCTCGAAGGAGTCGCGGATCCACAGGATGTTGCCGCGCACCTTGTCCAGGACGCCGTTGCCCCAGCCGTACTCGTCCGGTGCGGTGAAGTTGGCGAACACCACGACCAGGTGCCGGTTGCCGTTGCGGGCGTGCGAGAAGCGGTACTCGATCGGGACGGCGCCCGTGGTGTCCACACCGGTGAAGATGCGGCGGGTGTGCTTGGCCTGATCAGCCATTTGCCGGGTCCAATCGTCTGCGCAGTTCTGCCTGGAGGTCGCGTGGCGGCTCCACCGCCGCCGCCGTGACCTCGTCGAGGTCACGGAAGGAACGGGAGCCCGGCTGGGTGCTGCCGAGCGGGCGGAACGAGGGTGCCGACACGTTCTGCGGCGGCTCCGCCAGGTCGCCGCCCGCGACCAGGATCCGGTCCGCCAGGCGGACCGAGGCGTACCCGTCGTCCAGGTCGCAGAAGGCCTGCTGGAAGCGCCGGTAGCGCTCGGCGTAGCGGGCGTGCACCCCGTCGGCGTAGCGGATCGCGGTGATCAGCTGGGCGGACTCGGCGAGCAGCGGCCCGGGGGCGCTGGTCTCGAAGTCGAAGTAGAAGCCGCGCAGGGTGTCGCGGTAGTGCTCCAGGTCGTAGGTGAAGAACAGGATGGGCCGGCCGGTGTTGACGAAGTCGAACATCAGCGAGGAGTAGTCGGTGATCATCACATCGGTGATCAGCGACAGGTCGGCCATGTCGGGGTAGTCGGAGACGTCGTGGACGAACCCGTCGCCGGCGCCGGGGACCGGGTCGACCACGTTGGGGTGGCGGCGGACCAGCAGCACGTGGTCCGCGCCGAGCCGGGCGCGGGCGTCGTCGAGGTCGATCCGGAAGTCGAGCTTGTACCGGCCGGGCGCGTAGTACTGGTCGTCGCGCCAGGTCGGGGCGTACAGCACGACCCGCTTGCCGTCGGGGATGCCGATCCGCCGGCGGATCTCGGCGGCGCGCCGCTCGGTGCCCGGGCGGCGCAGCACGTCGTTGCGGGGGTAGCCGCATTCGACGATCTCGCCGGGGAAACCGAAGGCGCGGCGCAGGATCGGGGTGGAGAAGGTGTTCGGCGAGACCAGCAGGTCCCAGTTCTCCACCTCGGTGGCGAGGCGTTCCAGGTAGCGCTTGTCGGCGAAGTGGACGGCCTCGATGTCGTGGCCGATCTTCTTCAGCGGGGTGCCGTGCCAGGTCTGCACGACGACCTGGCCGGGGCGCTTGCGGAACCAGTCGGGCAGGTGGTTGTTGGCGACGATGTACCGGCTGGTGGCGAGCGCCTCGTACCACTCGGGCGACCACATGCGGACGGCGCGGGCGGTTTCGGGGACGTCCACCTGGTCGTCCTTGACCACCCACAGGTGCTCCAACGGGACCTGGCGGCGCACCAGTTCCTCGTGGACGGCGCGCGGGCTGTCGGAGTACTGGGTGCCCTTGAACGCGTCGAACAGCACGGCGGGCCGGACGGGCTGCTGCCGGGCGGCGGGGTACGCCTTGGTGCGCAGCAGCTTCTGCCGGTAGGGGCCGCGGGCGTGGTCGGGCATCGCGGAGTGCACCTGGAGCGAGAGCCGGTCGTAGCTCTCGGCCTGGAGTTCGTAGCCGCGCCCGTCGCTCTCGACGGCCTGCGGGAGGCCGGGGATGGCGTCCTGCTCCAGCTTGAGCATCAGGTCGGGCAGCCGGTCGGCGGGCGCGGTGCGGGCGGGGTCCTGGCGGCGCAGGTAGAGGTCCCAGCGGCCGGCGGAGAGCGGGACGGTGCCGGCCAGGGTGCGGATCCGGGCGGGGGCGAAGCGGGCCCGGAAATAGTCGTCGATCAGGTCGAGCGGGACGACGCGTTCGGTGCCCTGGGCGCGGGAGCGCAGCACCAGGTGGACCTGGTGGCGCAGTTCGGCGGGGACCAGGTGCAGGGCCGGGTAGCGGCCGACGATCTCCAGGGTGCCGTCGTCCTCCCAGGCGTACCGGGTGACCAGCGGGAGGGTGGCGCGTTCGAACAGCACCAGGTAGCCGGAGCCGTTGCGGTGGACGACGAGTTCGCGGTCGCCGTCCGCAGTCTGCAAGGTGTCGGGGAGGCGGTGGTGGCCGTCGGGGGTGCCCTCGGCCATCACCGGATACATCGTCATCTTGCGCCCGGCGACGTGGAAGGTGGTCTTCCAGCCGTTGGCGCCGAGGTCCCAGGACTGCGGAACGGCCTCGTCGGCGCCGTTCGCGCGGTGCGCGGGCACCAGGGAGCGCAGCGGGACGCGGACGGTGAAGGTGCACCAGCCCTCACCGCCGGGGGTGAAGCGGACCGGAGCCTGGGTGCGGCCGGCGCCGCCGAGGCTGACCAGCCGCAGCTGGCCGCTCTCGGGGACGGTCGGGCCGAGGTGGACACCGCGCAGTTCGAGGTGCTCGCCGGTGATGCGGTGCCCGGTGATCCGGCAACGGACCACCTCCACCCGGAGCTTGAGCCGGTTCTGCACGAACAGCGGCAGCACCCGGGTGTTCTTGTCGACATACCGGTAGGGCGGGTTGGCGGCGCTGCCGACGCCGCCGCGGTCCAGGCCGCGGTAGCGGAACAGGCCGCGGCTGAGCACACCGGCCGCGACGTCCCAGGTGCCCTCGGCCCACCGGCCCTTCTGCTTGAGCCGGTTGGTGTCGAAGGCGGCGCTGAAGCCCGACCAGTCGTAGCAGTAGCGGTTCTGGTTGGAGTGCTCGGTGGCCTGCGGGGCGTAGACGGTGCGGGTGGGAACCAGCAGCATCCGGTCCTGCTTGGTGTTGCGCAGGGCCAGCGCCTTGACCGACATGTGCCGCTTGTGGACGTTCACGAAGCGGATGTACGCGCTGCCGGAGAGCTCCAACCGGTCGCCGTTCCAGCGGACTTCACCGATCGAGCCGTGCAGCGAGAGCTCCTTGCCGAGCCGGTACGCCTTGCGGCCGATGCCGACCCGCCGGTCGCCCAGGTGCGGGTACTTGAGGTAGCGGCGGAAGCGGCGCTGGACCGGCATCGGGCCGCCGCGCCGCTCGAACTCGACCACGTCGAGCAGCTCCTGGAGCAGCCGGCGGCGCACCAGCAGCCACTTCACCCGGGCCTCGGCGGGCAGTTCCTCGATCAGGTCCTCGCCGGCCTCGTCCAGGAACTCGTTGGTCCACTGGATGAAGGAGAGCTGGTACTCCTCGTCGCCGTCGGGCAGCGCCTTCAGGTGGAGCATCAGGTCGGAGGTGAGGCAGGCCAGGTCGTACTTGCGCTTGGACTCGGCGAAGCTCTTGGAGCGGTGCCCGCCCAGGAAGCGGCTGACGGACAGCACGGCGGAGACCCGGTCGCGCAGGTTGTCGATCTCGTGGTGGCGCTGGGTGATGGAGGGCGCGGCGTTGCCCTCGCGGCGGCGCCAGTAGTAGACGACGTCCGTGATGGTGTCGACCTTGGCCGCCCGGAAGTGGGCGAACATGTTGACCCAGGAGTCCTCGTACAGGACCCCCTCGGGGAACTCGATGTAGTAGTAGTCCCAGAAGCTGCGCCGGAACAGCTTGTTCCACACAGTGCGGTCGTAGATCAGCTTCTCGAACCTGGTGATGTGGGTGCCGCGCCGGTTGGCCTCCATCGGGCCCTTGTGCAGCGGCGACTGCCACTTCCTGGTGGAGTTCATCATCTGCACGTTGCCGGAGACGAAGTCCGAGCCGGACTCCTCCAGGGTGCGCAGCAGCGTCTCGTAGGCGTGCTCGGGCACCACGTCGTCGCCGTCGGCGAACACCAGGAACTCGGCGTCGGGGTGGAGCGCGCGCAGACCGGTGTTGCGGGCGTGGCCCGGGCCGTTCGCGTCCTGCCGGATCAGCCGGAAACGCGCGTCCCGGGCGCACATGTTCTGCGCGATCGCGGTGGAGGCGTCGGTCGAGCCGTCGTCCACCAGGATCACCTCGAAGTCGCGGTACGACTGGCGGGCGATGGACTCCAGGCATTCGGCGAGGTACATCTCGACGTCCTGGAACGGGACGACGACGCTCAGCCTCGGCGGGTGGGAAAGCACGGATCCGCTCCTCCGTCAGCCGGTGGCGGCCGGGACGGGCTTGTCCTCGCGCAGCGCCTGCCAGAGCTTCTGCGCGCGGGGCTCGTCGGCGATCACCCGGTTGTGGTCGATCCGGTCGGTGACGACCGGGAGCATCACGGTCTTCATCCGCTCGGGCTGCAGGCCCTTCATGCTCTGCGCGAAGTCGAGCAGGCCGTTCACCGAACCGAGGTCGGTGTCGGTGGTCAGCGCCTTGGTGGCCGCGTTCGCCACGCCGTACGCCTTGGTCGGGCTGGAGAGGGTGCCCTTGCGCTGGAGCTGGGAGAGGACGGAGAGCAGGAACTTCTGCTGGAGGCCGATCCGGCCGAGGTCGCTGCCGTCGCCGATGCCGTGCCGGGTACGGACGAAGGCCAGTGCCTGGGTGCCGTCCAGGGTGTGGGTGCCGGCCGGCAGGTGCAGGCCGCTGTACTTGTCGTCGATCGCGACGTCGGTGGTGATCTCCACGCCGCCCATCGCGTCCACGAGTTCCTTGAACCCGGCGAAGTCGATCTCGACGTAGTGGCTCATCCGCAGGCCGGTGATGGTCTCGACGGTCTTCACCACGCAGGCCGGACCGGCCGTGGTGTACACCGAGTTGAACATCACCCGGGGCGCGGCGGGCACCTGCTTGCCGTCGGCGGTGGTGCAGGCCGGCCGGGCCACCATGGTGTCGCGGGGGATGCTGACCACGGTGGCGTTGGCGCGGCCCTGCGGTATGTGCACCAGCATCGCCGTGTCCGAACGGGCGGTGCCGCCGGTGTCGCCGCCCGCCAGTTCGGCGTTGTCGCCGCCACGGGAGTCCGAGCCGAGCACCAGGATGTCCTGCGCGCCGGTGGGCAGGGCGGCCGGGCGGTCCTCGCCGAGCGCCTTGTCGATGTCGACGGTGTCGAGGTTGCCTTCCAGGTGGTGGTACATCCACAGCCCCGTCCCGCCGACGGCCAGGCCGAGCGCGAGCACCACGCCGCCGCCGATCAGCAGGACCCGCCGGCCTCGGCGACGCGGCTTCGGCCGCCGGCCCGGTGCGGCGGCAGCGTCGGTCTTCGGTCCGGCCGACACGCCGTCAGTCTGCGCCATGGATCGAGCATCCTCCCAGTTCACGGGCTGCGGTGCGTACCCGGAGGGGTCATGCTCTCACGCGTTGTTCATGTCCTGTCGGTTTTTTGATCACAGACCTATACCGACTCTTTGCGTTTCCCTCACATCACTCTCCGTGACCATGCGCCTTTTTCGTTGCACGGAGGGTGACATTTGATGATGCCGCGTCAGGTGGTGGGGAGCTGCCAGGTTCTGACTGGGAGTCGGCTGTCAGGGGCTGGTGTCCGCGGCGACGAAGGTGTACGCGCCGAGTTCGAGGAACAGGGCGTCCTCGAGCTCGGGCACGCCGGTGAGCGGGACGGCGAGCCGTCGCTCGAGCACCCCCGGGTTGTTGGTCACCGGGTTGTAGGCCCGCAGCACGATCCGGGCGTCGCACGGCAGGGGCTGGTCGAGCTGGATCACCACCGTGACGGTGCCGGAGTAGTTGGCGGGCAGCAGGATCGAGCGGGTGTACCCCTCGTCGGTGCCGGGCGAGTAGATCTGCGCCGTCAGGCTGAACGGGGCCTGCTGGTCGGTGTTGGAGAAGGTCGCGGTGCCGTTCGGCAGGTCGGTGCCGGAGACCCCGAAGACGAACCGCGTCGGGAAGTTGTTGAGGTTGCAGATCGCCAGGTTGGCGAGCACGTAGTTGGTCCGCCGGCACGGGATCACGTCGATGTTGCGCCAGCCGACGTTGGGGTTGTACCTGACCCAGTTCAGGTAGTCGACGAGCGAGCTGAACGTGGGCAGGGTCGCGGACATCGGGTGGGCGGGGGTGTCCACGGTGGTGATCGTGCAGTAGTGGCCCGGCGGCGTGTCGCTCGGGAAGAGGAAGGCGGACCTGCTGACGCAGATCCGCCCGGGTGGGATCTCCCGCGAGCCGCCGCGGACGGTGAACGGCACACTGGTGCCGCCGCCCTCCGCGTTGATCGGCGTCCAGGCCCGCGGGTCCAGGAGCAGTCCGCCGGGGGCGAAGTAGAGCCTGACGTTGCCGGAGCTGGGGCAGTTGGCTCGCAGGTTCTTTCCGCGGACGTAGATGCGGTTGAGCCTGCCCTGCACGATCGGATGGCGAATCCCGAGGTCGGGGCCGGGGTAGCTGGACTCCAGCAGGTCGAAGTCGAGGATGTCGCTCCCGAAGGGGATGATGTCCGGCGACTCCCAGACCGGGTCGGCGGTGGGCGTCTGCCCCATGTCCTGGAAGTTGTCCCGGACCAGGATGTCGTCCCAGTTGGCGGCTGCGCTCATGGTTCCTCCCGAGAATCTCTTCGCGCCGACGGGCATGCGTCGGTTCCGCGTGGGCGGGCAGGTGGATGGCCGTGGTCGTCGGGACGGTGAATGCACCCGTTCGGGGGAACGTCCCGGTGCAGCCAATGTACGTGCCCGAACCATTCGGCCCAATCCATCGGAAGGGTGAACGTGCGTCACGCCGTGTTGCCGTCAGAGGCCTGCGGCCAGGCCCTTGGCCAGCGTGAGCAGGCCGCCGGCCAGGGCCAGACCGAGGACCAGACGCCGGAGGGGGCGGTCCGGGACGCGGCCGGACAGCAGGTGGCCGACGGCACTGCCGGCGGCGACGGCGCCCGCGGCGACCGTCCACTGCGCGCCCGACAGCGTGGGCACGCCCTTCGTGGTGAGGGACATCGCGTTCACGGCGAGGCCGAAGAACTGGGCGTTGGGGAGGAACTCGCGGGCCGACCAGCCGCAGTTCGCCGCGTACAGCGACACCGCCGGCCCGCCGACACCCGCCGCCGCGTTCAGCAGCCCGCCGGCGGCGCCCGCCGCGACCGCGCCCGGCACCCCGCGCAGCGCCGCCGCCCGCACGCCGAGCATCACCACCACCGACGCCGCGCTCACCACCAGACCGATCGCCACCAGCAGCACCGCCTCGGGCGCGGCCGCCGCCAGCCGGGCCCCGAGCGGCACGGTGAGCGCGGCCGCCAGGACCAGCGGCACTATCCGTCCGGGTCGCACCCCGCGCCACCCGGCGGCCAGCCCGAGCGCGCTGATCGCCCCTGACGCGCAGTTCGACAGTCCCACCCCGCCCGCCGGCCCGAGGATCAGCACCAGCACCGGCGCGGCGATCAGCGCGAACCCCACCCCGGACAGCCGCTGCACCGCCGCCGCGGCCAGCACCACGACCCCCATCGCCGCGATGCCCATGCCTACGGAAGTTCGGGACGCACCAGAGCCTTCGCGAAGGGCTCGCCCGTGCGTCGGGCGTGGGTCATCCGCTCGCGCACCTCGACGAGGGTGCGCGGGCGGTAGCCGGGGCCGCCGCAGCAGCTCTTGTGGAAGCGGACACCGGCGTTCAGCAGGACCGACAGGGTCCGCCAGGCGGCGGTGTCGCGCCGTCGGGGTGCGGCGAAGGCGGAGCCCACGTGGATCAGCGGCTCGGCGCAGCGCGGGCAGCGGCGGTCGTGCCGCTCGTGCATGTCCCGGTAGGGCTGCTTGTAGGAGGCGCGGCAGGGCAGGCAGAGGTAGGAGGTCTTTCCGGCGGGCATGGTGGTCAGGGTAGGGCCTGCCGCGCCGAATTTCCCGTCAATATGCGGGCGGGAGACGGCTGTTACCAGGTGAAGGGGGAGACCCCCGCGCCGAGGCGGGTGGCGGTCAGCGAGTGGCGCAGGCGGCGGTAGGCGTCGTCGTCGAAGCGGCCGGCCCGGGGGTGCAGGACGGTGGCGGCGGACAGTGCCACCGCGTCGGGGAGGATCGCGGACCAGCCGGCGTGGCCGGACAGTCCGGCGGCGAGGGCGGCGACGGCGGAGTCCCCGGCGCCGGTGGGGTTGCCGGTGACGGGGGCGGACGGGGCGCAGCGCCACGCGCCGTGGGCGTCGACGGCGAGCAGGCCGTCGGGGCCGAGCGAGGCGAGGACGGACTCGGCGCCGCGGCGGAGCAGGGTGCGGGCGGCGTCGTGCGGGTCGGGCAGGCCGGTGGCGGCGGTGAGTTCGGCGGCGTTCGGCTTGATCGCGGTGGGCCGGGCGGGCAGTGCGGCGAGCAGCGCGGGGCCGTCCGCGTCGAGCACCACGGGGATGCCGAACCCGCGTCCCAGCGTGACGAGTTGGGCGTAGCCGTCGGCGGGGGCGCCGGGCGGGAGGCTGCCGGAGAGGACCAGGACGGCGGCCTGCGGGAGGTGCCGTTCGGTCTCGGCGAGCAGGGCGTCCCACTCGGCGCCGGCGAGCTCCGGGCCGGGCTCGTTGAACATGGTGGCGTCGGCGGTGTCGACCACGGCGACGGTGCGGCGGGTGTCGCCGGCCACCGGGACGGCGGCGTGCTCGAGGCCGGCGGCGGCGAGTTCGGCGCGCACGGCCTCGCCGGTGGGGCCGCCGAGCGGCAGCACGCAGCGGGCCGGGTGGCCGAGCGCGGTGAGCACCCGGGCCACGTTGACGCCCTTGCCGCCCGCCTGGGTGGCCATGCCGGTGACCCGGTGGCTGGTGTACGGGCGGACGTGGGGGACGGAGTAGGTGACGTCCAACGCCGGGTTCGGTGTGACGGTGAGGATCATGAGGGACGCCCCGTGAAGTCTCGGCTGACTGAAAGTGCTTGATCATAGCCATGTTCGAGCAGCTTCGATCATCCCGGTCCATGAATGCGGGGTCTTCTCACTTGAGCAACCGGGACAGTCGCCGGTCGGCCAGCACCCGGCCGCCGGTCTGACAGGTCGGGCAGTACTGGAGCGAGGAGTCGGCGAAGTTCACCGAGCGCACCGTGTCCCCGCACACCGGGCAGCTCTCGCCCGCCCGGCCGTGCACCGCCAGGTGGGCCTTCTTCTCGGACTTCAGCCCGCCGGCCGGCGCCGCCCGCAACTGCTCCAGCGCGCCGCCCAGTTCGCGTCCGACGGCGGCGTGCAGCCGGGCCAGTTGCCCGGCGTCGAGCGAGGACGCCAGCGCGTACGGGGAGAGCTTGGCGGTGTGCAGGATCTCGTCGGAGTAGGCGTTGCCGATCCCGGCCAGCACGCTCTGGTCGGTGAGGAAGGTCTTCAGCCGGTGCCGGGCCCCGGCGGCGAGGGCGGTGAGCTGCTCGGGGGTGACGGCGAGCGCGTCGGTGCCGAGCCGGGCGATGCCGGGGACCTCGCGAGGGTCCGTCACCACGTAGGCGGCGAGGCGCTTGGTGGTGCCCTGCTCGGTGAGGTCGAAGCCGCTGCCGTCGTCCAGCACCAGCCGCAGCGCGAGCGGGCCGCGCCGGCTCGGCGGCCGGGCCGGGAAGGACTCCCGCCGGTGCACCCAGCCGGCCCGGGCCAGGTGCACCACCAGGTGCGGGCCGCCGTCGGTGGCCAGGTCGAGGAACTTGCCGTGCCGGGAGACCCCGCTGACGGCCCGTCCGGCGAGCGCCCGCACCGGCGGGTCGAAGGTCTTCAGGGCGGTGATCGACAGCACGTCCACGCGCTCCAGCGCGCGGCCCGCGCAGACGGTGGTCATCCACTCGGCGAGCGCCTGCACTTCGGGGAGTTCGGGCATCCGTCCAGTCTGGCCCGGCCCCGGCCGGGCGGGCCACCGGGGCGGTTGACGGGTGGCCGCCGTCGCGCGCTAAGTTGTCTGTACAAGTCGGCGGTGGGGAGCTGTGGGAGGGGGACGCCGGTGAGCCGGGAAGCCGTGCCGTTCGTGGTGTTGGCGGCCGCGCTGCTGCACGCGGTGTGGAACGCGCTGGTGCACGGAGTGCGCGACCGGCTGGCCGGGGTCGCGCTGATGAACGTGGTCTTCGTCGCGTTCGGCGCGCTCTTCGCGCTGTTCGTGCCACTGCCGGGGGTCCGCGCCGTGCCGTACCTGCTGGCTTCGACAGCGCTTCAGGTGGGCTACCAGCTACTGCTGGCCCGGGCCTACCGGCTCGGCGACTTCGGCCAGATGTACCCGATCGCCCGCGGCACCTCCCCGGCGGTGGTCGCGCTGCTCGCCACCACTGTGCTGCACCACCCGATGCCGGCCGGGCAGGTCGTCGCCGTCGCGGTGATCTCGCTCGGCCTGGCCGGGCTCGCGCTGGTCGGCGGGTGGCCGCGCCGCGAACAGCTGCCGGCGCTGGCCGCCGCGCTCGGCACCGGCGTCCTGATCGCCGGCTACACCGTGGTGGACGGGAGCGGGGTGCGGGCCGCGGCCTCCACCGGCGGCTACATCGCCTGGATGTTCCTCCTCCAGGGCCTGGCCGTCCTTGCCGCCGTCCTCGCCGTCCGCGGCCGCACCCTGCGGCCCGCGCTGCGCGAGAGCCGCACCGCCGCGCTGGCCGGCGGCCTGATGTCGCTCACCGCGTACGGCCTGGTGGTGTGGGCGCAGACCGTCGGCGACCTGCCCACCATCGCCGCCCTGCGGGAGACCTCGATCGTGATCGCCGCCCTGATCGGCACCCTCGTCCTGCGTGAACGCCTCGGCCCCCTCCGGCTGGCCGCCAGCGCGACCGTCCTGACCGGGATCGCCCTGCTGGAGTTCGCGCACTGAGGTCCACCCGCCAGCCGCGTCCCCGACCTCACAGGACAGAACAAGTAGGTGACGATGGCGCCGGAGCGGGCGGTCGCGTTCGCGGCGGCGTATCTGGACTGCCTGCTGCCGCACCTGGCGCTGGTGCGGATGTCGGAGACCGCCGCGCCCGGCGCCCGCTACCGGATCGGCGCGTACCGGTTCGGGCACCGCCACCTGACGGTGCTGCTGGCGGGCACCCCGGATCCGGAGCACACCGCGCACGCCCTGCTGGCGGCGCTGGCCGCCGAACACGTCACGGCGCTGCTGCCCGGGCTCGGCGAGCAGCGGCTGCGCGCGGGTGCCGAGCGGCTGGCCCGCGCCGCGTTCGCCGGGCCGGCCTGACGGCCGGTCAGGACTCCGTGCCCGAGCGGTAGTACAGCCATTCGCCGCCGGCCACTGCGCGGCGGGCCAACTCGGCCAGTGCGGGCAGGAGTTCGACGGCGGAGGCGGGAGTGTCGGGATCGTGCGGGCGCAGCGTGCCCAGCTCGGCCGGGCTCGCGGTGGCCAGGGCGTCACGGACGATCGGGGTGAACTCGAACGTCCAGGGATCTTCCGTGTAGTTCGGCGCTGCCGGCAGGAAGCAGCCCCAGGCGGCCAGGTCGATCTCCGGCCAGACCAGGCCGGTGATCAGATCGTCGTCCGACTCGGCGTCGATCAGCTGGAAGAGCAGGTCCAGGACGTCGACCGGCCCGGTGAGGCCGTCGAACGTGGGCAGCGCGGTGCCGCCGCCGAGGGTGGTGAGGACGGCGGCGGCACTCGGGGCGCGGAAGAATTCGAGGTCGTCGGACACGCGGTCAGCCGGAGAGGCAGCAGTACAGGTGCTGCTCGGCCTTCTTGGCCCGGCGGGCGAGGACGCCCAGGCGGTGGATCAGTTGGACGAGTTCGGCGGCCGGGACGGGCCGGAGCTCCTCGGCGCGGGCCCAGCGGGCGGCGAGTTCGGGCAGCCGCTTGCGTTCGATGGTGGCGAGGGCGTCGCGGGTCTCGTCGGAGAGTTCCACCACCCAGGGCCCGGTCATCCAGGGGTCCTCCTGGTCGACCTCGGTGACCGCCTCGTCGTCCCCCGTCGTCCAGGGCTGCGGCCCGGTCGGCCAGATCGAGCGGTCGGGGGCGCCGCCGGGCTCGAACTCCTTGGCGTCGATGGCGGCCACCAGCCGGCGCAGCACCGTGGTCGGGTCGACCCGCTTGGCCCGTACGGATTCGAACGACTCGGCGGGCTTGGCCGTCTTGTCGGCCATCACCGTCCGCACCGCCGTGTCGTCGGCGGCCCGGAAGTAGTCGGTCTGGAAATCAAGGTCCAGGTTCATGTCGCTCGCTCCCCTCGCTCGGCAAGATGCCCAGTGGACCACGGCGAACGGACGCTTGGGTACCGGGCCCCCGGTTCGCCACCGTCCTGTGATCTGCCCGCCACCGCGGGGGCGCCTCCCCGACGGCCGACGGGGGGAGCGGGCCGCGCGACGCCACCGCACTGGACGTATGCGCGGCCCGTCCCGGTCAGTAGTTGCCGGGGATGTTCGCGGACCGGCAGGCCTGCGCGAACTGCGGGGTGCAGATCTCCTCGGCCTTGTACAGTCCGGCCGCGACAATGGTCTCGGCGACCCGCGCCTTGGTGACGACCACTGGGCTGAGCAGCCTGGACGGGATCTGGGCGCCGCCCGATTCGGTGATCGTGGAGGCCACCGAGGTGACGTCGATGCCCTTGACCAGGTAGACCGCCATGTTGGCGGCGGCCTCGGCCTCCGGCAGGTACGGCTTGTAGATGGTGTAGGCCTGCTCGCCGGTGAGGACCCGTCGCACGGCGTCCAGCGAGGCGTCCTGACCGCCGACCGGGACGTCGCCCCGCCCGGCCTTGTGCAGCTCGTCGATGATCGCGCCGGCCATGCCGTCGTTGGCGGAGTAGACGGCCTGGAAGCCGTTCTTGCCGAGCCTGTTGATCGCCTCGTTGACCTTGGCGGCGGCCACCTCGGGCTTCCACTCGCCGGACTGCTCGTAGGCGATCCGCTTGACCTTGCCGTCCAGCGCGTGGTGCGCGCCGGCCTTGAAGTCGGCGGCGTTCGGGTCGGTCTCCGCGCCGTTGATCATCACGATCTCGGCGCCGGCCGCCTTGTTGCCGAGGGCTTCCAGCAGAGCCTGGCCCTGGAGTTCGCCGGTGCGCTTGTTGTCGAAGGAGATGTACGCGGCGACGTTGCCGGCGGCCAGCCGGTCGTACGCGATGACCTTGGTGCCCTTCCGGGTGGCCTCGTCCACCCACGGGGCGGTGACGGCGGCGTTCACCGGGTCGAGCAGGATCACCTTGACGCCGCGGGCGAGCAGCGCGTCGAACTGCTGCTTCTGCGCCTTCTCGTCGCCGTCGGCGTTGGCGTAGTCGATGGTGCACTTGGTGCACAGGCCGCTGACCTGGGCCTCGATCAGTGGCTTGTCGAACGCCTCGTACCGGGTGGAGGAAGCGCGCTCGGGCAGCAGCAGGCCGATCGCCTGGTTGCCCGACGACGAGGGTTTGTCGCTTCCGCAGGCGGCGAGCGACAGCGTCATCGACACGGCGGCCGTGCCGATGACGAGTCGACGCGTCATCGAATTCATGGTGGGTGGTGCCTCCCTGACAGCGCCGCGTCCTTGCGGCGAGAGTGAAGGGGAGTCAAGCCCACCCGTCATGTGTCGTCAAGAAGTAAACCACTGGTCAGGGCGGTAGGGCCAAGTCGTTACCTTCTTGAAGGCTGACCGGAAGGTTGGTCTGCGGAGCGTTCAGCGTTCGTTGCGGGCCACCAGGAACACCCCGCCGACGACTATCGCGCCGCCGAGAAGGATCGGCCAGGTCAGGGCCTCGGAGAGGAACAGCCACCCGAGGAACACCGCCACCACCGGGTTGACGTACGCGTAGGTGGCGACCAACGGCAGTGGTGCGCGCTGAAGCAGCCAGGCATAAGACGTGAACGCGACGATCGAGCCGAACAGCACCAGGTACCCCAGCCCCACCCAGGACGCGGTGGACACCGCCGCCGG
Source organism: Kitasatospora sp. NPDC048407 (assembly GCF_043200475.1). Taxonomy (NCBI): domain Bacteria; kingdom Bacillati; phylum Actinomycetota; class Actinomycetes; order Kitasatosporales; family Streptomycetaceae; genus Kitasatospora; species Kitasatospora sp. NPDC048407. The sequence goes on along the minus strand of NZ_JBICXW010000001.1, from coordinate 763,490 downwards.
GTCGAACTCGCCCGGCTCGCCCCGCAGGAACGCCAGCGCGAGCGCACCCACCGCGCCCGCCGCCATCTCGTAGACGCTCGCCACGAACGGGTCGGCCGGCATCGGCAGCCGGCCCGCCAGCACCGAGCCCAGCGCCCACACCAGTGCGGCGGCAACCACCAGCAGCAGCCCCGACAGTCCCACCTCGCCGGTCAGGCCCGGCGCGGTCAGCACCGCCAGGCCCACCAGGCCGAGCAGCACGCCCGCCAGCGTGGCCGGGCCGGTCCTGGTGCCGAACGCCCGGCGCAGCAGCACCACCCACAGCGGCACGCTCGCCACCATCAGCGCCGCCAGCCCCGACGGGACGGTCCGCTCCGCCAGCACCACCATGCCGTTGCCGCCGCACAGCAGCAGCACGCCCACCAGTGCGGCGGAAGCGAATTGACGCCACGTCACGCGCAGCACGCCGATCCCCCGGCGGGCCGCCAGACCCGCCGCCAGCAGCACCGCGGCCGCCGCGAACCGCAGCGCGCCCGACAGCAGCGGCGGCATGGTCTCCACCACCACCCGGATCGCCAGATAGGTCGATCCCCACACCACGTACACGATGCCGAGCGCCGCCCAGACCGCCGCCCCCAGCCCCGCCGGGCCGGCGGCCGAACGGGGTGAACCGGAGGCGGGCGAGCCGTTGGCGGGCGAGCCGTTGGCGGGCGAACCGGCGCCGGGCGAACCGTTGGCGGGCGAGCCGGGGGAGGAGCCCGGAGATGGGCAGTCGGGGTCGGCGGCGGGCTGCGGAGAGGGCGCGGACATGGGCGTCTCCTTCTGATACTCCTGACAGGGGTCCGGCGGAATGACACCACACTCCGCCCGCGCCCCGACAGAGGGTTTCAGCAGCCGATACGGGCAGAACCCCGAACCCGCACGCCGGGCAGGGCCGACCGGATGAACCGGCGCACCACCGCACCCCCAACCGGCCCCACCCCGGCCGCCACACCTGGTAGGCATGGGGACGGCCGAGCGCAGCCGACCCGAGGAGCGGCCGCATGGCATGGTTCGCCGCACCCGAGTACCGGCTCGCCCGCGAGCTGTTCCTGCGCCTGCTCGCCCTCGTCTACCTGTGCGGATTCCTCGCCGCCGCACGCCAGTTCCGCCCCCTGCTCGGCAGCCGCGGCCTGCTCCCGATCCCGCGCTTCGTCGCCCGCGTCCCGCTGCGCCACGCCCCCAGCCTGTTCCACTGGCACTACAGTGACCGCCTCTACGCCACCGTCGCCTGGACCGGCACCGCCCTCGCCGCCGCACTGCTCGCCGGAGCCGCGAACGCGGTGCCGCTCGGCTTCGCGATGGCCCTGTGGGTGATCGTCTGGGCGCTCTACCTGTCGATCGTCAACGTCGGGCAGACCTGGTACGCCTTCGGGTGGGAATCCCTGCTGCTCGAAGCCGGCGCACTCGCCGTGTTCCTCGGCAACGCCTCCACCGCGCCACCCCTGCTCGGCATGTGGCTGCTGCGCTGGCTGCTGTTCCGCGTCGAATTCGGCGCCGGACTGATCAAATGGCGCGGCGACGAATGCTGGCGCAAGCTCACCTGCCTCTACCACCACCACGAGACCCAGCCCATGCCCGGCCCGCTCAGCTGGTTCTTCCACCACCTGCCCCGACCCCTGCACAAGGCCGAGGCCGCAGCCAACCACTTCGTCCAACTCGTCGTCCCCTTCGGCCTGTTCCTCCCGCAGCCGATCGCCTCCGACGCCGCCCTGCTGATGATCGCCACCCAGCTCTGGCTGATCGCCTCCGGCAACTTCGCCTGGCTGAACTGGCTCACCGTCGCCCCCGCCCTCGGCACCCTCGACACCGGCACCCTGCGCCGCGTCCTGCCGATCGCCCCCGACCCGCACTACCCCGCCCAACCCGCCTGGTACCAGGGCCTGGTGGCCGCCTACACGCTGCTGGTGGCGGCCCGCTCCTGGCAACCCGCGCGCAACCTGCTCTCCCCCCGGCAGCAGATGAACCGCTCCTTCGACCCACTGCACCTCGTCAACACCTACGGCGCGTTCGGATCCGTCAACCGGGTGCGGTACGAAATCGTCCTCGAAGGCACCCGGGACGCAGAAGGCGCCCACGGCTGGTGCGAGTACGAGTTCCACGGCAAACCCGGCGAACTCCGGCGACTGCCACGGCAGTTCGCGCCCTACCACCTCCGCCTGGACTGGCTGATGTGGTTCGCCGCGATCTCCCCGGCCTACGCCCGCACCTGGTTCCTGCCGCTGCTCGCCCGCCTCCTCGTCAACGACCGGGACACCCTGCGCCTGCTGCGCCACAACCCGTTCCCCGGCACCCCACCCGCCCTGATCCGGGCCCGCCTCTACCGCTACCGCTTCACCACCGGCCCCGAACTCCGCGACACCGGCGCCTGGTGGCACCGCAGCCCCCTGCGCGACTACCAGCGGCCCGTCGGCCTCGCCGAACTGCACCGACTCGTCCCAGGAGCCCACCGGTGACCCGCCCCGGCCCCCGCCCGCCGACCGGGAAAGGCGTACTGTCGGTGGCGCTCCCTACCGTACGGACCACGCGACCGGGCCCCGGCCCGACGCCACCGGACCGGCGCGGCCCGGCAATTCACGGGGTCAGGTGCTGCAAGCGTCGAACGCGCACCCGTATTCTGGCCTACCGCGACGCCACCGCCGCCGCAACCACCCCACCCGCACCCCTGCCCGCCACACGCCACGAACCGGACTTCACATGACTGTGCGCACCCTGAACGACGCCGACGACGCCGCGTCCGAGACCGCGTCCGCGACGGACGGCGAGACCCGCCAGAGCACCCGTGAGGAGCTCGGCCGGTTCGCCGACCAGGGCGGCTTCGCGCTCAACCACGAGACCAACCCCTGGCTGGAAGCCGCCGAAACCCTCACCGGCCCCGAGGACGCCCGCGCCGCGTCCACCGTCCTCGCCGAACTCCGCAGCCGCGACACCCGCGCCGTCGGCAAGGCAGCCAACGCCATCGCCGACAAGGCCGGCCTGCGCATCCCCGACACCCTCGGCGGCCTCACCACCCTGCTCAACCTGCTCCAGCGCGTCCACGCCACCTCCGCGACCCTGCGCACCGAGGTCTACGAGCACGACCTGGACCAGCTCGCCGCCGCCACCGGCACCAGCGGCTACCGCAAGTACGAGGACATCAAGCTCGGCTGGAACCGCCGCCGCCAGCTGCGCGCCCAGGCCCGCGCCCTCACCCCCGCCGGCACCCGCGCCCCCGGCCGCGCCGAGCTGCACAGCGCGCTCGTCGCCGCCGCGGCCGCCCACCGCGACTGGAAGGCGCTCGCGGCGGACGTCGCCGGCTCCTCCCGGCCGTCCGTGCCCGTGGACGGCGCCCTGCTGACCGAGACCGCGAACGTCGTCGACTCCCTTGCCGACGCCGTCCGTTCCCTCGCCCGCCTCCTCCCCGAGCGCGCCCTCGACTCCCTCCCGCTCGGCGAACTCGCCGACCTCGTCGACCGCCTCGCCGCCGACGAAGGCACCCTCTACCGCCTCTCCACCCTCCGCCAGCTCCGCCTCGAACTCGCCGAGCAGGGGCTGACGGAGCTGCTGGAGGAGCTGACGGAGCGTCAAGCCGACAAGGACGCTGCGCTCGCCGCCTACGACCGTCACCAGTCCGCCCGCGCGGCCCTGGCGGCCGGGCCGCGGCAGGCTGCGGACGGGGCTGTTGTTGAGGACTCGGCTGTTGAGGCCGACGTTGAGGCCGACGTTGAGGCCGAGGCCGACGCGGAGGTTGCTGTCGAGGAGCCGGCTGTTGAGGTGGAGGCGGTCGTGGAGACCGTTGCCGAGACGGAGGTTGAGGCCGAGGCTGAGGCTGCGCCCGAGGTTGCGGTTGAGGAGCCGGCTGCCGAGGTGACGGTCGAGGTCGAGGCTGAGACGGCTGCTGAGGTTGAGTCGGAGACCGAGGCTGTGGCCGAGGTTGAGGTCGAGGCGGCGGTGGAGCCGGTCGCCGAGGTGGAGGTTGAGCCTGCGGCTGCTGTTGAGGAGCCCGCTGCCGAGGCTGAGGTCGCGGTTGTCGCGGAGCCTGAGGCCGAACCGGTCGCGGAGGTTGAGCCGGAGACCGAGGCTGAGCCGGTTGCCGAGGCTGCGACCGAGGTTGAGGCCGAGCCCGTTGTGGAGCCCGTCGCCGAGGCGGAGGTCGAGCCCGAGGCTGAGGCTGCGCCTGAGCTTGCTGTTGAGGAGCCGGCTGCCGAGGTTGAGGTCGAGGCCGAGGTTGCTGATGAGCCGGTTGCCGAGGTGGCGGCTGACGTTGTTGCGGAGGAGCCCGCTGCTGAGGTGACGGCCGAGGCTGTGGCCGAGCCGGTTGCGGAGGTTGAGCCGGAGATCGAGGCTGCGGCCGAGGTTGAGGTCGAGGCCGTCGTGGAGGCCGCTGTTGAGGTGGCGGCTGACGTGGTTGCGGAGGAGCCCGCTGCTGAGGTGACGGCCGAGGTTGAGGCCGAGCCGGTTGCAGAGTCCGTCGCTGACGCGGAGGTTGAGCGCGAGGTTGAGGCTGCGCCCGAGGTTGCTGTCGAGGAGCCGGTCGCCGAGGTCGCGGTTGTCGCGGAGCCTGAGGCTGAGCCGGTGGTCGAGGCGGTTGCGGAGGTTGAGGCGGAGCCGGTCGTCGAGCAGCCTGTCGTTGAGGCTGAGCCCGTCGTTGAGCCGGTGGCCGAGGTTGAGGTCGAGCCGGTTGCGGAGGTTGAGCCGGAGATCGAGGCTACGGCCGAGGTTGAGGTCGAGCCGGTTGCGGAGGCCGCTGCTGAGGTGGCGGCTGACGTTGTTGCGGAGGAGCCCGCTGCTGAGGTGACGGCCGAGGTTGAGGCCGAGCCGGTTGCGGAGTCCGTCGCTGACGCGGAGGTTGAGCCCGAGGTTGAGGCTGCGCCGGAGGTCGCTGTCGAGGAGCCGGTCGCCGAGGTCGCGGTTGTCGTGGAGCCTGAGGCTGAGCCGGTGGTCGAGGTGGTTGCCGAGGCGGTTGCGGAGGTTGAGGCGGAGCCGGTCGTCGAGCAGCCTGTCGTTGAGGCTGAGCCCGTCGTTGAGCCGGTGGCCGAGGTTGAGGCCGAGCCGGTCGCCGAGGTGGTTGTCGAAGCTGCGGCCGAGGCCGTCGTGGAGCCGGTCGTCGAGGCGGGTTCCGACTCGCGGCCGGTCAAGCCGGAGTTGACGCCGGGCAAGCCGATCACCGGTTATTCGGCCGAGGAACTGGTCGCGCTGGTGGCGTGGTTCGACGCGGACGGGACCGAGCGCAGCGACGACGAGCTGCTGCGGGCGGCGATGAAGGAGCTCGGGTTCGCCCGGCTCGGGCCGCGGATCAAGGAAGCGCTGGGGGCGGCCGTGGCCTCTGTCCGGGGCTGACGTACTGCCAATAACCCTGCCCGTGCCCGTCGTTGTGCGATTCCGCGCAGCGGCGGGCGCGGTCGTTCCGGGGGCCCAGGGGTGCGGGCGCAGCCGTCAGCGGTGGTGGCCGGCGAGGGCTGTGATGCGGGCGGCGAGTGGGGTGAGGGTCGGGTCCTGGCGGGTCGCGGCTGCGGTGAGGCGGTGGAGGTCGGTGTGCGGGTCGCCGGTGTTGGGGGGCGAAGGCGCGGGTGATCAGGTCGTGTGCGGTGGCGGGGTGGCGGCGGGCCAGGGCCTTGACGGCGGCGACGGCGTTGGCGAGGGCACTGGCTGGACGGGACCACTCGGTGTCGTTCGCGCGGGCCGACGGGTTCTCGGCGTCGTAGTCGGGGTCGTCGGCGACGGACGCGGCGCGCACGTCCAAGTCCAGCCGCCAGAACAGCGGGAAGCCGGCGAAGCGGACGACGAGCACGCGGCGGTGGTCCGAATGCAGGAAGTCCGGGTCGCTGCGCACCTGTTCGACGGGGCGGACCCGGGCGAGGGCCGCCGTCCTCGTGGCGAGGCAGGACGGGAAGGCGGCGTCCGGCACCACCCAGCGCACGTCGGTGTCGCTGAACCTGTCGGCGGTGCCGGCCGCCAGTGAGCCGAGCAGGTGGGTGGAGGAGTCGTGGCAGCACTGTTCCAGGGCGGTCCGGACGGCGGCGGCCAGGGCGTCACGCGCGTCATGCGCCGATGTCCTCGTGCCAGAGGTCCGGTCGGGCCGCGACGAAGTCCGTCATCATGCGTACGCAGCGTGGGTCGTCCAGCAGGGTGATTCCGGTGCCGTGCTCGGCGAGCCAGCTGTGACCGCCGGTGAACGTGACCGACTCGCCGATCACCACGTGCCCGATCCCGAACTGCCGCACCAGGCCCGAGCAGTACCAGCATGGCGAGAGCGTGGTGACCATCACCGTGTCCCCGTACCCGCGCAGGCGGCCGGCGGCGCGGAACGCGGCCGTTTCGGCGTGCATCGACGGATCGCCGTCCTGAACCCGGCGGTTGTGCCCCCGCCCGAGCAACTCCCCGTCCACGCCGAACAGTGCGGCGCCGATCGGGATCCCGCCCTCGGCCAGCCCGAGTTGTGCCTCCGCCACCGCAACTGCGAGCCACTCCTGTGCCTGCTCCACCGCGATCTGACCGCCCACCGGCCACCTCCTCTCGTCCGCGTCGGGTCTACCCCCTCCCGGCCGCGCCCACCGCGAGCCGGCCGTTCTTCGCTCGATCGAGTGTTCGGAGAGGTGGGGAGGTGACGGGATTCCGTTGATGTGTCGGGTGGTTGGGGCTCACCGGGTCCATGGCCCCCACCACTTCGGCGGCAGCGGGTCCGCCGGCGCCGAGGTCGGCTGGTCGGGATGCAGCCCGAGCCGCCGAAGCGCTTCGGCGCGGAAGCGGACAACGAGAGTGCCGTGCCAGTGCCCGTCCGCGCGGACGCCGCACATCAGGTCGATCCTGTACTCGTCGTCCGTGAACGGGTACCAGTCGATACCTCGGTCCCGCAGTCAAACCAGGATCAGCCGGTCCGGCCGCGGGCAGCCGGGAAGGTTCTCGTAGGAGAAGAGCGTCACCCATTCGAAAGCCTGATCGTCCATGCCGCCATCATGCTGCGCCGGGCGGCCCGGCCGCTCGCCATATTCCTGCCGGCCCGAAACCGATCGGAGCCCCGAACGCGGCACCTGGCGACCGGAGTTGGCCAAGCCCGCCCGGGGCTCCCCGCCGGCACCAGAAACCTGTCCGGGGCGCGCTCTACAGTGCCGCCCGTGACCGATGCCTCCCGCCGTACCGCCGCAGACGACGACGCACTCCTGGATCGGCTGCGAGCCCTCGCCCGGTGCGGACGTGCCTTCGGCGGCCTCCCGGACCGACCGTTCCCACCGCTCACGGCGGCCGAGGTCGAGCACGTCGAGCGGCAACTCGGATACCGGCTACCGCCCTTGCTCCGCCGCATGTACACCGAGATCGGTGACGGCGGCTTCGGCCCGGAAGGCGGCCTTGCCCCGCTCACCCCACGCCGGTACGGATCGAGCGAGGGCCCGAGTGTCGTCCGCCGAGGTCATGGCTCTTCCTGACGGGCGGCGGTTGCAGCATGCAGTGGCATGTCTCGCTGATCGCGGTCGACCATCCCGTCCTGCTCTGGGGCGCCGACGGCTGGGAACCCGACTGGGGCGAGAACCCCCACGACGGTGTGCGGCACGAGGTGCACGCGCTCCACGAGGTGCACGCGCTCCACGAGGTGCACGCGCTCCACGAGGCCGTTTCTCCTCATTGAAGCCTCTGGCCCCGCCCAGGGTTCTCTGACTAAAGTCAGAGAATGGACAAGGCGCAGATCGACCAGGTGCGGCAGTTCAACCGCACTGTCACCGAACGTGTGGGCGTGCTCCACGACCACTACCTGGGCCGCGACCGGCCCATCGGCGAAGCCCGGCTGCTCTGGGAGATCGGCGAGGAGGGCCAGGACGTGCGGCAACTGCGCGAGCGCCTCGCGCTCGACTCCGGGTACGTCAGCCGGCTGCTGCGCTCCCTGGAGGCCGACGGCCTGGTGACGGTGGAGCCGCAGCCCCGGGACAGGCGGGTGCGCGCCGTCCGGCTCACCGATGCGGGCCGCGCCGAGCGTGCGGTGCTCGACGGCCGCAGCGACGAGCTGGCCGGCTCTCTCCTGGAGCCGCTTAACACGGCCCAGCGCGCCCGGCTGACGGCCGCCATGGCCGAGGTCGAACGGTTGCTGACCGCCGCGACGGTCACGCTGGACGCGGTCGACCCGGACCACCCCGACGCCCAGCACTGCCTGCGGTCCTACTTCGCCGAGATCCAGGCACGCTTCGAGAACGGCTTCGACCCCGCGCGGAGCCTGCTGCCCGACGCGGGCGAACTCCGGCCACCGCGCGGCCTGTTCCTGGTCGCCCGGCTGCACGGAGAGCCCGTCGGCTGCGCCGGCCTGAAGCTGCCCCCCGGTGCCCCGGCCGAGATCAAACGCATGTGGGTCGCACCCAGCAGCCGGGGCCTCGGTCTCGGCCGCCGGTTCCTGACCGAGCTGGAGACCCGAGCCGCCCAGCAAGGCTTCGAGGTGCTCCGCCTGGACACCAACAAGGCGCTCACCGCGGCGATCGGTCTCTACCACTCCAGCGGCTTCCAGGAGGTCGCCGCCTTCAACGACGAGCCGTATGCCCACCACTGGTTCGAGAAGCGGATCAGCACGCCGGCGTCGGGATGAGGGCCCGGTCGGTCGAGACGGTCCACTCCGCCGTCATGCTGCGGCAGCAACGGCCCAATCCGGGCCCACGTAGCGTCCGTTACTTCTCCCTCGACCCACCAAAAGGTCAATCTTGGGAGACGGTCCAGTGCTGCAACTGTGCTTGCTGGGACGGGAGTTGGGCTCGATCGCGGTCCAGGGTGGCGGCAGTAGCAGGCTGTTCGGGAGGCGGCAAGGGAGTGGTCGCTGGCGGGATCCCGCCAGGGTGGCGAACGGGGTGATAGCGGGACATGACCGGCGGGTGGGGGCCGTACCCCGGGGTGGTGGCGGGAGGTGGCCAATATGTGGAGGGAATCTGTTGGTTTGCCCTACGCATTGTCATGCTTTTGCCCAACTCCCGGCCGGCGGCCGTCTTTCACCCACCCTGATGGGCCGCCGAGGACCGCGCGGGAGCAGCACGACAGCCGCCCGTACCGCCCCACGGTGCCAAGCCCGGCGCCCCGGTGCGTGGCGCGACCGCGCACCTGCGGTTTCGTGGAAGGGACCCCGCACGTGAAGCGAAAGCCGACAGTCGGAGCCGTACTCTCCGCCACCGCCCTGCTGGCGGGCGTCATTCAGGTCGCGGCCGTTCCCGCGCAGGCGGGGGTGCCGTCGGTGGGGCAGCAGCGTGATGCGCTGTTCTCGCTGGCCCGGGCCGAGGCCGGCCCGCTCGCCAGGGCGCTCGCTCTGGGCGGCCAGGAAGGTTTGATCGTCAAGGATGCGGTGGCGGATGCCAATGGCGACCGTCACCTGCGCTACCACCGGACCTTCGCGGGCCTGCCCGTGGTCGGCGGCGACCTGATCGTGCACCAGCGGGCCAACGGTTCGATCAGCTCCGTCGACCGGGACTTCGCCGGGCAGGTGGCGCTGCCGAGCCTCTCCCCGAAGCTCTCCGCGGACCAGGCCGCCGCGGGGGCGACCGAAGCCGTCCGGGCCACGCTCGGGGCGGCTGCCGGGGCGCCCGCGCAGGTCGGTGCCACCGGGGAGGCGCAGTTGGTGGTCTGGGCCGTCGGGGGCACCCAGCGTCTGGCCTACCGGACCGTGGTGGAGGGTGTGCGCGCCGATGGCACCCCCAGCCGTCAGCGGCTGATCACGGACGCGGCCACCGGCGCGGTGCTCGCGAGCGACGACGACATCCGCACCGTGACCGCGACGGGCACCGGCACCGGCGTCCACGTCGGGGCCGTCACCCTGACCACGCAGGGCGCCGGGACCTACCAGCTGAAGGACGCCACCCGGGGCAATCTGTCCACCAAAGACATGGGCGTGGCCGGCAACCCGGTGTTCACCAGCGGCACCAACGTCTGGGGCAACGGCCTCCCGTCCAACCGCCAGTCGGCCGCCGTGGACGCCCAGTACGGCGCCGCCACGACCTGGGACTTCTACAAGAACACCTTCGGCCGCGTCGGCATCCGCGGCGACGGTACCGGCACCTACAACCGCGTCCACTACGGCAACAACTTCGTCAACGCCTTCTGGGACGACCTCTGCTTCTGCATGACCTACGGCGACGGCCCCTCCAACACCCACCCGCTGACCGAGCTGGACGTGACCGGCCACGAGATGACCCACGGTTTCACCTCGGCCACCGCCGGACTGGGGAGCACCGGCGAGCCCGGCGGCCTCAACGAGGCCACCTCGGACATCCTCGGCACCATGGTCGAGTGGTACGCCAGCCTGCCGGCCGATCCGCCGGACTACTTCCTCGGGGAGAAACTCGACCTCTACGGCACCGGCCTCCCGGTGGGCTACCTGGACAGGCCCTCCAAGAACGGCTCCGCCAAGGACTACTGGTACCAGGGCATCGACGGCATAGACCCGCACTACTCCTCGGGTCCCGCCGAACACTTCTTCTACCTGCTGGCCGAGGGAAGCGGCCCGAAGGTGATCAACGGCGTGAGCTACAACAGTCCGACGGCCGACGGCTCGACGCTCACCGGCATCGGCCGGGACAAGGCCGCCGCGATCTGGTACCGGGCGGTGTTGATCTACCTCATGCCCAACAGCACCTACAAATCCGCCCGTGCCGCGACGCTCAACGCGGCGCTCGACCTGTACAGCTACGTGGAGCGCGACGCGGTGGCCGCGGCCTGGAAGGCGGTCAACGTCAACTAGCACCACCGACGGTGCGTGACGAGGCTCCAGCTCCCGGGCTGGGGCCTCGTCGCCCGCCCGGGCCAGGTGCCGGTCAGCGGAGGACTGCGGCCAGCAGGTCGGTGCCGAGGGCGGTGGTGGCGGGGAGGTTGAGGGCGTGGCGGACGTAGCGGCCCTGGCGGTGGGCGGTGAGGAGGCCGGCGCGGCGGAGGGTGGCGAGGTGGCGGGAGACCTCGGGCGGGGTGAGGTCCCAGGCGCGGGCGAGTTCGGTGGTGGTGTGCGGGGCGCGGGCCAGGGTGCGGACCAGGCGGAGGCGGACGGGGTGGGCGAGGGCGTCGAGGCGGAGCTGGACGGTGTCCAGCGGGACGGTGACGGCGCGTTCGCCGCCGGCCGCCGGGTACTGGACGACGGGCTGCCAGCCGGGGGCGTGGACGGTGACCAGGTGCGGGTGGCCGAAGGCGCTGGGCAGGAAGGTGACGCCCGCGGGGCCGGCGGTGGTGGTGTTGTCCTGGAGCTTGTCGAGGACGAGGGAGTCGCCGTCGGGGGTGAGGGCGATCGCGGCGGACACCTCGGCGAGTGCGGCGGACAGGCCCTGGCGGCGGCCCAGTTCGGACTTGGCCTGGACGTCCTGCCCGAGTCGGGTGGCGAGGGCCGGCCACTCGGCGTCGAAGAAGGCGTCCGCGCACTGCTCGAGGGTGTCCCGGACCCGGTCCCGGAGGGCCCGGGGGTCGGCGAGCAGGCGGGAGGCGAACGCCTCCTGGAGCGGGCCGCGGGCCTGTGCGAGGTCGAGTGCGACGGTCCGGGCGGCGCGGTCGTGCAGGGGTGAACCGCCGCCGAAGGTGAGGCGGTTGGAGCCGCAGGTGGTGACCAGCGCGGCCCGGACGTACCGGTCGTCGTCGATCCGGTCGATCTCGTCGAGTTCGGCGGCGAGCGTCGCCCGGGGCCGGGCGGGCAGCAGGAAGTCGGCGCGGGAGGAATGCCACAGGAACTCGGCCTCGTGCAGCCGGTCCGCGAGTTCCGGACGCAGGCCCGCCCACACTCCGGCCGCCCACCCCGCGTACTGCGGGTGGTGCTCGGGCGCGGCCAGCACGTGCAGCATCGCGGTGAGTTCGGCGAGCGGCGAGACGGCGAACCGGATCCGCTCGGGCGGCGTTCCGGTGAGGTCGATGCGCAGGGTCACCCGCCCATCCTCGCCGCGCGCCCGGCGGCACCTCCGCGCGGGGGTCACGTGCTACGAGCGGCCCGGGCCGTCCAGGAGGACCGGCAGGGTGCGGTGGCCGTTGGAGATCAGGGAGTCGACGGGCTCCAGGTGGACGTCGGGGGTGAGTGCCAGGCGCGGGAAGCGTTCGAAGAGCGCGTGCAGGGCGGTGCGCGCCTCCAGGCGGGCGAGAGGGGCGCCGAGGCAGAAGTGCGGGCCGTGGCCGAAGGCGAGGTGGTCCTTGACGGCGCGGGTGACGTCGAAGAGGGCGCCGGTGTCGCCGTGGCGGGTGGGGTGGCGGCCGGCGGCGGCGTAGGAGGCGAGGATGGCCTCGCCGCGGTGGACGGTGACTCCGCCGGGCAGTTCGACGTCCTCCAGGGCGAAGCGCAGCGGCAGGTGGGCGACGGGGGCCTCGCGGCGCAGCGACTCCTCGACCACGTCGTCCCAGCCGGCCTTGCCGGCGCGGACCAGGGCGAGTTGGTCGGGGTGGGTGAGCAGCAGGGCGATGGCGTTGTCGATCAGGTTGACGGTGGTCTCGTAGCCGGCGGAGACCACCAGCAGGACGGTGCCGAGCAGTTCCTCCTCGGTGAGGGCGCTGCCGTCGCCCTCGGTGTCGCGGGCGGCGATCAGCAGGGAGGTCATGTCGTCGCCGGGGTGTTCGCGCTTGGCGGCGATCAGCGACCCGATCAGCGTGAAGAACGCCAATTTGTTGGCGGCGGACTCCTCGGGGCCGAGGGTGGTGTCGAAGACGCCGTCGACGTGGTGGCGGAAGCCGTCGCGCAGTTCGTCGGGCAGGCCGAGCAGGTGGGCGATGACCAGGATCGGCAGTGGGCGGGCCAGGTGTTCGCGCAGGTCCACCGGCGCCCCGTCGGCGCCGGCGGCGGCGATCGTGTCGAGCAGCGCGGCCGTCATCTCCTCGATGCGGCCGGTCAGCGCGGCGACCTGGCGGGTGGTGAAGGCCGCGCTCACCAGGCGGCGCAGGCGGCGGTGGCTCTCGCCGTCGGCCGAGAACATGTTGCGGGCCGTCACCCACAGGGCCAGTGGCCAGCCGGCCGCGACCGGTTCGTAGTCGGGCCAGTGCCGCCGGCCGTCCTTGGCGATCCGCGGGTCCTTGAGCAGGTCCTCCAGCAGGTCGGGGTCGGACACGGCCCACACCTGCACCCCGAGGATGTCGGCCGGTACGGCGGGCCCGCGCGCGATCAGTTCGGCGCTCTCGGCGTCGCGGGCCCGGCCGGTGGGGTCCAGGACGAGCGCCGGGCGGTTGACCGGGCACTCCAGCGGGCGGTTGAGCGAGGGCGGCCGGTTGTCCAACTGGCGCTCCACGAGGGCTCCTTCACACGGTTCGAGGCCGCGCGGGGCGCGCGTGCACGGTCGAGGATGGCCCGCCGCCGGGCACCCGTCGAGAGCGCAGAGCCCAGGGCCCGCGCGCCCCCGGCGCACTCTCGCCCGCCTTCCCCGATTGACGGGGATCGTCAACCCACGTGACCCGCGCGGGCCGGCAGAACACGGTGGGCGGCATGACGACGATCACGATGCCCCGGCCGAAGCAGGCCCGGCCCACGCCCCGCCAACTCGTTCGGGCGAGCGGCGGGGCGCGCTACGCGGTGGCGCTGGCGGTGGACGCCCTCGGTACGGGGCTGCTGCGGCCGTTCCTGCTGCTGTACGGAATCACGGTGCTCGGGCTGAGCCCGGCGGCCACCGGCCTGGCGATGACGGTCGGGATCGTCGCGGGCCTGGCCGCGATGCCGCCGCTCGGGCGCTGGCTGGACCGGGGCGCGCGCAGCACGGCGGTCGCGGCGTCGATGCTGGTGCGGGTGGCGGGCGTCGCCGTGCTGCTGGCCGCGCCCCGGGGGAGCGTGGTGCCGTTCGCGGTGGCGGCGCTCATCCTCGGCGTCGGCAACCAGGCGTGGCCCGCCGCCCACGCGGCGCTGGTCGCCACCGTCGCCGAGGGCGCGCTGCGGGACGCGGCGCTGGCCGCCGGCCGGGCCGTGCGCAACGCGGGCCTCGGGGTGGGCGCGCTGCTGGCGACGGTCTGCCTGAGCGGCGGCGCCCCCGCACTGCGGGCGCTGGCGGCGGTCTCGGGCGCCGGCTTCCTGGCGGCGGCGCTGCTGGCCCGCTCCGTGCGGGTGACGGCCGCCCCCGCCGCCCGGACGGCCGCACCGGGCGCGGTCGGCACCGGGCGAGGGCTGGGCGCAGTCCTGCTGGCGAACGTGGTGTACGTGTTCTGCCTGAACGTGCCCGAGGTCGCCCTGCCGCTCGTCCTGGTGACGGTGCTGCACGCCTCCCCGGCGTGGCCGGCGGCGGTGTTCGTGGCCAACACGGTACTCGTGGTGGCCCTCCAACTGCCGGTCACCACCTGGGCGTTGGCCCGCTGGTCGCGCGGGACGGTGCTGGCGCTGTCCGGCGCCGTGCTGGCAGCGAGCTACCTGGGCTTTCTGCTGGCGGCGCCGCTCGGACCGCTCGCCGTGGCGCTGGTCTCGGTGCCGTGCACGCTCGGCGAGATCCTGTACGCGGGCAGCGCCACCGCACTCGTCACCGCGCTGACCCCGCCGCCGGTGCTGGGCCGCGTGCTGGCCCGGTTCCAGTTCTCCACCGGCCTCGGCCTGGCCGTCTCCCCGGCGGTCATCACCGCCCTCGCCGCCGTCGGACCGCTCGCCCTGTGGGGCACCCTCGCCGCCGCCACCGCGGGCGCGTCGGCGGTCGTCGCAACGACGCAGGATCGGAACCGACCGGGTGCCCAGGCGGTTTGACGGTTCCTTTAAGGTGCGGGAATGCGAGATTTCGGGGCGGGACTGCGATTCCTTTTCAACGGGCAGCGATGGGTGGCGCGGCACGGCCGCTGGTGGGGCTTCGGGATGATCCCGGCGCTGATCACCCTGATCGGATACCTGGCCGCACTGGCCGTGCTGATCACCTATGCGGGCGACCTGGCCGCCTGGGCGACACCCTTCGCCGACCACTGGTCCACGGTGTGGCGCGACACCGTCCGGATCGCCGTCGGCGCGGCGGCGGTCGGCATGGGCGGACTGCTGGCCATGCTCACCTTCACCGCGGTGACGCTGCTGATCGGCGAACCGTTCTACGAGTCGCTGTCGGCGAAGGTCGAGGAGACCGAGGGCGGCGGCCCGCAGAGCCCCGACCTGCCGCTCTGGCGCGAACTGTGGGCGGCCGCCCGCGACAGCCTGGCGATCCTGCTGCGCGCCGCCGGCCTCGGCATCCTGCTCTTCCTGTGCGGGTTCATCCCCGTGGTCGGCCAGACCGTGCTCCCGGTGATCGGGATCTGCGTCTCCGGCTTCTTCCTGACCGTCGAACTCACCGGCACGCCCCTGCAGAAGCGCGGCCTGTCGCAGAAGCAGCGGCTGCGCCTGCTGCGCTCCCGGATGTCGATGGCGGTCGGCTTCGGCGCCGGACTGGTGCTGCTGTTCCTGATCCCGGTGCTGACCGTGCTGGCGATGCCCGGCGCGGTGGCCGGCGCGACGCTGCTGGCGCGCGAGATCGCGCCGCACGAGGATCCCGAGCCCGTCGAGGAGCCGGACGACGGCCCGGACGGCCACCCGGCGGACCCGTACCCGTCGCAGCCGTACCACCAGCCGCCGCACCCGCAGAACCCCTACCAGCAGAACCCGTACCAGCAGCCGTACCCCCAGAACCCGTACCCCCAGAACCCCTACCAGCAGCCGCACCCGCAGAACCCCTACCAGCAGCAGCCGTACCCCGCGGACCCGCGGCAGCAGGGCTGATCGAAAATCTCACCGAACGTATTCGGCGATTTGACGTAGCGTCACCGACTGCGCGATAACGTCCCCATGCCCGTATCCGTGGACGCCGCCCCGCGCGGCATTGATCTCGGCGACCCCGCGTTCTGGCGGCTCCCCGAGAAGTTGCGCGCCGAGGCGTTCGGCCGTCTGCGGGAGCGTCCGGGGCCGGTGGCCTTCACCGACCGGGCGACGGGACGGCGCTGCTGGGCGCTGGTCCGGCACGCGGATGTGATGACCGCCAGCCGGTCGCCGGAGGTGTACCTCTCGGGGCCGGGGGTGACGTCGCCGGAGCCCGCCCGCTGGGTGCGGGCGGTGTTCGGCGACTCGATGGTCAACCTGGACGACCCCCGGCACGCCGACCTGCGCCGGGTGGTCGGCCGGGCGTTCACGCCCCGGCTGCTGGCCGAGGTCGAGCAGGACATCGCGCGGACCGCCGCCCGCCTGGTGGACCGGCTGGAGCGCGAACGCCCCACCGACTTCGTCGCGGCCGTCGCCGGGGAACTCCCGTACCAGGTGATCTGCTCGATGATGGGCATCCCCGAGGCGCAGCGCCGCGCCATCCTGGCCCGGATCAACCGGGCGTCCGCGTCGGCGGGCGTCACCCGGCGGGGCCTACGGGTGCCCGGCCGGGGGCTGCACGCGCTGGCCGCGATGCACCTGACGGTGGCCGCGCTGGGCCGGGAACGGCGCCGCCGTCCCACCGGCGACCTGATCTCCGCGCTGGTCACCGCCGACGTCGACGGCCGCCGGCTGGGCTCGCGCGAACTCGGCGCGTTCTTCTCGCTGCTGCTGGTCGCCGGCGTCGAAACCACCCGCAACGCGCTCGCCCACGGCCTGCACCTGCTGACCGCCCACCCCGACCAGCGCGAACTGCTGCTCGGCGACCTGGACGCGCACCTGGGCGGCGCCGTGGAGGAGATCGTCCGGCACTCGACGCCGATCGTGCAGTTCCGCCGCACCGTCGCCGTCGACCACAAGCTCTCCGGGATCCGGCTCGCCGCCGGCGACAAGGTGGTGCTGTTCTACGGCTCCGCCAACCGCGACGAGGCGGTGTTCGACCGCGCTGACGCCTTCGACATCACCCGCTCACCCAACCCGCACCTCGGCTTCGGCGGCGGCGGCCCGCACTTCTGCCTGGGCGCCCACCTGGCCCGGCAGGAGATGCGCACCCTGCTGCGCGAACTGCTCACCCGGCTGCCCGGGATCCGCTCCACCGCCGAGCCGGAACTCGTCCCGTCCTCGTTCGACCACCGGGTCCGCGCCCTGCGCTTCACGTTCTGAGCTGCTGGGCAACGGTACGGCAACGGTACGGGCGGCCGCCTTGCCGGTGGCCGCCCGTGGTGACGTCGTCGCAGGTCAGCCCGGGTGGCTGCCGACCGCGTCGCGGATCTCCGCGCCGAGCACGCTGTTCGTCCGGGCGCAGCTGGCACCGCAGAAGAACCGGCCGGCGACCTCGACGCCCTTGCCGACGATCCGCACCGTGCACTGCTCGCAGCGCGGGGCCAGCTTCTCCATCGCGCACTCGAAACTGTCGAAGACGTAGGTGTCGCCGGTGATCGTCTTGATCTCGAAGGACAGCCAGTAGTCGTTCTGGCACACCACGCAGACAGCCATGTCGGGCTCCTCTCGCCGTACGGGTCCACGGCCGAGTCTTGGGCCGGGCCGGACGGGCGGCAATCGGCGGCGGTCCGAACGGCTGCTCACCGGCTCCTCCGCGGCGGCTGTTCACCGGCTCCGCGGCGGCTGCTCACCGCGCCGAGCTGTCGGAACACGGTCAGGTCCGATAATGGTCAGCAGGGCCCGGGAACCGCCGAGGAGGCCGAGATGATCATTCGAATCTGGGAGGCCCAGGTCTCCCCACTCCGGGTCGAGGAGTTCTGCGCCCGGCTCGCCTCCACCGTGCTGCCCGGCTTCGACCGGTGGGACGGCTTCCTCGGCGGCGAACTGCTGTGCGCCCTCGTCGACGACGACCACCGCGTCCAGATGATCACCCGCTGGCGCGACGAGGAAGCGCTGCGCGCCTACGCCGGACCGATGTGGCGGATCCGCCCCGTCTGGTCCGAGGACGAACTCCACGAACTGGAGCACCCCCCGACCGTCGCGCACTTCCACTCGCTGCGCCGCCTCGACCTGGCCGTCGGCGAAGGCGCCGCCCCCGTCGACTGACCGGTCACCCTCGCTGGACGGGAATGCCCTGGTCGGCCTTCACCTGCTTCATCGTCAGGTGCGAGTGCACCTGCGCGATGCCCGGAAGGCCGGACAGCACATCCGTGACGAAACGCTCGTACGCCGCCAGATCCGCCACCGCGACCCGCAGCAGATAATCCGGGTCGCCGAACAGCCGGTGCGCCTCCACCACCTCCGGCAGCTCCGCGACCCGACGCTCGAACTCCGCGACCGTGGACCGGTCCTCGTGTCGCATCACCACCGTCACGAACGGCTGGAACCCACGCCCCACCGCCACCGGATCGAGCTGCGCACGGTAGCCGCGGATCACCCCCTGCTGCTCCAACTGACGCACCCGGCGCAGACACGGCGACGGCGTCAGCCCCACCCGGTCGGCGAGTTCGGCATTGGTGAGCCGGCCATCCTGCTGGAGCTCGTGGAGGATTCTGCGGTCGAGGCGGTCCATGGCGCAACATTCTGCCCCACGAGGGGGCTGACCAGCGAAAACGGGACATCGGCTGCCACCGCCCGACAGATAGCGTCCAGGACGTCCCCCTGCTTGCCCCCTCACGCGAAACCCAAGGTGCCATGGACCCGCATGCCCTGCTGCTCTTCCTCGGCGTGGACCTGCTCCTGGTCTGCACCCCCGGACCGGACTGGCTCTACATCGCCGCCCGCGGCCTCGGCCAGGGTCGCACCGCCGCCCTCACCGCCGTCGCCGGCGTCTGCGCCGGCTACGGCATCCACACCCTGCTCTCCGCAGCCGGCCTGGCCGCCGCGCTGCGTGCTCTGCCCGGACTGCTCCCCGTCCTGCGCCTGGCCGGCGCGGGCTACCTCGCGTTCCTCGCCGTCACCATGCTGCTCACCCTGCGCCGCAGCGGCCGCGCCGAGGCCCTCACCGCCGCCCCGCCCCAACCCACCCGCGTCGTCCTGCGCCAATCCCTGCTGACCGCCCTGCTCAACCCCAAGGGCCTGCTCCTCTACCTCTCCCTCGTCCCCCAGTTCGTCACCCCCGACGGCGCGCTCCCCGTCGGCGCCCAGGTCGCCACCCTCGGCGCCATCAACGTCCTCTGCTGCGCCGCGATCTACACCGCCGTCGCCCTCACCACCGCCCGCCTCGCCGCCCGTCTGACCACCACCCCCACCGCCGCCCGCCGCCTGTCCGCGATCTCCGCAGTCCTGCTCCTGGCGGTGGCCGGCGTCACGGCCGCCGCCTGACGCCACGGGCAGCCTTCGGCAGGCGGCGAGGACGACGCGCCGTCGTGGGCTGTCGTGATCCGGCCCGCCCCGCCGGCCGGAGTCGCCGCGCGCAGCGCCAGGTCGTCGACGGATCGTCAGGGCCGCGCGACGCCGTGGACGGTTCGCCGCCGGCCGTCCCTCCGCCGCCGCACAGCGCCCGGCAGTGCCCGCTTTGCGGTTCTGGCGCTTGCGGCGTGCAGCGCTTGCCTTGCGGTTTTCGGGCTTGCGGCGCGCAGCGCTTGCCTTGCGGTTTTCGGGCTTGCGGCGCGCAGCGCTTGCCTTGCGGTTCCCGCGCATCGGCCGCGCGCAGCGCTTGCCCTGCGGTTCCCGCGCATCGGCCGCGCGCAGCGCTTGCCCTGCGGCTCCCGGGCTTGCCGCGCGCAGCGCTTGCCCTGCGGTTCTCGCGCTTGCCGCGCGCAGCGCTTGCCCTGCGGCTCCCGGGCTTGCGGCGCGCAGCGCCCGCGCTGCGGTTTTCGGGCCTGCGGCGCGCAGCGCTTGCCTTGCGGTTTCCGCGCATCGGCCGCGCGCAGCGCTTGCCCTGCGGCTCCCGGGCCTGCGGCGCGCAGCGCTTGCCTTGCGGTTTCCGCGCATCGGCCGCGCGCAGCGCTTGCCCTGCGGCTCCCGGGCTTGCCGCGCGCAGCACCTGCCCTGCGGTTCCCGCGCTCGCCGCGCGCAGCGCTTGCCCTGCGGCTCCCGGGCTTGCCGCGCGCAGCGCCCGCGCTGCGGTTTTCGCGCTCGCCGCGCGCAGCGCCTGCCTTGCGGCTCCCGCGCATCGGCCGCGCGCAGCGCCTGCCCTGCGGCTCCCGGGCTTGCCGCGCGCAGCACCTGCCCTGCGGTTCCCACGCTTGCGGCGCGCAGCGCCTGCCCTGCGGTTTCCGCGCATCGGCCGCGCGCAGCGCTTGCCCTGCGGCTCCCGGGCTTGCGGCGCGCAGCGCTTGCCCTGCGGCTCCCGGGCTTGCGGCGCGCAGCGCTTGCCCTGCGGCTCCCGGGCTTGCGGCGCGCAGCGCCTGCCTTGCGGTTCCCGCGCATCGGCCGCGCGTAGCGCCTGCCTTGCGGTTCCCGGGCTTGCGGCGCGCAGCGCTTGCCTTGCGGTTCTCGCGCTTGCCGCGCGCAGCGCTTGCCTTGCGGTTCTCGCGCTTGCCGCGCGCAGCGCTTGCCTTGCGGTTCTCGCGCTTGCCGCGCGCAGCGCTTGCCTTGCGGTTCTCGCGCTTGCCGCGCGCAGCGCCTGCCTTGCGGCTCCCGGGCTTGCCGCGCGCAGCGCAGCCTCGTTGGTCCCTCGCGCTTGCCGCGCGCAGCGCGTGTGCCGCTGCCTGCCCTGCCCCGCGCGTCGCGCCTGCTTTGTTGTTCTTCCGCACCGGCCGCGCGCAGCGCGTGTGCCGCCGCCCGACCCGTTCCGGGCGTGGCGCCTGCATCGCCGTTCTCCCCGCCAGTTGCGTGCAGTGCGGTTGGCGGGTGGGGTGCGTCAGAGCACGGTGTCGTGGGCCGTGAGGGCGGCGTGCAGGGTGAGGAGGTCGGGGCCGCGGGTGGTGTCGAGGCCGGTGAGGTCGGCGGTGCGGCGGAGGCGGTAGTCGACGGTGTTGGGGTGGACGAGGAGGTGGGCGGCGGTGCGGCGGCGGTCGAGGCCGCAGGTGAGGAACGCCCGGAGGGTGTCGAGGAGTTCGGGACGGCCGGTGAGCGGGGCGAGGAGCGCGGCGAGGGCGTCGCGGGCCGGTCCGGGGCGGCTGAGCTGGTATTCGAGCAGGACGTCGTCGAGCAGGTACAGGCCGGGCCCGCGGCCGAGTTGCCGGATCTCGGCGGCCAGCCGGACGGCGTCGGCCACCGCGGCGGGCGGCGCGGTCGTCGCGGCGGCGATCAGCGGTGCGCCGCAGGCCCGGGCGAGCCGTTCGACCAGGGCGGTGAGCGCGTCCCGTTCGAAGGGGGCGGCGGGCAGCAGCACCGTTCCCCCGTCGGCGGCGAGTGCGGCGAGCGGGACGCCGTCCGGGTTGCGGCGCTCCAACTCGGCGCGCAGGCGGCGGAGTTTGCGTCGGGCGGCGACGGAGCGGTTGACGCCGGGGCGGGATTCGTCGGGGTGCGGTCCGATGGCGAGGGAGAGCACGACGTAGCGGGCGGGGAGTCGGACGCCGGCCCGGTCAGCGGCGGTGTGCGGGTCGCCGCCCTCGAGCAGGCGGGAGAGCAGGGCCTGCCGGGCGACCTGTTCGTCGCCGAGTGCGGCCTGCCGTTCCTGTACGTAACCCGCGGCGACCTCGCAGCTGACGGCGTGGAGGTAGCCGAGCAGGCGGTCCTGGGCGGTGGCGATGTCGGGCAGGTCGGCGGGTGCGGCGGCGGTGAGCAGGCGGGCGGCGCACAGTTGGGCGCCGAGGTGGTAGGCGCCGACGACGGATTCGAGTGGGACGCCCTCGTCCGCCCGCCGCGCGGACGATTCGCGGATGCGGGCGAGTTCGTCCTCGCCGGGTGGCCGTCCGGTGCGCATGACGTCGGCGAAGGCCCGGATGGCGCGTTCGACCTGGCGGGTGATCTCGCCGCGGAGTTGTTCGGGCGGCAGCGCGTGGTAGGCGGGGAGGCGGTCGAGCAGGCGGGTGGTGACTTCGGCGGCGAGTTCGGGGGAGAGGGCGAGCAGCCGCAGGTGGACCGGGGTGCCGTCGAAGTGTGGTTCGGGGGCGGAGTGTTGGGCGTTGGGCGCGGTCACAATCCACCTCGCGAATCTCTGTGCAGCGGCCCGGCGACGTGGCCGGTCGACGCGTCCATGATGGTTTCCCCGGAGGTTACCTACCCGTAGGTAACTCGCGCGATCCCCCCTCGACCCCCCGTCAGGTCGCGCCCCGTCCCCCAGCCGGAACCGTCAGAAACGGGAGAGCCATGTACCGAGCCGTAGCCCGGACGATCGCCACCGCCCTCGCCGCCGCCGCTCTCGCCACCGCGGCCCCCGCCGTCACCGCCACGGCCGCCGTCACCGCCACGGCCACCACCGCGGCCACGGACACCTTCTACGCGTACGACGGCAGCGCCCCGCTGTCCTCGTTCGCCCCCGGCACCGTGCTGAAGACCCGCACCCTGTCGTACCACCTGCTGGGCATACCGACCCCGGTGCAGGCCGTGCAGCTGCTGTTCCGCACCACCGACGCACAGGGACGCCCGTCCGCCGGGGTGACCACCGTGGTGCGGGGGCTGGGCAGTGACGGGTCGAAGGCGGTGTCGTACCAGTCGTTCTACGACTCGCTGAACCCGGCCGACGGCCCGTCCCGGGCGATCGCCGGCGGCCTCACCCTCGGCGGGGCGATCCCCAACGCGGAGGCGCTGTTCGTGGTGCCGTTCGTGCTGCAGGGCTACGACGTGGTGATCCCCGACACCGAGGGCCAGACCGCCGACTTCGCCGCCGGGCCCGAGTACGGCACCACCACGCTGGACTCGATCCGCGCGGTCTCCGCCTCGGCGGCGACCGGCATGAACGTCAACACCCGGTTCGGCCTGCTCGGCTACTCCGGCGGCGCGATCGCCACCAACTGGGCCGCCGCCCTCGCCCCCGGCTACGCGCCGGACGTCAACCGCCGCCTGGTCGGCTTCGCCGAGGGCGGACTGCTGGTCGACCCCGCGCACAACCTGAGGTACGTGGACGGCGGGGTGGTGTGGCCCGGCGTCATCCCGATGGCGATCATCGGCGTCGCCCGCGCCTACGACCTCGACCTGACGCCGTACCTGAGCGACTACGGCAAGCAGGTGTACGCGAAGATGCAGGACGCGTCGATCGTCAACGCGCTCGGCCAGTACCCCGGCCTGACCTGGAAGAAGCTCGCCAGGCCGGAGTACTCCGACCCGAACTCGGTCCCCCCGTTCCTGGCCGCCGTCAACAAGGTCAACCTCGGCTCGGCCGCCACCCCCACCGTCCCCGGCTACCTCGCCCAGGGCAACGCCGGCGTCCTGGAGGGCACCTACTCCAACCTGCCGGGCATCGGCACCGGCGACGGCGTGATGGTGGCCGGCGACGTCCGCGCGCTGGCCCGGCAGTACTGCGCCACCGGCAACGGCCGGATCGCCTACCAGCAGTACGACCTGCTCAGCCACCTCGGCGCGGCCGTCCCGTGGGCACCCACCGCCGTCGGCTACCTGAACGACCGGTTCGCCGGGAAGACCGCGCCCAGCGACTGCGGCCGCATCCCCGCCGGCAACTCGCTCGCCCCCGAGCAGCCCACCCGGTAGCCGATGTGACGAAGGGCCCGCCGGGAGCGTCCCCGGCGGGCCCAACGTGCCGACAGCGTCTCAGAGTTCGCGCGGGTACAGCTTCGCGGCGCCGCGGATCCGCATCGCCGCGACCACCTCGGTCACGCCGACCACCAGCAGCGCGACGCCGGCCAGGATCGCCAGCGCGGTGATCGAGTGAGCAGGGAACACCATCAGCAGGATGCCCGCCAGGATGTACAGCACGGAGACGAAACCCTGCCAGCCGCGGGCCGGCATCAGCGGGTCGGAGGCCACCGCGGAGAGGTGCGTGATGCCGCGGAACAGCCAGCCGATGCCGATCCACAGAGCCAGCAGCAGGATCGACTGAGCGGCCGATCGGAAACACAGCAGGCCCAGCAGCACACAGATCGCGCCGCTGACGAACGCCAGCACCCGCAGCGCCGTCGCGACGTGCGTACCGAACGCGGCGACCACCTGCACGATGCCGATCACCACCAGGTACACGCCGAACAGCACGCCGACCACCCACAGCGTCTGCTTCGGCCACACCAGGATCATGATTCCCAGCGCCAACGAGATCAGACCGCCCGCCAGCACCACCTGCCAGGCCATCCGGGCCAGTTGCTGGAACGGCCCGACCAGGCCGGGACTGTCGTCGGTCCGATAGGGGTCTGCCATGGCTCCTCCGGGGTTGCCGCTGCGAAACAGGGATCGCTTCCAGCCTCGACGCCCGCCCCGCCTCCGGGCGCGGCGGACTACGCCGAACGGGGGAATTTCCCGGTGCGGATCCGATACCGTCTGTTCACCCTGGCGTCCTGACGGGGCGTCTACCATCTGACGCTATGACTGATCAGGGGCGGGGGAGCCCACAGGCCGCGGCCGGCACGGCCGACACAGGGGACAGCGACAGGACAGCACCGAACGGTGGCGGGGCCGGGCCGGTCGAGGGGCACTACATCGTCTGCGGCGGCAACTCGATCGCCTACCGGCTGATCCTCGAACTCACCGAGCAGTACGAAGTGCCGGTGGTCGCCGTGCTGCCCGACCGCTCGCGCGAATACGGACCGGCGATAGCTGAGTTACCCGGTGTGGCGGCCGTACTGGAGTACTCCACGCTGACCGGCGAGGCGCTCGGCGCGGCCGGTGTCGAACGGGCCCGCGGCATCGCGCTGATGGACGGCACCGACCAGGAGAACATCCACGCCGCGATGGCCGCCGAGAACCGCAACCACGGCGTCCGGATCGTGCTGCGCATCTTCAACCAGCGGCTCGGCGAACACCTGGAGAAGCTCCTCCCCAACTGCGCGGCCCTGTCCGCCTCCGCCACCGCCGCACCGGCCTTCGCCAACGGCGCCCTCGGCCGCCCGCACTCCGTCGAGGTCGGCGGACGCCACCTTTACGTCGCCTACGACGAGGACATCCACAGCAACCAACTGTGCCTGGTCGCCGACCGGATCGACCGTCAGGACCTCACCCAGCTGCGGCTGCTGCCCGACACCGGCGGCCGCGCCGCCGACTTCATCCGGATCGCCGAACGCTTCGGCAGCGGCGAAGGCCCGATCGAACTCGGCCGCCCCGACCTCGCCCCCGCCCCCGAACCCGGCGGCCTCGCCGCCCTGCAACCCCTCGACGCCGAACCGGCCCTCCGCCAGCCCTGGCGCAACCGGGCCAAGTGGTGGCTGCTGGACAGCCTCAAGTACTTCACCAACACCCGGCTGCGGGTCATCCTGATCACCGCCTTCGCCGCCATCGTGGTCGGCGCAGCCGTGCTCTACTACCGCACCCAGCACCCGCCCGGCCTCGGCTGGACGCTCTACTCCACCCTGCTCGACGCGGCCGGCGCCGCCCAACCCGACCTGCCCACCGACCAGGCCCTCGGCGACCCGTGGGCCCGCGCCGCCCAGGTACTGATCACCTTCTGCGGCATCACCTTCGTCCCGCTGGTCACCGCCATCGCCGTCGAAGCCCTCGCCAGCGGACGCCGCGGCCTGCCCCGCCCGCCCGGCGCCCGCACCCGCGACCACGTCATCGTGGTCGGCCTCGGCAACGTCGGCACCCGGGTCGCCACCCTGATCCACGCCACCGGCCTGCCCGTGGTCTGCCTGGAACGCGACCCGCAGGCCCGCGGCATCGCCGCCGCCCGCGCCCTCGGCATACCCGTCCTGATCGGCGACGGCCCCCTGGAGGCCCAGCTCAAGCAGGCCCGGGTCAAGCACGCCCGCGCCGTCGCCGCCGTCACCTCCGACGACGCCGCCAACCTGGAAGCCGCCCTCGAAGCCCGCGCGGTTCGGCCCGAAGTCCGCATCGTGGTCCGCCTGTTCGACGACGACTTCGCCCACCACGTGTACGCCACCCTCGGCAACGTCGCCTCCCGCTCGGTCTCCTACCTGGCCGCCCCCGCCTTCGCCGCCGCCCTGATGGGCCGCGAAGTCCTCGGCACCCTCTCGGTGTTCCGGCACGTCCTGCTGATCGCCGAACTCACCGTCGAGGAAGGCTCCGCGCTGGACGGCCGCAACATCGGCGACCTGGAATCCACCGGCGGCGTCCGCGTGGTCTCCGTCCGCCTGCAACGCCGCGCCGACGCCTACCAGTGGAACTTCGCCGACCGCTCCCGCCGCCTCACCCCCGGCGACCACATCGTCGTCGCGGCCACCAGGGCCGGGCTGGCCCGTATCATCCAGTAGTCGTGTACGGTCCAACGCGACTGTAACCAACGAAGGTTGACGGAGCATCAATGATCGGCGCGGTCCTGAACAACAACGTCGTCCTGATCCCGGCCTTCCTGGTGCTGGCCCTGCTGCTCGGCCCCGCCGGGTGGAAGCTCGCCACCCGGCGGAACCTCCCCCGCTGGCCCACCGTGCTGCTCGGTGTCGCCCTGGCCGGCGAACTCGCCGCCACCCTCTACCCCACCGGACCCGGCGGCAGCCAGGACCCGTCCTGCACTTGGGGCGCCGACCTCGCCTTCACCCTCGGCGCGGAACAGGGCCAGCTCAACCTGCTGATGTACGTCCCGATCGGCCTGTTCGCCGTCCTGGCCTTCGGCCGCCCCGCCCTGGTGGCGGTCTCCGTCCTGGCCCTGACCGCCGTCACCGAGACCGTCCAGGGCATGCTCCCGTTCATCGGCCGCGCCTGCGACAGCGGAGACCTCGCCGCCAACGCCCTCGGCGGCCTGGCCGGCGTACTGCTCGGCTGCGCCGTGCGCCTCGTCCAGCGCCGCCGGATACGGCCCGCCAGGCGGGAGTTGGCCCTCGGCTCCGCCCTGGCCGTGGCGCTCGGGGCGCCGGTACTGGCGCTGCACTTCCTGGTGCTGGAGCCGACGGTCGCCATCGGAGCCTCGGCAGCCACCGGGCACCAGCGCGAACTCGCCGCCCGGGACGCCGAGTTGCTGTTCGGCCCCGGTAGCAGGGTGGTCGCGGTGCAGTACCAGCTGGACGGCCCCGGGATCGAGCGAGTGGCCGTCACCGGCGAGCGCCAGCACTTCACCCTGGACTGGCCGTCCGGCCTGCTGCTCGACTTCGACGGCGGACTCCTCCCCGACGAGCCCGACCTCGGCCCCGCCACCGAGCAACAGGCCCGCGAAGCCGCCGACCGCTTCCTCGCCCAGTGGTGCCCCGCCGCGACCGGCGAACCTCAGTTCGCCCCCCACGGCGGGCAGGGCGGCCGCCGACGCTTCACCTACGCGCTCGGCAGCGGAACGGTCCACGTGGACGTCGATCGGAACAGCCGGGTGGTCGAGTTCCGCCGGGACTGACCAGCCGGTTTGGTGGGTTGGCGCACACCGGCCGGCGCGGGCAGAGCGACGAAGACGGTACCGAGGTGGACGCGAGGATCCGTCGGCGCGTCGATTCGCCCTTTAGATCGACAACTGGAACCGAATGGTCGAATTCGGTCGGAGCTGATCAGGGGCTTGCCGTTGACACTCGGTTGACCGGCGAGTGCCTCTACCCTGCTCATCTACAGCTGGTCGGGTGGGCGAGGGAGTGACCGTTGGAGATGGGGCCGAAGAAGCTGGCGCTGCGACTGGCGCTGGCGGGGCTGCGAGGAGAGGCCGAAGAGGGCTTCAAGAAGCGCTGGAACCGGGCGTGCAGTCAGACGGACCTGAAGAAGGCAGTCCGCGCCACCGGCCGGCCCGGAACGGAAACCTTCGCCGGCCAGCGGATCAGCGAATGGCTTCCCCCGGACGACCGGGCCCACGACGCCCGCATCCCGCACAACCTGGACGTGCTGATGGCAGTGGTGGCGGTGTGGTCCTCGTGGGCCGGTGCCCCTTCCCTGACCGGTACGGGTGAGGTCGACCGCAGGTGGATGGGCGGCCAGGCGGGCCGTTGGCGACGGCTCGTCGAGGATGCCCGCGCCGAGCGAGCGGGCACTCGAGCGATCCGCGTGGAGACGGCATCCCAACTCACCGATGCGGTGGGGCCCTACCTGGAGCGGGTCCGCGTGGTGCACCGGCGACTGAACCTCGACGTCCTCGGCCCCACCAGCCGGTCGGGCGAACAGCCGGCGATCGAGATCCGGCAGGTCTTCATGCCGCAGCAGTGCCGCGCCTACCTGTCCCATGTCCCTGGCGAGGTGCGCCGACTCCTCTTCGCGGACAAGGTGCCGGACGCCGAACTGCCGCCCGGTCTGGCAGCCGACGACGCCACCAGGCTGCGCATGTCGTACCACTCGCAGCCCGCCAGGCCCGTCCTGGAGGTCCTGGCCGGCGAGGCGGGCCGACGGCTGGTGGTCCTGGGAGACCCCGGTGCCGGGAAATCGACTCTCTCGAAGTACGCGGCGCTCGCGCTGGCCGGCGCGATGGAGGAGATGCCACCCGAACTCGCCCCACTGGCAGGGCTGGTGCCGGTCGTGGTAGAGCTCCGTCACCTCGCGGAGGAGCGCTGGCGCGATCGCTGCCTCGAAGACTTCCTGGACCATGCGAACAACGAGGACCGGATGGGCATCACCCGACGGCTCTTGGACGAACTCCTCGCCACCGGCCGGGCTGCGGTGTTCTTCGACGGCCTCGACGAGATCTTCGACCCGAAGATCCGGGCCGAGACCGCCCGTCGGATCGCAGCCTTCGCCGCGGACCACCCGCAGGTGCGAACGGTGGTCACCTCGCGCGAATTCGGCTATCGGTCCAACGACTTCGCCTCCGCCGGCTTCACCCAGGTGATCCTCCAGGACTTGACCCGCCCGCAGGTGGAGGAGTTCATCCGCCGCTGGTACTGTGCCGCGCACCCCGAAAAGCCCTCTCTTTCCTCCCAGTTGACCCAGCGACTGCTGGGCGCGGTACGTGGAGTGCGAGCCGTCGCCGAACTCGCCGGGAACCCACTGTTGTTGACCATCCTCGCGTCCGTGGGCCTGGGTCGGACCATTCCCCGGGAACGACGTGCGGTCTACGCCCACGCCGTGGACGTGCTCACCGAACAGTGGGACAGCGGGGCGAAGTTCCTCACCCCGCACGCCCCGGCGTCCAGCGGCGCAGTGGAAGCCTTGGAGTGGCTCGAGCCCCGCAATCGCCGCCGACTCCTGCAACGCATCGCCCGCCACATGCAGGAGGGAACGGGCAGTTCAGCCGGCACGTACCTCAGGGACACCGAACTCATCGGCCTGATCAGCGACTTCCTGCAGCAGTCGACCAGCCTTTCCCGTTCCTCGACCGAGATCGCCGCGCAGCACCTCGTCCAGCGTCTCCGGGTGCGGAACTTCCTGCTGGCCCACTTCGGCGACGGTGTCTACGGATTCGTCCACCGCGCGTTCCTCGAGTACCTCGCGGCCGAGGACCTTCGGGAGCGGGTCTTCAAGGAGGGGATGAGCCGGGAGGAACTGCTCGAACTCCTGGGACGACGGGCCGAAGACCCGACATGGCACGAGGTCCTGCTCCTGGTGGTCGGCGGGCTCAGCCACCGTCAGGTTGCGTCATTCATCGCCCTGCTGCTCCGCCGGCACCGAGAGCGTGACGAGCGCGGGGACACCCCGATGCTGATGCTGGCGATCCGGGTCCTGGCGGAAGTGGACGAGACCGATCTCCGGTCCGGTTCCCGGGACGGAGACCCCGACTCGTCCGTAGCAGCCCAGAGTCGCGCCGTCATCGATGCGCTGATCGGTGGATTCAATCGCGCCGGGTTCCTGGACGTCAGGACTGCACTGCCCGCCCTGGCGACCTTCGACCGCTTCTGGGTGGACCGGGACCGGTTCCTGCGCTGGTACTACGCGCTCTCAACCGTCCGAAGCATGTACTCGGGCAGCAACGTGGCGGCGGCTCTCAGCCGGGACGAGGCCGAGTCGGCCAAGCAAGCACGTCACCCATGGGACTACTACCTGCGCAGTGCCGCGTTGGAGGTGCTGGGCGAGCGGTGGCCCGACGAGAAGAGCCGTGCTCTGGTGACGGACGCGGTCTCCGACCCGAAGTGGTTTGTCCGTGACACGGCGTTGGAGGTGTTGGGTGAGCGCTGGCCCGATGAGAAGAGCCGTGCTCTGGTGACCGACGCGGTCTCCGATTCCGAGGAGCTCGTTCGTGGTTCGGCGTTGAGGGTGTTGGGTGAGCGCTGGCCCGATGAGAAGAGCCGTGCTCTGGTGATGTCCGCGCTCCTCGACCCCGAGCAGCCCCGCGCAACTGCCTTGAGGGTGTTGGGTGAGCGGTGGCCCGACGAGGAGAGCCGTGCTGCGGTGATGTCTGCGCTCCTCGACCCCGCGCAGCCCCGGGGAGCCGCGTTGGAGGTGCTGGGGGCGCGGTGGCCCGACGAAGAAAGCCGAGCCCTTGTGATCGCCTGGGCTTCCAGCCCTGAGCAGCCGGTCGGTGGTTCGGCGTTGCGGGTGTTGGGTGAGCGGTGGCCCGACGAGGAGAGCCGTGCTGCGGTGACGGAGGCGTTCACTGACGCCGATTCGCCTGTTCGTGACGTGGCGTTGCGGGTGTTGGCGGAGCGGTGGCCCGACCAGGGGAGCCGTGCTGTGGTGAGGGACGCGCTCTCCGATGCCGAATCGTCTGTTCGTGAAGTGGCGTTGCGAGTGTTGGCGGAGCGGTGGCCCGACGAGGAAAGTCGCGCGTTGGTGACGGACGCGCTCTCCGACTCCGAACGGTTTGTCGTCGCTACCGCATTGAGGGCGCTGGTGGATCGCTGGCCCGACGAGGAGAGCCGCGCGCTTGTGGTGGAGGCGCTCTCCGCCCCCGAATCGGTTGTCGGTGGCACGGCATTGAGGGCGCTGCTGGATCGCTGGCCCGATGAGAAGAGCCGCGCAGCCATCACGGCTGCGCTCGCCGACCCCGATTCGCCGATCCGGGAGGATGCGTTGTGGGCACTGGCCGATACCTGGCCTGACGACGACACATGCCGTGTCATCGCCGCCATCGCCACGGCGGAGGAGGGCGCCACCGCTCGAAGCATTGTCACTGCCCATATGGCGGCTCAGTCCCCGGACAAGGCATGGCGAGTGATCGGAGAGACCCTCGAAGCGGAAGATCAGCCACTGAAGCTCAAGGTGCAGGCCGTCAAGTTGCTCGCACTGCTCTGGCCGGACGAGCCCGGGACAGTGCCCCGGCTTCGGGCCTTGACCACCCACGCGGATGAGAACCTGTGCCGCACTGCCGACGAAGCGCTGAGGTGGCTGCAGCGCTAGCCGCGGACCCGCTCCGCCAACGCCTTCTGCCGGGGGCGGAGCGAGCCCTCTTGCTGCGCCTACTTGTTGGTGAAGGAGGCCGGCCGCTTCTCCGCGAAGGCGGTCATGCCTTCCTTTTGGTCGGCGGTGGCGAAGGCGGCGTGGAAGAGGCGGCGTTCGAAGCGGACGCCCTCGGCGAGGGTGGTTTCGAAGGCGCGGTTGACGGATTCCTTCATCATGACGGCGGCGGGGAGGGACATCGCGGCGACGGTCTCGGCGACGGAGAAGGCTTCGGGGAGGAGCTGGTCGGCGGGGACGATGCGGGAGACCAGGCCGGCGCGTTCGGCTTCTTCGGCGTCCATCATGCGGCCGGTGAGGCAGAGGTCCATGGCCTTGGCCTTGCCGACGGCGCGGGTGAGGCGCTGGGAGCCGCCGATGCCGGGGATGACGCCGAGCTTGATCTCGGGCTGGCCGAACTTCGCGGTGTCGGCGGCGATCAGGATGTCGCAGAGCATGGCCAACTCGCAGCCGCCGCCGAGGGCGTAGCCGGCGACGGCGGCGATGACGGGCTTGCGGAGGCGGCCGAGTTCGTCCCAGGGGCCGAGCCAGTCGTCGAGGTAGACGTCGGGGAAGCGGTTGTCCTGCATCTCCTTGATGTCGGCGCCGGCCGCGAAGGCCTTCTCGGAGCCGGTGATCACCATGGCGCCGATTTCCGGGTCGCGGTCGAAGGCCTTGGCGGCCGCCACCACCTCGGTCATCAGCTGGGTGTTGAGCGCGTTGAGCGCCTTGGGGCGGTTGAGGGTGATGATGCCGACCCGGCCCTTGCGGTCCACCAGGATCGTCTCGTACTCGGTCATCGCCGCAAATCCTCTCCACGCTGAGCGGAACACTGACGGTGGATACGATCTCGGAACGCCGCCCCGGATGCCAGTCTCGACAGGCGAGACGATGGTCACCTCGGCAAAGACAGGTCTCCGCCCTCGGGGGTCACGAAGAAGCGTGCGACGTCGGCGGCGGTGACGTCGGAGAGCGACGCGGGGCTCCAGCGCGGGTTGCGGTCCTTGTCGACGACCTGCGCCCGGATGCCCTCGACCAGGTCGTGGTGGGTGAGGGCGGCGCAGGAGATCCGGTACTCCTGTTCGAGGGTGGCGGCCAGCGAGGGCAGGGAACGGGCCCGGCGCAGGGCGGCGAGGGTGACCTTGAGCATGGTGGGGGACTTGGCGAGGAGCTGTTCGACGGCTTCCTTGGCCTCGGGGAGGCCGGTGGCCCGGAGGCGGTCGAGGATTTCCTCGATGCTGTCGGCGGCGTAGCAGTGGTCGATCCACTCGCGCTGCGAGGCGAGTTCGGAGGCGGGGGCGGGCTGGGCGAGAGCGGCGACCGCGGCCACGGGGTCGGAGGCGGAGAGCAGGGAGGGCAGCGCGGAGGACGGGACGAAGTGGTCGGCGAAGCCGCAGTACAGTGCGTCGCCGGCGGTCATGGTGGCGGCGGTGAGGCCGATGTGGGTGCCGAGTTCGCCGGGGGCGAGGGCGAGCAGGCGGCTGCCGCCGACGTCGGGGACGAGGCCGATGCGGGTTTCGGGCATGGCGACGGCGGTGCGTTCGGTGACGATCCGGATCGCGGCGTGCGCGGACAGGCCGACGCCGCCGCCCATGGTGATGCCGTCCATCAGCGCGAGGTACGGCTTGGGGTAGCGGGAGATCAGCTCGTTGAGGGGGTACTCGACGCGGAAGAACGCCCGGCCGCCGGCGCCGCCGAGCTTGGCGTCGTCGTGGATGGCGCGGATGTCGGCCCCGGCGCACAGCCCGCGTTCGCCGGCGCCGGTGAGCAGAACGGCCGAGATCCGGTCGTCCGTGGCCCAGGCGTCGAGCGCGGCGCGGACGGTCTCCAGCATGCCGTGGGTCAGCGAGTTGAGGGCGCGTGGGCGGTTGAGGGTGATCCGGCCGGTGCGGCCGGTCCGCTCGATCAACACGTCCTGCGGGGTGTCCGTCATTGCTGCCACCGCTCCGTCCCGGAAAGTTCGAGAAAAGTACGACGATCTTCCGGTGCACGGTACCGGGCCGGCTCGGTCAAAGAGCGGGCGGGACTCTCACCCGAACAGCGGCGAGCTGCGGGCGCGCCGTTGACGCACCCGCAGCCCGAGTGAGACAGATCAGCCGACGATCTGCCCGGTGACCTCGCCGAAGCCGACCCGCAGCCCCCCCGGGCCGGGGGCGGTGGCGCTGATGGACACCTCGTCGCCGTCCTCCAGGAAGGTGCGGGTGGTGCCGTCGGGGAACTTGAGCGGGTGTTCGCCGTTCCAGGTCAGCTCGATGAGCGCGCCGCGGGTGTCCGGCTCGGGGCCGGAGACCGTGCCGGAGGCGTACAGGTCGCCGGTGCGCAGGCTGGCGCCGTTCGCGGTGAGGTGGGCCAGCTGCTGGGCGCCGGTCCAGTACATGGAGGCGAACGGCGGGCGGGAGATGGTGCGGCCGTTGAGCGCGACCTCGATCGCCAGGTCCAGGCCCCAGGGTTCGGCGTCGCGGTCGTCGAGGTACGGCAGCGGCTCGACGTCGCGGGCCGGCGGGGTGACCCGGGCGTGCCGCAGGGCCTCCAGCGGGACCACCCAGGGGGAGACCGAGGTGGCGAAGGACTTGCCGAGGAACGGGCCGAGCGGCACGTACTCCCAGGCCTGGATGTCGCGCGCCGACCAGTCGTTGAGCAGGCAGACACCGAAGACGTGCTCGGCGAAGTCGGCGAGCGCGACCGGCGTGCCCATGGCGCTGGGCGTGCCGACGACGAACGCGACCTCGGCCTCGATGTCGAGGCGGCGGCTCGGTCCGAACGAGGGAGCCGGGTCCGCGGGGGCCTTGCGCTGGCCGTGCGGGCGGGTCACCGGGGTGCCGGAGACCACGATGGTGCCGGAGCGGCCGTGGTAACCGATCGGCAGGTGCTTCCAGTTGGGGGTGAGCGGCTCCGAACCCGGGCGGAAGATCTTGCCCAGGTTGGTGGCGTGGTGCTCGGAGGCGTAGAAGTCGACGTAGTCGGCGACCTCGAACGGCAGGTGCAGCCGGACGTCCGCCAGGTCGAGCAGGCAGGGCTCGACGGCCGCCCGGTGGGCAGGGTCGGTGAGCCACTCGGTGAGCGACGCGCGCACCGACTGCCAGGTCGAACGGCCCGCCGCCATCAGCGGGTTGAGCGTTCCGGATTCCAGCAGCTCGGACGGGCTGCCGACCGCGCGGGCGGCCGCGCCGGCGTCCAGCACCTGCTCGCCGATCCGCACGCCGATCCGCCGGCCGGGCCGGTCGGGGGCGGTGAACACGCCGTAGGGCAGGTTGTGCACGCCGAACGGCGAGTCCGCGAGCAGATCGAGCCAGGTGGTGGTGGTCAAGAGTTCTCCAGGAGGCCGAGTCGGGCGAGGTCTTCCAACGGCTCGGCGATGCTACAGGTGCCGAAGGCGGTGAACGCGGAGCGGATCCGCGCGGTCTGGTGCTCCGTCAGCGACTGCACGGCGGTCGCCAGCCGGGCCCCGTCGCGCTCGGCGAGCAGCTCGGTGGCCTCGGCCCGGTCCGAACTCCCGGCCGCCAGCAGCACGTTGAGGAAACCGTGGTGCTCGTAACCGGTGCCCAGGTCGGTGTGCCGGACGGCGTGGTGCAGGCCGGCCGTGCATTTGTACGCCAACTCCCGCTCGGCGCACGCCACTTGGAAGGAGGCGAGCTCGGCGACGCTCGGGAACGCCGCGAAACTCAGGCCGCCGGTACGGTACTTGGCGCGGTAACGGGTGCCCGCCAGGGCGTCCAGATCGGAGAGCGTGAAAGAGCGCGACACCTCGACGGCCGCGCCGACGCCGTCCGGCAGCAGCGCGTCCAGCTCCGCCACCGCCGCCCGCACGTCCGCGCCGGCCAGGTACTCCACGCCCGCCAGCGGCAGGCCCGCCGCGGCCTTCAGCGCCTCCGCCAGCCGACCGGTCGGCACCGTCACCACGATCGGGAACTCCGGTGCCGCCGAAGCGAGTTCGTCCAGCTTGTCGACCGGCGCGAGCAGCGGGCCCACCGCCCCCGCGTACGGGGCGGCGCGGTGCGCCCGGTGCGCGGGGACGGCCTCGGCCAGCGGCAGGTCGCCGGGCGGGAACACCGCCGCGTCGTCGAACAGCCCCCGGTACAGCTCGGGTACGTTCATCGCCTCGCCCAGGTCCATGCGTAGTTCGGGTCCTCGCTGGCGGTGGCGGCCTCGCCGAGCTCCAGCGGGCGGAAGGTGTCCACCATCACCGCCAGCTCGTCGAAGAACTCCACGCCGATCGAGCGCTCGTACGCGCCCGGCTGCGGGCCGTGGGTGTGGCCGCCCGGGTGCAGCGAGATCGACCCCTGTCCGATGCCGGAGCCCCTGCGGGCCTCGTAGTTGCCGCCGCAGTAGAACATCACCTCGTCGCTGTCCACGTTCGCGTGGTAGTACGGGACGGGGATCGACAGCGGGTGGTAGTCCACCTTGCGCGGCACGAAGTTGCAGATCACGAAGTTGTTGCCCTCGAACACCTGGTGGGCCGGCGGCGGCTGGTGCACCCGCCCGGTGATCGGTTCGAAGTCCGCGATGTTGAAGGCGTACGGGTAGAGGCAGCCGTCCCAGCCCACCACGTCGAACGGGTGGTCCGGCACGGTGTAGCGGGTGCCGGCCACGCCGCCCGGGCCGCGGTGCTTGACCAGGACGTCCACCTCGCCGCCCTCGACCAGCAGCGGGCCCTCGGGGCCGCGCAGGTCGCGCTCGCAGTACGGGGCGTGCTCCAGCAGCTGCCCGTACTTGGAGAGGTAGCGGCGGGCCGGGGTGATGTGGCTGTTCGCCTCGATGCAGTAGGCGCGCAGCGGCTCGTCCCCGGTCGGCACCCAGCGGTGCGTGGTGGCCCGGGGGATGATCACGTAGTCGCCCTGGCCGACCGTCAGGGTGCCGAAGACCGACTCCAGTACGGCGGTTCCCGACTCGAGGTACACGCACTCGTCGCCCAGCCCGTTGCGGTACAGCTCGCTGGGCGCGCCGGCCGCGACGTAGGAGATCCGCACGTCGGCGTTGCCGAGCACCAGCCGGCGGCCGGTGACGACGTCCGCCGACTTCCACTCCTGGCCGGGGAACAGCTCGTGCAGCTTCAGGTGACGGGGGAGCAGCGGCAGGTTGGCGGTGGTGGACTGGTCCGGCAGCTCCCACACGGCGGCGGCCGTGACCGCCGACGGGATGTGCCGGTGGTACAGCAGCGAGGAGTCCGAGAAGAACCCCTCCTCGCCCATCAACTCCTCGTAGTAGAGGCCCCCTTCGGGGGTGCGGTGCTGGGTGTGCCGCTTGGGTGGCACCGAGCCCAGCTGCCGGTAGTACGCCATCGTCCCGCTTCTCCCTCGTCGCCCTGGTTACCGACTGCCCGTCAGAGGTTGCCGCGCCGGTCCTGCTCGCGCTCGATCGCCTCGAAGAGCGCCTTGAAGTTGCCCTTGCCGAAGCCCAGCGAACCATGCCGCTCGATGAACTCGTAGAAGACGGTCGGCCGGTCGCCGATCGGCTTGGTGAAGATCTGCAGCAGGTAGCCGTCCTCGTCGCGGTCCACCAGGATGCCGCGGGACTTCAGCTCCTCGATCGGGACGCGGACCTTGCCGATCCGCTCGCGCAGCTCCGGGTCGTCGTAGTACGAGTCCGGGGTGTTCAGGAACTCGACGCCGCGCGAGCGCAGCACGTCGACGGTGGTGAGGATGTCGTTGGTGGCCAGCGCCATGTGCTGGCAGCCCGGGCCGGTGTAGAACTCGAGGTACTCGTCGATCTGCGACTTCTTCTTCGCGATCGCGGGCTCGTTCAGCGGGAACTTCACTCGGTGGTTGCCGCTGGCGACGACCTTCGACATCAGCGCCGAGTAGTCGGTGGCGATGTCGTCGCCGACGAACTCCGCCATGTTCACGAAGCCCATCACCCGGTTGTAGAACGACACCCACTCGTCCATCTTGCCGAGCTCGACGTTGCCCACCGCGTGGTCCAGCGCCTGGAACAGCCGCTTCGGCGCGCCCTCGGGGCGGACCACGGTCGACTCCTTGGCGACGTAGCCCGGCAGGTACGGGCCGTGGTAGCGGGAGCGGTCGATCAGGGTGTGGCGGGTCTCGCCGTACGCGGCGATCGCGGCGCGGCGGACGGTGCCGTGCTCGTCGGAGACGTCGTTCGGCTCCTCGAGGATGGTGGCGCCCTGGGCGCGGGCGTGCTCGATGCACTTGTCCACGTCCGGGACCTCCATGGCGAGGTCCACGACGCCGTCGCCGTGGCGGCGGTGGTGGTCCAGCAGCGGGCTGTCCGGCAGCACGCCGCCCTTGATCACGAAGCGGCAGGAGCCGGAGCGCAGCACGAAGGCCTTGCGGTCGCGGCGGCCGGTCTCCGGGCCGGAGTAGGCGACCAGTTCCATGCCGAACACGGCCTGGTAGAACTGCGCCGTCTGGGTGGCGTTGCCGACCACGAAGACGACC
The DNA here is from genome assembly GCF_043200475.1 of Kitasatospora sp. NPDC048407. NCBI lineage: Bacteria > Bacillati > Actinomycetota > Actinomycetes > Kitasatosporales > Streptomycetaceae > Kitasatospora > Kitasatospora sp. NPDC048407. Next base: position 726,245 of record NZ_JBICXW010000001.1, on the reverse strand, counting down.
GCGTCCTGGGCGGTCACCGGGAACGGGTCGGTCGAGGCGTCGTACTCGACCAGGCCCACCAGAGTGCGCAGCTGCTCGGCCGTCAGTCCGGCCGCCAGCTCCTCGGGAGTCAGTTCAACAGCGGCGTCGGTGGTCATTGGTGCGTTCCTCCACGTCGAGTCGGGTTGCGAGGAGCTTCCTCCAGCTCGGTGAGGTGGGCAACAGGTCCGATTCCGGCTGCTCAATGTGTACAAGGTGAGCAGCTCGGGGCCGATCCCACTGGGCGGATTGCTCAGTGCTCGGGCAGATCCCCTCCAGGTTGACGCACCGTGAGGTGTCCGGCGAACCACCGCGCGGCCAGGTCGGCGACCGCCTCCAGCGCCCCCGGCTCCTCGAACAGGTGGCCCGCACCGGGGATGACCTGCAGCTCGCTCTCGCAGCGCAGCTCGGAGCGGGCCTGCCGGTTCAACTCCACCACGTCCTGGTCCGCGCCGCCCACGATCAGCAGCGTCGGCGCCGTCACCAGCGGCAGCCGGGCCCGCGCCAGGTCCGGGCGGCCGCCGCGGGAGACGATCGCGCCCGGTTCGGCGTCCCGTTCGGCCGCCGCCCACAGCGCCGCGGCGGCGCCGGTGCTCGCCCCGAAGTAGCCGAACGGCAGCCCCGCCAGCGGCGGGTGGCGGCGCACCGTGCGGGTCGCCTCGGCGAGGCGGCCGCCCAGCAGGCCCGGGTCGAACACCTTCCAGCGGTCCTCGGCCTCGCTCGGTGTCAGCAGGTCGAACAGCACCGTGGCCAGGTCCTCCCGGTGCAGCCGCTCGGCGACCTGCCGGTTGCGCGGGCTGCGCCGGCCGGAGCCGCTGCCGTGCGCGAACAGCACGACGCCGATGGGGTGTTCGGGCACCGCGATGGCGGCCGGGCCGGTCGGGAAGGCCAGTTCGTGGGTGGCCACCGTCAAGTGCCGCGGCCGGTTCGCCTGTTCGAGCGCCGCCAGCACCTCGTCGTCCGTGGTCTGCCGGAAGTCCTGGTAGAACTCGCCGACGGCCATGAACCGGGACGGGGTGTGCACCGCGACGAACGCGTCCGCCGCACCGGCCAGCCGGGACGTCCAGTCGGACGGGGCGACCGGCACCGCCAGCACCACCCGCGCCGCGCCCCGGGCCCGCACCAGCCGGCAGGCCGCCAGCGCCGTGGAACCCGTCGCCACCCCGTCGTCCACCACCAGCACGGTGCGCCCGGTCAGCGGCACCGGCGGCCGGCCCTCCCGGTACGCGGCGGCGCGGCGGGCCAGCTCGGCGCGCTCACGGGCCTCGACCGCCGCGAACTGCTCGGGCGTGATGCCGGCCATGTCCACCACGGTCTGGTTCACCACCCGGGCGCCGTCCTCGCCGACCGCGCCCATCGCCAGCTCCGGCTGCTCGGGCACCCCCACTTTGCGGATCACGCACACGTCCAGCGGTGCCCCCAGGGCCGCCGCCACCTCCACCGCCACCGGCACCCCGCCGCGGGGCAGCGCCACCACGACGGCGTTCCGCGCGTCGGCGGCCCTGGCGGGGGTGTCGGTGAGTGCGGCGGCGAGTCGGCGTCCCGCTTCGGTCCGGTCGGTGAAGTGCATGAGGGAACCTCTCCGTTCTCCACCGTACGCGCGCGGGGAGGGAGCGGAGAGGTCGGGACGGCAGGGCACCGAACAGGACAGAACGGGTGATAAGTAAAAAATAAGGATTAACCGGCCGATAGCGTTAGTTTCACCTCAGACCGGGTACCGGCCAAGTGGTTTCGCATTGGCCTGACAACGAGGAGGTGATCCAGGTGTCTACCCAGCTGCCGTCGGGCATGGAGCATCACCCGGACATCCTGGAGATGCGTGAACACGCCGAACGGGCGACATCCACGAACGCGGGGCAGGGGACGGAGGCACTGGCGATCTGCGCCGGTCTGTTCCTCGCCATCTCGCCGTGGGTGGTCGGCTTCAGCGGCTTCACCAACCTGGCTATCAGCAACCTGGTGCTCGGTATCGCCTACACCGTCCTGATGGCGGGCTACGGCCCGGCATGGGGCCGCACGCACGCACGCGCCTGGGCCTGCGCGGTCATCGGCGTGTGGACGATCATCGCGCCCTGGGCCGTCAACGGCGGAGCTCACATCCGCCGGACCATCCTCACCAACACGATCACGGGCGGCGTCATGACGCTGCTGGCCCTGGCCGCGGTCGGAATGGTGTTCGCCGGAGCTTCCGGCGCGGCCTCGCGGCGACGGCATTGACGCGTCGCGTGACCAGACGTCCGCCCCGGCCCAGCGCCGGGGCGGACCTCTGTTCGCAGGCCCTTATGCGGGCCGGGTCATCCGCAGCACGTCGAGCGCCTCGTCCAGCTGGGCCTCGGTGAGCAGACCGCGATCCAGGTAGCCGCGCTCCACCACGACCTGGCGGATGGTCTTGCGCTCGGCGAGGGACTGCTTGGCGACCTTCGCCGCCTCCTCGTACCCGATGTACCGGTTGAGCGGGGTGACCACCGACGGGGAGGACTCCGCGTACTCGCGGGTGCGCTCCGCGTTCGCGGTGATGCCGTCGACGGTGCGGTCGGCCAGCAGGCGGGCCGCGTTCGCCAGCAGGCGCACCGACTCCAGCACGTTGCGGGCGATGACGGGGAGCATCACGTTCAGCTCGAAGTTGCCGCTCGCCCCGGCCACCGTGACGGTGGTGTCGTTGCCGATCACCTGCGCGGCGACCATCAGCACCACCTCGGGCAGCACCGGGTTGACCTTGCCCGGCATGATCGAGGAACCCGGCTGCAGGTCCGGCAGGTTGATCTCGCCCAGGCCGGTGCGCGGGCCGGAGCCCATCCAGCGCAGATCGTTGGCGATCTTGGTGAAGCCGGTGGCCACCGTACGCAGCTGGCCGCTCAGTTCGACCAGGCCGTCGCGCGCGCCCTGCGCCTCGAAGTGGTTGCGGGCCTCCGTCAGCGGCAGCCCCGTGGCCCGCGCGACCTCGGCGATCACCGCGGCGGAGAACCCGGGCGGGGTGTTGATGCCGGTGCCCACCGCCGTTCCGCCGAGCGGCAGTTCGGCGACCCGGGGCAGGGTGGCCGTCAGCCGCTCCACGCCGTAGCGGACCTGCGCCGCGTACCCGCCGAACTCCTGGCCGAGGGTGACGGGCGTGGCGTCCATCAGGTGCGTGCGGCCGGACTTCACCACCTCGGCGAACTCCCCGGCCTTCGCCTCCAGCGCCCCCGCCAGGTGCTCCAGCGCCGGGATCAGCTCGTGCACCACGGCCCCGGTGGCCGCGATGTGGATCGAGGACGGGAACACGTCGTTGGACGACTGCGAGGCGTTGACCTGGTCGTTCGGGTGCACCGGGCGGCCCAGGCGCTCGCTCGCCAGGGTGGCGATCACCTCGTTGGTGTTCATGTTCGACGAGGTGCCGGAGCCGGTCTGGAACACGTCCACCGGGAACTCCGCGTCCCAGCGGCCCTCCGCGACCTCCTCGGCCGCCGACCGGATCGCTGCCGCGACCGGCTCCTCCAGCACGCCGAGGCGCGCGTTCACGGTCGCCGCCGCCGCCTTGATCCGGGCCAGCGCCGCGATGTGGGCGCGCTCCAGGCGCTGGCCCGACACCGGGAAGTTCTCGACCGCGCGCTGCGTCTGCGCCTGCCACTTGGCCGTGGCCGGCACCCGCACCTCGCCCATCGAGTCGTGCTCGGTCCGCCAGCCCTGCTCGTTCTTGCTGTCCGCCATGGTTGGGACACCTCCTGGTCCCGTCAGCCTTCCACGGGCCCCGGGCATTCCCGCGGCTGCGGACGTGTGTGTCGGCCCGCACCATCCCCCACGGTGGCACGGGCCGACGCGGCATCAGCCGTGGTAGGAGGCGATGACCTTGGTGAACGCGTAGGCGGACTGGCCGATCCCGCTGCACGTGTCGCCGGCGGAGGTGCCGGACGGGCACGGGCGGTCGCGGTTGACCGCCCAGAAGGTGAACCGGGCCAGGTGGTGGGCCTTGGCGTAGTTCAGCATGGTGGTGAAGTCGGCGGTGGAGACCGTCTCGTCGGCCTCGTCGGTCTTCCCGTTCATCGAGGAGATCCCGATGTGCTTGTACGCCGTCGCCGAGTCGTAGCCGTAGGCGCTCGCCACCGCGTTCTTCAGACCGTCGGCGGCCTGGGTGGAGACGGTGCCCATCGCGCCGCTGTGGCCGCCGAAGTCGAACGGCATGACGGTCCAGCCGTCCACCGCCAGGCCGGCCGCCGCGCCCTTCCTGACCAGGTCGGTGCCGGCTGCGTCCGGGCCGGAGGGCGTGGTGCCGAAGGTGACATACACCTTCAGGCCCGGGTTGTTGGTCTTGACGGTCTTCAACGCGCTGATCACCCGCTGGCGGACCGTCGCGTTGGACGCCTCGGTGTTCTCGATGTCGATGTCGATCGCCTTCAACCGGTAGGCGTCGATCACCTTCTGGTACGCGCCGGCCAGCGCGGAGGCCGAACTGCACTTCTCGCCCAGCTTGTTGCCGTCCCAGCCGCCGAACGAGACCAGCACGTCGCCGCCGGCGGCGCGGATCGCGTCGATGGTGCGCTGGTCGCTGCCGCCGGTGAGCGCCCGGGAGCCGTCCCACTTCGGGTTGCAGCCGCCGTCGGAGAGCATGAAGGCCAGCGTGAACTGGGTGGCGCCGGTGGCCTGCATCACCTGCACCGGGTCCTGCGGGCTGCCCCAGCCCAGGTACTCGTACGGGGCGTTGAGGCCGACCGGGTCGGGGGAGGCGGCCTGCCCGGCCGGGGCCAGGGCGAGTGCGCCGGCCGACAGCGCGGCGGTGACGGCGAGGGCGAGCAGCGGACGGGCGGGGGCGGGGATGGCCATGGGTCACCGTTCCGGGAGTCGCGGACGCGGCGGGGCGAGGGGTCGCCCGACCGCTCAACTGTTAGGAAAGTTTCCTGATCTGACAGGGAATCAGCTCGCCCTGTCCGCGTCAAGACTCCGGGCCCGACGGGCGGCATACTCCTCGGTAGCCCGTTCCGCGCAACCCTCCGAGGAGCCCGCCCGATGGCCACCACCCCCGACTCCGCCTCCCGTCGCCCCGACCCGCTCGACCTGCTCGGCGTCGACGAACTGCTCACCGACGACGAGCGGTTGATCCGCGACACCGTACGCGCCTTCACCGACCGGCACATCCGGCCGCACCTCGCCGACTGGTTCGAACAGGGCACCTTCCCGGTCCGCGAGATCGCCCCCGAACTCGGCAAGCTCGGCGTCCTCGGCATGCACCTCGACGGCTACGGCTGCACCGGCTCCATTGCCACCGAGTACGGCGTCGCCTGCATGGAACTCGAGGCCGCCGACTCCGGGCTGCGCAGCTTCGTCTCGGTGCAGGGCTCGCTCGCCATGCGCTCCATCCACGCCTTCGGCTCCGAGGAGCAGAAGCTGCGCTGGCTCCCCGAGCTGGCCGCCGGACGGGCCGTCGGCTGCTTCGGCCTGACCGAACCCGAGGTCGGCTCCGACCCGGCCGCGATGCGCACCCGGGCCCGGCGCGACGGCACCGACTGGATCCTCGACGGCGCCAAGATGTGGATCACCAACGGCTCGGTCTCCGACGTCGCCGTGGTGTGGGCCGCCACCGAGGACGGCGTGCGCGGCTTCCTCGTCCCGCAGGGCACCCCCGGCTTCACCGCCCGCGACATCCCCGGCAAGCTCTCCCTGCGCGCCTCCGTCACCAGCGAACTCGCCTTCGACGCCGTCCGCTTGCCCGCCGAGGCGATGCTGCCCGACGCCCGCGGCCTGCGCGCCCCGCTCTCCTCGCTCGGCGAAGCCCGCTACGGCATCCTGTGGGGCACCGTCGGCGCCGCCCGCGACTGCTTCCGGGCCGCCGTCGACTACGCGCGCGACCGCGAACAGTTCGGCCGCCCCATCGGCGGCTTCCAGCTCACCCAGCAGAAACTCGTCGACATGGCCCTCGAGTTGGAGAAGGCCTACCTGGTCGCCGTCCGGATCGGCCGCCTCAAGGACGAGGGCCGCGCCCAGCCCGCCCACATCTCCTTCGGCAAGCTCAACAACGTCCGCACCGCCCTGGAGATCGCCCGCACCGCCCGCACCATCCTCGGCGCCAACGGCATCACCACCGCCTACCCCGTGCTGCGCCACGCCAACAACCTCGAATCCGTCCTCACCTACGAGGGCACCTCCGAGATCCACACCCTGGTCCTCGGCGAGGCCATCACCGGCGAGTCCGCCTACCGCTGATATTCGCTGGTCAGAGCCCTGGCGCGCCCCCTACGGTGACACCATGACGACGCACCGGCCCCCGGCCACCACCACCCTCTGGCGCCCCACCGGCCCCGAGGAACTCGCCCTGGTCGCCGCCTCCGGCTGGCGCGCCTGGCCCCCGCGGCTGCCCGAACAGCCGATCTTCTACCCCGTCCTGAACGAGGACTACGCGATCCGGATCGCCCGGGACTGGAACGTCCCGGCATCCGGCGCCGGGTACGTCACCCGCTTCGAGGTCGAGACGGAGTTCCTGAGGCGCTACCCCGTCCAACAGGCCGGCGGCGAGACCATCCTCGAACTGTGGGTCCCCGCCGAGGAGCTGACCGAGTTCAACCGGCACCTGGTGGGCGAGATCCAGGTGGTCCACGAGTTCCGCTGAGTCCCCTCCGGGCGGGGCGGTACCTTCCGGGTACGGCCCGGCACCCGGAAGGGGATCAGGATGACGCAGTGGAGTGACTACACCACCGGCGAGCGCATCAAACTGCTGCGCGGCCCGGACCTGACGCAGGAACAACTCGCCGAAGCCTCCGGCCTGTCCGTGGCGACGATTCGCAAGGCGGAACGCGACCTCGGCGGCAGCCTTCACACGCTGCTGAGGATCTCTGCCGCGCTGAACGCCGATGTCTCAGTGATCCTCGGCCAGCAGGCGCCGCGACGTGCGATGCGCGGCGCCGACCGCGCGATGCTTCGCGAGCTGTCCCGCGCCGTCCACGACACCGCCGCCGGTGTCGGTGTGGACGTGCAGCCACCGGCGCCGGCCGAGCTCGCCGCCGGGCTTGCCGCCGCGTGGGAGATGTACCGCGCCGGTGACTTCGCCGGCGCGGGCGTGCGTGTCGCCCCCGCCCTGCGCGAGGCCGCCGCCGCCCTGCGGGCCGCCACCGCGGACCAGCGGGGAACAGCGGCCGGCATCCTCGCGGACGCGTACCGGCTCGCCGCGTACGTGGCCAACCAGTTCGGTGCCCGCGATCTCGCGTACGCGGGCATCGGCCACGCGCAGGACCAGGCCGACCGGGCCGGGGACATCGTCCGCTCGGCCATGGTCGCGTCCGGCCGGTCGTGGATCTATCTGCGGGACTCCCGCCTCGGCCAGGCCGAGCAGACGGCACGCGCGTCGTACGAGTCCATCGAGCCCCGGTACGGCGACCGTGATCCCGGACTGCTCGCCACCTACGGATGGCACGTGACCTTCGCCGCCGTGGTCGCCGCCAGGAGCGGTGACATCGCCGGTGCGGACGACCTGCTGTCCCAGGGACAAGCGGTCGCGGCCCGGATGGGCCGGGACGTCACCGTCAACGGCACGGCGTTCGGCCCGACCACGGTCACCGCGCAGGCGATCGGCATCAGCGTCTCCACCGGCCGCCCCGGCAAGGCCCTCGGCCTGTTCGGATCACTCGGCGACCCGTCCGGCCTCACCCCGTCCGCGCACAACCGGCTGATGCTCGACGTCGCCCTCGCCCAGGCGGAGACCCGGCAGTCGGACAGCGCGTTGGACACCTTGCTGGACGTCTGCTCGGCGGCACCGGGCTGGGCCCGCCACCAGGCCCTGCCGGGAGTGATCGCCCAGAAGGCGAGCGCGGGCAGCGCGACCACCGCCAAGCTGCGGAAGCTGTCGGCGATCCTCGGGACGTCCATGGTCATCAGCTGACTGATACGGGGCGTATCACTTCCGTCCGATATGACTTCGGGAAGTGATACGCCCCGTTCGTTCACCGAAGGTGTGTGCCCGGCCACAGTTGGTGCATGCTGACGCTCCATCAAGGACCTCCTCCTCCACCGGGTGTGGCCACCCTGCGCCTGCGGTGCCGGCCGGAGTCGGCCGCGGCGGCCCGCCGCCGCACATGCGTGACGTGCTGGCGCCGAAGACCTGGCACAACGTCTGGGGACGGCAGGAGGCCGCGCTGAAGCAGGTCTTCGAGGAGTGCGCCGACCACATTGAGGACGCGCGCAAGACCATCCAGGAGCAAGCCCTCACCCTGAACCTGCCCCTGGGCATGCGAACGGAGTACGACCGATGACCAGCCCTGCCCTCCCGCTCGCGCTCAAGTCCGCGACCTTCGCTGATCACGAGCCGGTCTACACCGACCTTCCCGGACAGATCCCCGGGGCGGTCGGGCCGACCTTCGGCCGCACTGACATGTGGCCGGCGGACAATGTGAGCCGGCCTGCGAACGTGGTCAAGGCTGCGTGGCGGTGCGACTTCCCCGGCGAACCGGTGTGGAACCTGCTCGTGCGGGAGGTCGCGTTCTGCATGCTTCACCCGACGCACGCCGCCCTGCAGAAGGCCGGAATCTTCCTGCCTCCCGGAAAGTGGGGGCTGCGTTCGACCGCGCAGTGCTGCTTCCACCTCGCAACGCTAAAAGCCTGGGCGCGGGAGCAGGACATGCCGGATGACTTCGGCTTGTGGGAGGCGGCCGACTGGCAGGCGTTCATCGACACCCGGTCCCAGCAGACGGAGCCCTCGACGGTCCGCAAGGTGGTCTCCGCGGTGCGACACCTGATCACGTTCTCACCGGTCCTCACCGATGTCCCCACCTTGGAGGATCCATGGCCGGGGAAATCGAGCGCCCAGGTCGCCGAATCGGTGTGGACCGACGAGTTGTCCACCCCGGCGATCCCGCCAGAGGTCTGGTGGCCACTGCTGCGGGCGGCCTGGGCGTACATCGACCGCTTCGCCCCGGACATCCTGGCCGAACGTGATCGACGCCAGTCCGAACCGGTCGGCGGGCCGCCACCGCAGACGGACAACGACCGCGAGCTGGAGCAGTGGCTGGCGGATCCGAGCACCATCATCCCGCTCAACGCACGTAACCGAGGCCGGGCACGTCGCGGCGAGGTGAACTGGCGGCGTGCCAGCCTGCTCGCCACCAACGGCCGCACTCACGTGCTGTTCGCTGCCGAGAACCGTTTGGGTCTCAAGCGGCGTCAGCGCGTGCTCGTGTGGCTCGCCGACACCGGCCGCAGCCACACCGGCCCCGTACGTCAGCCGTCCTTCGCCCCGCCTGCGGAGGAGCGGCTCACTCACCGCGACCGGGTCCTGCGCGAGTGGCTGGACAACCTGGGCAACTTGATTCCTGTCCACCCGGTGCACGAGCAGGTCGCGTGGGCCGGCGAGCCAAACTGGACGGAACTGGCCCGACTGGTCTACAGCCAGCCCAGCAATGTCTTCGCGAGCAGCAGCAAGGCCAGGACCGAGCAACGTCGTCAGTGGGTCCATGAGGTGGCTCGCGACCCGAACCGCACCATCGCGACGGATCACGGCCTCAACCTCCGTATGCTCCGGGCTGCCTGCTACGTCTTCGTCGCAGCGCTGACCGCCATGCGCGACAGCGAGAAAGGGGCGGAATTGCGTTTGATGCAACATCCGACAGGGCTGGCAACACGCATAACAGCAGGTGGGAGGGGGTGTCTTCGCGGTCGCCAGGCGAGGGGCAACCGATCGGCCAGCGGCTCTTGCGCTCGGCGCGTGCCATCCCAACAATGTTGCATCTAACGCAACGGAGGTTGGAGTGGCTAGAGCGGCTGATCTGGCTGGGGCGGCCCACCTGATGCTCGTGGACGGGGTCTCGTATCTGGACCCCGAGCCGGCGGTGTTCGAGGCGATGCTGGAGGGGTGGACCAAGCAGCAGCGGAGCCGCTTCCTGAACTGGGACGGGACCATCAAGCCGAGGCTGTCGCTGGTCCGCCGGTTCGCCGAGTTCACCAACCAGTACCCGTGGCAGTGGCAGCCGGCCGAGGTCGAGGCGTTCATCGACCACCTGCGGGCGAAGACACCGACGTTCACGGTGTCGAGCGGCCGCGGCTACCAGAACCACCTGCGGCTGTTCTGCGAGTACATCACGGACGCGCGCTACGGCTGGATGAACGTCTGCCAGGAGCGCTTCGGCCAGGTGCCGGTGCAGATCCTGCACGAGTGGAACACCGTCACCCACGTCAGCGAGTACGAGGGCGACCCGAGCCGTCGTCCGCTGACCTATGACGAGATCCAGGCCCTGTTCGACGCCGCCGACGGACGGGTCGAGGAGATCCGGAAGCGCGGTCGCAAGGGCGCGTTGGCCGCGATGCGGGACTCCGCCCTGCTCAAGAGCTACTACGCCTACGGCATGCGCCGTCGGGAGAGCGTGCATCTCGATGTCGCCGACCTGCGGCGGAACCCGAAGGCGCCGCAGTACGGGCGCCACGGGGCGGTGTTCGTCCGGTACGGGAAGTCCTCGAAGGGCAGCCCGCCCAAGCGCCGCACCGTCTTCACGGTCCCGGAGATGGACTGGATCGTCGACGTCCTGGACCACTACCTGACCGAGGTCCGCCCCCGGTTCGGTGCCGGGAAGCACCCGGCGATCTGGGTCACCGAACGTAGTGGGCGTCTGTCCCGCCGGTCGGCGAACGAAGCCTTCGACGCCGCACGGAAGGCCGCTGACCTGCCAGAAGAGCTGAAATTGCACTGCCTGAGACACTCGTACATCACGCATCTCGTCGAGTTCGACTACCCGGAACGGTTCGTCCAGGACCAGGCCGGACACGTCTACGCCAGCACCACGGCCATCTACACCGGCGTCTCGGACGAGTACCGCAACCGGCTGCTGCAGCGGAAGTTGACCCATCGCTACCCCGGCATCTGGGAGGACCCCAAGTGATCAAGAAGATGGGCTACCGCTGGAACCTGCGTAGGCTCATGGCCGACCGGGAGATGTTCCAGACCACCGACCTGGTCCCGCTGCTGGCCGAGCGGGGCATCACGCTCTCCCGCGAGCAGGTCTTCCGGCTGGTCACCCAGCCCCCGCAGCGGCTGTCGATGGACGTCCTGGCGGCCCTGTGCGACATCCTCGCCTGCCAGCCGAACGACTTGATCGAGGTCCAGGTCGTCAACGAAGAAGTCCGCAAGACCGCCGGCGGCGAGACGCCCGGACCGCTTCCGGCCGTTCGCCGGACCTCCATCCGGCGCCCGGAGGGCCTGTGACCGCGCCCTCGCCGACCGCGCCGTCTGTCGTCGCCCGCCTCGCCGCCCAGGCCGCGCGACTGGAGACCGCCGTCGCCGCCATCCCCACCAGGCTCACCGCCGCTCTGCCTGGCCTCGATGCCGAGGAGGCCGCAGCCGCACTGGTGGTCGCGGTGCCGATCCCCGTCCGCGGGGCGGCCCGCTACCTGGAAGAGCTCGCCGAGCACCTGGCCGACCATCCCCAGGCCCTGACCTCCGGGAGTTCGCTCTGCCCGCCGGTTCTGCTGCGACTGATCCAGGTGCTGCACGAGGGCGGCCATCTGGTGGTCCGCCCAGGCTGCGCGCACTGCGGCACGGTGCGGACCGACCTTCGCCAGCTGCGGCCCGAGGGGCGGCTCTGCGCGACCTGCGACGCCAAGAGCCGCCGCGCCACCTGCGCGCGCTGCCACCGCGAGGGCATGCGGATCTCCGCCCGCCGCCCCGAGGGCGGCATCTGCTCAGCCTGCTACCACAAGGACCCCGACCGCCTGGAAGAGTGCGCCGGGTGCGGCGAGCACCAGAACCCGGTCGTCCGCCGAGAAGACGGCCGGGGCCTGTGCGTCAGGTGCTGGAAGCGCCCCACTCACATCTGCGTGACCTGCGGCAAGACCGCGGTCGCGGCACTGGTCGATGCCGACGGCACCCTCTGCCACCTCTGCTACAACCGTCACCGTCGCCCGCGACGGCCCTGCGGCCGGTGCGGGCAGGTCAAGCGCATCGCACGTAACGCGTACGACGGTGAGCCCGACCTGTGTGACGGCTGCTACCGCGGCCCCGAGGTGACCTGCTCCGCCTGCGGTCGGATCCGGCCCTGCAGCAGCAAGCTCCAGGGCCAGCCCGTCTGCGGCAACTGCTACCGGCGCAATCGACAAGGCGAGCCATGCGCCCGCTGCGGCCGGACCAAGCCGGTGAACACGCGATGGCCGATCGGGCCGGTCTGCATGACCTGCTACAACACCGTCCTCCGGTCGCCGGCCGAGTGCTCACGCTGTGGCACGGTCCAGCCGCTCATCGCGCGGGACGCCGACGGCACCGGCGTCTGCGGACCCTGCGTCGGCTTCGCCGCTGACTACACCTGCCGCCAGTGCGGCCGGGCCGGCAACCCGCACAGCCGGGGCCGGTGCGCGTTCTGCGTTCTCGCCGAGCGGGTCAACCTCCTGCTCGCCGGAGCCGACGGCGTGGTCCCCGAGCAGTTGCAGCCGCTCGCGACGGCGCTGGCTGCCGCTCCGGCGCCCTTCCAGGCGATCCAGTGGATCCGCGAGAGCCCGAACAGCAGGCTCCTCGCCCGCCTCGTCACCGAGGACCGTCCGCTCAGCCACGAGCTGCTCGACGAGCTACTGGCCCAGCCGGAACCAGCGTTATATCCGCCAACTCCTGGTGCACACAGGCATTTTGGGCGCCCGCAACGAAGACATCGAACGGATCCCCGGCTGGCTGGAGTACGAACTTGCCGATAAGCCGGCGGACCACGCGAACCTCGCCCGCCCGTTCCTGCACTGGTTTCTGCTCCGGCGCGCACGCCAACGCGCCGCCGTCCGCCGTTACCCGGCCTCCGCCGACCGCGATCTCCGACGGCGCGTCAGCGTGGCCCTGGAACTGCTGGCCTGGCTCGACCAACAGCAACTCGCACTCGCAGACCTCACCCAGGAGCACGTCGACGGCTGGATCACTGGCGGACCGAGCCAACGGCGCTACTTGATCCGCTACTTCCTGGGCTGGACGGCGAGCCGCCGGCTCACCCGCAAGCTCGTCGTCCCCTCGATCCCGCAGCAGGAGCCACAGGCCCTGCTCAACGAGGACGACCGCTGGAGCCTCCTCCAGCGCTGTCTCACCGACGACGCCCTGCCCCTGGACGTCCGAGCAGCCGGCGCGATCACCCTGCTCTTCGGTCCGTCCACAGAACGGCTCTGCCATCTGACGCCCGACCACCTGCAGCGCGGCAGCAAGCACACCCACCTGATGCTCGGCCGTCACCCCGTGCTGCTGCCCCCGCGACTGGCCGGTCTGCTGCACCAGCTGGCGGAAGAGCCCCTGCCCGGCTCACGATCCCTGTTCGCCCAGGCCACCCCGGGCCCCCGGCTGCTGTTCCCGGGCCTGGTCCCAGGGAAGCCCATCTCGACCCATGCCATGACGCAGAAGCTCAACCGCCACGGAATCTCGGTCCGCGCGGCCCGCAACTCCGCCCTCGCCGCGCTCGCCGCCGACCTCCCCAGCCCCATCCTCGCCGACCTGACCGGCATGCACCGCCACACCGCGATCCGCTGGGTCACCTACGCCCGACGCGACTGGGCCGAGTACCTCGCAGCACGCGCCGAGGACCAACAGGAAGGCAGACGATGACCGACCCGACCGGACGCAACGACGGGCGCACAGCCCAAGAAATGCTCGACTACCTGGTCACGCACCTGAACGGCGCCCTGCGCCGCCCGGGAATGTACGGCGGTGAGACCGCGATCAGGCTCTACCTCGACGCGGTGGCGTTCGCGGAGGCCTCCGAGCAGGAGTGGCAGCAGGAACTGAAGGACCTGCAAACCCGCCGAGGATCCTCCTCCACCGGCGTGCGCGGAGCCTTTCAAGATCTCTGGGGTGATGCACACGAGGGCGCCGTGGCCTCGGTCTACGCCGAGATCGCACACCGCCAGGGATGGCTGCAACTCGACCGGACCCTCACCTCGGCCGAGCACTACGAGATCCGTCGCGTCAGCGAGACCTGGTGCCGCAAGGACCGGTTTCTCAGCGACGTCGTCACGGCGTTCGGGCCACCCTCGGTCCTCTTCGGGGGGAACAACCCCAACTACCCCAAGACGCTGGCCTACGCGACCGACCAACGCGACGACACCCTGCTCTGCTTCCACCTCTGGAACAGCTTCGCCCCTGAGCCAAGCTCATCGTCGGCTTCCGTCCACGCCGAACCCGTCCTCTGGGCCTTCCGGGACGGCGGCACCCTGTTCACGGACGGCTTCATCTTCACCCCCCGGAAGGATCCGCCCGTCGGCGTGCGAACTGAAGTGCGGGCCCAGGAGAACCGGGTTGCGAGGCGTCCTGAGCTGCGGTGGAATCTGGCGGGCTGCACACCTGCGGCCCTGGCGGGGAGGAACCGGTTGATGGACGAGACGACGGCGCTGGACAGCGTGCTGCAGCAGGCGCACATGGCCCAGGTGAGCTCGGTGACCGGATTCGAGGCGGACGGAGAGATCCGGGTGGACCTCTCCGATCCGGCGGAGTTGGACCAGCTCAGGAGAGCTATGGCGGTGGAATCGCTGCCCGGGTTCCACTGCATGTGCGGCGGGGACGTCCGTTTCGAGTTGTTCGACTGCGCCGGTGAGCGGCTCGCAGTCGTCGTCCTGCACCACGGGGCGACGCTGAGGTGGGGGCTGTGGGAGAGCGACGCCGTCCTCGCCGACGGCCGCCTGCTCCTGGCGTGGCTGGACGGCCACGGCATGCCCGGTCCCATGCAGCAGTTCGAAGCCGACCGACAGCGAGCGGAGGAAAGATCCGAAGACGAACGCAGCTGGCTGGCCGCGATGCCCGCCGGATTGGAGGGGACCGCCGACCGGATCCTCGACCTCTCCCGCACCGGCGGCAGGCCCTCCCCCGAACTGCTTGCGGAACTCACGGGCCGACTGCAGGCGACGTTCCCCGACCCAGTGGAGCGGGCGCTGGCCCTGCTCGAATGGTACGGCTCCGGCAGCGGGCGCTGCTCCGGTTACCCCGTCCACGAGGGTGTGCCTGGCGAACTGCTCGGCAGGGTGCCGATCGCCGAACTGCTCGCCGGGCTGGCCGACCCGCGAGCCGAGGAGCGACACGAAGCCGGGGCCGTGCGGCATCTGGTGGGCTGGAAGACCCGCCCGCACCAGAAGCGGGATGTCGCCGGCCTGCCCGAACCGCTGCGTGCCCGGCTGCTGGCACATGCTCGCCGCTCTGGAGACTCCGACAAGCAGGGCCGCGCAGAACGGTGGTTGGCACCCCCGCGGGCCTGAGACCCGTCGGAGCGTTCACGGTGATGACGCTGCCTGAATCTGGCTTTGACCGGATCTGTGTGAACGTTCCTGTAGGTTCTTCCGGACACGCGCGTGGGCGGGTCCCCGGCGGAAGCAGGAGGGAGTGCCCGTGGCTGACGAACGGCTTGATGCCGAGTGGCTTCGCGGCTGGTGTGGGCAGGCGGACGCGGCGCTCGCGAAGCTGATGGAGTCGTTCCAGGCACGGCATGGCTTCGAGCCGGGCAGCAACGTGGTGGTGCACGCTTCGGCGGCGAGCCATCAGGCCACCGACGCGCTTGTGGAGCTGACGCCGATTCCCTCGGACCTGACCACGATGTACTGGGTGATCGCTGAGGTCTCCTTGCCCGATGTGGAGAACGGCTACTTCGTCCATCCGGCCTCGCTGGTCGCGGAGCACTTCCGCGAGTACGGGGCCGTCCAGATCGATGGGGAAGAGCCTGCCCTGGTATTCGCCAGCGACGGGGGAGGCCATCTGTTCGCACTCGCAGGCTCTGGGCGGGTCTGGAGGTCGACCACCGCCTCGTGGTTCGATCAGTTCGACCTTGCTGCGGCCGGTCTTCAGGAGTTCTTTGAGGGGCTCTCTCAGCAGATCAGCGGTCAGCTCTGACGGCTGGTCGAAGGGCGAGCCGACTCAAAGCCGCGTGGGGATTCGGATCCTCGTACGGGCATGACTCGTCCCGCTGTTAGCAGTGCTCTTCCAGGTTGAGCATGCGGCGGTCGGCTTCCGCACGGAACTCGTGTGCGCGGTAGCGTCCGGCCGTCCGGCTTCCGCCGGGCCCCTTGTAGTCGTCCTTGACCTTGTCCCAGAGCATCGGGCGCTCGCCATCGGCGACAAGGCGGGGGCGGGTCCCGCCGCTCTCTCCGAGTACGACGGTCGCGGCATGGTCCTTCAGCAGCCGACGCACAGCGCGAAGATCGACTCGCTTCTTCCGGAGCAGCCACGCAGTGCCAGCATCGCCCAAGAGCTGCACGGGTGCTTCGAGCTGATCCGGGTTCATGTGGAAGGCCTGCATGGTGTGAGTATTGGCCGGCGGCGGCGACGGCGGCTTCGATGCTGCTCGCGACATCGACGACTTCATCGCCACCGTCAACGCCAACCGCGAGCACACAGGCCTGGAAGAGATTCCCGAAGCGCCGGTTCGGCCCCATATGTTCCGTCACACCATATCGATCATCGCGGCCCAGGAGCCCGACGGCGAGATCGCACTCGGGTTGCAGCTCAAGCACGCCGCCCGGCGGGCCCTGGCGAATCGCACCACACTCGCCTACGGCAAGCCCGACGCACGGTGGGCCAAGGAGTTCGACAATCAGCTGCAGGTCGCCGCTGCCAAGAAGCTGGTGTCCCTGCTTCAGGCCCGCCGGGCCGGCAAGTCCATCGCGGTCGGTCCCGGTGCCGCGCGTTTCCACGCCGGGCTCGACAAGGTCAACGAGGTCATCGAGCAGAGTGCGACGCTGCGTGCCCAGCTTGCCGACGAACGCCTGGAGATCACCCTGCTGCGGGACGAGTTCGCCAGCCTGCACCTCGGCACGGTCAACCACTGCCTGTGGAACGCCCCCACCGCCGAGTGCCAGAACCAACTCCCGCCCTACCAGCGTGGTCAGGCCCCGCTGCTGGGGGCCTGCCAGCCCTCCCGATGCCGCAACTCGGTACTCACACTCGCCCATGAGCCGATCTGGCGGATGGAGGAAAGCGAACTTGTGGAGCTGCTGAAGAAGAAGCTGTCCAAGCCGCTGCGCGAGCAGGCCCTGGCGCGGCTCGCCGAGGTCCGCTCGGCGACCGCGCAGTTCGACAAGATGAGGGAGAACGCCTGATGCCGGTGTCCGCCGCCACCGAGAAGAAGCTCTGCGAGGCCATGGCCCGTCTGCTGGCCGGCGAGCCGCTGCACACCGACGGGGCCCTGACCAAGGAGAACCTGGCCCGGGAGGCGAAGGTGAGCCACGCGACCGTGCACCGGGCCGAGGACATCCTAGCCGAGTGGGACGCCAGGGTCGCCCGGCCGGTGCTGCGGACGCCGGGCGAGGTCTCCCGGGACGAGACAATCGCCGAGCTTCGCAAGCAGTTGCGCGATGCCAAGCAGCAGGTCACCGACTTGAATGGGAAGCTTGACGCGCTCGCCTCGGTGACCGCGAACCTGTACTCCGAGAACCTGCAACTCAAGGAGAAGCTGGGCCGCCGCGGAGCGGTCGCTGTCCTGGACGGCGGCCAGCAGTGATCACGGGTCCTGCCCGGCCGGGCAGGACCGATCAGTCGGTCACGGGCGTGACCGACTCCGTGGTTAGCTCGATCCCGGTGGCCGCGTGCACGTCCTGCGCAAGCGACCGCGCGAAGGGCCGCTGCGGTGGCGCCTTCGTGGACGGTCAGGGTGAGCGTGCGTCGTTGGGAGCATCGGGTGCCGTCGGCGAGCCGGTGGCCGATGTGCTCCAGGAGCCAGCCCGCGCTGGCTCGAAGCCGGCCATCGCTGTCGGTGTGGACGGGGCAGCCGGTGGATGGCGAGCCAGGGACGCAGTGGTTGGCGAGGCGCGGGACGCGGCCAGGCCGGAACACCGAAGCGATCCGACCGTCCGGCCTGCATAGAGGTCCTCGACAGCTAAATACTTCAATTATTGCCAGCTTGAGTAGCGATCATCCGAATTGTGCCGTGGCGCGTTGACCTCATGCCCCGGCGCCTCAGTGGCAGACATCCGGCGACCATGCGACGGTGGTTACATGGCCTGACAACAGCGCGACACAAAAATGTGACTCAGTGCAATAAGAGGGATGTGTTGAAGTGTCCAGGAAAGCGGAAGAATTAGAGTCGGACCTTTTCATCAAGAGCCTGATCAGGCGCGTTCATGCGGAGCTTATTGAATCACGGGCTGAGCGCGAGGAGTCGGGCCAAGAACCCATCTTCAGCGTCACTGGGCTCACCCTCGAAGTCAATTTTGTGGTTGAGAGATCTAGGGAAGCCAAAGGAGGCATCGAGTTCAAGGTCATCACGGTTGGCGGCCTGAACATTGGAGGCGCTAGGGGCTACAAACAACAGCAGGTGCATAAGATCACACTGAACCTGACTGCCTTGTCCGACGAATCCGGTTCCCTAGCGGGACTTGACCAGGCTGTCAGTCGATTTCTCCCAAGGGAAGTCCATGATCCAGAATAGCGATTCGGCGCTACTAAATTTAGATATTGGAGAAGCCGTCAGGTATCGCACGGAGTACGGCTTCCTTGAAACCGCCTCCTTGGCAGTTCGATTCAACTTCCCGATTCCGCCGGAATCGGAAGCCGACCTGCATGAGCTGCGGAAGACGGATGCGCACGAGAGGCAACACCTATTTCAAACTGCAGCCACTTCCTATGGGTTCTATTTCCGAAGCCTTCGATATCTACAGAGTCGCTTGATGCTCGATATTTTGCACATCCTGCAACATGACCACGGCCTCAAGGTGACTTACCCGCTCGAAGCATTTTTGCGCAGACTTAGACCGCGCGCCAAGTATATTGACGTACTCTCCAGATTGCGCGGGTGGCTGATCATTGAATTCACCCTTCTTTGCTTCGAGGGAAGCTATTCACAGTGGACACTTCCAATACTACGACAATTCTACGGATCGCCCGGCATGGCGCCAGCATTTGCCGAAATCGACCAAAATTTAAGTAGGGTATTCGCAGGCAGAAAAACGCTAGCTGAATACAGCCCATGGGTGGACCCAAGCGACGACGGTCGCGCAAGGGAGGACGTCTTTCTCATCACGAAGGCAACGACAGACGTTCACGCCGATGTCCGATCAGTTCTCGAGAGCGGTGCAACAATTGCAGAATTCTGGGGAGCCGACTCGGAGAGCCTAGCCGCTGTCAAGGCCGGGAAGCCGGAAGGATTCTACTGGAGTTGGATACATGAAGCATCTCGGAGACTTATGCCGGATTTAAGCTTTCCCGAGTTCACCAAGACCTTCTCTGCCTTGGTTGACCTGGCGCTTAATGGGCCAATTCTGCCTCAACAAAGCGGAATCAGAGTACCTGGCTCTCCGATTATGGATGTCCATCCAGCCTATCGACTACTCAAAGGGATCATGTCGGTTCGCCGGGTAGGACCGATGCGAAGCATGAATGACTACGTGCGCTTCACAGAAGATGTCTGCGATCTGAATAGGTGGCCATCTCTGACCGATACAGTTCGCACGACGGGCGCGCAGATGGCAGGCCCTTACGACTTTGCAGAAGATTTTCTATTTGCACACTCGCTGCAAGTTCGAACGCGTCATCCAAGCGCCTTTCTAAGCAGCCTTTCCTGGACTGACGGATGGCCTGAAGAGGAAGCGAAATCCTATTTAACGTTCCCAATTATGGAATTTTCCAACAGGAAGTTCATCCATGATGATCGGAGCCTAGTTGAATCACTCTTGCTCGCCTATATCGTTGACTCTTATCTACGCCTCATACTCCTATCGAACGGCCGCACAGTGCAGTTGCCGTACTCGGCAAGCGATGCAGATATCGCTCGCCTAGTTGAGCTCGCCGAATCTTACTGGGAGGTTTTTGAGGTGAAGCTTCCACCCATCTTCCTTGAAGGGAAACCCAGGATTGCTCTGGCCCACAGGATGTGAGGGATACAAGGAAATGGAGATCCGCTGGTACGCAACATGACCTGAAGTAACTTGGCGTGTGGCCATAAAACATCGATACGCCCGGTCGCCGGCGCAGGACGCGCGTCCTGCTGACGCCCATGGCAGGCTTCGGGTCCAGGCCTCCGCGAGCGAGGGCTTCAGGGCCAATCGGGGAGCGGTCCTCGGTGCGGTTCGAGCTCATGTAGCTTGCGAAGCGCTCTGATCCCGTTCTGGGCCTCCGCGAGCGCCTGCTTGGGTGACCAGATCCGTATGCCTAGTTTGTCCGCGATTTGCTGATCCTTCTTGAGCAAGCCGACCTCGTTCGTGACGAAGGCGTGCCCACCGTATCGGGCTGCGGTCGCCACGTGCATCGCATCCCGCCTGGAGTTCTTCCGTACCGACTCCCAGTCCGCCGATGGAAACAGGATTGCGAACGCGTCCTTGATCCGCTGTTCGTCCTCTGTGGAGGGGAAGACCGAGGAGTCGAGACGCGAGTCGTCCAGAACGAACGGGCCCCAAGCTTCCGGGAGGTCTGCCGCCTCTTCCTCGCGCTGTGCCTGTGTCGCCTCGTCCTGACCCTCGAAGCGCTCCGTATTCATCGCGTCGGTGCGGGCCAGCCCGATCCAGCCTGCTTCCCAAAGCTTGAGCAGTTCCTGGGTGTCCGTATCGCCCCTGTGGAGAGCACCAATCAGCGTGTTCGTGTCAAGGAACATGTAGCGGGCGACCAGATTCCGGCCGCGCAGCGGCGAGTCAGTCATTCCGGCTCCCAACGCACTCTGGGCAGAGTCGGCCTCCGCTGACGCGTGAGCCTCCCAGAAAGTCGCCCGCTCGGAAACCCCTGAGACAAGACGGCCGGCCGGGCACAGTCACACCGTGCCCCAGCGTGACGGGTGCCGACTGGCCGGTATCGGCCGAAGCCTTGACGGTGTCGGCCCAGTCGGCGGGGTCGGTGCCGGTCAGGACGCGGTCGGCGGAGCCGCCGAACCGCAGGGTGGTCAGGGATGCGAGCGTGGTCGGAGCCACTGCTGAGTCCTCCCGTCAGGGTTAGTTGGTGATCGCCTTGAGGGCGAGGTCCCGCAGCGAGGCCAGGCGGCTGCAGTTGTCCTGGTGGTGGTAGACCGCGTTGGTGTAGATCGTCAGGAGCGGCCGGTGTGCGGGGCCCCAGCCACGGCCTGCCCCCGCCGCTCGTATCCGGACAGCTACAGCAAGCAACCGTACCCACTGGTGTGAACTCGCTGTAGGGCCTCGCTCAAAGAGGTGAAGGCCATCGTTCAACCGGACGGGCTTGGCTGATGGCGCGCACGGCATGCTCGGCAGCCGAGGCGAGCGAGGCGGGGGCACCGCTGGGGTCCTGCCCGCACTCCCACCAGACCAGAGGCGCGAGCTCGGCGAGCGCGGTCACCTCAGCGTAGGTGGCGTCCAAGCGGATCAGGGATGAAGGTCTCAAGTGCAGTTCATAGGCAGCGAGTTCGCGCAGGGATCTCGGGACATCGTCGGGGAAACAGTCGAACGCCGCCTTGAGGAAGGCCTTCGGCAGGGCCACCCGGTACAGACGCAAGATCTCGACGCACTCGTCCTCGTCCATCTCGACATCCGTGCCGCTGATTTCGAGTTCGACCCGCCCCCCCAGGAAGCCAACGAGGGGCGCGGGTCACCGTGCCGTCGGGCCACGACGGGATCTCGTCTCCACACGACAGCTCGCCTGCTCGTACCTGGAGCACCGACGGGTCGGCCGGCACCTGGTCCGCGAGGATCTCTCCCAGACACAGGGGGTCGACCAGCGGGTAACGGGACGACATGTCCGCCGTTGTGTCAGGGCGCCGCAAGCCCAACCGGGATGATTGCGGTTCCATAACGGATGGCGTCCGAGGCTGAGACAGATTCGGGTGGCCAGCGACCATGTGTGCTGCCGCGCCGATCGGCTGATGACTGAGACAGCTACCCCACTGAGACACCCGAACTGTTCCTAAGGGCGGCCACCTGGAGACGGTTGACGACACCTTGGCCGGCGCCGCGCTGCGGGAGCTGACGGAGGAGACGGGGATCCCGGCCGACCAGGTCACGTTGGGGGAATTGGTGGACATCGACGTGCATCCGATCGCGGCGAACCCGGCCAAGGACGAGGGCGACCACTTCCACTTCGACGTGCGGTACGCGGCCGCGCTGTCCGGCTGGAGTGAGATCCGCCTGCAACTCGAAGAGGTGGCCGGGTTCGCGTGGAATCACCTGGACCCCGAGCAGTACCGAGCCGCCGCCGAGCGGATCACGTCAGGGGCGCCTGCAGGAAGCTGACAGATGAGGGGCCTGGGTCCCCCTTGTGGGTGGGGTGGGGTCCGCCGGAAGTCGGGGGCCGGGGGCGGGGGGTCAGCCTGCGGGACTAGCCAGGTCGGTACCTGGTGCGCATGGGCGGGGGGTCGGGGCGGGGCCACCATGGAGGGGACGGTGAGCGGCGGGACGGGGTGGGCAGGGATGGGCGGCGCGCGGCAGGCGACGGCTTTGGTGTTCGGCGGGGCGGCCGTCGCGGCGCTGGTGGTGATGGTCGCACCGGCCACCATCCAGGAGGCGCAGGACCGGATGGACCAGACCCTGCGCTTCCCGACGGGCGCCGCCGCCAAGGCGGCCGGCAGCCAGGTGCCGGGCTGGCTGCCCGACACGGCGGTGCGGATAGCGTTCCTGACGGGCAGCCAGGACGGCGACCGGCTGATCCGCGCCACGCTCCCCGACCGCGCACTGCCCGCCGGCTGCACCGAGGGGAGGCCGGTCGGCAGCGTCCACCTGAGCGCGCACTGGTTCCCGCGCGACACCCCGCAGCGCGCCACCGCGCACTGCGGCCTGTACGACGTCGCGCTGATCGGCGATCAGCTGTACGGCTGGCAGGACGCCGCGGTGGTGGCCAGCGCCCGGCCCGGCGGCGTCCCCGTGCACTGAGACAGCGCGGGGCCCGGCCTTCCGGGCGACCCGGCGGATGCGATAGGACGGTGCGCATACCTGCCACCCCGAGGAGCACCATGCCAGGCCCGACCGTCGATGCCGACGGCGACCAGACCGTCCCCGCAGCCCCCGGCCGACCCGACTCCATATCCGGCGCACCGAGCAAGGCCCCGTTCGTGGCGGCCACCGTGGCCGTCCTGGGCAGCCTCGCCGCGCTCGGGCCGACCACCACCGACCTGTACCTGCCCGCCCTGCCCGAGCTGACCGCCGACCTGCACTCCACCGCCCCGGCCGCCCAGCTCACCCTGACCGGTTCGCTGCTCGGCATGGCCGCCGGCCAGCTGCTGTTCGGCCCGCTCAGCGACCGGATCGGCCGTCGCCGCCCGCTGCTGGCTGGTCTCGCCCTCTACACCGTGGCCAGCGTGATGTGCGCCCTGGCCACCTCTATGCCGATGCTGGTGGCCGGCCGCGCGCTCCAGGGCGTGGCGGGCTCCGCGGGGCTGGTGATCGCCCGGGCGATCGTCCGCGACCGGCTCGAAGGCGTCGCGATGATACGTTTCCTCGCCACCATGGGCCTGATCTCCGGCCTCGCCCCGATCCTGGCACCCGTCGTCGGTGCCCAGTTGCTGCACATCACCGACTGGCGCGGCACCTTCTTCATCCTGACCGTGCTCGGCGCGCTGCTCACCGTCGGCTCCGCGCTCGGCATCCGCGAGACCCTGCCACCCGAACGCCGGCACGGCGACGGTCTGGGCACCACCGTCCGCGCCATCGGCGGGCTGCTGGGCGACCGCCCGTTCCTCGGCTACCTGCTCACCAGCACCTTCGCGTTCGGCGCGCTGTTCGCGTACGTCGGCGGCTCGTCGGTGGTGCTGCAGGACGTGTACCGGATCTCCCCGCAGACCTACAGCCTGGTGTTCGCCGTCAACTCGATCGCGCTGCTGGCCGTCACCCAGCTGAACGGCCGGGTGCTGGTGCAGCGCTTCCCCGGGCCGGTGCTGCTGCTCTCCGCGCTGACGGTGGCCGTGGCGGCCGGCGTCGCGGTGGTGCTGTGCACCACCGTCTGGGACACCGGCCTGGCCGGGGTGTGGCCCGCGCTCGCGGTGCTGATGGGCTCGATGGGCGTCATCATGCCGAACGCCAACGGACAGGCCCTCACCATGGCGCCGCACGCCGCGGGTTCGGCGTCCGCACTGCTCGGCACCGGCACCTTCCTGTGCGGCTCGCTGGTCGCCCCGCTCAGCAGCGCCGGCGGTCACCCGTCCGCGACCGCGCTCGGCGTGATCGTGCTGGGCTGTTCGGTGCTGGCGCTGGTGTCCTTCCTGCCGCTGGCGACCCGCCGGGAGTGACGGGCCGTCGGCGAACCGGCGTCCGGGCAGGCAGGTCGGAGGCGGCGCCGGGCGCCGAGCGGTGGTGACGGGCGCAGTACTCCGTCCGTCACCACCGCACCGCAGGGCATCGCCTCACTGCCCGTCGCGGACGGCGGCCGATCCCCGGTGAGGGCCGGCCGGGGGCCAGTGGCAGCGGCCGCCGCTCCCGAACCGGACGGCGGCCGCGGCGTGACCACGGGAGCAGGAGGCGGCACCGGCCGGTGTCAGTGCCTGCGGCGGGTGCGGCCGACGCGGAGCAGCGCGGCGCCGGCCGCGGCAGTCAGCGCGGCGACGGCGGCCAGCGGACCGCTCGTGGAAGCGCCGGTCTCGGGAAGCGCGGGTGCCGCCGGCGTGCGGGTCGGCTCCGGTGAGGTGGACGCCTCGCCCGTCGGCTCCGGTGAGGTGGACGCCTCGCCCGTCGGACTGACGCTCGGTGACGGGCTGGGGCTGGGGCCGCAGGGAATCCACTGGAGCAGGGCCTCGCCGTCGCCGCTGCGCACCCCGGTGGTGAACTGGGCTCCGGCGGGGCCGAGGCTGGAGCCGCCCCCGCCGCCGCCACCGTCGAGCGTGCCGGTGGTGGACGAGCCGCCCGCACCGCCGCCGTGGGCGCCTCCGCCGCCGCCTCCGCCGCCGCCCATGTGGGGGTCGGCGAGGTTGAGCGCGCCGGATCCGCCGATCATGCCGTTTGCGTCGCCGCCGGCCGCGCCCGGCTGGTCACCGGCGTAGGCCGGGGTTCCGCCGGCCCCGCCCCCGCCGCCGTCGCCGCCCGAGGCGCCGCCCTGGCCGCTGCCCGGGGTGGTCGGCGTCTGGCCGGGCTCGCCGCTCTGGCCGCCGTCGCCGCCGCGTCCGGTGTCGGTGTTGGCGAAGCTTCCGGCGCCGCCACCTCCGCCGCCCGCGACGATCACCGTGATGTCGTCGAGGGACACGGCCGTCGCCCCGCCGCCGCCGGCCGCGGTGGCGCCGTTGCCGGGAATCGGGACGCTGCCGTAGGCGCCGCCCTGGCCGCCGCCACCGTATCCGCCGTGCGGCGGACTGCCGTCGGTGAGGCTGCCGCCGCTCCCGGCACCGGCCACGTTCACCGTCAGCAGCTGGCCGCCGTGGACGTCGAGCGTCGCGCGGACCTCGCCGCCCAGCCCGCCGGACGAACCGTAGACCGCGGTACCCCCGGCCCCGCCGAAAGCGGTGACATCCACCTGGCACACGTCGTCGGGCACCGTGACGGTCTGGGGGCTGCCGGTGAACCCGAGGTCCACCGTCCCGTCGGGGCCCTGCACCGCCGACGGCAGTGCCCGGGCCGCGAAGGCGGCGGGCACGGCCACGACCAGACCGGAACTCAGAGCAACCGCGCACGCTGCGCGCACGGTGGGATTTAGTCGTCTCATTTGCCCACAGTAGATTTGCGGACGGTGAGAACATCGACACGCTCTGTAGTCAATCCGGGTGTGTCGGCCGCACCGCGGCGAGCGGAACCGGGGACAACGGGCCGCGCCCGGCCGGTGGCGGGGAAGGCGCCACCGGCCGGGCGCGGCCGTTTCACCGAAGGGTGCGTCAGGCGATGGAGAAGTCGTCGCCGTAGACCGCGCCCTGGCCGTACCAGCCGTGCAGGTAGACCGTGACGGTGCCGCTGGCGCCGGTGGTGAACGGGACGCTCACCTTGGTCCAGGAGCTGCCGTTGGCCCAGGTGGAGGCGGTGGCGCCGCCGGTGACCCCGACGTAGGAGTAGGGGCCCTGGACCCAGGCGGTCAGGGTGTACGAGTGGTTCGGGGCGAGGGTGACGGTCTGGTCGCACTCGCCGGTGGTGCCGGCGGTCGGGGTGACCTGGAGGGCCTTGGAGCCGCTGTGCACGGGGCTGCCGACGACGGCGGCGCCGCTCTGGCAGGTCCACGGGGCGAGGTTGCCGGACTCGAAGTCACCGTTGACCAGGCCGGTGGGCGGGGTGACGCCGGTGACGGTCAGCGCGTACGTCGCGGTGTGGGTCCGACCCGCGCCGGTGCCGGTGACGGTCAGGTTGTAGGTGCCCGGGGCCGCCGAGGCGGTGGTGGCGACGTTCAGCGTGGCGGAGCCGCCGGCGGTGACGCTCGCCGGGCTGACGGTGGCGGTGACGCCGGCCGGGGCGCCGGAGACCGACAGGCCGACGGCCTGGGCGGTGCCGGAGGTGACGGCCGTGTTGATCGTGCTGGTGGCGGAGGAACCGGCCTGCACGCTGCCCGCGGCGGGGGAGAGCGACAGCGAGAAGTCGGAGGCGGTGGTGCCGCCGGTGACGGTCAGCGTGTACGTCGCCGAGTGGGTGCCGCTCGCGCCGGTGCCGGTCACGGTCAGCGGGTAACTGCCGTTCGGCACGGCCGAGGTGGTGGAGACGTTCAGCGTGGCGGAGCCGCCGGCGGTGACGGTGGAGGCGCTCAGCGAGGCGTTGAGGCCCGGCACGGGCTGGGTGGCCACCGACAGGTTGACGCTCTGCGCGGTGCCGGAGGTGACGGCCGTGTTGACGGTCGTCGAGGTCGAGGACCCCGCCACGACCGAGCCGGTGGCCGGGCTGAGCGCCACCGAGAAGTCGTTCGCCGGCACGGTCGAGCTGGTGAACTGCGAGAAGATGTGGCTGAAGTCCCACTTGTTCTGCGCGATGCCTGAGCAGTCGTCACGGCCGCCGGTGCCGGCGCAGCCGCCGTTGTCGCGCTGCAGCGCCCAGAAGGACAGCGTGTTGATGCCCTTGGAGACGGCCCAGTTGTAGACCGTGGTGGCGTTGGCGACGGTGAAGGTCTCGGCGGCGCCGAAGTCGTCGATGCCGGGCATCTCGATGATGCCGATCATGCCCCAGATCTGGGCGGAGGTCTTGGTCGGGTACAGCTTCGCCAGCTGGTTGTACAGGCCCTGCGCGGAGGTCTGGGTGTCCGCGGCCATGTCGTGCGGCTGGTTGTCGTAGTAGTCGAACGTCATCATGTTGACGACGTCGATGCGCGCGTTGTTGGTGACGGCGTTCTTCAGCACCGCGAGGCCGCTGGAGGCCAGGCCGCTGGTGGTGGTCGGCAGCGTGTAACTGAACTGGATGGAGCGGCCGTTGGCGGCGGCCCAGTCCTCGACGATCTTGATCGCCTTGTTGCGGCGGTCGATGCCGGCCGTGTTGGTCAGCGAGTTGTCCTCGATGTCCAGGTCGATCCGGGAGACGTCGTAGGTGGTGATGACGTTCTCGAACTGGGCGGCGATCTGGTTGACGTCGGTGCACGAGTCGGCGATCTCGGTGCCCGTGTTGTCGGCGGTGTAGCCGCCGAAGGACGGGATCACGTCGCCGCCGTTGGCGCGGATGGTCGCGATGTCGGCGCCGAACACGGAGTTGGACACCGGCATCGTGGTGTCGCCGTTCCACAGCGCGGTGCAGGAGCCCTTGGTGGCGGCCTGCAGGAACGCCATGGTGAGGTGCTTGACGCCGGACTGGGAGGCCAGCGCGGCCGGGCTCTCGCCCGTCCAGGACTCGAAGTACGGGGCGAAGACGTGCTGCGGCAGCGGAGTGGCGGCCTGCGCGGGGGCGGAGATCAGCCCCAGCGAGGCGGCCGCCATCGCGCCCGTGGCGAGCAGCGCTTGGAGTGGTCGGTGAAGGCGCATCGAGGCTCCATCAGGCATGGGTGGATGGCCTCGTGCCGCATTTCGGGCACGGGGCAAGGGTGGTCGGCCTGGTACAGGGAGTGCCGGGGTGGTGCGGGGCGTACGAAGCCCCGGCCGGTGGTCACACCCCCACGATGCGTTTCCGGTCGGGAAAACAACGCTCCCATGGTTGGTCTGGACCACTCATCTGTCAAGACTCCTAACTGTCCGTCCCACCAGGTGTCCTGACATGCCGTCGGCCCCGCACCCGATGCCGAGGGGTGCGGGACCGACGGGCGGCGCGGGTCAGTTCAGGCCGTTGCTCTTCAGCCAGTCCTTGGCGACCGCCGACGGGTCCTCCTTGTCCACCGCGACGCGCTTCATCAGCGCCGTCAGCCCGGCGGTGTCCAGCTTCGCCGAGACCGCGTTCAGCGCGGCCGCCCCGGTCGGGTCGATGCCCGTCTTGTTCACCAGCGGAGTGACGTTCTGCGAGCTGAACAGGTTCTTCGGGTCGCTCAGCGACACCAGCTTCAGCTGGACGATCTTCGGGTCGGTGGTGAACACGTTGCCGACCTGGACGGTGCCGTCCTTGAGCGCGTTGGCGGTGGTGTCGGCGGTCGGCTTCCACTCCTTGAAGGTGACCCCGTACACGTCCTTGAACTGCTGCTCCCGCCGCGACTTGAACTCCGGCGGGCCACCCACCACCAGGTCCTGCGCCTTGCCCGCGAGATCGGCGATCGACTTCACACCCAGCTTGTCGGCCGTCTCCTGGGTGACCGTCAGCGAGTCCTTGTCCTCGGCCGGCGCCGAGTCGAGTATCCCCAGCGCCGCCGGCAGCTTGGACGCCAGCTCACTGTTCACCGCGTCCTTGCCGGTCGCCGTCGACTTGGCGTCCAGGTACCCGAGCAGCGCACCGTTGTACTCCGGCAGCACCGTCAGCGCACCGGACTGCAACTGCCCGTACAGCACCTCCCGGCTCCCGATGTTGAACTTCTCCTCGACCTTCACCCCCTTCGCCCGCAACGCCTGCGAGTAGATCGACGCCAGCAGCACGTTCTCCGGGAAGTTCGCCGAACCCACCACCACGGTCTTCCCCGAACCACCGGGCGCGGCAGGGGACTTCGCGGCCAACGGGTCGCCCCCGCCGGAGGAGGAGCAGGCCGCCGCGCCGAGCATCAGCGCGGCGACGGCGACGGCGGTTCTGACCGGACGGGAAGTCATATCGAGTCCTTTGCAAGTGCGGGCAGGCCCGCGGGTTCGTCAACAGGGGCGGTGCGCGCGCCGCGTGGCGTCGCGTACCGGATGAGCAGGGCGAAAAGGAGTTGGACGGCGACGGCGAGCAGGACCACCAGGAGGGCGCCGCCGACGGTGGTGGGGAAGTTGCGGGTGGCGAGGCCGTCGATGACGTAGCGGCCGAGGCCGCCGAGGCCGACGTAGGCGGCGACGGTGGCGGTGGCGATCACCTGGACGGCGGCGGTGCGGGCACCCGCGAGCAGGGTGGGCAGAGCGGACGGGAGGCAGACCTGGAAGAGCGTCTGCGGGTGGGTCAGGCCGATGCCGCGGGCCGCGTCGCGGACATCCGGGTCGGTGCCGCGGATGCCCTCCGCGGTGGCCACCAGCAGCGGCGGCGCGGCGAGCGCCGTCAGCGGGAGCAGCACCGCGGTGTCGCCGACGCCCGCGAGCAGCACCGCCAGCGTGACCAGGCCCAGGGTGGGCAGCGCGCGGGCGACGCCGGTCAGCGCCGTGACCAGGAACAGGCCGCGCCCGGTGTAGCCGATCAGCAGGCCCAGCGGCACCGCGAGCAGCGTGGCGAGCGCCAGCGCCTCGGCGGAGAACACCAGGTGTTCCAGGACGCGGTCGAGGATCGAGTCCGGCCCGCTCCGGTGCGCCGGGTCGGCGAAGAAGTCGTGCAGCCAGCCGAACCAGTTCACCGCGCCACCCCCGTCGCCCACGGCGCCAGCACCCGGCGGGCCGCGACCAGCAGCAGGTCGCAGACCAGTGCCAGCAGCGCCACCAGCACGATCCCGGCCAGGATCGGAGTCGGGAAGGTCCGCTGGAAGCCGTCCACGAACAGGTAGCCGAGCCCGCCCCGGCCGATCAGCGCGCCGACCGCCGCCAGCGAGATCGAGGACACCGCGGCGACCCGCAGGCCCGCTATCAAGTACGGTACGGAGGCCGGGAGTTCGACGGCGGCCAGCCTGCGCCACGGCCCGTAGCCCATCGCGGTGGCGGCCTGCCGCACCGGCTCCGGCACGGCCCGCAGCCCGTCCACCGTGGTCGGCAGCAGCACCGCCAGCGCGTAGAACGTCAGCGGCACCATCACGGTCTCCCGGGTGGCCAGCCCGGTGTACGGGATCAGCACCACGAACACCGCCAGCGAGGGCAGCGCGTACACCACGTTGAACACCGCCGCGAGCGGCTGGTACAGCCGCGGGTAGCGGGTGCAGGCCAGGCCCAGCGGCACCGCCAGCAGCAGGCCGATCAGCACCGGGACCAGCGCGATCACCGCGTGGTCGCCCGTCAGGCCGGCCAGGTAGCCCAGGTGGTCGCCGAGCCAGTGCCAGCGCACCAGCGGCTCACCGTCCAGCATGGTTCACCTGCGCCCCCGACTCGTGCGTGTCCGTCCCCGGCTCGGCGAGCGCGGCCACCACGGCGGCCCGGCTCGCGGTGCCGATCGCCCGGCCCTCGGCGTCCACCGCCACAGCGTGGCCCGACGGGGCCAGCACCGCGGCGTCCAGTGCCGAGCGCAGGTTGTCCCGGGCCGGGGCGAACACCGGCACCGGGTGGCGCCGGTCGCCGCGCACCCAGTGCTCGGGGCGGCCGTCCGCGTCGAGCGTCAACGCCCAGTCGTCGTAGGCCGGTTCGAGCTTGGCGAGCGGGACGTCGGCGGCCGGGCGTAGACCCAGGCCGCGCAGGCCCCGGTCGCGGCCCAGGAAGGCGGCCACCCCCGCGTCCGCCGGGGCGGTCAACAGGGTGTGCGGGTCCGCGAGTTGGGCGATCTCGCCGTGCTCGCGCAGCACCACCACCCGGTCGCCGAGCCGTACCGCCTCCTCGATGTCGTGCGTCACGAACAGTACGGTCTTGCCCAACTCGGCCTGTAGGCGCAGCAGTTCCTCCTGCAGCCCGGCGCGCACCAGCGGATCGACCGCGCTGAACGGCTCGTCCATCAGCAGCACCGGCGGATCCGCCGCCAACGCCCTTGCCACGCCGACCCGTTGCTGCTGGCCGCCGGAGAGCTGCGCCGGGTATCGGCGGGCGGTCTCCGGCGGCAGGCCGACCAGCTCCAGCAGCTCCGCCGCCCGGGCCCGGGCCCGCTTGCGGTCCCAGCCGAGCAGCCGCGGCACGGTGGCCACGTTGTCGATCACCCGGCGGTGCGGGAACAGTCCGGCCTGCTGGATGACGTACCCGATGCCGCGCCGCAGTTGGGCCGCCGGCAGGGTGGCGACGTCGGTGCCGTCAAGAAGGACCTTGCCTCCGGTCGGCACCACCATCCGGTTGACCATCCGCAGGATGGTGGTCTTGCCGCAGCCGGACGGGCCCACCAGGACCGTGGTCCGGCCCGCCGGTACGTCGAGGTCCAGGCCTCGGACGGCAACCGTGCCGTCGGGGTGGCGCTTGGCGGCGCCCTCGAATCTGATCACGGAAGGGTCCTAGCGATGGCCGAGCGAATAATCGAACACTGATTTGAATACGTCTGTCCGGCTTCCCATGAGTCGGTCACCGCAAACCTTGATCCACCGAACGGGTGGGCAGGCCGGCCGCAGCCCAGGCCACGAACCCGCCGTCCAGGTCGGTCGCCCTGAACAGGCCCAACTCCCGTAGCGAGGCTGCCGCGAGAGAGGAGGCGTAGCCCTCCGAGCAGACTACAATCCACGGCACGTCGTGTCCGGTTGCTTCGGGAATCCGGTGACTGCCCGTCGGGTCGAGCCGCCACTCCAGCACGTTCCGTTCGATGATCAGCGCACCCGGAATCTCACCCTCCCGGGCACGCTGTGCGGCCGGACGGATGTCCACCAACCGTGCGCCGGCCGTCACCGCCGCCCATGCCTGCTCCGGCCCCGGCCGCTCGAGGCCCGCGCGGGCCCGCGCCACCAGCTGATCCACCGTCGTCACCACTGCTCCGGTCCTTCCGTCGCCGTGCGCACCAGGCCGCCGGCCCGCAGCTCGTACCGGGACATCTCGCTCAGCGGCGGCGAGTACGCGTGCAGCGTCACCGCCGGCCCCGGCGAGGTGTTGCGCACATCGTGCAGGTACTGCGGCCCGAACGCCCGCTCGGCGCCCGCCGTCAGCCGGCGCGAGGTCAGGCCGTGCTCCGGACCGGCCAGCGCCAGCTCCTCCAGCTCGCCCAGCGCCACCATGAACGCCCCGCGCGAGCCGCCGTGGTCGTGGAACCCCGTCGACTGCCCCGGCAGCCAGCTGATCAGCCACACCTCGTAGTCCTGCGCCAGTTCCAGCCGCTCGTACCACCGGTCCTCGGCGGCCAGCCGCACCCGGTGCAGCCAGCGCTCCGGGCGTTCGGCCAGGTCGCGGACGATCCGGCGCAGCGCGTTCGGCGACAGCGGCGGGCGGGCGGGGGCATCGAGTACGGGGGTGGCCGGGACGGCGGGCATGGGTCTCCTCCGGGGAGTGCCGGGGCAGCCGTCGCCGGAGCCCGGCGGGCGGCTGGAAGGCAGGTGGGCGTACCGCCGGACGGGCGGATTCGGGGGGTGCTGCGTGGGGTCGCGCGACGGCCCTGGCTCGACTCACAGGGGCGTGCGGAGGTTACCGAGGGAAGGTCAACAGGCACACATGTCGCTCGCCTGGCGTCGCAGATCGACGTGCAGGCGGCAGACCAGGAAGGTGCCGGGGTTCATGCCGCCGATGCTTCAGGACGCGGTGGCGGCGCGTCAAGTTCCGCCACGCTCCGATCGAATGCTGAGCACTTCTGTCTCGCCAGCCGAGAAAACGCCAAAAAACCGGTGGCCCGCGCTCCGGGGAGAGCGCGGGCCACCGGGGTTCTCGGGGTGGGTTCAGTTGTCCTGGCCGGCGTTCTCGTCGGCCTGGGCGGCGGCGCTGTCCGCCGCGTCCACCTTCTGCTGCATCTGCTGTTGGACCTGCGAGCCGTCCGGCCCGTCGGCGGGCGCCGCGGTCGGGCCGCAGGCCGTCAGCAGGGCCGCCGAGGCCAGCGCGAGCGCGGCCAGTGCGGCGGCCGCGGCGGTGGGGCGACGGGTCACTTGGAGGCCGCCGGGGCGTTCTTCGCGCACCAGTCCGCGACCGACTTCAGGGCCGCCTTGCGGGTGTCCAGGGTCGACACCAGGCCGCGACGCGCCGTCAGGCGGTCGTTCAGGTACTTCTCGACCTCGGTGTGGCCGGCCTTCTTGGCGTTGTCCACCCGCTGCTCCAGGCGGGCGATTGAGCCGTTCACGCTCGCGTCCCCGTGCAGCCGGGTGAGCGCCTTGTCGATCTTCTCCTCGGTCTTCGGCAGCCGCTTGCAGATCGACTTCGCCCCGTCGCCCTTCGGCGCCGACCCGTTCGCCGCCTGTGCGGGCCCCGCCGCCAGCAGCGCGCCCGCCAGCGCGAGCACTCCGGCCGCGGCGACCGTCCGGTTGATCCGCATGGCAGTCCCCTTCCCACTTCGTCACGGCCGGACCGCCCGGCCGTGGACGCGACCGTACGGGGGCTTCTTGTGGAAACCCTGTGGAACGCCCGCCCGGTCAGGAAGCTGTCTCCGCCGGCTCCTCCGCCGCGGTCAACCAGGCGCGGGGAGCGGGGAGTTCGGGCGCGGGGGCGTGCTCGCGGAGCAGCGGGAGGCGGAGGTCGAGGCGGCAACCCGGGGGATCGGGGCGGGTGGTGGCGGTGACGGAGCCGCGGTGCAGGGCGGTCTGTTGGGCGACCAGGGTGAGGCCGAGGCCGGAGCCCGGGCTGTCCGGGCGGCGGTGGAAGCGGTGGAAGACGGCGGCGCGTTCGGCGGGCGGGATGCCCGGGCCGCGGTCGTCGACGGTGAGGTGCGCGGCGCCGCCCTCGATCCGCAGCCGGACGTCCACCTCGGCGGGCCGTTCGGCGGTGCGGCCGTGCACGGCGGCGTTGCCGAGCAGGTTGTCGAGCAGGATGCGCAGGCCCGACTCCCATCCGAACACCCGTGCCTCCGAAGGGAGTTCGGTGCGGAAGACGGCCTCCGGGTGGCGGCGGCGGGCCTGCTCGACGGCGGCGTCGACCAGCTCGGCGAAGTCCACCGGGGCGAACGCGGAAACCTCCACCAGGTCTCCCCGGGCGAGCGTGGACAGGGCGCTCAGCAGGTCCACCGTGCGGGCGTGGTCCTGCTGCAACTCGGCCAGGATCTCGGCGCGTTCGGCCTCCGGCAGGTCCGGGTGCGTGGAGAGGACGTCCAGGTTGGTGCGCAGGCTCATCAGCGGGGTGCGCAGTTCGTGCGAGGCGGCGGAGGAGAACGAGCGCGCGGTGTCCAGGGCCTGTGCGGTGCGGGCCGCCTGCTCGTCGTACCGGGACAGCAACAGGGCAATCGCACCGGAGAGTTCGTCCACCTCGGCGGTGCCCGTGCGGGAGTGCGCGAACACCGCGTGCCCGGTCCGCGGGTCCAGCACGGCCGCCCGGCGGCCGAGCCGGCGCAGCGGCAGGGTGGCGCGTTCGGCCAGCGCGAAGGCGATCAGGCCGGAGAGCGGCGCCGCCACCAGCGCCACCAGTAGCACCCGCTGCCGCACCGCCCGCAGTTCCTCGGCAGGCTGCCCGGCGGGGGAGAGCACCCACAGCGTGCCGGTGGTGTCCCCGCTGTTCAGCTTCACCGTCAGGACCCGCCAGGCGTTGCCCCGCTCGTGGACCGTCACGGTGCCGGCGGCGGGCAGCAGTTGGGGATCGTCGGGCTGTGATCCGGCCGCCAGCAGCACGGAGCCGTCGGCGGCCGTGACGCGGACGCCCGCGTCCAGGGCGGCGTCGAGCAGCTTGCGCTGCTGGTTCTGCTCGGCCTTCGGCCTGCCTTTGCTGCCGGCGGCCAGCAGGGCGCGGGCGTTCGGGAGCAACGCGGCGGCGCGGTCGCCCAGTCGGGTGTCCTGGCGGCGGTGCAGGTCGGCGTTGACCAGTGGCAGCAGCAGGGCCGCGGCGGCGGTCACCAGCAGCGGCACCAGCAGCGCGGCGCCGAGCGCGATCCGGGTGGAGAGCTTCAACGCGCGCCGCCCTCAACGGAGTCGGGGACGCGCAGGACGAAGCCGACGCCGCGCACGGTGTGGATCAGGCGGGGCCGCTGCCCGGACGCCTCCAGCTTCCGGCGCAGGTAGGAGACGAAGGTGTCGACGGCGTCGCTGCGGACGTCGAAGTCGTAGCCCCAGACCCGGTCCAGCAGCAGTTCCCGGGAGAGCACGATGCCCGGGTTGCGGGCGAACTGGGTGAGCAGCTCGAACTCGCGTCGGGTGAGCCGGAGTTCGTCGTTCTCCCAGAACGCCTCGCGGGTCTCCGGGTGGATCCGCAGCGGGCCCACCCGGAGCAGGCCGGAGGGCTGGGGCGGCCGGCGGCGCAGCAGGGCGTGCAGGCGGAGCACCAGCTCCTCGAGGGCGAACGGCTTGACCAGGTAGTCGTCCGCCCCCGCCTGCAACCCGGCCACCCGGTCGGCGAGTTCGTCCAGCGCGGACAGCATCAGCACCGGGGTGTCGTCGCCGCGGGCCCGCAGCGTCCGGCACACCTCGGTGCCCGCCAGGCCCGGCAGGCCCACGTCGAGCACCACGACGTCCGGTGGCGCGTCCGTGAGTTGCGCGAGCGCGCCGGGCCCGTCCGCGGCGAGCGCCACGGCGAAACCGCTCAGCCGCAACCCCCGCTCCAGACTCCGCCGGATCGCCGCGTCGTCGTCCACCACCAGTACCCGCCCGACCATCCTGGCCACCTCCGGGACGACTGTGGCACAGGCCCGCCGCGGCCCCGGACCCGGGGGACGGGACTACGGCTGCGGATCGTCGTCCCAGGCGAAGGCCGTGATGCGCCAACCTTCGGGGGTGCGGGCGAACTGCATGGTCTTGGTGCCGCCGCCTTCGTAGCGTTCGCCGTCGAGCAGGCCGGACTTGCGGTACTCGAGCATGCGGCTGGCGACGGAGCCGGCGATCTCGGTGTTCTCGCTGGTCTCCCACTCGTGGAACTCGGTCAACCGGCCGCTGGAGAACAGGAGTTCGCGGGGTTCGATGAACTCTTCGAGGGTGAGGGTGAGGTACCGGGGCGCGGTGATCACGATGATGCTGCCGGGGAGCATCAGGCGGCGCAGCCGGGCGACGTCGGCGGGGCGGCCGTCGCGGTTGTCGAAGGCGTCGAAGAACTCGGCGGTGAGGCGGTCGAGTTCGGCCTTCACCTCGGGGTGCGGAAGCGGGAGCGACATGCGCCGAACAGTAACATTTTACTGTCCCTGGTGGGTGAAATACCGGGGCGGGCCCGTCGTTGAGACGGACCCGCCCGGTCGATCAGTCAGTGGTCAGCGGTCGGAGGTCAGTGGCGCTGCCCCTTCCGGCGCCACCAGAGCAGTCCGCCACCGAGGAGCAGCAGCAGGCCGGCAGCGACCGCGGCCGGGACGGTGAGGTCCGAACCGGTCTCGGGCAGGCGCTCGTGCTCGCCCTTCTCGCCCTTGTGGTGGGGCTTGCTGGGCTTGGGCTTCGGGGTCGGGCTGGGCGACGGGCTGACGACCGTCGTCTCGGTGGCGCAGGTGCCGGCGCAGGTGCCGTCGTCGCCGGGGGTGGCCAGGTTGCGCAGGACCATGTTGCCCGTGTCGGGGTCGTTGACGGTCACGCTGTAGGTGATGGTGGTGCTCGCGCCGACTGCCAGCGGGCCGGACCAGGTCAGGAGGTCACCGGTGACGGTCGCGCCGTTGGTGGCGTCGTTGTTGTAGGTGGCGTCGTCCAGGACGTCGGCGAGGTTGTCGGTGAAGGAGGCCGGGTCGGCGTCGGTGAAGTCCGAGCCGCCGGTGTTGGTGACGGTGACGGTGTAGGTGACCTTGTCGCCCGGGTCCGCCGTGTTGGTCGAGACGGCCTTGGAGACGGTGAACGCCGCGGGCGGGAGGACCGGGGTGCTGGTGGTGCAGTCGGCCGCCGTGGTGCAGTGGCCGAAGTGGTCGGGCGCGGCCAGGTTGGTCAGCTTGGCGCCGGCCGGGACGTCCTGGTCGGCCGTGACCGAGTAGGTGACGATCACGCTGCCGCCGACCGGCACGCTCAGGTCCCAGGTCAGCGTGTCGCCGGTCAGGGTGCCGCCGTCGCTGGCGTCGTTGTTGTACGTGGCGTTGTCGAGGACGCCGGTCAGGTCATCGGTGATGTGCACCGCGGGCGCCGAGCCGGGGCCGTTGCCGAACGGGACATCGCCGGTGTTGGTGACGGTCAGCGCGTAGGTGACGATGCCGCCGGGGGCGACCGAGGTCGGCTCGGCGCTCTTGCTCAGCGAGTACTCGGCGACGCGCGTGACCCGCGAGCAGATCTCCGCACAGTGGCCGGTGGCGCCGGGGACGGCCGCGTTCCGCAGCACGTGGTCACCGGTGCCCGGGTTGTTGACCACCACCTCGTAGGTGACGACGTGGGTCTCGCCCACGGCCAGCGGGCCGGACCAGGTGATGCTGCCGTTGACGGACTGGGCGCCACCCGTGAGGGACGCCGGGTCGAGCGTCGCGTCGTCCAGCACGTCGGTCAGGTTGTCGGTGAACGACGCCGGGTGGGCCGCCGGGTAGTCGATCAGCCCGGTGTTGTGGATGGTGACGGTGTACTTCACCCGGTCACCGGGGCCGGCGAAGTTCGGGGCCTCGATCGAGGCGTCCTTGGAGATGGAGAACGAGGGTTCGCCGGTGCCGCCGGTGCCGCCGGTGCCGCCGGTGCCGCCTGTGCCGCCTGTGCCGCCGGTGCCGCCTGTGCCGCCTGTGCCGCCGGTGCCGCCTGTGCCGCCGGTGCCGCCCGTGCCGCCGGTGCCGCCCGTGCCGCCGGTGCCGCCCGTGCCGCCTGTGCCGCCCGTGCCGCCGGTGGAGGTCGAGGTGTTGTTGGAGAGGTTCGGGTTCGACTCGTTGCCGATGATCTCAGTGGTGTTGCTGATCCCGTCGGTGGTGCAGTCGGTGCCCGCCTCGGCCGGCGCGGTGCCGGTCACCACGATGTCGGTGTGGCTCCCGTTGGCGAGCGGGGCCCCCGCGCACTCCAGGAAGTGGTGGCCGTCCGGGTCCACGGGCATGGTGCAACCGTCCGTGGGGGTGGTCGGGTTGAGCACGGTGTCCGGCAGTTCGTCGTTGACGACGAAGCCGGAGGAGTCGCCGGGCCCGTGGTTGGTCACCGTGAGGGTGTAGGTCAGCGTCTGGTTGGGGCTCCAGTCGGTGGGCCCGGACTTGGTGATCCTCAGGTCGACGGGCAGACCGGGGTAGGAGGCGCCGTCGTTCTGGGTGGAGGCGGGGCCGGGGGTGGACGAGACGAGGATCGCCGACGGGGTCGCGGAGCCCGGGTTCACCAGCTTGAGCTGGAAGACCCTGCCAGTGACATTGTCGGAGATGCCGATGTTGCCGTTGCCGTACACCCACTGGGCGCCGAACGGGTCGGTGGGTAGCTTGGGCGCGGCGAAGTTGATGACCTCGCCGGTGGTCGGGTTGATCCGGTAGATCCGGTTGGTCGGCCCGTACACGCCCCAGATGTAGCCCTGCGTGTGGACGAAGTCCGACAGGTTCGGCACGTCGGCGTTCAGCGCGATGTGGGTCGTGGTGTGGGTGACCACGTTGACCGCGTACAGGTTGCGGTCGGTGACGGCCAGGCGGACGTACAGCAGGTCGCTGGTGGCTCCCTCGCCGAAGGTGCCCTGGTTGTAGTTGGCCGCGTTCGACGGCAGACCGACCTGGCCGAGGTTGGTGGCCGCGCCGTTCTGGCCGATCCGCACCAGGCCGTTGTTCTCGTTGATCGCGTACAGGAACATGTCGGCCAGGTGGAAACCCATGGCGTTGTAGCCGAATGCGGCGGTGCCCTGCTTCACGAAGACGATCTGACCCGGGCCCTGCACCGCCTCGTACAGCGTCGTGGGCTCGCCGCGGGCCGGGCCCTGTGCGACGAACACCAGGGCAGGGCCCGCCGGGAACGGGTCGCCCGGTGCCGCTTGGGCCTGCTGAGGCCCCAGCATCGGGAGACTGGCGGCCGCCAACCCGCCTGCAACGATCAATCCGACCCACCATCGACGCGCCATTGCGGCCGTCCTCCGTTCGCTGTTCGGGAATGCCGGGATCGTAGGCTGGCGAATCAATATAAAACGGGCATTTCGGGCCGAACGGGGGCATGTCGGCAGAGCGTAAATGCCGTTGCGGGCAGGCGATATGGAGGGTGACGATTTGTCATATGAGCTCTGTAATTCGTCATGTGACCATTGACTGCCTCGACCCCTACGCCCTCGGCTCCTTCTGGGCGCAGGTGCTCGAACAGCCGCTGCAGCCCGAGGACTTCCCCGGAGACCCGGAGGCGCTGATCGCGGGCGCGAACCTGCTGTTCATCAGGGTGCCGGAGGCCAAGGCCGGCAAGAACCGGCTGCACTTCGACCTCCAGCCGCAGGACCGAACCCGGGACGAGGAAGTCACCCGGCTGCTCGGCCTGGGCGCGACGCTGGTCGACGACCGGCGCAACGCCGACGGCACCGGTTGGGCCGTGCTGGCCGACATCGAGGGGAACGAATTCTGCGTGGAGCGCAGCAAGGCCGAACGCGAGAACTGAGACGGGCCGGGGCGGTCGGGGCTGAATCCTTTTCGGCGGCCGCCCCCTCTTACGGGCACACGTACCGGCGGACGGCCGCCGGACACGACAGCTCGGAGGAACCTCATGGTGGTGGCCATCGCCATCGGCGCCGGCGCGGTACTGCTCTGCACCTGCGTCCTCGTGCTCAAGTCGAAGCGGGGCAAGCGTGGTTGAGACGTCCTGGCCGCCCGAGGAAGTGATCGCCGCGGCCCGCTGCGGCGACCCCGAGTCGATCGACGCGCTGGTGGCGGGCGCCCACCCAAAGGTGCGGCGGTTCGCCCACTCGCTGTGCGCCAGCCCCGAGGACGCGGAGGACGCCGCGCAAGAGGCGCTGATCATCCTCTACCGCCGGATCGGCATGCTGCGGGCCACCGGCGCGCTCGCCTCCTGGCTGTTCCGGATCGTCCGCAACGAGTGCCTGCGGCGGGTCCGCCCCGCACCGGCCGCGCCCGAGGCGCCGGCCGGGGAGGCGGACTCCGCCGAGCAGGAGGCGCTGCGGCGGCTGGACACCGAACGGGTCGCCGCGGCGATCGCCGCGCTGCCCGCCGACCAGCGGCGGGTGCTGATCATGCGTGACCTGCAGGGGTACGGCGGCCGGGCGGTCGCGGAGGCGCTCGGGCTGAGCACCGCCGCGATGAAGTCCCGGCTGCACCGCGCCCGGGCCGCCGTCCGGGCCGAACTCGCAGGCCCCCGATGAGCGGGCCCGGCGACTTCGCCAGCGCCACCCTGACACGTCATCTGGTGCGCGGCGGCCTCGGGTTCGGCGCGATCGTCGTCGGATTCGCGCTGCTCCCGGTGGCCGGACCTGTCTCCCTGCTGCTGGCACCGCTCGGGCTGGTCGCGCTGCGCGGCTGCCCGATGTGCTGGGCGATCGGCCTGGCGCAGACGCTCTCCCGGGGACGGCTGCGACGGGCGTGCCACGACGGGCAGTGCACGCTCCGGCGGAGCTGACACCGGGGCGCCGGGCGCATGATCGGATGAACGGGTGGATCGGCCGGGCGGGGGAACGGCCGCCGGTTCTGCACCGCAACTCGGGGGCGTTCGACCAGACTTCGTCACGTCGAACGCCCCCGAGCGGCGGAGGAACCAGCCGTCATGAGCCCAGCCAGCGCGTACCTCGCACCGACCGGGCCGATGGCCGAACTGCTCGCTCGGACACCCCTGTTGACGCCGCACCCGCACACCGACGCGCTGCGCGCCGAGATCGCGCACTGGCTCACCGGCACCGGCGTCCTGGACGCGGCCGCCGCCGCCCGCTGCCTCGACCGGGGACACCTGGACCTCGCCGCCCGCAGCTGGGGCGACGTCCCCGCCGGGCCCGGACTGCGGGCCGCCACCAAATGGCTGGTGCTGACCCGGATCCTCGACGAGCACATCGAACTCGACGAACCCGGCGACACGGCCCGGCGGACCGTCGGCGCACTCCGGGCACTGACCACCGGCGGCCAGGTACCGGCCGTGCGGAGCGAGGACGGCTCCGCGCTGGTGCGGGCGTTCGAGGGGCTCTGGCGGGACAGCGCGACGCTCGCCGGACCCGACTGGCAGAACCGCTGCGGCGCCGACTTCCGTTCCCACCTGGACAGTTCACTCGCCCGGCTGGGCGCCGGGCCGAGCGTCCCGACCGTCCCGCAGTACCTGACCCAGTACGGCCGCGACGGCGCGGTACGGTGCGCCGCCCACTGGGTGGAACTCGCCCACGGCCTCGACCTGCCCGAGCAGTTGTACCGCCACCCGCAGCTCGCCGACCTGTTGGCGCGCTTCCAGCACCTGGTCTGCTGGATCGGCGACCTCGGCGCCGGGAGCGGGATGGTGCGCGCCCTGGAGGTGCACCGCGGACTGTCACCGCACACCGCCGCCGCGCGGGTCGCCGAGCTGTGCGCCGCCGAGCTCACCACCCTGGAGTTCCTCGCCGACGGCCTCGCCCGCGGCTCCCACTGGCCCACCCAAGCCCGCCGCCACGCCCGGGGGTTGGTCCGCCACGTGCACGCGCTGATCCACTGGACGGCGACCGCGACGGGTCACGCACAGGAGATTTGACAGAAGATCATTTGAACCGCCACGCTCACCGCCACACGGGGCCGGTCGGTGAGGGGGTGAACGATGGTGCCGGCGCGAACGCGCAGACACTGGTGGCGAGTTGCGCTCGGGGTGCTCGGGGTGCCGGCGGTGTCGTTCGCTGCCGCCCTGATGCTCGCCGTCCGGGTCGACGACCGGAGCATGAACCCCAACCTCGGGCCGAACTCGCGGGTGCTCACCGTCCCCGGCAGCGGCGGGCGCGCCGAACGCCTCGACGTGGTGGCGCTGCGCGCACCCGGACAGGACACCACCACGATCAGGCGCGTCATCGGCCTGCCCGGCGACCGGGTCGAGATCACCTCCGACCCGCGCGACCCGTACCACCCCACGGCGGGTGAGCCGTTCGTCCTGCTGGTCCAGCCCGGCGGGAGCGGCCAGTGGTTCCGCGTGGGCCTGCCCACCGGGCGCGGCCAGGACCGGCCCGCCAGCCCCTGCTGCTCCGGCGACGGCCGCGGGCAGGCGACCGCGGCGGCCCAACTCGTCCCGCCCGGCAAGCTGTTCGTCATCGGCGACCACTCCGAGGTGGCGGAGGACTCCCGCGCCTACGGCTGGGTCGACGAGGCCGCGGTGACCGGCCGGGCCGGCTGGGTCGTTCTGCCGCTGCTCGGCAACGGCCCGCTGCCCTACGACGCCGACCTGGTCGCCGTCGATCCGCCGCCTGGGAGTTGACCGCCGTCAGGCGGCCTCGTCGAGCAGCAGCGCGAGCACCCCGACCAGAGTGGCGCTGCTGACGATCTCGCGGCGGGCCACCAGGGCGCGCAGCTCGGACAGCGGGACCCACGCGATTCGGTCGGACTCGTTCTGTTCGGTGGGCGGGCCGGTGAACTCGGCCGGTTCGGCGCGGAACACGAAGTGCTCGGCGTCGGTGATGCCCGCGGCCGGCTGGGCGTAGATCAGCGGGCGTACGTCCGACACCCGCCAGCCGGTCTCCTCCAGCGCCTCCCGGGCCGCCGCGGCCGCCGGGTCCTCACCGGCCTCCACCAGGCCCATCGGCAGTTCCCACGCCCAGGTGTCGGTGATGAACCGGTGCCGCCACAGCATCAGCACCTCGGCACGGTCGTTCACCACCGCCGCCACCGCGAGATGGCGCAGCTTCACCACGTGGTGCTCGAAGCGCTGCCCGTCCGGCAGTTCGACATCCGCGACCCACACGTTCAGCCACGGGTCCTGGTACACCGGGCGCTCCCCGTACACCTTCCACCGCACCCCGCCACCCCTTTCGTCCCCCGGACGCTACCGCACCCCGCGCGCGCCGCGGCCGGAACCGAACGGTTGCGCCAGTCGTCCTTGTGGAGGAGAAGCGCGACGGGATTGGCCCTCGTGGCGAAGGGCAGGAGAACGGCATGGGCATCGTCAGTTGGATCATCCTTGGGCTCCTCGCCGGAGCCATCGCCAAGCTGCTGCTCCCCG
Source organism: Kitasatospora sp. NPDC048407 (assembly GCF_043200475.1). Classification (NCBI taxonomy): domain Bacteria; kingdom Bacillati; phylum Actinomycetota; class Actinomycetes; order Kitasatosporales; family Streptomycetaceae; genus Kitasatospora; species Kitasatospora sp. NPDC048407. Next base: position 683,416 of record NZ_JBICXW010000001.1, on the reverse strand, counting down.
GCAAGGACCCGGGCGGCATCGTCATCACCACGCTGATCGGCATCGCCGGTTCGTTCATCGGTGGGTGGCTCTCCTCGAAGTTCCTGCACAAGTCGATCAACGTGCACTTCTTCGACCTGCCCACGTGGATCTCCGCGATCGCCGGCGCCCTCGCCCTGCTCATCGTCTACCGGCTGCTGTTCGGCAGGTCACGCGACTGACGCAGCGTCAACACGGTGCCCCGGCGAGCTGGTTGCTCACCGGGGCATTCGCGTGGTGCGGGTCAGAGCGGCGGCAGGGGCTCCTGCGCGGCCGACCAGGCGGCCGGGACGCCGGACAGGCCGGTGCGGGCGGCGACCACGCCGGCGGCGATGGCGCAGGTGGTGTCCATGTCTCCCCAGCCCGCGACGGTGTGCCAGAGGGTCTCGACCAGATCGTCCGGGTGGCCGGCGGCGGACCAGAGCGCGAACGGGACGGTGTCCTGCGCCGAGACCAGGTGGCCGGAGCCCAGCACCACCGCGGCGTGCCGGATGCTGGTCCCCGCCGGGAGGCGGGCGGCGATCCGCAGGCCGGACCGCACCTCGGACTCCGGCAGCAGCGCCGCCACCTCCTGAAGGAAGTCGGCCCGGGGAGCCGCCGCACCGCCGCGCGAGCGGACCGCCAGCGCCGCGGCCAGCGCGACCGCCCGCGCGCCCGCCACCGCCTCCGGGTGCGCGTGGGTGGCCCGGGCGGAACGTTCGGCCTGCTCGGCGACCACCGCCAAGTCGTCCGCGAACCACGCGCCGAGCGGCGCCACCCGCATCGCCGCGCCGTTCCCGTGCGAGCCCTGCCCGCCGAACAGCGCGCCGGTGACCACGAGATGGTCCTCGCCCGCGTGCACCGCGCGCAGCACCTGGTGCATCGACGGCCCGTACTTGCGGTGCGGCACCGCCATGTACTCCTGCGCGAACTCCCTTGCCAGCGCGGCCGGTTCGACCTCGCCGCGGTCGCGCAGGTGGCGCACCAGGACGAGCGCCATCGCCGTGTCGTCCGTCCAGTGCCACGGCCCGGGCCTGGTCAGCCGGCCCGCGACCTCCGCCGACGCCTCGTCCACCGGCGGGTGGAACCAGCGATCACCGAAGGCATCGCCCAGCGCCAGACCGTGAAGGCTGTCGAGGGCGGGCGGCGGAACGGGGGACAACATGGCGACTCCTCGCGGGGGCGGGTGGACGTCACCGATTCTGGCTGCTCGGCGGGCCGCCCGGCGAACCGATTTCCTGGAGACGGATCCGGTGTCACCCCTCGGACGGGGGTTCGCTCGATCGTGGGCGATTCGCGCTGCCGATTCGCCCCCGCGGGTCCAAGGTGGGAGACGGACGCGCTCGGAATCCGCGTCCCGCTCGCCGTGCCAGGCCCGGGTTCTGCGGCCGTTCCACGGCCTTGACGACGGGTGGAGCGACGAGTGCGCGGACGGTGGGCACCTCGCCGGGAGGTGATCGAATCTTCTAGGCTCGCTTCCCGGTCCCTGCCGAGGCGCCCGTCCGTGCCGAGGAACAGAGACCGACGTCCCCGGACCCCGGGCCGAGCCGGGGTCGCGGACCGAGCGAGGAGGACGCAGTGCTGCCCAGTCCCAGGTCGAATCGGACACCACGACCCAGCCCGAAACGGTCCAGCCCGAAGCCGCAACAGATTCCCGCGACGCCCGTCCCGGCCATACCTCCCAGTGCCCCGCGCCCCACCGGGGGTGAACGGTGAGCCGCCATACCGTGGCCCCCGAGCCACATCCCGCCACCCCCACGGCCGACGAACTGCCCGTAGCGGCACCGACCTTGGCCACCGCCGCACTACCGGGCCTGCCCCACACCCTGACCAGCAGGGCCCGCACCCTCACCGCCGCCGTCCGCAAGCGCTGCGCGGACCTCGCCCGGATCGAAACCCCGTCCGGCGACGCGCCCCGGCTGAACACCCTCGCCGAAGAACTCGCCACCGGCTACGCCGCCACCGGCGCCACCGCCACCCGCGAGAACTGCGCCCACGGAGACCACCTGGTACTCGACTGGCCCGGCCGGCACGAAGAACTCCCGCACCTGCTGGTGGTCGGCCACCACGACACCGTCTGGCCCGTCGGCACCCTCACCGACTGGCCCGTCGCGGAACAGGACGGGCGCCTCACCGGCCCCGGCATCCTCGACATGAAGGGCGGACTCGCCCTCCTCGAAGGCGCGTTCGCGCTCCTCGCCGACCTCGGCCAACGCCCGCACCGACCCGTGCGGATGATCGTGGTCTCCGACGAGGAGATCGGCAGCCCCGACGGCCGCCGCCTCGTCGAACGGCACCTGCGCGGCGCCGCCGCCGTCCTCGGCCTCGAACCCGGCCACCCCGACGGCCGCCTGAAGACCGCCCGCCGCGGCTCCACCCGGGTCCGGCTCACCGTCACCGGACGCGAGGCACACGCCGGCAACGACGCCGCCGAGGGCCTCTCCGCGATCGACGAACTGGTCGACCAACTGATCACCGTCCGCGGCCTGGGCCGACAGCCCGGCACCGAACTCAACACCGGCCGCATCGACGGCGGCACCCGCGCCAACGTCGTCGCCGGCCGCGCCCAGGCCGAGATCGGGCTGCGCTTCGACACCACCGAAGCCCAGCGCCGCACCCTCGACACGCTCGCCCACCTGACCGCGAACCGGCCCGGCGCGAACGTCCGCACCGAGGTGCTGTCCTCCCGGCCCACCTGGCCCGAGCGCACCGCGAATCCGCTGCTGCGGCACGTCCGCTCACTCGCCGCGGCGCTCGGCCAGCACCTCGACGGGGCGCCCGCGGGCGGGGCGGGGGACACGAATCTCGCCGGCGCGAGGGGTCTGCCGACCCTGGACGGCCTCGGCGCGGTCGGGGCCGGGCCGCACGCCCGGCACGAGCACCTGCGGATCGACCAACTCGGGTCGCGGATCGCGCTGTTGGCGGCGCTGTTGGCTGTGCCGTTGCCGCGACTGCGGTGAGACCGGGGGGCGCGGGGAGAGCTGCGCGAGCTGGTGGGTGACCGATCAGGGGCGCTGGAGGTACCCCCGGCGCCCCTGGTGGTGCTCGGTGCTCTTCCCGGATTTCGTTACTGGGGCAGCGTGGCCAGGGTGCCTGGGTAGAGGTACTGCTTGGCGGGGAGCGTCGTTCCGTGGGCCCAGGCGTCGAAGAAGCCCTTGAGGTCCTGGCCGGACACCTGTGCGGCCAGGGCCTCGAACTGCGGGAACGAGGCGTTGCCGTAGGCGTGGTCGGTGGTCCAGCGGCGCAGGGTGGTGAAGAAGGCGTCGTCGCCGACCGTGCGGCGCAGGGCGTGCAGCATCAGGGAGCCCTTGAAGTACAGGGCGGGGGCGAGTTCCTTGCCCGCGCCGGGGTCGTAGAGCCTGGTGGACCAGAAGGAGGGGTTGTCCTTGTTGTCGGCGAGTTCGGCGGCGTAGAAGCCGGTGTCGAGGTTGGCGCCCTTGTGCTCGTCCCACAGTTGGTTGGCGTACTGGGCGAAGCACTCGGCGAGGCAGCCGTCGCGCCAGTCGGTGAACGAGACGCTGTCGCCGAACCACTGGTGCGTGTTCTCGTGGACGATCGCCTCGTCGGAGATGCCATCCCGGTAGGTCGGCCGGCTCTGCGTCTCCAGATCCAGCGGGCCGGGGCCGGGATTCTTGGCCATACCGACCACGATCGCGCCCGCGGAGGAGAACGGGTAGGGGCCGAACTTCGAGGCCAGGAAGGCCAGGATGTCCTGCTGTTCTGCCTCGGCGGCCGAGTCGATCGTGACGTCCGGGCTGTACGCCGTGATGATCGGTGTGCCGTCCGGCAGTTGGGCGCGGTGGACGGTGAAGCGGTCGATGGCGACGGTGCTGAGGTACGTCGCCATCGGGCGGTCCTCGTTCCAGCGGAAGGTCGTGGTGCCGCGGGCGGTGGTGGTCGGCCCGGGCCGGCCGTTGCCGATGGCGGTCCAGCCGTCGGGGACGGTCGCGGTGAGGGCGAAGGTGGCCTTGTCGGACGGGTGGTCGTTGGACGGGTACCAGGAGGTCGCGGAGTGCGGTTCGCCCGTGACGTTCGCGCCGCCATCGGCCAGCGTGTGCCAGCCCTCGGCGTCGGGCGTGCCCGCGTACTTCACCCGGACGGTGAAGGTGGCGCCCCCGGCGAGCGGCCGGGCCGGGACGATGTTCAGCTTGTGCTCGCCGGAGCGCGAGATGGACCGCGCCGGTGTGCCGTTCACGGTGACCGAGGCGACCGTGAAGCCCTTCAGGTCGAGGCTGAGGCGGTCCAGCGTGCGAGTCGCCCGGGCGGTGACGGTGGTGTCGCCGTCCAGGTGGTCCGTGCGGGCCGGGTCGTAGGCGATCCGGACGTCGTAATGCCCGACGTCGTAGCCGGAGTTGCCGTCGTCGGGGAAGTACGGGTCGATGCCGGTCGCCGCCGAGGCGGGCAGCGCGGTCACGGCGACGCCGAGGGCGGTGGCGATCGCGAGGGCGGTGGCGGTCCGTCGGGTGCGCATATGAGCTTCCTGGGGTTGTCGGGTCGGTCAGGGACGGGTGGTGGCGGCGAGCTGCCAGAGCACGCCGATCAGGGCGTTGGTGCTGGTGGTCTCGATGGCCGGATCGACGTTGGCGAGGGTGTCGCACGCCTGGTGGATGCAGTCCGAGATGCCGGTGCTGAAACCGGAGGACGGGATGCCGGCGTTGCCGAACGACTCGTTGTCCGACCCGCCGATGCCGATGTCGAAGGTGGCGTGCCCGCGGTCGGCGAACCAGGAGGCGAAGGCCTGCCCGGCCGCCTCGTCGGCCTGCGCTCCGTCCTGCACCACGAGCCACTGCTGGGTGTTCCGGCTGCCCGTCTGGTCGAAGTTGAGGTAGAGGTCGATCGCCTTCCGGCCGTCGGCGGACAGGCCGTTGACGTAGTCGGCGGAGCCGACCAGTCCGGCCTCCTCCGCCCCCCACCAGGCGAACCGCAGGTGCCGGGCGGGCTTGAGCCGGGCCTTGGCGACCTGGAGGGCGGTGGTCAGCACGGTCGCCGAACCGGAGCCGTTGTCGTTGATGCCCGGGCCCACCGGGACGCTGTCCAGGTGGGCGCCGGTGAGCAGCACGTGGTTCGGGTCGCCGCCCGGCCAGTCGGCGATCAGGTTGTAGCCGGCCCTGCCGTCGTGGTCGAAGCGGCGGAGCTCGGTGCGGAACCCCGCCCGGTCCAGCGCGTTCCGCACGTACGACACCGACTCCGCGTACCCCCGGGTGCCGTGCGCGCGGTTGCCGCCGTTGCGGTCGGCGATCCGCTGCAGGGCGCTCAGGTGCGGCATCACATCCCGCTCCGAGACGGTCGGGGCGGCCGCGGCGGCCACGCCCTCGGCAGGTGCGGCCGCGGCGACCGCGGACAGGGCCAGGGCCACGCCGAGCAGCCGGGTGGCGAGGAGCGACGGGCGGAGGGAGGACTTCACGCGGAGGCCTTTCGGAGCGGTACCGGGGCTCGCCCCGGCGGACTCCGCCACACTGGCCGGTCCGTGTCAGGAAGTTGTCAGGAACCGGTGGGGAAGCAGTGGGCCGTGACGTGACGTCAGATCGGCCCCCCGAGCAGGCGTTCTACGATCACCGCATGTGTGCACATGTCGTCGTCGCCGAGGACGATCCCAAACAGGCCGACCTCGTCCGCCTGTACCTGGAACGCGAAGGGCACCAGGTCGTCGTCGTCCACGACGGCCGCGCCGCCCTGCGCGAAGCCCGCCTCGGACCGGCCCAACTCCTGGTCCTGGACGTCATGATGCCCGTGCTGGACGGCCTCGACGTCTGCCGGGCCCTGCGCGCCGAGTCCGACCTGCCGGTGCTGATGCTCACCGCCCGCACCGCCGAGGACGACCTGCTGCTCGGCCTCGACCTCGGCGCCGACGACTACCTCACCAAGCCCTACAGCCCCCGGGAACTCGTCGCCCGGGTCCGCGCCCTGCTGCGCCGCCGCGCCCCCGCCGCCCCGCCCCGGGACACCGCGACGCCACCGGGCGCGCTGAGCGCCGGAACCCTGACCGTCGACCCGCTGCGCCACGAAATCACCGCCCACGGACAGCCCGTCAACTGCACACCCGCCGAATTCCGGCTGCTGGAGGTGCTGTCCGCCCAGCCCGGCCGGGTCTTCACCCGGGCCCAACTGCTGCAACACCTGCACGGCATCGACCGGTACACCACCGCCCGCACCGTCGACACCCACGTGATGAACCTGCGCCGCAAGATCGAACCGCACCCGCAGCGCCCCACCGTCCTGCTGACGGTGTACGGCATCGGCTACAAGCTCGCGGAGGTGCCGCGCGTTGCCCCGTGACACCCCGCTGCGCCGCAGCCTGACCGCCCGACTGCTCGCCCTCTCCGCGCTGGTGTCGCTCTGCTCCATCGCCGCCACGGCCTGGCTGGCCGCCCGCACCACCACCGGCGCGATCAAACAGGAACAGACCCAGGCCATCGCCGACCACACCCGGATCTACCGGCAACTGCTCGGCTACGCCGCGACCCACCCCGACTGGAACGACGCCCAGGACACCGTGCGGCAACTCGCCGCCGCCACCGGGCAGCGCATCGTCCTCGCGACCCCGCGCTTCGAACCGGTCATCGACTCCGCGGCCCCGGCCCCCGACCCCGCCGCCTTGCCCCGCACGCCCACCACCATCGTCGACCCGCTCTCCGTCGACCTCGCCATGCTGCCCGACGCCCCCGGCGACCGGATCGACGCACGCGCGGTCGGCCCGTTCCGGCTGACCCCGGGGGAGTACCAGGCGCTGCGCAACGAACTCGAGCAGCAGGCCGACTGCATGCGCACGGTGCTCGGCGTCGACGCGACCGTCACCGACGACCTCGCCGGGCGGCCGCAACTGCGCACCGCCAACGGCTCCGTCCTCGGCCGGCGCTGCGCGACGCCCATGGTGGCCAGCGCCCCCACCCGCACCGACACGGCGGCCCTCGCCGACCTCACCGCCCTCGCCAACGCCTGCCTGGCCCGCCAGCAGCTCGGACCCGTCACCCTGTCGCTGGGGCCGGACGGCGCCCCGGTCAGCAACGCCCGCCCGGACCAGCCGACCTCGGCGTGCCTCACCAACGCCCGCCGGCAGCAGCTCGTGCAGTACGTGGCGCCGCCCATGCTGCTGTTCGTCGGCACCCCGGCCGACACCGCCGGTCCCGCACCCGTCCTGACCGCCGCCCACCCCGGACGGGTCACCGAGGTCTCCGCCGTGGTGCTGGTGGTGACCGTGGCCGTCACGGTGACGGTCGGACTGCGGCTCTCCAGGCCGCTGCACGCACTCACCCACGCGGCCCGGCGGATGGCCGACGGAGACCTCTCGGCGCGGGTACGGGTCACCGGCCGCAACGAGATCTCCGGACTCGCCGCCGCCTTCAACGCCATGGCGGAGCGGCGCGGACAACTGGAGGAACTGCGCAAGGCCATGGTCGGCGACATCGCGCACGAACTCCGCACCCCGCTGAGCAACATCCGCGGCTGGCTGGAGGCCGTCGAGGACGGCGTCGCCACCGCCGACCGGGCCCTCACCGGCTCCCTGCTCGAAGAGGCCATGCTGCTCCAGCACCTCATCGACGACCTGCGGGACCTCGCCGCCGCCGACGCGGGCGAACTGACCCTGTTCCGCGAACCCGTCGACGTCGACGAACTGTTGACGCAGGTCGCCAACGCGCACGGCGCGCAGGCACAGGCGTCCGGGGTGACGCTGGCCGTCGAGCCGGCCGCCGATGCCTCGGAGGTCTTTGCCGACCCGGTGCGGCTGCGGCAGGCCGTGGGGAACCTGGTCTCCAACGCCGTCCGGTACACCCCCGCGGGCGGCACCGTCACCCTGCGGGTCCGGGCCGAGAGCGACGCCGTGCTGATCGAGGTCGCCGACACGGGCAGCGGCATCGCCGAAGCGGACCTGCCGCTGGTCTTCGAACGCTTCTGGCGCGCCGAGAGGTCACGCAGTCGGCGCAGCGGGGGCAGCGGGCTCGGCCTCGCCATCGTCCGCAAGATCGCCGAGCTCCACGACGGCGGCGTCCGGGTGGCCAGCACGCCGGGGGCGGGTTCGGTGTTCACGGTCCGGCTGCCGCTCGAGGGCGCGAAATCAGGCTCGCGCGAGCTGGCGGGCAGGCATCCGGGGGCGTAGGGGGTACCCCCAGCGCCCCCGGATTCGCGCCCGCCTGCGCTCTCCCGGTATGCGCACCCGCTGCCCTTTCCCTCCATGCTTGTCACGAGGTCCCCCATGCGTACAGAATGGAACCGACCGAACGGTCAGTCGGGAGGTGGGTGGTGGAGGCGAGCGCGGAAGCGCAGTCGCGGTTCGAGGCGGTGATCGCCAACGAACAGCGCGTGGAGCCCCGGGACTGGATGCCCGAGGCGTACCGGGCGACCCTGGTGCGGCAGATTGCGCAGCATGCCCACTCGGAGATCATCGGGATGCAGCCGGAGGGCAACTGGCTGACCCGGGCGCCGTCGCTCAGGCGCAAGGCGATCCTGTTGGCGAAGGCGCAGGACGAGGCCGGGCACGGGCTGTACCTGTACGCGGCGGCGGAGACCCTGGGCGTGGACCGGGCCGAGCTGACCGAGAAGTTGATCGACGGGCGGCAGAAGTACTCGTCGATCTTCAACTACCCGACGCTGACGTTCGCGGACGTCGGCGTGATCGGCTGGCTGGTGGACGGCGCGGCGATCTGCAACCAGGTCCCGCTGTGCCGGTGCAGTTACGGGCCGTACGCGCGGGCGATGGTGCGGATCTGCAAGGAGGAGTCCTTCCATCAGCGGCAGGGCTACGAGTTGCTGATGACGCTGATGGCCGGCACCGAGGCGCAGCAGCGGATGGTGCAGGACGCGGTGGACCGCTGGTGGTGGCCGTCGCTGATGATGTTCGGCCCGCCGGACGGGGCCTCGCCGAACAGCGAGCGGTCGATGGCATGGCGGATCAAGCGGCACAGCAACGACGAGCTGCGCCAGCGCTTCGTCGACATGACCGTCCCGCAGGCAGAGCACCTCGGCGTCACACTGCCGGACCCGGCGCTCGCCTGGAACGAGGAGCGCCGCAGCTGGGACTTCGGCGAGCCGGACTGGTCGGAGCTGATGCAGGTGATCAAGGGCCAGGGCCCGTGCAACGCGCAGCGGATCGACCGGCGGCGCGCCGCCCACGAGGACGGCGCCTGGGTGCGTGAGGCGGCGTCGGCGTACGCGGCCAAGCGCGGGCAGAGGAAGGGGAGTTCGGAATGAGCGGGGAGCGATCGTCCTGGCCGCTGTACGAGGTGTTCGTACGGCCCCGGCGCGGACTGAACCACGTGCATGTGGGGTCGCTGCACGCGGCCGACGACAGGATGGCGCTGCTGGCGGCGCGGGACCTGTACACCCGGCGCAACGAGGGGGTGAGCCTGTGGGTGGTCCGCTCGGACGCGATCACCGCGTCCAGCCCGGACGAGCAGGACCCGTTCTTCGCGCCGAGCGGCGACAAGGTGTACCGGCACCCGACGTTCTATCCGATCCCCGAGGACGTTCCGCACATCTGACGCGGAGCTGATCCGCCGTCAATTACAGGGCAGGGAAGGCGACATGACCGACGACCACGTGTACCTCTCACTGGCCGACGCCGCCGGGGAGCCGGACGGCGAGGCCCGCTGGGCCTACGGCACGGGGTTCGCCGATCCGCTGCTGGGCGTGGACGCCGCGCCGCCGCCGGGCATCGACCCGGCGGACCTCGCGGCGTACTGCCTGATGCTGGGCGACGACGCGCTGGTGCTGTCCCAGCGGCTGATCCAATGGATCACCCGGGCGCCGGAGTTGGAGGAGGAGGTGGCGCTCGCCAACCTCGGCCTCGACCTGCTCGGACAGGCCCGCCGACTGCTCACCCGGGCCGGGCAGCTGGACGGCACCGGCCGCGGTGAGGACGAACTCGCCTACTGGCGCGAGGACTTCGAGTACCGCAACGTCCGCCTGGTGGAGCTGGAGAACGGCGACTTCGCGCAGTGCGTGGCCCGGCTGCTGATGTTCGCCACCGCCCGCGAGGAGCTGTACCGCCGCCTGGCCGGGCACGCCGACCCGGTGCTGGCCGCCGTCGCGGCCCTCGGCGTCAAGGAGTTGGCGTACCACCGGGAGTACGCGCAGTCCTGGGTGCTGCGGCTCGGCGACGGCACCGCGTACTCGCGGGAGCGGATGCAGGCCGCGCTGGACGCGCTGTGGCCCTGGCTGGACGAGCTGTTCACCCCGCACGAGGTCGAACTGCGGCTCGGCGTCGACCCGTTCGAGCTGCGCGAACCCGTACTGGCAAGCCTGGCAACGGTGTTGGGGGAGGCCACACTGAGCGTCCCGGAGACCGCGCCGCGGGCGTACGTGAACGGCCGGGCCGGGCGGCACGGCGTGCACACCGAGGCGCTCGGCCCGCTGCTGGCCGAGCTCCAGGTGGTGGCCAGAGCGCACCCGGGGGCGACATGGTGACCACCGTCGAACGGGCCAGGGAGGTCGCGGCCGCGGTGCCCGACCCCGAACTGCCCATGCTCACCCTGGCAGACCTCGGCATCCTCGCCGACGTCGAGGAGCACGACGGGACGATCACCGCCTGGCTCACACCCACCTACTCCGGCTGCCCCGCGGTCGCCGAGATGGCCGGCGACGTGGCCCGGCGGCTGCGCGCGGCCGGCTTCGAGCAGGTCGAGGTGCGGCTGCGGATCGACCCGCCATGGTCCAGCGACCGGATCAGCGAGGAGGGCCGCCGGAAGCTGGCCGAGTCGGGCATCGCCCCGCCGGTTCTCGGGGCGCGGCCCGTGGTGGCCACACTGACACTCGGCCCGACCCGGCTGGCCGTGCACTGCCCGCAGTGCGGCTCCACCGACACCGAGGAACTCTCCCGGTTCGGCTCCACCGCCTGCAAGTCCCTGTGGCGGTGCCGCAGTTGCCGCGAACCCTTCGACCGGATCAAGGAGATCTGATGGCCGCCCGCCGCCCGCAGTTCCACATGCTGCCGATCGGCAACCTGGAACGGCTCTGCGAGGACGCCGTCGCGGTGACCTTCGACGTACCGCCCGCGCTCGCCGAGGAGTTCACGTTCCGGCCCGGGCAGACGCTCACGCTGCGCCGGATCGTCGACGGCGTGGACGAACGCCGCTCCTACTCGCTGTGCTCGCCCGTCGGCGGGCCACTGCGGATCGCCGTCCGCGAGGTGCCCGGCGGGCTGTTCTCGCACTGGCTGGTCGACCAGGCCGCGATCGGCGAGATGGTCGAAGTCCTGCGCCCCAGTGGGACGTTCACCGCCGACCCGGCCGAACCCGGCGAGCACGTGCTGATCGCCGCGGGCTCCGGCATCACCCCGATGGTGTCCATCGCGGGCTCCGTGCTGGCCGGCCACCCCGACTCGCGGGTCACCCTGCTGTACGGCAACCGGCGCAGCGACACGGTGATGTTCGCCGACGAGCTCGCCGACCTGAAGGACCGCTACCTCGACCGCTTCCAGCTCGTCCACGTGCTGTCCCGGGAGAGCCGGGACGCCGAACTGCTCAGCGGCCGGCTCGACGCGGACCGGGTGAAGGCGCTACTGGAGGCGCTGGTGGACGTCCCCGAGGTCGACCACTGGTGGCTGTGCGGGCCGTTCGGGCTGGTGACGGACGCCAAGCAGCTTCTGGCCGAACTCGGCGTCCCCGCCGGGCGGGTGCACCAGGAACTGTTCCACGCCGAGGACGAACGGGCCGAGGAACGACACCTGGAACCCGCGCCCGACGCCGACGCCAGCGAGGTCACCCTCGTCCTCGACGGCCGCTCCAGCACACTCGCCCTGCCGCGCGACCGCGCCATCCTGGACGGCGCCCAACGCGCCCGCCCCGACCTGCCGTTCGCCTGCAAGGGCGGCGTCTGCGGCACCTGCCGCGCCCTGCTCTGCGACGGCAAGGTCGAGATGCGCCGCAACTTCGCGCTGGAGGAGTCCGAACTGGCCGCCGGCTACATCCTCACCTGCCAGGCCCGGCCGGTCTCCGACCAGGTCACCGTGGACTACGACCGGTAACTGCGGTCACACGGTGACTGCCGTCAGACGGTAGCTCCCGCTACGCGGTAACTCCCGTTACACGGCGGCGGGTTCGGCGGCCGGCCGGTCGCTTCCGCGCAGCAGGCGGACGACCTCGTTCACCGCTGCGCGGCCCGCCCGGTTGGCGCCGACCGTGGACGCCGAAGGGCCGTAGCCGAGCAGGTGGATGCGCGGGTCGTCGGTGACGCGGGTGCCGGTCATCCGGATGCCGCCGCCCGGGCCGCGCAGGGCGAGCGGCGCCAGGTGGGTCAGCTCGGCGCGGAAACCCGTCGCCCAGATGATCACATCCACCGCCAACTCCTGCTCGCCCCAGGCCACTCCGTGCTCGGTGAGACGGTCGAACATCGGGCGGCGGTTCAGCACACCCAGCGCCTCGGCCCGGCGGTACGCGACGCTCGGGCCGAGACCGGTCACCGAGACCACGCTGCGCACCGGCAGGCCCGCCGCGACCCGCTCCGCCACCTTGGCCACCACCTCGCGGCCGAACTCCGGTGTGAACGGCCCCTCGTGGACCACCGGCGGGGTACGCGTCACCCACACCGTCTCGGCGACCTCGCCCACCTCGGACAGCACCTGGATCGCCGACGCCCCGCCACCGACCACCACCACCCGCAGCCCGGCGAACTCCGCCGGGCCCCGGTAGTCCGCGTAGTGCAACTGACGGCCCGCGAACCGGCCCGGGTAGCGCGGCAGGAACGGCCGCGTCCAGGTGCCGGTCGCGTTCAGCAGCGCCCGGGTGACCCAGTTGCCGGAGTCGGTCTCCACCAGCAGCCGCCCGTCCGGCCGGTCGCGCACCGCCAGGACCTTCACCGGGCGCACCACCGGCAGGGCGTGCTGCGCCTCGTACGCGGCGAAGTAGCCCGGCACGGCGACCCGGGCCGGGGTGGCCGGGTCGGTGGCGGGCAGCTCGAAGTCCGGCAGGTCGTGGAAGCCGTGCACGGTGGCCATCGTCAGCGACGGCGAGCGGTGCGCCCAGGCGCCGCCCGGGGCGCCGTCCGCGTCAAGCACCACGAAGCCGGTGTACGGGGCGAGGCCGCGACGGTGCAGGTGGTAGGCGGCGGACAGGCCGGCCTGGCCCGCGCCGATCACCACCGCGTCCACCTCGCGGGGGTCGGCGGCGGGCTCGGTCGTTGCACCTTGAACAGTCACGCCGGTGAAACATCGCCGCGCGGGCGGGTGTTCCCGTCTCAGCCGCCGTTTTCGGGCAGCAGGCGCAGGGCGGCGGCGACCAGCGCCTCGGGGCCGTCCGGGCGCAGGCCCAGGAACAGCCGGGGCTCGGTGAGTTCGAGCTCGATCAGCGCGGGGGAGCCGTCCGGCAGACGCACCAGATCGACCCGGGCGTAGAGCAGCTCCGCGCGCTCCGGGACGGCCGCCAGCACCTGCTCGGCGAGGGCGAGTTGGTCGTCGGCGGGCTCCCGGGCGACATCGGCGAAGCCGCCACCGAGCATCGGGCCGCGGCGCACCGCGTGGCTGAACTCCCCGCCCAGGTACAGCAACGAGGTCTCGCCCTCGTCCTCGACCATCGGCAGGTACGGCTGCACCATCGCGGTGCGGCCGGCCGCGGTGAGGGCGGCGGTGTGCGCGAGCGCCTCGGCACGGTCGGTGGTGCGCAGGGTGTCCCGGGCGCCGGACGAGACGGTGGGCTTCACCACCAGCTCCGGCCAGTCGGCGCCGGCGAGTTCCCCGCCCGGGGCGACCCAGACGGTGGGAACGATCGGCACACCGGCCCCGGCCAGGTCGCGCAGGTAGGTCTTGTCGGTGTTGCGCTCCAGCACCGGTACCGGATTGGCCAGCCGGGTCAGCGCGGCCGTCCGGCGGGCCCAGTCGAGGAACGCGTCGCGGTACAGGATGTAGTCCCAGACGCTGCGGACCAGAACCAGCTCGTAGCCGCTCCAGTCGACCGCCGGGTCGTCCCAGACCGCGGCCTCCGCGGACACTCCGGCCCGGGCGAACGCGGCCAGCACGGGCCGCATTTCCACGTCCTCGATGCCCCGGCAGGTGGCGTACGCGACCCGGGCCGGGCCGGTCGGTGCGGGAACGGAAGGCAGAGGGGTGCTCACGGGTGCTCCTGGCGGTGCGCGGGACGGGCCGGCAGCGAGGCTCTTATGCATCCGTGAGCGGTGTCAAACGTTTTACTGACCGTCAGACAAGTTGACCTCTCTGTGGTCGAAACCGAGTTCGTCTACGCGGGGATGGTCTCCGCGTAGACGATCTCCAGCGCGTGATCACTTCTGATCAACCGTGACCGCCCCCGAAACCGAGTCAGCCGTCGAGCGGCTCGATGACCGCGGCGGTGCCGTACGCGCACACCTCCGTACCGACGTCAGCAGCCTCCGTGACGTCAAATCGCATCATCAGAACGGCGTTGCCGCCACGCGCCTTGGTCTGCTCGACCAGCCGCTCCATCGCCTGGTTCCGGGTCTCCACGAGCGTCTTCGTGAGGCCCCTCAGCTCACCGCCCATCAGCGACTTCAGGCCCGCGCCGATCTGTGAGCCGATGTGCCGCGAACGCACCGTCAGGCCGAACACCTCGCCGATCACCCGCACCACCTTGTGGCCCGGCACATCGTTCGTGGTGACCACCAGCACGCCGCCGGACGGATCCTGCCCACCGCCGAAATTGTCCAGTTCACTCATGGTTCCCACCTTCCGTCACGATTTGGTCGGAACGCCAGCATGGCACACGGAAAGCGCTTTCCGCGCTACCTCGGCAGGCCTGTCCGGCATCGGATCGGGAGAGCGGATGGACATCGGACCCCCGGGTTTGTCAACCTGGTGGCATGGGCGAGCGAAGCGATCATCCACACGGGCCTGGCGCGGCGGAGGACTCCGGCGCGCAGGAGATCGAGGCCACCGTGGTGCTGGGCATCCGGATCACCGACTGGCCGGCCCTGCGGGCCGCCGCACAAGCGGCCGTCGAAGACCTGGATTTCGCCGGGATCGACCCCGAGGGCCAACGCCGCCAACTGCTGCGGGAAGTCGCCGAAGACCCCAACGCGGCCCTCGGTGCACTGCTCCACCCCGACCGGCTGGTCGCCGCCATCCCCGGCATCGAAGCCCTCGGCGGCACGCTGGAAATCAGCGTCACCGACGACTTCGCACCCGACTTCGCCGAACTGTTCCCCCTCGACGACGGCAGCGACACCGGCGACTGGACCCTCACCCCGCGCACCGCGTGCCTGCTGCACACCCAGCTGATCAGCCTCTCCGACGCCGCCTACGAAGACCTCGACGAACACGGCGACGACCCCGTCACCGTTGTCGACGAAGCCGACTGGACCGTCTTCGGCCGCCTCCAGCAGCGCACCTGGAACCTGCACCGCGGCTGGCGGCGCGCCTTCGCCCGTGCCTTCGACGACCTCGCCGACGACCTCGCACTCGGCGAATGGCCACTGCCCCGCAGCCTCGCGGAGGACGTCGCGCTGCGCCTCGCGCTCGCCGACGCCCGCGCACTGCTCGGCTCCCAACCCGAGTCCGTGGCCGACATGATGGGCGACCTGCCCGCCGACCTGTACGACTACGACTGGGACGGCTGCGCCGACGAACTCTTCGGCGTCTACGGCCCCGAAGAGACCCCCGACGACCTGGACGCCGGACAGCGGATCGACCAACTCCTCGCCGCCACCCACCCCGAGGGCTGGTTCCTCGGCTACCGGGACGCCGAGGAACGCGACCCCGGGCGGGGCTACCGGCGCTGAACTGGCATGCTGGAGGGGTGAGCTCACCCACCGACGTGCCCAGCGAACTTCCCCCGTCCGCCCCCGCCGCTCTGCCCGCGGTCGGCGGGGACGCCGAGGACCGCGACTCCCACGAGCAGTACGTGCTGCCGCTGGTGGTCCGGCTGGAGAAGGCGGACCCGCCCGGCCGGACGGACGCGTTGGAGACCTCGGCCCGGGCCGTGCTCACCCTGCTCTCCGACCCGCGGGTCACCGCCGACGACGGCGAGTGGGCGGAACGCGTCAAGGCCTGGGAGGACGCCCGGATCCGCAAGGTCGTGCGACGCGCCCGCGGCGGCGAGTGGCGCAAGGCGGGCGAGCTGCCCGGAATCACCGTCACCGGCGAGCGCGCCGAAGTCCGCGTCTTCCCGCCGATCCCGCTGGACGGCTGGCCCAAGGAACTCGCCAAACTCCAGGTCTCCGGCACCGAACTCGACGACCCCACCCCACCCGCCCCCGTCCCCGAGGGCGTCCCCGTCCTGTGGCTCAACCCCGAGTTGGAGATGAGCGCCGGCAAGACCATGGCGCAGACCGGCCACGCCGCCCAGCTCGCCTGGTGGGAACTGAACGACGCCGAGCGCAAGGAATGGGCCGAAGGCGGCTTCCAGCTCGCCGTCCGAACCGCCCCCGCCGCCGACTGGCCCGCCCTCACCGACGGACACCTCCCGGTCGTCCGCGACGCCGGCTTCACCGAGATCGCCCCCGGCAGCTGCACCGTCGTCGCCGACCACCCGGCCATGCGGGCCCGCTGACGCCGCCGGGCCGACTGTTCCATTGGACGGCGGCGCGACACCGCCCCGACCTGTCCGTTGGACGGGCGTTGGCGGGAGGTGGTGGGGTCAGTTCAGCGGTACGTCGAGGCGGGCGCGGCGGTGGCTGAACGTGGCGATGGAGTGAGGGCCGTGGTAGCTGCCGAGGCCGGACTCACCGACGCCGCCGAAGGGCAGGTCGGGTACGCGGAGGTGAGCCATGGGCAAGCCGAATCCGAGGCCGCCGGAAGACGTCTCGGCGGCGAGGCGAGCGCGCGTGGTCTCGTTCCCGGTGAAGCCGTACAGGGCCAGCGGCTTGTCGCGGTCGTTGATGAAGGCGATGGCCTCGTCCAGGTCTGCGACCTCGACGACCGGCAGAACGGGGCCGAAGATCTCTTCCTGCATGACCGGGTCCTCGGCCTTCACGCCGGTCAGGACGGTGGGCGCGATGTAGACGTCGTCGCGGTCGGTCGTGCCGCCGAAGGCGAGGGTGCCGGAGTCGAGCAGAGCGGCGACCCGGTCGAAGTGGCGCTGGTTGACGAGACGTCCGTACGCGTCCGAGGCCTGCGGGTCGCTGCCGAACATGCGCTCCGTGGCCTCGGCGAGTGCGGCCGCCAGGCGCCGGGCGGTGGCCGGGTCGGTCAGGACGTAGTCGGGGGCGACGCACGTCTGGCCGGCATTGCGGAACTTGGCGTCGGCCAGGCGGGCCGCGACCGTGTCGATGTCGGTGTCGCTGTCGACGAACACCGGGGACTTGCCGCCCAGTTCGAGCGTGACGGGGGTGAGGTGCTCGGCTGCCGCGCGCATGACGATGCGGCCGACGGTGCCGTTGCCGGTGTAGAAGATGTGGTCGAAGTGCTGGGCGAGCAGCTCGGTGGTCTCGGGCACCGCGCCCTCGACGACGGCGACCGCGTCCCGGTCGAGGTACTCCGGTACCAGTCGGGCCATCAACGCCGAGGTGGCGGGGGCGAGTTCGCTCGGCTTGAGGACGACGGTGTTGCCGGAGGCGAGCGCCCCGGCGCCGGGGACGAGCGACAGCTGGACCGGGTAGTTCCAGGGCGCGATGACAAGAACGGTGCCCAGCGGTTCGTAGTGGGTTCCGGCGGTCGTGCCCTGCGGCAGCCCGGCCAGGGACTGGGCGCCGAGCGGTTCGGGGGTCAGCCACTCCTCCAGGTGGGCGAGGGTGTGGTCGATCTCGCGGATCGGGAAGTCGACCTCGGCGGCGTACGCCTCGGCGCGCGGCTTGCGGAGATCGGCGTGGAGGGCGTCGGCGATGGCATCCCGGTTGTCGGTGAACAGGGTGCGCAGTGCGGTCAGTTGGGCGCGGCGCCAGGCGATCGGCTTGGTCCTGCCGGAGCGGAACGTGGCCCGCAGTGACGCGATGAGGGATTCGGTGTCAGACATGGCAGTGGTACTCCTGATGCTGGTCAGTGGGCGCTGAACAGCAGGTCGATGCTGTGGTTGACCTGGCTGCCGGGCTCGACGTACTGGTCTGCGGCCTGGCGCCGGGCGAGGAAACGCGGAGTCGCACGGTGTGCTTCGGCAGCCTCGGCGTCGACGTACACCTCGTAGCGGAAGACGCTCCGTGCTGGCCGGGCCGGGCGAGGGAGTGGGGAGCCCCGGCCGGTGGGGAGGCGGGGAAGTCAGCTGCCCGCGGTCACGACGGGCTCGGGTACGCCCAGCAGTCCGGCCACGAGGGCGTCGGATCCCAGGGGCAGCAGGCGGTGCGCGTCCGTCGCGTGCTCCAGGCCGACCACGAGCGAGATGCAGATGTCCGCGGCCTCGGCGGGCCCGACCCCTTTTGCGGTGCCCGCCTCGGCGAAGAGTCCGGTGAGCAGGTGGCGCAGCTCGGCGGTGAAGCCGGAGCAGATCCCGCCGAAGAGGCGGGCCTTGTCGTCGAGGAGTTCGGCCGTGTGCGGGGAGTCCTCGGACAGGGCGAGGACGAGTTCGAGCTTGGCGGCGAGCACGCCCCGGACGCGGGCGGTGTACGGAACCGCGCTGTCGGCCGCTGCCCGGCGGGCCCGCACGAGCGCCTGCTCGTGCAGGCGCCCGGCGAGCCGCCGGAAGGCGTCGTCCTTGCTGCGCACGTACTGGTAGACCGCGGACCGGGACACGCCCATGGTGGTGGCGATGTCGTCCATCGTGGTGCGCCGCACGCCGTACCTGGTCAGGCAGTCGTACGTGGCGTCGAGGACCTCGTCGAGCCGGTCGGTGCCCATCGGGTCAGGCCAGCTTCTTGAGCATTTCGACGGCCAGCGGGGCGGAGGAGGCCGGGTTCTGGCCGGTGACCAGGTTGCGGTCGACCACCACGTTCGGCACCCACGGCTCGCCGATCCGGACGTTCACGCCGGCCTCGGTGAGGCGGTCCTGGAGCAGCCACTTCGCCTTGTCGGCGAAGCCGGCCTGGGTCTCCTCGGCGTTGGTGAAGGCGGCGACGTCGTAGCCGGCGAAGGCGTTGGTGCCGTCGGCCTCGACGGCTGCCAGCAGCGCGGCCGGGGCGTGGCAGACCACTCCGAGCGGCCTGCCGGACTCCAGTGCGAGGGTGAGGAGGCGGCCGGAGTCGGCGTTGACCGCGAGGTCCTCCATGGGGCCGTGGCCGCCGGGGTAGAAGACGGCCGCGTAGTCGTCGAGGTCGATGTCTTCGACCTTGATCGGCGACTGCAGCTCGCCGAAGCCGGCCAGGGCGTCGGCGATGCGGTCGGCGTTCTCCTGCCCGCCGTTGGCCTCGGGGGCGAGGCTGCCCTTGTCGACGGTGGGAACGACACCGCCGGGCGTGGCGACCACGATCTCGTGACCGGCCGCCTTGAAGGCCTGGTAGGGGGCGACGGCCTCCTCGGCCCAGAAGCCGGTGGGGTGCTTGGTGCCGTCGGCCAGCGTCCAGTGGTCGGCGCCGGTGACGACGAAGAGGATCTTCGACATGAGGGTGGTTCTCCGAGGGTGCGGATCCCGTACGGGCCGTAGGGATCGGGGACGGTAGGTCGCCGCCGCCGACGTTTCCGAAGGACTGACACTTCGTGTTCAGTTCGTCAGTGCGGCGATGTCCTCGAAGGTAGGACCCCTGCCCCATCGGAATCCAATAGGCTCGTGCATGTGAGAGATAGGGATCCCAATGGACCGCCGGGAATACCGCCGCCGCAGGGCAGCGGCCTTCTCGATCTGAATCTGCTGCGCACGTTCCTCGCGGTGTACCGCGCCGGCGCCTTCACCGCGGGCGCCCGCGTGCTGGGCCTGTCACAACCGACAGTGACCACGCAGATCCGCTCGCTGGAGAACCAGCTGGGCCGGGAGCTGTTCGAGCGGCTGTCCCGCGGCGTCGCCCCGACCCCGTTCGCCGACGAGCTGGCCGCGCGGGTCATGGAGCCGCTGGACGCCCTCGGCCCGGTCAGCGGCGGCGCCCTCTTCGGCGAGAGCGACGCGGAACCCGTGCACCTGGCGGGGCCTGCCGAGTACCTCACGCACTGCGTCATGCCGACGCTCGCCCCGCTCGTCGACAAGGGTGTGCGCCTGCGCGTCGCATTCGGCCTCACCGACGACTTGCTCGACGGACTGCGCGCGGGCCGGCACGACCTGGTGGTGGCCACCCTGCGCCCACGTGGCCGCGCGCTCGCCTCCGTACCGCTGGCCGACGAGGAATTCGTCCTGGTCGCCGCACCTTCATGGGCCGAACGGATCGGATCACGCCTTGCCGCCGAGGGGCCCGCAGCCCTGCACGGAGTGCCGCTCGTCTCGTACGCCGAGGACCTGCCGATCGTCCGCCGCTACTGGCGCCACGTGTTCGACAGGCGCTTGACCTGCCAGCCGACCGTCACGGTCCCCGACCTCGGAGCAGTCAAGGCGGCGGTTGTCGGCGGCGCAGGGTTCAGTGTGCTGCCCCGCTACCTGTGCGCCGACGATCTGGCCTCGGGCACCCTGACCCTCCTCAACGATCCGGACGACCCGCCGATCAACACCGGCTTCCTGGTCCAGCGCCCAGGATCGTCCACGAACCCCCACGTCACGCTGGTCCGAGACCACCTGCTGCGCTCCGCCCGCGAGGCCTGAGGGCCGCCGCAGCCCTCGCCCTCGCCCACGCCCTCGCCCTCGCCCACGCCCTCGCCCTCGCCCTCGCCCTCGCCCTCGCCCTCGCCCTCGCCCTCGCCCTCGCCCTCGCCCCGGAACATGGGTGATCCGGTGTTCGCGGCCGGTCAGTTGTGGGCGTGGGACTGCGTCGGGCGGCGCGTGTGGACGGCGACCAGGCCGAGTGTGCCGCACGCGCCCAGCGCCAGGCCGAGGAGCAGGCTGAGCGCGTGGCTCCAGATCTGCCGGTCGGCCAGGTGCGGCGCCGCCGGGGGTGCGGAGGGCGCAGGATCCGGGGGGAGGGGCGCGGGCGGTTCGCCACTGACGGCGACGCTCCAGTGGCGGTGCCACTCCTCCTCGTCACCGCCACAGGCCCGGACGAAGGCCCTGGTCGTGAGCCAGGACGGGAGGCGCAATCCGCTGGCCGCCTCGTAGAGCGTGGTGTGGGAGATGGAGCCGACCGTCTTCGCCATCGTGCGGAACGACGGCTGGCCGGCATCCCGACGCAGTGCGCGCAGATCGTTGGCGAAGCTCGCGGCTGCGGCCTGTGCGGGCGGTTGCTGCCCGGGTTTCAGCTCCTGTTCGCCTGCCATGACGCCCCCTGTGTTGTCAGTTGTCAGAGCCTCGGTGCCGCCGTGTATTTGTCGCGTACGGATCATAGATGCTCTGTGAAGGAGGCGGCCGACGATGTGTCAACTTCAGTGCGCCGAGGGCGTGTTCCGGCCGTTCGGCGAGAGGTGTCAAGTGTTGTCAGTTTCTGTCAGGCGGTACCGAACACCACGGGTTCTCTGATCGCCTGTGTTCGCCGTCGAGGTCGATTCGACGGTATGGACACGGTTCGACCGAAGAGGAGAATCGGCGTGATCAAGGGCATTCTCACGAAGATCGGCCGCCGCGGAGCGGGTGTGGCGGCAGCGGCGGCGCTGACGGCCGGTGCGATCGGCCTTTCGACGGGCAGCGCGAACGCCGTCGGGTGGTACTACCTCACCGACCATCCGAGCGGCCACGGCGTCGGCGTCTACTGGCAGCCGAACTCGTCGTCCGGCAAGGCCGCCGGCGACCTGTACTCGACCTCCGGGTCCGGAGACGCGGTCGACATGGTGTGCTGGACCACCGGCGAGAACATCAACAACCAGGGCAACGTCTGGTACCGGGTGATCCGGGTCTACTCCGCCGCCTACGGCTACTGGCCGCAGAACGGCACCTCCGTGGCCTACGTGTACGGGGCCTACGCGGACGGCAACTGGAACTTCCACGTCCCGACCGTGCCCCGCTGCGCATGACCCTGGTCGATCTCGACCAGCGCTGCTGTCCGCCGCACCCCGTCCGGCTCCGGACGGAGTGAGGCGTTCGGGGAGGGGTGAGCGCCCGCCACCTGGAGTCGGTCTTCTTCAGGTGGCGGGCGCATCACTGAATCACCGGAAGTGGGTGCGGTGTTCGTTCAGGAAGGCGTCGAGGGTGCGGGGCGGCCGGCCGAGGATGTCGGTGACGGTGCTGGTGGGGAACTCGGGCCGGGCGATGGCGAGTTGCTGGATCTCCACGACGTGGTCGGCGAGCCAGGCGGGCAGGCCGGCCTGGTGGATGAGGTTGTCGCGCAGCTCGTCCGGTGCGAGGTCGATGTACCGGATCCGGCGGCCGGTCAGTTCGCTCAGCCGGGCGGCGAGGTCGGGGTGGGAGACGGCTTCCGGTCCGGTGAGGGTGTAGCTGCCGCCGGCGAGGTGGCGCCGGGTGAGCACGGCGGCCGCGACGTCGCCGATGTCGCGGCAGTCGATGTAGTTGCAGGGCGCGTCCCCCATGGCGCCGAGGACGAGACCCTGGGCCACGGTGGGCGCGAGGCGCAGCAGGTTCTGCATGAATGCGTAGGGGCGCAGGACGGTGCCGGTGAGTCCGGAGGCGCGCAGGTGTTCCTCGACGGCGTGGTGTCCGCGGGATATCGCGACGGGTGCCGCGGGCTCGGCGGCGGGGGCGGAGAGCTTGACGATGTGTCCGATTCCGCTGTGGGCGGCGATGTTGATGACGCGGGTTTCGAGTTCGACCTGTGCGGGGCCGTTGGCCATGGCGAGGAAGAGCTGGTCGGCGCCCGCGAAGGCGGTGCGCAGCGAGTCGGGGTCGGCGGCGTCGGCGTACCGGACCTCGACGCGCCGGTCGTGCGGGCCGGCGGTGCCGGGGAGCGGTCGGTGCGGGGTGCGGGTGAGGGCACGGACGGGGACGTCGAGTGCGCGCAGGCTGTGGAGCAGGGCGGTGCCGGTGGTTCCGGTCGCTCCCATGACGACGATCATCGAGTGTCTCCTCGGTGCTTGGTGGCTTCCGCGGCAGCCGGTGCCGCCGGGGTGGGTTCGGTGCGTCCGGGCGCCGGCGCCCGGACGCCGGGGCCGGTCACGGCCGGGCTTTCGCGAGGGCGCCGCGCCAGCGCAGGGTGACGATGGTGGTGGCGAGGACGGCGGAGACGGGCAGGTCGATGCGCAGTCGCCGCAGCCAGGGGGCGGCGTGGATCGAGGCGCGGGCCGGCAGCCACTCGGCGGCGAACCATCCCAGCGCTGCCGCCACACCGGCGGTCGCCATGACGAGCAGCGCGGTCAGGACGACGCGCGGCAGGGCAGTGGTCCAGCGCCGCGGCTGCCCGCCGTGCCGCAGCCAGGTGCCGACCAGGAACGCCACCACCGCGGAAGTGCCGGCGATGGAGGTGCAGGCCGCCACGGTCAGGTCCGCCTGTCCGGTGACGACTCCCGCGGTACCCGCCATCAGGGCGGGGGCGGCGTAGGCGGTCAACACCTCGCGCCACAGCGTGAACGGCCGGGAGGCCGCCCGGTTCGGGCCGGTTCTGTCGTTCGTTGCGGGCATCTTGGCCTCTTCATCTCGTTGGAGTTCCGAAAGGCGAAAGGTGTGGGCGGGTCGTCGGCAGGTCTTTCCCGGCATGGTAATTAGGTGGCTAATTACTGCCTCGCGAAAAGGGCCCCCATCCGCGGGATGGGAGCCCGGGCCCGGCGGTCGGCCGGGTCAGTCGGGTCGGCTGGGTCAGTCGGCGGTCAGGGCCGAGCTGCCGCGCACGACGCGCGCGAGCAGGTCCAGGAACACCGCGCGCTCCTCGACGGTGAGCCCAGCGACCATCGCCTCCAGTCGCCCGAAATGCTCGGGCGCCATGTCGCGCAGGCGCTGCGCACCGCGCGCGGTCAGGACTGCGACCGTGCCGCGTCCGTCCTCGGTGGACGGGCGCCTGGCGATCAGGCCCTCGCGTTCCAGGCCGTCCAGCAGGCCGGTGACCGTGGCCCTGGAGACGTCGAGGTCGGCCGCGAGTTGTGAGGGGGACTTCTCTCCCCCGTGGCCTTCGAGGTCCGCGAGCAGCCGGTAGCGGCCCGTCGACAGTCCGAACCTGGCGAAGTGGGCCTCGGCCGCCCGGCCGACCCTCGCGCCTGCGGAGATCAGCCGTACCGCGACCAGTACCGCCTGCGGGTCCGTCTCCAGGCCGTAGTGCCGCAGTTGCCATCCGGCCTGCTCCAGTGTGGGCTGCTCGCTGTCGGCCTCGTCTCTCCTCATGCATGTAATATGGCAGCTAATTACTTCGGGAGTCAAGGTGCCGGCCTCAGGCCATCGGCACCCGACGGCACCCGGCCGGCCGATGCCTCCAGGGACGGGTGCCGCCCTGATCCGGGGCGACGGCATGGTCCGGCACCGGGTCGGGGCAGCCACACCGGGCGGCTCCGGACCGCTGTCGCCCACCCCTCCCGGACGCTGCTCGCCACCGAAGAAGGCGACCGCGCGCTCCGGCTCCGGGACCCGCGCACCGGCGGGCAGGTGGCCGACCTGCGCGGTCACACCGGCCGGAGCCGGGGAGCGCGATGCTCTCTCGGGCGTTCCACTGCCGGAACTTCGCGGGCAGGCACGTGCCGCAGGGCCGGTAGCCAGCGGCGATCGCGGTGGCCTCGTCCGGGAAGAAGACGCGGTGGCGGACGTCACGGCCGGCGGCGACGAAGCGCAGGGCGGAGGGGCAGTCGAGGCGGCCGTGGATGCGCCTGGGGTGGTAGCCGCCGAGGCTCGCCAGCGCCGGGCGGTTGCGAAGTCGATGTACCCGAGCAGACCGTCACCGAGATCGCTCCCGGCAGCCGCACCGTCGTCGCCGACCACCCCGCGCGTTCGCCGCCCGTGATGTAGTTCCTGTCCCGTGCCAGGGGCGGTTGATTCAGCCGTGGTTGGGGCGGTGGATGAGGAACTCGGGCCCGTACACGTGTGTGCTGTCACCCGGTAGGGGCTTGGCCATCAACGCCTGCGCAGCCCCTTTCAGCGTGAACATCGCACCGACCGACTGGCTCAGCGCGGAGGAGTCCCCGTCCCGCCATGCCGTCTCCAGGAAGTCGAGCATCTTGGTGTACTGGTCGTTGAAGGCGGTGAGCAGATCCGGCACGTCGCCCGCGGGGTTGGGCCAGGCCCCCTGCGTGAGCCTGCCCATGGGGTACGTCTCGGGGAAGGGAACCGGATCCCCGACCCAGTCGTACGGTGTGGGGCCGGAGGGCGTGGGCACCAGCCGGTGTCCCTTCCAGATCTCACCGAAGCCGTAGTAGTGGGCCAGCTTTCCGCCGGCGGTGGGGTCGTCGGGCAGATGGCTGGTGCCCTCTCCCTGCTCCTTGATCACATCGATCGCCTTTGTGATCTGGTCGACCGAGGTGAACTTCTCCAGCGTGTTCCTGCCGATTTGCGTCTCCATCTGATGGCCCGACCCGATGGATGGTTTGACGTTGTCGAAGGCGTCCCGCACCGCGTCGTAGAACTGGCCGATCGTGACCCACTCCTCCTGCAGGCGCGCGAGCGGGTTCTCGGGCATCTCGATCTCCATGAAGACCTCCCGGACGTACGTCTGGGTCAGCCCCTGGAGGTACACATCGATCGTCGGCCGCACATTGCCCGGCAGCTTGCCCGGATACGTCGGGGCCGCGGCGAGGATGCGCGGTGTCCCGCCGATCGCCGACAGCATGTTGCACACCATCCCCATGTGGTACATCTCGTCGTGGACGACGCTCTTGATCACCGCCTCGGCATCGGAGCCCGTGGTCTTGATGGACCACATGCCACACAGGTAGGGCGGCAGGGTCGACAACTCCAGAGCGATGGCGGACTGCAGACTCTCCTTGATCCACTCCAGGTCGTGATCGACCGCTGGGGTCTTCATGAGTTCGGCGATCGGCACCGGCTTGGTGGCGTAAGTGGTCACGGTGGTTCCCGTTCGTTCGATGGGAGCGGCGGCCAGGCACGGTCGACGCGGCTGGAGCCCGAGAAGAAGCTTCGGCCAATCACGACTGTTCAGTGCGAATCCCCGCGCCGCTGAGTGCGCATTCGATCGTTCCCGGGGTGGATCGTGACAAAAGCGGACAGATGAGCGAAGACTCCTTCGGCGTACACGCCGTCCGGGGCCGTGCGCGGACCCGCGACGGCGTAGCGCACCCGGAGCGGACGCGGCCGAGCCCGGACCGGAGTTGCAGGTGCCGGCGGCCTCGGTCCGTGGTCGACGCTGGATCGACCTGGACCCTTGCCGCGCCGGAATGGACGCCCACATGCGGGCAGACGGAAGAGCGGGGCCTCAGGTGTCGAGCTCGCGGGTGATCTTCGAGCGGGCGGGGGCCCAGATGCCGTCCGGCAGGAAGCCCTCCTCGCCGACCCGGTCCAGCTGCATCGCGACGTAGTGCGCCGAAGCGTCGCAGTCGTCGTCCGCCTCGTCGAAGAACGTGATGCTGTCGGGAGCCAGGTGGAAGTTCCAGTCCGGGTTGTGGTCCGACTTCTCTGCGACGACTCGTCCCTGGACGTGGACTTTCGACGTCTCGAGTCCCGCCAGGACGGCCCGGGCGTGCCTGATCTTCTGCTCGTCGTCGAGTCGGAACACGAACTCGTCGTCGTTCGGTGCTGCTTGGAGACCGAAGCGGGAAGTCGCCATCGTGTGCCCCTCCGAGAGTTTGAATCAGCGGCCGTGTCCCGTGTCGACGGCGGCCGGGACACCAGCCATGTCCGCACCGACCCGCGGGCTTCGTCGGACGGGCAGGACGTTCCCGCTCCGGTTCGTCCCGGCGGCAGACTGCCGCCGGATCCGGACACTAATGCAGCGGAGGTCCCGGCATCGCTCATCGGCCCAGAACATCACCCGGAAGGAAGCGCTGAGAACCGGGGCCATCGAATCCGGAATGCCGCCGGTCGGCCCGGCGCAGTCACGGGACCGACCGCAACGCCTGCGCGACTCCCAGGAGTACGGGGTTCAACGCCGCGTGGCGTGCGTCATGCGCCCGGGGCAGCTGCACCGTCGTCGCCGACCACCCCGCGCTGCGACGCTCGTGAACGCACCACGCCGACCCCAACACGGCAACGCAGTAGGTAAGGCATGCGTATTTCGACAGTCGTCGCATGCCTCTGACGGGTCCTCCTGGAGGGGTGGGGGAGCTCCGGAGAGTTGGGCGGACCGCCGGGGTCGAGGAAGTGCAGTCCTGTTCGGCGCCGTTGAAGGACGGGACAGGGGAGGTCGCCGATCCGGTGCCGGCCGTCTCCGCCGGGGGAGGGGTGTCAACGCCCGGTCATCGGGGGCGAGTTGTGGCCAGTTCATGGGTGCGGCGCGCGGTGTTCTGGCAGGCTGGTGCGCGGCATGTCCGAACCGGTCCGGTCAGGAGTGTTCCATGGCAGCAGGGGAGCAGGAACCCGCCCAGTACGACGCCCTCGGTGAGCGGTACGCCGACTTCAAGCGCGACCACGGCAATTCGCCGGAGGAGCCCGCGGTGCGTGCCCTGCTCGGGGATCTCGCGGGAGCCCGGGTCCTCGACGTGGCCTGCGGGTTCGGCCGTTACACCCGGCTGGCGAAGGAGCTCGGTGCCGCGCGCGCCGTGGGGGTGGACGTCTCGGCGGAGATGGTGGCGTTGGCCCGGGCGGAGGAGGCGCGGAGCCCCGCTGGGGCCGTGTACCACCGGCACGATGCGGCCGCGCTGCCGGTGCTGGGGGTCTTCGACGCGGCGGTGGCGGTCTGGCTGTTCAACTACGCCGAGGACCCCGGGCGGATGGCCGACATGTTCCGGGGCATCCGCGCCAACCTCGCCCCCGGTGGCCGCCTGGTCGCGGTGACGGTCCACCCCGGTTACGACCCGGCCGACCCGGACCGGCAGCCCGTCGGGGCGCGGGTGAAGGCGGCCCGGCCCGTACCGAGGGGCACGGCTCTCGTCCTGGAGTTCCCGGTCGAGCCGCCGGTCGTGCTGGCGTTCACCCGCTGGGACGCGGACGTCTACGAGCAGTCCGCCCGCCAGGCCGGCTTCACCGACCTGACCTGGCACCCCGTCCGGAATCCGGCGTCGGAACTGCCGGGACGGGAGGACCCGTTCATCGTCGCCCTCGTCTGCGCCTGACCGGGCGGCCCCCGCGCACGGGGTGCTTGATTCCGCGGTTCAGCGGGCTCGGTGGCCACCATGCCGCTGCGCTCGGCCGGTCGCACCTTCCGGGCGGCGATCAATCGCACTGCTCAGCGAGATGAGCTGTCCGCCCACAAGGACCACGAACTGTCCGCTCACCCGGACACCCTCATGTCGGTGGACAACACCCCGCCCCCACATGGCGCGGGACGCCCCCGGAGCCCGAAGGCCCCGGGGGCGGTCCCCTTCACCTTCACCGGACGAGCGGTGAGGTGGTGGGTGTTGTTATCCCATGAGCCGGTCCGCGTCCGCACGGCGACGCGCCCGGTACAGCAGCACACCGCCCAGCGTCAGCAGCCCGAAAAAACGGCCAGACCTGCCACCGGCCAGACCCGCAGCCGCGAGACCCGCAGGCGAACCCGTGTCCGGCAGGTGACCCCCGCCACCGGCGTGCGGCGGCTTCGAAGGCACCGCGACGACGCTGAACCCGGGTGCGAGCACGCCTGGAGCACGGCCGAGCAGGTCCATGCGCGAGGACGCCGTGGAGGGCCTGGTTCTCGGGGTGGAGATCCGGCCGGCCTGGCGGACGGGGTGCTCGCCGGGGTCGGTCTGCCGTCCCCGTCCTCGGGAGGCTCGCTGACCCCAAAGTCTGTCGGGTGTCCAGGCTTGTAGGCTCGAGTGGAACAGCTCTGATTTTTGAAGGGGGAGCCCAGTGCGCGCCCGTCGATGGATAACTGTGGTTGCTGGAGTCGTCGCGCTGAGCAGCCCGGCGGTCGCGTATGCCCGCGGCGGGGGCGGTAGCCACGGGTTCAGTGGTGGCGGGGGTGGCGGGGGCAGCCACGGTGGTGGCTTCCACGGGTCGACCGGCACCGGCTTCGGCTACGGATTCCTGGCCGGTGGCGGCGGCGGTGGGATCTTCCCGCTGCTGGTGATCGTGGCTGTGATCCTGCTGGTCATGTGGCTCAGGTACCGGCGCCGGAAGGCGAGGCAGGCGGCCGACCTGAACACGGTGTCGGACCGTACGGCGCACCGCTCGGACGCGCAGGCGCGCGAGCGTGCCGCCCAGATCGGGGCCCGGGTCGATGCCCTCGCCGAAACGGATGCGACCTTCGACCGCGCCGCACTCGAGCGCCGGGCCGTCTGGCTGTACACGACCGCCCAGCAGGCCTGGACCCGGAACGATCTCGCCATGCTGCAGCAGATCCTGTCCCCGGTGCTCTACGGCAAGTGGGCCGACGAACTGCACGACTACGCGTCGCGCGGCGAGGTCAACGTCGTGGAGATCGTCTCCGGCCCGGTGGTCGAGCTGGTCGACGTCGCGAACCGCGCAGGCGAACTGAACGACACCGCCACCTTCCGGATCACCGCGACGCTCAACGACTACGTGCGCCGCGGCTACGGCATGGACGCCGTGCGCAAGGACGGCTCGACCCGCCCGGTCGAGTACTGGACGCTGCGCAAGAGCCCGGCCGGGGAGTGGATCGTGTCGTCGATCGAGCAGGCGGCCGAGGGCGCGCACCACCTGACCAGCGCCATCGAGACGGACGGCTGGGACCAGAAGGAGGTCGCCCGCGAGGCGGTGCTCGAGGTGGCCGGGAAGACCGCGGTCAAGGGCGTGAGCGACATCCTGTCGCTCACCAACATCTCGTGGAGCACGGACGCCGACAACGCCGTCGGCGACCTGAGCGTGCTCGACGGCCGGTTCGACAAGGCGGTTCTCGAGGTCGCCGTCGAGCGGTTCCTCGAGGAGTGGGTCATGAACGACGGCAGCCTGGACTTCACGTCCGTGCGCACCGTCAACCGAACCGTCATGCGCAACGCCGTCGTCAAGTCGGTCACGGTGCGCTCGCTGGTCTCGCGCGACCCGATCGTCTTCCGGGTCGCGGTCGACGCGGAGGGCGTCTACTACGAGGTCGACCGGCGCAGCGAGCAGGTGCTCCGCGGCGACGCGCGCGAGCGCAGGCCGATCAGCTTCGCGTTCGATCTCCGGCTGGACGACACGTCGAGCAACGCGTGGACCGTGATCGCCGCCGACGCGGCGTAGGCGGGGTCCGCGCTGCTCAGGCCTTGACCGCGTTTGCGGGGCCGGCTGGAGCAGAACGACGTTGTGGTGATGACCGTGGTGCTGCTGGTGATCGGTGTCGCCCTGCTGGGCAGGGGCATCGGTGGGCTCAGCTCGTAGGGGGGGCGGTGTGGGACGGCCTTTGTCGGGCCGTCCCACCGTTGCTTTGCGGGCCTGGCCGGAGGTCAGTCGGCCCGGAGCTCCGTGCGGGCCAGGGCCGTTACCGACAGCAGCAGGACGGACGTGCCGAGCAGGACGGACGGGGTGAGCGGCTCGTCCAGGACGGCGGCGGCGATCACCGTCGCGCTGAGCGGTTCGATCAGGGCCACCACGGAGGCGGTGGCGGCGCGGATCACTGCCGCGCCCGCGAAGTAGAGCGCGTACGCGAGGGCGGTCGGCACGGTCGCCAGGTAGCCGAGCAGCAGCAGGGTGGACGGCAGGGCGTGCGTCGACGGGAGGAGGCCCTCGGCGAGGGCGAACGGTGCCAGGCAGACCGCGCAGACCGTGAACGACCAGAGCGTGGTGACCGCCGGGTCGTCCGCGGTGCCGGTGCGGGCCCAGTGGCGGGTGGCGACGGTGATCGCCGCGTAGCCGGCCGCCGAGGTCAACGCCCAGGCCAGGCCCAGCGGTTCGGCCTTTACGCCCCCGCCGCCGCCGAGCATCAGCACCGTCAGGCCCAGCAGCGCGCCCGCGATCGCCGACACCCCGGCGCGGCCCAGGCGTTCGCCCATCAGCAGCCGTCCGCCGAGAGCCACCATCACGGGCGCCGAGCCGAGCGTCACGACCGTGGCCACGGCCAGGCCCGCGTGCTGCACCGCGAGGAAGTACGCGGCCTGGAACAGCGTCAGCCCGAGCCCGTTGAACAGGATTCGGGCGGGGGCGGGCCGCGGGCGCCTCGCCTTGGTGGACAGCCGCAGCGCGAGCAGGACGCCCGCACCGCCGAGCGAACGCCAGAACGTCAGGGCCAGCGGCCCCAGCCCGCTCTGCCGGAACAGCAGCGCGGCCGCCGCCCCGGCGGTACCCCAGGCGGTCGCGGCGAGCGCGACGTACAGCAGGCCCCGTCGCGCGGGCAGGGCAGTGTGCGTGGAAAACACGGGTGAACTCCCGAAAAGCCGTGATGGTCAGTGGCCACGGAAGCGGGCAGCACCAACCGGCCCGGTCACCCCGCCCGAAACGGCAGGACCCCGGACGCGCTCAGGAAGTGGCCGGCCGCCCGCTCAGACGGCGGGAGGGGGCAGAACACCGCGATGCATGGCGGTCACTGTACCGGGCGGCGGGGGTCGGTTGGTTCAGTCGGGATCACGGTAGGTTGACGGAACGGTGCCGGGGGGTGAGCGCAGGGTGGCGCGATGGTTGGTGGCGGGATCACTCGGGGCGTGCGTGGTGTTCACCGTCGGGGTGGTGGGGTGGGGTGCATGGCTGACGGATCGTCAGGGCGCGTTCGTGACCGATGCGGTGAGGGCGGAGCGGCTGGCCGGGTTGGGGGTTGAGCAGCATCCCGGGAAGGGGCGGTACTACGTGCCGGAGCAGGCCGTGTTGGTGCGGCGGGCGGACGGGGGTGCTGTCGGGTATCTGCATTACCGGCTGGGCGGGGGTGTGGATGTCAACGTCGAGGATTTCCTGCGGACTTACGACCTTGGCGAGCCGGGGGGAGCGGTGGCGATTCCGGAGGATCTGCGGGAGGCGTTGCCCGGGGACGAGCCGGGGGACGGGGCGTTGGTGTCGGGGCAGGTGGGGCGGCAGGTGTTTGTGGTGCGGGCGGTGGGGGGTGAGCTGCCTGGGGGCGGGGATGTGTATGTGCGGGCCGAGGGGCAGGGGTAGCGGGGGCGTCAGCGGGTGGGGGCGAGGAGGGCCACCAGGTCGGGGGCGGTGAGGCGGTGGAGGGTGTCGGGGGCGGCGTCGAGGGGGCCGGGGTAGAGGCGGTAGAGGGAGCCGGTGAGGGGGGTGGTGGTGGGGAGGTCGGCGTGGAGGAGGGCGAGGAACGTTCTTTGGGGGGTGGGGAGTTCGGTGGTGGTGGCGTCGGGGTCCTGGCGGTGGCGGAGGCGGGCGGCGAAGGTGGGGAGGTCTTCGGTGGGGCGGCGGCGCCAGTGGCGGACGGTGCCGTCGAGGCCGCGGACCAGGACCTCGCCGGTGGTGTGGGCGGCGCGGGCGCAGGCGATGTCCCAGAGGGTGGCGCGCTGGTCGGGGGAGAAGTGGTTGAGGACGTCGCGGCAGAGTTCGGCGATCGCGGTGCGGTAGGCGTTGACGCTGTGGAAGTGGCCGGTGGCGCCGATGTTGAGGTCGGTCCAGGTGAAGTGGCGGTCCGTCAGGTCGACGATCATCGGGACGGAGACCTTGGCGTGGCCGGTCAGGTCCATCCGTTGGCGGACGGCGCGCGGGTGGAGCAGCCGGCTGCCGGGCGGGGTCGCGTCGAGGTCGGCGAAACCGGTGTAGGCCTCCGGGAGTTGGTCGAAGGGGACGTCGTTGTAGCTGAACACCAGCATCACGGCGTACCGGATCCGGGTGGCGGACAGCCGTTCGAGGTCCAGGTCGACGAACTCGGTGGCGCCGTCCGGTGGCGGGGCGGAGACGTAGTCGCCGGAGTGCACGGCGGCGCGCTGCCCGAAAATCAACTGGGTGTAGTCGCACAGGCCGTGGAACTTCCAGTCCGCGTCGTACAGGGCGACGGAGAGGTCGAGGTCGACGCGGCGGTGCTGCGGTTGCAGCCAGTGCAGGAACAGCCGCAGCCGGTCGCCGGTCGGTAGCGGCAGGCGGCTGCCGCGCGGTACTGGGACCAGGACGCGGGCGGCCGCGCGTTCGGCGAACGGGACCGCCATTCCGGTCAACGCCTCGTCGAGGACGGCGAGTTCGGGAAGGTCGGCGGGCGTCGGGGTGGCGCGGCGGAGCAGTTCCTGCTCGATCAGGGTGACCACCGGTGCGCTCAACTCGGCCGGGACGACGGTGCCGTGGTCCTCCCGGGCGTGCACGGAGGCGGCCGGGCCGCGCAGGAAGTGCAGTCGTCGTTCGCCCGCGGTGCGCGGGCCGCGCAGGCGGCCGTACGCGCCGAGCAGCGGGCCGGGCGCGACCCGGGGCAGGGCGCGGGCCAGTACGGCGAGCAGCTCGGGTGGCGCCGGTTCGCCGGGCAACATGATCGCGTGCACGCGGAGGAGGTGGTGCAGGCGGCGGGTCAACTCGCCCGGGCGGGACGAGAGTTCGTTGAGGGCGGTCGAGACGTCGCCGGTCGCCAGCAGGCCCTCCACCCGGGAGGCGAAGCCGGTGTGCGACAGCCGCCGGCGGCCGTCCGGGCCGGTGGTGATGCGTAGCGGTGCGGGCGGTGCGGCCAACTCCGGTGCGGCGGAAGGTCCGTCGAGGTCGGTGCCGCGCAGCAGGGCGAATGCGGCGGCCACCGAGGGGAAGCGGCCCGCGTGCTCGAACGGATGCAGCAACTCGCCGACGCGCAGCCAGGGTTCGCGGTGGCGGCGGAGGTCCTCGGCGAGAGCCGACGTCGGCAGTCCGGCCAGGATTTCAAGCAGGCCGCGACGCACCGGGCGGGGCAGCTTGCGCAGGCGCAGGCGGCGGGCGGTGGAGCGCTGGAGATCCGGTTCGGCACCCGAGAAAGCCCAGAGCAGGCGCAGCACGTCGGTCGCGGTGTCGATCCGTTCCGCCAGAACGGGGAGGGCCAACGTGCCGTCGCGGCGCAGGAGTTCGGCCAGTGCGTGGGCCTTGGTCTCGCGAACCGGTATCTCGGCGGGCAGTCGGTGGGGCAGATCGGCCGGGGCGTGGGCGAGCAGGGTGGCCAGGTCGTCGCGGTCCTGCGGGCCGAGGGGGGTGCGGCGGCTCAGGAGGGTGTTCAACTCGGCCATGGCAGCGTCGATGTGATGCTGCGTCAGGAGCCGAATCGGCCGTAGCTGGTCGGTTGTCGGGGGGTCGGCCTGACCCTTGTGCGGCGGCGGGGCCGCCTTGGGGGTGGTGCGGCTTCCGCCGACCAGGAACGGGCGTTCGGCGAGGGGCTCCCAGCAGGCGGGGCAGTGGGCGGCCCGGCCGACCGTGGTCAGTTCCTCGAGGCAGTCGAGGCAGAGCAGGTGGGCGCACGGGGCGAGGATCCCGATGCCGGCCTCCGCGCCGGTCCGGGCGCAGCGGGTGCAGGGCTGGTTCGGCTGGTTGCGCAGGAAGGCCCGCATCTGGCGGCTGTGCTGCATCCGGGCGGTGTCCGGGACGGCGTCCGGGAAGCGGCGGAACAGCGGGGTGTGGCGGCGGCCGGTGCCCAGCAGGTGGTCGATCCGGGCGAGCAGCGCCGTGCCGGTCTCGGCCAGCCGCAGCGGTGCCAACCTGGCCAGGGCGGTGCGCAGTTCGGCCGTCGGCAGGTAGCCGCGGGACGCCAGGTCGGCGTCCAGTGCGGTCAGTCCGCGCAGGCTCCACGGGTCGGGCTCGGGCAGCAGTTCGGCCGGATCGACGGCGACGGCGGCGCGGCGGCGGAGCAGGAAGGAACCGAGGTCGAGGTCGACACTGGCGTCGAACCGGGCCCGGCTGGCTCGGGGCGTGCGAACGGGATCCCCCACGGAGACGGAAGACGAGAGTGCGGGCGGAGAGGGGGCGCGCTGATCTTTTCGGAGAAGGAGAAGGAAGCACGCCGCGGAGCCGCCCGCCGGGGCAGCCTAGCGGAGGCGCCGGGCCGCGCCAACGGATTTGATTCGACCGCGAATCCCGGGCACGGGCGGTCGTCAGATCAGGGGTGGGCGGCCGAGGCGGGTGAGGTGCCAGACGGTGTGCCAGCGCATGGGGCGGCGGGGTGGGCAGGAGGTGCGGAGGCCCTCGGCGAAGCCGGCGAACCAGGAGGTGAGGCCGGGGAGGGAGCGGGTGCGGGCGAGGGTGAGCAGCAGCCAGGTGGCGAGGTAGAGCGGGACGAGCGCGGCGGGGAGGCGGCGCTTGGCGAGCCAGACGCGGTTGCGGGCCGTGTAGCGGTAGTAGACGGCGTGCCGGGCGGGAGAGGTCTTCGGGTGCTGGAGGACCACCTGCGGGTCGTACTGGATGGTCCAGCCGTCGTCCAGGGCGCGCCAGGCGAGGTCGGTCTCCTCGTGGCCGAACCGGAACTCGCCCGCCCACAGGCCGGTTCGGCGCAGCATCGGCACCGAGAGGGCGTGGCCGCCGCCGAGGAACGCGGTGACCAGGCCGGCCCGCATCGGGTCGGACGCCCGAAGGCGGGGGACGTGGCGGCGCTGGGTCTCGCCGTGCTCGTCCGCGATCCGGAACGCGACGATCCCCAACCGGGGCTCTGCGGCGTAGCGTTCGGCGACGCGGCGGAACACGTCGTCGGCGATCAGCAGCCCGTCGTCGTCCAGTTCGACCACCACGTCGATGTCGCCGGCGTCCAGCAGTGACTGGAGGCCGACGTTGCGCGCGCCCGGGCAGCCCGGGTTGTCGGTGAGGGGGAGTTTTTCGAGCCCGGGCCGGTCGACGTCGGTGAGCGGGCACGCGCTGCCGACCAGTACGACGCGGTGTGCGGGGAGGTCCTGGCGGTCCACCGAGTCCAGCAGGGCGGTGAGTTCACGCGGGCGGTTGCCCATGGTGACGATCACGACGCCGATTCGTGGTGCGCTCATCTGCTGGACTCCGGTGCGGGGCGGGCGGGTTCGGCCCCGATGGTAGCGGGATGGGCCGGTCAGGCGTCGAACGCGCTTGTGGCGGTGAGCTGTTCGAGGAAGGTGCGCAGGTCGGGGGCGAGGGCGAGTTCCGTGCCGGCCTCGGCGTCGAGCCAGGTGACGGAGGGCTCGCGGTGCGGGCCGCGGGCGCGGTAGTCGAGGGCGATCCACCAGTGGCCGTCGCCGCAGAGCAGGACCACGGGCGAGGGCAGCTCCCACTCGCCGGTCAGGTACGGGGTGTCGAGCAGCGAGAGGGCGTCCGGCCGGTGGCCGATGCCGAGCAGGTGGTCGAACGGGACGTGGTCGTCGCTCCAGGAGGTGGGGCGTTCGGTCGGGAAGGCGGCGTACTCGTCGGCGATCGCGCCGCCGTTGCGCCGGCGCAGCAGGGCGAGCAGCTCGGCGGGCAGGGTGACGCCGAGCAGGCGCTGCGCCTCGGCGACGGCGGCGTCGGTGAGCGGCGGCTGGGTGAAGGCGGGGGAGTCGTCCCGGAAGAGTTGCACAGGGGCAGGATCTCAGGCCGGGTAGGCGTGGGTCTGGGTGGCCTTGACGGCGGCCCAGACGCGGGTGCCGGGGGTGAGGTCGAGGTCGGCGGCGGCGGTGGGGGTGAGGTCGGCGGCGAGGGGGAGGGGGCCGGTGAGGTCGACGCGGAAGCGGTCGCCGTGCAGGTCGAGGCCGGCGACGGTGCAGGGGAAGAGGTTGCGGGCGCTGGTCTCGGGGCGGTGGCGGTGCAGGGTGACCGCGTCGGGCGGGAAGGCGACGAACGCGGGGCCGGTCAACTCCTCGTCGGTGGTGAGGAGTTGGCCATCGGGGAGGGTGACGTGGCGGCCGTTCGCGGTGCCCTGGTACAGGTTGAGGCCGACCAGGCGGGCGATGTAGTCGGTGCGCGGCCGGCGGGCGACCTCCGCGGGGCGGCCGGTCTGGACGACCTGGCCGGCCTCGATGACGACCAGGCGGTCGGCGAGCACCATCGCGTCCAGCGGGTCGTGCGTGACGAGGACCGCGACGGCCTCGAACTCGGCCAGGTGGCGGCGGAGTTCGGCGCGGACGTCGAGCCGGGTGCGGGCGTCGAGGGCGGCGAGTGGTTCGTCCAGCAGCAGCAGGCGGGGGCGGACGGCGAGGGCGCGGGCGAGGGCGACGCGCTGGGCCTGGCCGCCGGAGAGTTTCGCGGGGCGGCGTCCGGCGTGCTCGGCGACGCCCATCCGCTCCAGCCAGGGCAGTGCCTCGGCGCGGGCGGCGGCGCGGCGAAGTCCCTTGCAGCGCAGGCCGAACGCGACGTTGTCGAGCGCGGACAGGTGAGGGAAGAGCAGGTAGTCCTGGAAGACCACGCCGATCGGGCGCTGCTCGGCGGGCCGGAACACGTCGTCGGCGGGGGAGTCCAACTGCTCGCCGTCGAGGGCGAGATGGCCGCCGGTGAGGGGGAGCAGCCCGGCGAGGGCGCGCAGGGCGGTGGACTTGCCGGCGCCGTTCGGGCCGAGCAGGGCGACGACTTCTCCGGGTTGTGCGGAGAGCGCCACGTCGAGCGTGAACGGGCCGCGTTCGACGAGGAGTTGGGCGTCCAGAGCAGGGTTCACGGGGTGGACATCCAGCGGTCGCGCAGTCCGGCGAGGACGGCGATGGAGACGGTGAGCAGGATCAGGCTGAGCGCGATCGCCGCCTCCGGGTCGGACTCCATGGCGAGGTACACGGCCAGCGGCATGGTCTGGGTGCGGCCCGGGAAGTTGCCGGCGAAGGTGATGGTGGCGCCGAACTCGCCGAGCGCGCGCGCCCAGGCGAGCACCGCGCCGGCCCCGATGCCGGGGGCGACCAGCGGCAGGGTGACCCGGCGGAACGCGGTGAGCCGGGACGCCCCGAGGGTGGCGGCGGCCTCCTCGTAGCGCGGGTCGGCGGCGCGCAGTGCGCCCTCCACGCTGATCACCAGGAACGGCATGGCGACGAACGCCTCGGCGACCACCACGCCGGCGGTGGTGAACGGGAGGGTGATGCCGGTCGCCGAGTCCAGCCAGCGGCCGACGATGCCGTTGCGGCCGAGCACCAGCAGCAGCGCGACGCCGCCGACCACCGGCGGCAGCACCAGCGGCAGGGTGACCAGGGCGCGCAGCAGCCGGCGGCCGGGGAACTCGGTGCGCGCCAGCAGCCAGGCCAGCGGGACGCCGAGCAGCAGCGAGATGCCGGTGGCGGCGGTCGCGGAGATCAGCGACAGCCGCAGCGCCTGCCAGACCTCGGGGCCGGTGAGCAGCGCGGGCAGCGCGCTCCACGGGGCGCGGATCAGCAGGCCGAGCAGCGGCAGGACGAGGAAGGCGAGGCCGAGCAGCGCGGGAAGCAGCAGGGCGGCGGGGACGCGGGTGGCCCCCCGGGGCCGCCGCCGGCCCCGGGGGTGTGGTGCGGGAGTGGTTCGGGGGGTGCTCACGGGACCTGGAAGCCGGCCTCGGTCAGCACGTTGCGGGCGTCCATGGAGTTCAGGTAGCCGAGGAACGCCGCGGCGCCGTTGCTGTTGGGTGCCTTGCCGAGGGCGACGACCGGGTAGTCGTTGACGGCCTGCGCGGCCTCGGGGAACTCCACGCCGTCGATCTTCGCGGCGTCCGCCTTCACGTCCGTCCGGTACACCAGCGAGGCGTCCACCTCGCCGAGTTCGACCTTGGTGAGCGCGCCCTTGACGTCCTGCTCGTAGGTGGCGGGGGTGAGTTCGACGCCGGCGGCCTTCAGCGCGGTGACGGCGGCGGCGCCGCACGGCACCTCCTTGGCGCACAGCGCGGTCTTCGCGCCGCCGAGGTCCTTCAGGCCGGCGATGTGCTTGGGGTTGCCCTTGGCGACGGCGATCTCCAGCGTGTTGCGGACGAACACCCTCGGGTCCTCGCCGGTCAGCTTGGCGTCCGTGACGGTCTTCATGGTGGCGGGGCTGGCCGCGGCGAACACGTCCACGGGTGCGCCGGAGACGATGCTCTGGGCGAGGGCGGAGGAGCCGCCGAAGTTGAAGGTCACCTTGGTGCCCGGGTAGGCGGCCTCGAAGCGCTTGCCGAGCTCGGTGAAGGACTCCTTGAGCGAGGCCGCCGCGAACACCGTCACCGTGCCGTCGACCTTGGGGGCGTTCTGCGTGCCGTTGTTCGACGTGGGGTTGGCGGTGCACGCGCTCAGCGCCGCCGCGAGGGCGAGCACGGCGGTGGCGGCGAGGAGGCTTCTGGCGCTGCGCATGGATGGTTCCCCTGGTCGTGGTGGGCGGTCGCGGCGATTTGTCGGGGGCCGATCAGCTGATCATAGTGCCGCAACTGCGGGGCTCAAGGCGGAGGCCCCCTCGCACCAGCGACCTTAAGCCGAACTTAAGGGCTGCATGTGCCAGGCCTCAAGCACCAGATCAGGCCAATGATCGTTCCTCTCGCCATGCCCCGCCCCCCGGGAGATACTGACGCAGTGTCAGCGAACCCCTACCGTCCGGGGCTCGCCCGCCGACGGAGGGGGAACTCCATGACCGTGACCACCCGCGTGCCCGGCCCGGCCGGACTGCCGCTGATCGGCTCGCTGCTCGACCTCAAGCGCGACCCGCTCGCCACCTACGTCGCCGCCCACCGCGACCACGGCGACGTGCTGCGCATCCAGGCCGGCCCGCCCGGACTGCGCGCCGAGATCTACCTGGTCTGCTCGCCCGAGGGCGCCCAGCAGGTGCTGGCCACCGAATCGTCCAACTTCCGCAAGGACAACGTGTTCTACGGCGAGATCCGGGCCAGCTTCGGCAACGGCCTGCTCACCGCGCAGGACGAGGACTACCTGCGCCAGCGCCGCCTCGTCCAGCCGCTGTTCACCCGCCGCCGGGTCGACCAGTACGCGGACGCCATCGGCGTCGAGGCCGAATCGCTGGCGCAGCGCTGGGCCGAGGCCCCCGAGGGGACGGTGGACCTCGCCGAGGAGATGTCCCGGTTCGCGCTGCGCACCGTGGCCCGGATCCTGTTCGGCCAGGACGTCGAACAGGCCGTGGAGACCGTCCATCACGCCTTCCCGATCCTCGGCGCGTTCGTCCGCGACCGCGGCTTCGCCCCCGTCCGGTTGCCCCGCGAATGGCCACTGCCCGGGCACCGCAAGGCACTTGAGGCCGAACGCGCGCTGTACGCGGTGTGCGACGGGATCATCGCCCGGCGGGCCGCCGAGGGCGACGCCGAGGAACGGGACGGGGAGGACCTGCTCGGCCTGCTCGCCAAGGCCCGCGACGAGGACGGCAATCAGCTCGACGCCACCGAACTGCGCGAACAGGTGCTGATCTTCCTGCTGGCCGGCCACGAGACCACCGCCACCTCGCTGACCTTCGCCCTGCACCTGCTCGCCAAGCACCCCGAACAGCAGCGCCTGGCGTACCAGGAGGCCGCCGAGCTGCTCGCCGAAGGGCGCCGTCCCACCGCCGCCGACTACGCTCAACTCCCTTACCTGACACGGGTGCTGAAGGAGGCGATGCGGCTCTACCCGGCCGCGCCCTCGGTCGGCCGGCGGGCCGTCGAATCCACCGTGGTCGGCGGCGTCGAGATCCCGGCCGGCGCGGACGTGCTGATCGCTCCGTACGTGACGCACCGC
Organism: Kitasatospora sp. NPDC048407; assembly: GCF_043200475.1. Classification (NCBI taxonomy): domain Bacteria; kingdom Bacillati; phylum Actinomycetota; class Actinomycetes; order Kitasatosporales; family Streptomycetaceae; genus Kitasatospora; species Kitasatospora sp. NPDC048407. The sequence continues at coordinate 643,317 of NZ_JBICXW010000001.1, read as the reverse complement.
CACCCCGAGCACTGGGACGACCCCGAGCGCTTCGACCCCGAGCGGTTCACCCCCGAGCGGGAGGCCGCCCGTCACCGCTACGCCTGGTTCCCGTTCGGCGGCGGCCCGCGCGCCTGCATCGGTCAGCACTTCTCGATGCTGGAGTCGGTGCTCGCGCTGGCCGTGCTGCTGCGGGAGTTCGAGATCACGGCCGTCGACACCGATGTCCCGCTCGGGCAGGGCATCACGCTGGAGGTGCGCGGTCCGGTCCGGGTGAAGCTGACGCCGCGTCAGTAGCAAGTGTGCCGCCCGCTCCCCGAGTTGATGGGGGAGCGGGCGGATGGCTCAGGCGGTGTGGCTGAGCTTCACCAGGCAGAGGGTGACCGGGTTGGGGCTGTCCTTGCGGACGAGCATGTTGTCACTCTCGGGGAAGGCGTCGCAGGCGTCGTCGGCGGTCGAGGAGGAGCGGCCGACCACCTTGGAGTCCGCGTCCTTGGCGCCGCAGTCGACCACGACGATGAAGGTGCGGGTGGAGCCGCCGACCGTGCGCAGGCAGTCGCCGGCCTTGACGTTCGCCGGGTCGGCGACGGAGCTCGTGGCCGTGGGGGTCGGGTAGCTGCTGACGTGCACCCGGACCGGGGCGGGGGTCGCCCCGTCGCGCCAGGAGTGGCCGCCGTTCCAGACGAGCGCGGCGATCAGCAGCACCGGCAGCAGCAGGCCGAGGATCTGCACCCGCTGCCACAGCGGACGGCCCACCGGCATCGGGGTGCCCGGCGCGCCCGGAAGCGGCGGCGGCAGCCGGCGGACCTTCGACCAGGCGCCGAGGTTGCTCAGCATGGTGATCGGGTTGATCAGCATCGAGCCGATGCCCCACCAGCCCTGCCACAGGCTGTTCGAGGTCATCCGACGCACCGACGCCAGTCCGCAGTCGCGGCAGAACGGGCCCCGCAGCTTGAGGAACCGCATGAGCACGATGAAGCCCTGGTGGCCGCGGACCGTGGCCTCCACGGCCGGGACCGAACCGCAGAAACGGCAGAACGGGCCGTGGAACGGCGCCTGCGGGGCGGAAGCGGTCTCGGCCCCCGGAGCGGCGTACGTCGGAGCACCGAATGCGCCGGACGGCGGGGGCGGGACGGGATTGGACACGTAGATCCTCGAATTGATGTTCCAACTGGGAAGTACGCGGAGAGTAGCGGGTCCGGCCGACAGTCCGCATCCCGGTTGAAGCCCGGCGCCCGGCGGAGCATGCGGGGGGCATAGGCCAAGGGCCCATTCGAGCACACCGAACCCACGCCGCGTGGTGCTTTTCAGATCTTCTGGTGACCATCTATCAACTCTGGGTAGCGTCCAGCGTCCCCGGATCAACAAGAGCCCTGGCACCCAGGAGCTTTGACTCAGAAGAGCGTGGGCGAGCGCCGCCGGGCACTCGCGGGAGGCAACCCATGGGATCGATGGACCACTTCAGTGTCGGCTGGCTCACCCCAGTCCTCTCCTACGCGATGGCCTGCGTCGGCGCGGCCCTCGGCCTGCGCTGCACCCTGCGCGCGCTGTCCGCCACCGGCGCCTCCCGCCGCAACTGGCTGCTCACCGCCGCCGCCGCGATCGGCTCCGGCATCTGGACCATGCACTTCGTCGCCATGTTCGGCTTCGCCGTGGACGGCACCGAACTGCGCTACGACGTACCACTGACGGTGCTCAGCCTGCTGGTCGCGATAGCCGTGGTCGGCCTCGGCGTGTTCGTCGTCGGCCACGGCCGGCACCGCGGCCGCAGCCTGCTGCTCGGCGGACTCACCACCGGACTCGGCGTCGCCGCCATGCACTACCTCGGCATGGCCGCCGTCCGCATCCACGGCGAACTGCACTACCGGTTCGGCACCGTGGCGCTCTCCGTGCTGATCGCCGTCGGTGCCGCCACCGCCGCGCTCTGGGCCGCCGTCACCATCCGCAACGTGTACGCCGCCGCGGCCGCCTCGCTGGTCATGGGCATCGCCGTCAGCTGCATGCACTACACCGGCATGGCCGCCGTGCAGGTCCACATGGAACCCGCCCGCACCGGCCTCGGCGGCGCCACCGCCATGCAGTTCATCTTCCCGCTGGCCGTCGGACTCGGCTCGTTCCTGTTCCTCACCGCCGCGTTCGTCGCGCTCTCCCCGACCGCGCAGGAACGTGCCGCCTACCGCGAGGCCGGCCAACTCGCCGTCGAGGAACTCGCCGTCGACGAACTCGGCCGCGCCGCCTGACCGGTCGTCATCCGCCCTGTCGCTGTCTCAACGCTCGCCCGGCCCGATGCGCCGAACCCCCCGAAAGGCCGTCCCCGCCCATGCGCCCACCCCGAGGCACCTCCCGCAGCGGACCACCCGCCCCCAGCGCCACCCGCGGACCCGCCCGCAACCGGCCCGGCGCCCCCCGGCGCGGCGCCCACGCCGGACCGCCCGCCGACGAAACCCCGCTGCCCGCAGCCCCGTTGGCCCGCCCCGGCCTGCGCCCGCGCACCGTCCGGGCCCGGATCGTCGCCGTCCTGATGCTCCCCGTGGTCGCGCTGATGGCGCTGTGGTCGTTTGCCACCGTCAGCACCGCCGGCGACGTCTGGGAACTGCTGCGGATCAAGAACGTCGAAACCACCCTGCGCACCCCCCTCGACCGCACCGTCACCGCCCTGCAGGCCGAACGCGCCGCCGCCGGCCAACTCCTCGCCACCAACGGCCCCGACGCCGCCCGCGACAGCGAACTGCGCGCCGCCGCCCAGAACACCGACAACGCCGCCGCCCCGCTCACCCTCGCCCCCGGCTACAACCGCGCCGACGCCGAAGGACTCGGCAACGAGACCGCCGGCCGCCTCGACACCCTGGCCCGCGCCGTCGCCGCCCTCCCCGCGCTGCGCCGCCAGATCTCCGGCCACGGTGTCCGCTGGGACGACGCGTACAACGCCTACACCGCGGCCGTCGACAACGCCCTCGCGGTGGCCGGCTCGCTCACCGCCCTGCAGGACCACCGGGTCGCCGCCGACGCCCGCGCACTGCTCGAATTCGCCCGCTCCCGCGAACAACTCGCCCGCGAGGACGCCCTGTTGCGCGCCGCCGCCCGGGCCGGCCGGCTCGACGACACCCAGTACCGCACCGTCCAACAGGCCGCCTACGCCCGCGCCCAGTTCGAACAGGCCGCCGCGCCCGACCTGCGCCCCGCCGACCGCGCCGCGCTGGCCACCGTCACCAACGGCCCCGACTACCAGGAACTGCGCCGCTACGAGGAAGCCGTCACCGCCGCCGGCGACCCGCACGCCGCGCTCGCCGCCGTCCCCGCCGACCGCTGGGCCACCGTCGCCGCCACCACCGCCCACGACCTCGCCGCCGTCGAACAGCAGGCCGGCGAGACCGCCGCCGAACGCTCCGACCCCTACGCCCTCGGCCTGTTCACCACCTCCGGCGCCACCGTGCTGCTCGGCCTGCTCGCCGTCCTCGCCTCCCTGCTGGTCTCCGTCCAGATCGGCCGCGGCCTGGTCGCCGAACTGCACGCCCTGCGGAACTCCGCACTCGAACTCGCCGGACGCAAACTCCCCGCCACCATGCGGAGGCTGAGGTCCGGCGAGGAGGTCGACGTGGACACCGAGGCGCCGCTGCGGGAACACGGCGGCGACGAGATCGGCCAGGTCCACCAGGCCCTCGACACCGTCCAGCGGGCCGCCGTCACCGCCGCCGTCGAACGCGCCGAAGTGCTGTCCGGCGTCTCCGGCGTCTTCGTCAACCTCGCCCGCCGCAGCCAGGTCCTGGTGCACCGCCAACTCACCCTGCTGGACGCCATGGAGCGCCGCACCGAGGACCCCGCCGAACTCGACGACCTGTTCCGGCTCGACCACCTCACCACCCGGATGCGCCGCCACGCCGAAGGCCTGATCATCCTCTCCGGCGCCGCCCCCGGCCGCGCCTGGCGCAAGCCCGTCCCGCTCACCGACGTGGTCCGCGCCGCCGTCGCCGAGGTCGAGGAGTACGCCCGGGTCGACGTCCAGCGCCTCCCGCACGCCGCCGTCACCGGCCCCGCCGTCGCCGACCTCACCCACCTGCTCGCCGAACTCGTCGAGAACGCCACCGGATTCTCGCCCCCGCACACCAAAATCCACATCCGCGGCGAACAGGTCGGCACCGGCTACGTGGTGGAGATCGAGGACCGCGGCCTCGGCATGGGCCCCGAAGCCCTCGCCGACGCCAACCGGCGGATCGCCGCCAGCGACCAGGTCGACCTCTTCGACAGCGACCGGCTCGGCCTGTTCGTGGTCAGCCGGCTCGCCAAGCGGCACGGCGTCAAGGTCGCGCTCCGGCCGTCGGCGTACGGCGGCACCACGGCCGTCGTGCTGCTGCCGACCGAGCTGCTCGACCTGCGCGGCGTCGAGACGGACGGACTCTCGCCCGACGGATTCGTCGAAGCCGCCTACCCCGCACGGCCGTTGATCCCGCCATCGGTACCCGGACGGGCCGCGGCCACCGCGCTGGCCGAGCCGCCTCCCGCGCCTGCGTCGTTGCTCCCGTCCGCGCCGCCTGCGCCGTTGCTCCCGTCCGCGCCGCCCTCGCCCGCGCTGCCCGCCGACGGGGACGACCAACTGCCGCGCCGGGTACGGCAGGCCAGCCTCGCGCCGCAACTGCGCGACGCCCCCGAACCCGCCCGGCCCGGGCTGCGCCCCGGCTCGCCCTCCGCGCCCGCCTCGTTCGCCGACCGCGACCCCGAGCAGGCCCGCGCCGCGATGGCCGCGTTCCAGCACGGCTGGGCCCGGGGCAGCGCCCCCGACACCCGTCCTTTCGAGCGAGGAGACCGCCCCCGATGATCGGCACCGCCCACCACACCGGCGAACTGAACTGGCTGCTCGACGAGTTGGTCACCCGCACCGCCCAGGTCAAGTTCGCCGTGATGCTCTCCGCCGACGGCCTGTCGATGGGCAACTCCACCGGCCTGGCCCGCGAGGACACCGAGCACCTGGCCGCCGTCGCCTCCGGCTTCCACAGCCTCGCCAAGGGCGCCGGCCGGCACTTCGACGCCGGCCAAGTCCGCCAGACCATGGTCGAGTTGGAACGCGGCTACCTGCTCGTCGCCGCCGCCGGCCAGGCCTCCTGCCTGGCCGTCTTCGCCGGCCCCGACGCCGATCTCGGCCTGGTCGCCTACGAGATGGCCCGCCTGGTGCGCCGGGTCGGCGAACACCTGGCCGCCGCCCCCCGCGGCCCCCAGGAGGGGTGACCCCCGTTGGCTTATCCCCCGCGCCACTACCTGCCCGGCTCCCCGTTCGGCTACCCGCCGCCGCCCGACCGCCCCGTCCAGTGGTACGACGAGGCCGCCGGCCCGATGGTCCGCCCCTACGCGCTCACCAAAGGCCGCACCCGCCCCGGCCAGCCCTTCGACCTGATCGCGCTGGTCGTCACCGATGTCTTCGATCCGGCGGCTCTGCCGGTCGGCCCCGAACAGGCCGCCATCCTCCACCTGTGCCAGGGCAACGCACTGTCCGTCGCCGAGATCGCCGCCGCCCTCGACCTGCCGCTCGGCGTCGTCCGGGTCCTGCTCGGCGACCTCCTCGACGCCGAACACATCCGGGTCAGCCGTCCCGTCCCCCCGGCCCTGCTCCCGCACGAGCACATCCTCCAGGAGGTCATCCATGGACTTCGCGCGCTCTGACGACCTGGCCCTGAAGATCCTGGTCGCGGGCGGCTTCGGCGTCGGCAAGACCACCCTGGTCGGTGCCGTCAGCGAGATCAAACCGCTGCGCACCGAGGAACAACTGACCGCCGCCGGCACCCACATCGACGACCTCGGCGGCGTCGAACGCAAGACCACCACCACCGTCGCCATGGACTTCGGCCGGATCACCATCCGCGAAGGCCTGTCCGTCTACCTCTTCGGCACCCCCGGCCAGGACCGCTTCTGGTTCCTCTGGGACGAACTCGCCCAGGGCGCCCTCGGCGCCGTCGTCCTCGCCGACACCCGCCGCCTCACCGACTGCTTCCCCGCCGTCGACTTCTTCGAGCACCGCGGCATCCCGTTCGTGGTCGCCGTCAACCACTTCGACGGCACCCGTGCATTTCACCCCGAGGAGGTCTCGCGGGCCCTCGACCTCGACTGCGGCACCCCCGTGGTGCTGTGCGACGCGCGGGAGCGGGGATCGGGAAAGACCGTGCTGATCAACCTCGTTGAGCACGCCGGGAAAGTGCACGCGGCGAGAGTGCTGGCGGAGAGCGGAAGTTGACCTCCAGCTGCGTCGCCAGGGGCGTTCCGATTCGCGGGGACCTCGTCGCGGGGAGAAGCTGGACCAGGGGTGCAACGCCACAGGGCGGGCCGCGATCTCCGCGGCCGGACACTCAGTAACCAGCTGTAACCAGGAGGACGGCATGACCACGGCCAAGGACATCATGCATCCGGGTGCTCACTGGATCACCAAGAGCGACAATCTCCTGCACGCCGCCCAGCTGATGCGCCAGTTGAACGTGGGTGCGCTGCCCGTGGGCGACGAGACGCACAACGAACGGCTGTGCGGGATCATCACCGACCGCGACATCGTACTGAAGTGCGTCGCGCAGGGCCTCGACCCGGCCGACTGCAAGGCCTCCGACATTGTCGAGGGCACCCCGCGCTGGATCGACGCGGACGCCGGCATCGACGAAGTCCTGCGCGAGATGGAGAGCCACCGCATCCGCCGGCTCCCCGTGATCGACAACAAGCGCATGGTCGGCATGATCAGCGAGGCGGACCTGGCCAGGCACCTCCCGGAGAACCAACTCGCCGAATTCGCCGAACGCATCTACGCGGGGAGCTCGAGGTAGCGACCGCCGCGGTGACCACGGCGTCGCAGCGGTGGAGGTGCGTCAGTTGATGCCCTCGACCGCGGGCGGCGCCTGGTCGTTGCGCAGGAGGAGCGCGGACGCGGTCAGCCAGAAGAGCAGTTGCCCAGTACTTGCCCGCCCGCCCGCTGCGCCCGCTGCGGGCGGTTGCGGGCAGGGCCGCTACCTGGAGCGTAGCGCCCAACTCGCCCGCATCGCCCGGGGATCGGGGCGCCGCGTGGCGGACGCCCGATGCTGGTGGCACCGCCCCGGCGCCGGGCTCGGGCGGAACGAGATCGGGGGTGTACCCGGGATGGCGAACGACGGTCGACGGGCGACGACGGTGAAGCGGCTGGCGAAGGCGGCGCTGTTCAGTGCGGTGCGGGCGGCGGCGGGAGCAGGCGGGACGGCGGCGGTGGGGCTGGTGGTGTGGTGGGTGCGGCAGCGCTGACGTGAGGGGGCGAGGGCCCGGACGTAAATGGGTGGACGGCGTCCGGGCCGGCTGGGCTAGCATGCCGCCATGTTCCTCATCCGTGACTAGGACCCCGCGCGGCGACCGCCCACCACGACCGGTGGCGCGGTGCCTTCGGCGTCCCTGTTCACCGGCGTGCTGCTCGTTGCCGCGCGCCCGGCTTCTTCGAGGAACCTCACGATGTCTACGTCGTATTGGGCTGTTCTGCGCACCCCTGGCGCCGCCCGACTGTTCGGCGCCGCCATGATCGGCCGCCTCTCCTACGGCACCGTCTCGCTCTCCCTGCTGCTCGCCGTCGCCGCCACCACCGGCTCGTACGCGCGGGCCGGCTGGGTGATGGCCGTGCTCTCCACCGTCAACGTCCTGCTGTTCCCGGCCCGGGCGGGAATGGTCGACCGCTACGGGCCGCGTCGCGTACTGCCGCCGATGGCCGCCGGGTACGCGCTCACCCTGCTCGGACTGGCCGCCGCGACGTGGCGGTCCGGCACCCCGTACCCCGTCCTGCTGGTACTGGCCGCGGCGGCCGGCGTGTTCGCCCCGCCGCTCGGGCCCGTCACCCGCGCGCAGTGGAGCCGGCTGGTGACCGACCCCGAACTGCGGCGTCGGGCCTACAGCTTGGACACCGTCGCGGAGGAACTCCTGTACGTCACCGGCCCGTTGCTGGCCGGCGTCCTCGCAACGGTCGCGCGTCCGGCCGTCGGCGTGCTGCTCAGCGCTGCGCTGGTCCTCGGCGGAACGCTCGCGCTGGCGGTGTCCGTGCCGCGAGAGACGGCTACCGGTGGCGCCAACTCGTCTTCTGGAGACGAGGTTTCGAGCACCCGTGGGCTGCTGTCCCGGGCCCGCCAGCCGCTGGCGGCTGCCGCCGGGGCCGGGGCGGGGCTCGGCGCGTTCGGCCTGCTGGCCGTGGTCTTCGCCGGTCAGCACGGGCGGGACGCGGACGTCGCCTGGGTGGAAGCCACCCTCGCCGCCGGCAGCGCGATCGGCGGCCTCGCCCTCGGCGCCGTCAACTGGCGTATGGCGGCCGGGAATCGGCTCACCATCCTGACCGCCGTCCTCGGCACCGCGCTCGCCCTCGCCGCGCTCGCCCCGTCCCTCCCCGTCCTGGCCGTCATCGCCGCCTTCGCCGGACTGGCCGTCGCCCCGACCCTCACCACCGCCTACCTGCTCACCGACGAAATCGCCGCGCCCGAACAGCGCACCCGGGCCGGCGCCTGGGTCAACACCGCCTTCAACGCGGGCGGTTCACTCTCCACCGCAACGGTCGGCCTGCTCACCGAGCGCCTCCCGCTCTCCGTCTGCCTGCTGCTCGCCGCTGTGCCCGTGCTGGCGGCGCTGGCCGCCGCTCCGTCCTGGCGGGTGTTCGGCAACGAGCGGGCGGTGGCGGCGGAGGGCTGAGCCTCCGGGAGTACCGGGGGTCAGGGGCGGCGTAGCCGCCCCACCCGGAGGAGAGGCGCCGGACGAGGGCGGGCCCACGACGGCCCTCGTCCGGCGGCTTTCGCTTCGACGTTCGCGGTCCGGCCGTCAGGGCCGTGGCGGGACGTGCCGGCGCCGGCGGTGGGTCGCTCGGGCGAACCCGTCGAACATGGGTATGACGTCCCGCAGTTGATGAGGGGAGCGGGGCGTGGTGTGGCAGATCGGTGTCGTGTGTGCGGTGACCGGGCTGGTCGGTGCGGGGCTGTTGCGGTGGTTGCCCGTTCGGGGGCGGGTGGACGGCCTGACGGCGGTCGAGGTCGCGGGAGTGCGGGGCGGTTCGAAGGCCGCGCTGGGAGTGGCCGTCGTGGAACTGCACCTTGCCGGGGCGATCGACGCAGGCTCGCGTGGCCGGCTGCGGCGGGTGGTGCACACCGGGCCCGGGCGTGACGTGACTGTGTTGCACCGGGCCGTGTGGACGGCGTTCGGCAGGGACCTGTCGTTCGCCGATGCTGCCGCCGCCTCGGCCGTGCGGCGAGCACGGGATGAGCTGGGCGCCGAACTGGCCGGACGCGGCCTGCGGTGCGGCCGGGCCCGGTTGACGGTGGCCCGCCTGCTGGGCCTCGCAGCCGGCGGTGCGGCCGTGGGCATCGCGGCGCAGGGAGCCCGTTGGGCGGGGGTGATCTTGGCGGTGCTCGCGGTTGCTGTCCTGTGCGCCCCGGCGCGGACCCTGGCGGGGTGTCGGCTGTTCCGCGAGCTGCGCCGCCTGCATCCGCTTCCCGGTGGCGCCCCGGCCGGGACGGAGGAGGTCGGGCTTCTGGTCGCGCTTCACGGGCGCCGGGCTCTGCGTTCACTGGTGCCGACGTTCGCCGCCGGCGCCGGCCTGCTCGGTGGCGGTGCTGCCCGGGAAACCGTTGCCCGGTCGGAGGGTGGCCCCTACGAGGGGTGGGGCGTCGATGCCGGTGGCAGTGGGGGTAGTTGAGAGGTCTCCGCTGCGGTGCTTCTGCTCCTCGCGCGACTGCGTGCCGAGCCGCCGTGCCGAGCCGCCGTGCCGAGCCGCCGGGCCGATCCGCCGGGCGGAGCCGCCGTGCGGAGCCGCCGTGCCGAGCCGCCGGGCGGAGCCGCCGTGCCGAGCTGCCGTGCCGAGCTGCCGTGCCGATCCGCCGGGCGGAGCTGCCGGGCGGAGCTGCCGGGCGGAGCTGCCGGGCGGAGCTGCCGGGCGGAGCTGCCGTGCCGAGCCGCCGGGCGGAGCTGCCGGGCGGAGCTGCCGGGCGGAGCTGCCGGGCGGAGCTGCCGGGCGGAGCTGCCGTGCCGAGCTGCCGTGCCGAGCCGCCGGGCCGAGCCGCAGGGCGGAGCCGCCTCGGCGCTCGATCCGTGTGTCCGGGCGCTCGATTCGATTGAGTTGACCATTGATTCGAGCGTCCGGATCCGGCATGGTGTCCTTCACAGCGCTCCGAGCTGCTGTTTCCCCAGGTTTCCGCAGTGAAGGGTCCTTGCTTCGTGGACGAGATCGACCGGGCCATCCTGCGGGAGCTCCAGGTGGACGGGCGGATCCCGTACGCCGAGTTGGGGCCGAAGGTCGGGCTGTCGCCGTCCGCTGCGCGGCAGCGGGTGCAGCGGCTGGTCGAGGCCAAGGCGGTGCAGGTGGTGGGGGTGACCGACCCGATGACCATGGGGCGGCAGACCATGGCGCTGCTGGGTCTGCATGTGGACGGCGACCCCCGGGCGGTGGCCGATGAGTTGTCGCGGCACGACGAGGTCGTGTACGCGGTGCTGACCGCCGGGACGTTCGATCTGTTCGTCGAGGTGGTGTGCGACCGTCCGAGCGACCTGCTGGATTTCGTCAACGACGTGGTTCGCGCCGTAGAGGGCGTCGTGTCGGTGGAGAACTTCCCCTACTTCGCCATCCACACCCACCGCTTCCTTTGGCACGTCGACTAGGGACCGCCCGGCCGATCCTGCCGGGCGCGATCGACCGGACAGGCCCTGACCCAGTCGCCGACGCACCGTAATATCCGCACCACGCCGAGGACCCCGTCATGCCGCACCCCGAGCACCGCACCGTCGACTTCTTCGCCGAGGACGCACTCCCCGTCCCGCGCATCACCCCGGCCGAGGCCGAGCTCCTCGCCGCCAGGGAGCTCGGGATCGCCGGGCGTGCCGAGTCGCTGGGCAGCCAGCAGGACGCCAACTTCCTGCTCCGCGACGGGGACGGGGGCATAGCCGCGGTCCTGAAGATCGCCAACCCGGCGTTCGGCGCCGTCGAGGTCGAGGCCCAGGACGCCGCCGCCGACCTGATCGAGGCCGCGCACCCGGAGTTGCGGGTGGCCACCGTGCTGCGCGACCACGACGGTGCCCCGCGCCGGGCCGTGGTGGAGGTCGAGGGCGGGCCGGTCACGGCGCGGGTGTTGCGGCACCTGGACGGGGGTGCGCTGTCGGGGCCGCGGCATCTGTCCGCGAGGACCGTCGCGGCGATGGGGACGATCGCGGGGAAGGTCAGCACCACGCTGCGGTACTTCCGGCACCCCGGGCTCGACCGCGTCCTGCAGTGGGACCTGCGGCACGCCGACCGGGTAGTGGCCCGGCTCGCCGGGCACGTCGGCGAGCCCGAGCGGCGGGCCGCCGTGCTGGCGGCGACGGACGAGGCCTGGGCGCGGGTCGAGTCGGTCGCTGCCGAACTGCCGTTGCAGGCCGTGCACTTGGACCTCACCGACGACAACCTGATCCGCCGTCCGGGCAGTTGCCCGCCGATGCCCGACGGGATCATCGACTTCGGTGACCTGACCGCGAGTTGGGCGGTCGGCGAACTCGCCGTCCAGCTCTCCTCGATGCTCCACCACGACGGCATCGAACCCCACCAGGTGCTGCCCGCGGTCCGGGCCTTCCATGCCGTCCGGCCGCTGTCCGCCGCCGAGGCGGGGGCGCTCTGGCCGCTGGTCGTGCTGCGTGCCGCCGTGCTGGTGGTCAGTGGGCGGCAGCAGGCGGCCGTCGACGCGGACAACGCCTACGCCACGGCCGCGCTCGACCGGGAGTGGCGGATCTTCGAGCAGGCCACCCGCCTGCCGCTGGCGGTGATGACCAACCTGGTGCAGGACGCGACGGGCCACGTCCACGGACCGGCCGCGGCCGCCCCGCCTGCGCACCAACTGCTTCGTGGATTCGGCGAGTTCACCCTCCTCGACCTCTCCACCGACGCCGACACGATGGACGGCGGCAACTGGCTCGAAGCCGGCGCCGAGGACCGGGCGGCGGCTGCCGCGCTGGCCGGCGGCGCGGCGGCGGTCCGCACCCCGTACGGCGGCGTCAGGCTCTCCCGGACGCCCGCGCTGTCCGCCGTCTCCCCGGAAACCGTCTCCACCGGCGTGGACCTGTGGCTCGGCCGGACCGCCGCGGCGCACGCGCCCGACGCCGGACGGGTGCTCGCCGCCGGGCCGGGGAAGATTGAACTCACCTATGGGCAGTGGGTGTTGGAGCTGGCCTTCGCGGCAACGGTTCAGCCGCTGGTGGCCGAAGGTGCGGAGGTCGGCGCGGGCGAGGAACTCGTCCACCTCCCGGCCTGCACCGCCGTCCGCCTCGCCCTGCGCGACGCCGACGGTCCGGCCGTCCCGCCGCTGGTGCGCCCCGAGTACGCCGCGGGCTGGCTGCCGCTCACCGCCGACCCCGCTCCGCTGCTGGGCCTGGCCCGCATCGAGCCGGTGGAAGAGCGGAGCGACCTGCTGGAGCGGCGCGGTGAGGTGTTCGCGACGGTGCAGGGGCACTACTACGACGCCCCGCCCCGGATCGAACGGGGTTGGCGCCACCACCTGTTGTCCACCGACGGCCGTTCGTACCTCGACATCGTCAACAACGTCACCCCGCTGGGCCACGCCCATCCCCGGGTCGAGCAGGCGGTGGCCCGGCAGTTGCGGCGGCTGAACACCAACTCGCGCTTCCACTACGCCTCGGTGGTGGAGTTCACCGAGCGCCTCGCGGCGCTCCTGCCCGCGCCGCTGGACACCGTGTTCCTGGTCAACTCCGGTTCCGAGGCAGTCGACTTGGGGCTGCGGCTGGCCATCGGCGCCACCGGGCAACCCGACGTGGTCGCGCTTCGGGAGGCGTACCACGGCTGGACGTACGCCTCCGACGCCGTCTCCACCTCGCTCCAGGACAACCCCAACGCGCTTGCCACCCGGCCGAGTTGGGTCCACACCGTGGACTCGCCCAACCCCTACCGGGGCCGCCACCGCGGCGCCGACGCGGCCCGCTACGCCCCCGAGGCCGTGGCGGAGATCGACGGCCTTGCGGCTGCTGGGCGTCCGGCCGGCGCGTTCGTCAGTGAGACGTTCTACGGCAACGCCGGGGGAGTGGCGCTGCCGGACGGCTACCTCGCCGAGGTGTACGCGGCGGTGCGGAGGCACGGCGGGCTAGCCGTGGCCGACGAGGTCCAGGCGGGCTACGGCCGGCTCGGGCACTGGTTCTGGGGCTTCGAGCAGCAGCAGGTCGTCCCCGACATCGTCTGCGTCGCCAAGGCGATGGGCAACGGGCACCCGCTCGGCGCGGTCGTCACCACCCGCGCGATCGCCGAACGGTACCGCGAGCAGGGCTACTTCTTCTCCTCCACCGGTGGCAGCCCGGTGTCCAGCGTCGTCGGACTGACCGTGCTGGACGCCCTGCGCGACGAGGACCTCCAGGGCAACGCCGTCCGGGTCGGCGGCCACCTGAAGCGCCGGCTCGAGGCGCTGGGCGACCGGCACGGGATCGTCGGCGCGGTGCACGGCTCGGGCCTCTACCTCGGTCTCGAACTGGTCCGCGACCGTGGCACGTTGGAGCCCGCCACCGAGGAGACCGCCGAACTCTGCGACCGCATGCTCGACCTCGGCGTCGTGGTCCAGCCCACCGGCGACCACCTCAACATCCTGAAGATCAAGCCCCCGCTGTGCCTCGACACCGCCGCCGCGGACTTCTTCGCCGAGACTCTGGACCTGGCCCTCACCCAGCTCGGCCACGCCGGCTGAACCAGCCCCCAGGGCCCCCGCGCCCGGCGCCTCCACCCCCACACCTTCGAACTCCCGGGAACGGTAAAGATGTTGGACACGATCGTCGTCGGCGCGGGAATCGCCGGCCTCACCGCCGCTCGGCTGCTGCACGCCGCAGGACAGCGCGTGGTCGTGCTCGAGGCCCGGGACCGGGTCGGCGGCCGGATGTGGACGGACTGCACGGCCGGGTTCTCCGTCGACCGCGGCGCCTCCTGGATCCACGGCCTCACCAACAACCCGCTCACCGACATCGTCGCCGAACTCGGCCTGGAGACCGTCGAGTTCACGGTGGGAAGCTTCCAGGCGGGCGGGCGGCCGATCGCCGACCACGACGAATCGCGGCAGCTGTTCAACGAGGACGCGACCGAGCAGTGGCTGGCGGACGTGGAGACCGCGGACGCGCTGTTCCAGCAGGCCATCTCGGAATCCGGCGACGACGAGAGCTACCACGTTGCCACCGAGCGCACCCTCGCCGAGACCGGCTGGGACGCCGAACGAGCAGACCGGGTACGGGTGTTCTTCCGTCACCGCACCGAGGAGCAGTGCGGCGCGGACATCGAGCAGGTCGCCGCCCACGCCCTCGACGAGGACGCCATCGACGGCGAGGAAGTGATCTTCCCCGGCGGCTACGACGCCATTCCCCGCGCGTTCGCGGAAGGCCTCGACATCCGCCTCGGAACGACCGTCACTGCCGTCACCAGGTCGGCCACCGGAGTCCGCGTCGACACCGAGGACGGACCCTTCGAGGCCGCCCAGGTGATCGTCACAGTGCCGCTGGGCGTTCTGAAGGCCGGGGCGATCGCGTTCGCGCCCGCCCTGCCCGACGCCGTTGCCGGGCCGATCGCCCGCCTCGGCATGGGCGCGTTCAACAAGGTCTTCCTCCGCTTCCCGGAACGGTTCTGGCCGGACGGCGTCTACGCGATCCGGCAGCACGGCCGGCCCGGCGTCCCGTGGCACTCCTGGTACGACGTCTCCGCGGTGAGCGGCGAGCCGATGCTGCTGACCTTCGCCGGCGGCGACTTCGCCCGCGAGATCGAGGACATGACCGACGAGGAGATCGTCGCCTCCGTGGTCGGCGCCCTGCGCGGGATCCACGGCGACGCCGTCCCCGACCCCGTCGGACACTGGATCACCCGCTGGGCCTCCGACCCGCTCGCCCTCGGCTCGTACTCCTACGTCGCCGTCGGCTCCTCCCACGACGACCACGACGCGATGGCCGAACCCGTCGACGGCGTCCTGCACTTCGCCGGAGAGGCCACCTACGGCCACGAACCGGCCACCGTCCACGGCGCCCTGCTCTCGGGCCACCGCGCCGCCGAACGCGTCCTCGGCGCCGAGCTCCCGCTGACCGGGCTCACCCGCGCCCTGGATCCCTCGAACTGACGACCCGGTGCGCAGCCCTGGAAGCAATCAACCGGCTTCCGCGGCTGCGCACTTGTGGGAGGGCAGGGAGGGCAGGGAGGGCAGGGAGGTCAGGGAGGTCAGGGAGGTCAGAGCTGGAGCAGGTTCCAGCTCTGGTTCGCCGTGTTCCACACGTCGTCGGTGGCGATGCAGTCCCACTGCTGCAGGACGGCCTTCTCGACGGGCGCGCCGTTCGCGTCCAGACACCTGCCGGTGGCCCGGTTCCGCAGGATCATGGTCGTGGGGAAGCACATGCAGGTGTGCCCCACCCAGCCGATGGTCCACTCGGCGGGCGCGTAGCCGGCGCCGCACGCCGGGTACTGGATGACGGGGGTGCCGTTCGAGTAGGTGCCCGCGCGCCAGTCGAGCATCAGGCACTGGCCGGAGTGCCGGGCCTTGATCCGGAAGACCCCGTTTCCGCTGTCCAGCAGCTCGAACTCCTGGGAGAGGCTGGTGTTGTTCGGCCACAGGAAGACGCCGGTGTACGCGGCGGTCGACGCCCACATGACGTCGGCCCGCAGCCCCGTCCGGGCGTTCACGATCTCGTACCGGGCGGGGTCCGCCGCGTGAGCGGGCGCGGGGGCGAGCGCCCCGACGACGACGAACGCCACGGCCGCCGCCAGGGCCGCCGGAGCGAGTCGGGAACGCCTTGCCGGCCGTGGTGAGGCGACTTTGCCGGGACGGTCGGACCGTCGGGGAAGCGGTATCCGCATGCTGTATCCCTCCGCGAGCACACGAGTGGTCACCGGTGGTCGGGCGCCACCGGTGATCGTCGCCGGGTGAGCCCCGGCCCGTCCTACCCTGCCTTCGCACCCTGTGCACCGACCTTGCGGTCACCTTGCGAGCCAGGCCAGCATGGGGAGTTGGGCATTCCGCGGGCGCTGCCGACCACCTGGGGGGTACATGTGGACATCCGGCTGCTGGGCGAGATCGAGGTGCGGTCGGCGGGCCGGCCGCTCGACCTCGGAACGCCGCAGCAGCAGCTGGTCCTGGCCGCGCTGATCGTCGACGCCCGAAGGCCGGTCGCGATCGAGACACTCGTCGACCGGGTCTGGGGCCACGACCCGCCCGCCAACCCCCGGCCCGTCCTGTACGCGCACCTGAGCCGAATCCGCCGCCTGCTGAGACCGTCGACCGCCCCCGACGGCGGCACGCCCGCACGGATCGAACGCCGACACGCCGGCTACGTCCTCGACCTCGACCCCGAGTTGGTGGACCTGCACCGCTTCCGCCGCCTGGTCGAGCCGCTCGACGACCGGCAGCGCGACGACCGGGCCCGGGCCGCGGCACTCGCCGAAGCGCTGCGCCTGTGGCGCGGGGAGCCCCTGGCCGGGCTCTCCGGCGGATGGGCGGCGCAGGTCCGGGCGAGCTGGCACCAGCGGCGGCTGGACGCGGCGGTGCGGTGGGCGCAGGCGGAGCTCCGGTGCGGTCGTCCCGCCGCGGTCGTCTCCGCGGTGCCCGACCTCGCCGCCGAATATCCGCTGGCCGAGCCCCTGGAACACGTACTGATCCAGGCCCTGCACGCGACCGGCCGGGGCGCGGAGGCCCTGCACCGCTACGGCCTCGTCCGGCGGCGCCTGGCCGAGGAACTGGGCGCCGACCCCGGCAAGGAACTCCGAACCCTCTACCGAACCGTCCTGATCGGAGACCCGACGCCCCTCCCACGGCGGACCGAAACCTCGCCTCGGGGCGACGCAGGCCTGGTCGCCACGGCCGAGGCGCCGACGCCGACGATCCCCCGACGCGCCCTGCCGGCCGTTGTTGCCGCGGCCACCGTTTCCGCGCTTGCCCTCCGGCGCACCGGCTGCGACCGGAACGCGATCGCCGCCCCGCCACCGTCATCGGTCGAACGCGCACGTCAACTCTTCGCCAGCGCCGAGGAGTTCGACCAGCAGGACCGGACACCGGACGCGCGGGCCACCGTCCTGGACGCTGCCCGGCTGTGGGGCGAACTCATCGCACTCGACCCGGACCGCAACGCGCCGCCGCTCGCCCCCGCCGCGCTGCAGGCCCTGACCAGGGCGGGCGTGGACTTCACCGTCCCCCGCCCCACCCTCCTCGACTGGCTCGCCGATCCGACCCGCACGCCCTACCCGGCGATCTCCCAGGTGATCCTGCTCCGCGGATGGCGGTTCGCCGCACCGGTCTCCCTCGACGCCGTCGTCCGCGCCTACGAGCACACCCCCGGGACCACCTCGCCCCGCGCCGTCACCGAGGTGCACACCGACACCCTGAAGGCGGCCGTCCTGGACCACGCCAGAACGCGCCACGGCACGCAGGCCACCGACTTCGGTCAACTCCTCAGGGCGTGAACGCTGTCAAGGCGCCATCAGGAGTGCCGCCGAGCGGGCGACGCGGCGGGCGGCCGGCGCGGGGGCCAGGGCGGCGGTGGCGGCGAACTGGGCGAGGACGGAACCGTGGGTGAGGGCGGTGGCGGTGGCGGCGTGCCAGAGCAGGGGGGCGGCCACGGCGACGGTGGTCAGGGCCGGGGCGCAGTACCAGAGCACGAAGGGAAGTGCCCCGTACCAGTCCGCGGACAGCGACATCAGGTCGTAGCGGAGCGGTCCGCGGTAGGCGCCCAGCAGCGCCGCGCCGACGGCGGTCGGGGCGCCCGCGGTGAAGAGCAGCAGGACGGCCGACAGGACGACGGGCGGGGCCTGGATCGCGGCGGCGGTGACGGTTGCGGCGGCCGCGCCCAGTACGGCGAGCAGGACGGTCGGCACCACCAGGTGGGAGAGCGCGATCCGGGCCGGGGTGAACGGGAGCAGGCCGGTGCGGGCCGGCCGGTCGGTCTCCTCCCGGGCGGGCTCCACCAGCGTCGCGGCCGCCAGGTAGGGGCCGAGGCTGAGCAGGCAGCCCAGCCAGGCGGCGGTCACGGGGGAGGGGTGGGAGTGCGCGGCCCACAGCCGGGTCGCGTTCAGCAGGAGCACGGTGCCGGCGGCCCACGCGGCCGCGGCGGCCAGGGGGTCGCATAACCCCCGCACGGCGCCTCACATATCGGCCGGCCGTCCGGTCGTAGAGGAGGAAACCGCCGATGCGTTCCGAGAAGAGGACGAGATGACCACCAGCAGCGAAGCCGAGATCAGGGCACTCCTGGAGCGCCGCCACACCGCTCACCAGGCGAAGGACCTCGACCTGCTGATGTCCTTCTACACGCCGGGCATCGTCTGCTACGACGCCGTCGCCCCGCTGCGGTTCACCGGCACCGAGGAGGTGCGCCGCAACTTCGCGCGGTGGTTCGACGGGTACGAAGGTCCGATCAGCCTGCAGACCCACGATCTGATCGTCAGGGTGGACGGGGACCTCGCGTTCGCGTTCATGCTCCACCTCGACTCGGGGCAGCGGAAGGACACCGGCCTCCAGGCGGCGGTCTGGGTGCGGGAGACGGTCTGTCTGCTGCGGACCGAGGGCGGTTGGAAGATCATCCACGAGCACGTCTCCATCCCGTTCGACCTGACGACGTTCCGGCCGTGGCTGCCCGCCGAGAAGGACGACCGGCCGGTGTGACGCTCCGTTACCGTCGCGTCGGCGAGCCGGGTTCCGGGGGCGGTCGTACATTGAGCGGATGATCGTCGACAACGGGACGGGGCCGGCGCGGCCGGTGCGGTACGGGTGGGGGCCGTCCGGGCAGTGGCTGGCCGCGCGGGGGCGGTGGGAGGAGCTGCTGAAACGTTTTCGGCTGGCCAGGGCGCTCGGTGACGCGCTGGCGGGGCCGCTCGGGCACCTGGTGGCGTACGGGGCGCCCGCGGCTCTCGCGGCGCGGCTGTTCGACCCCGACGGCGGGCCGGGTGCGGCGGCGACGGTCGGTGACCACGACGCCGGACCGCTGTGGGAGGTGCTGGCGACCCGCCACCCCTGGCCGGTGCTGGCCGCGCTGCCGCTGCCGCCCGCGATCCGTCACCTGGCCGCGCACACCCGGGCCCTGCTCGGCGAGGAGACGGGGGCGACGTACCGGCTGCGCCCGTGGGAGGACTGCGGGTGGGAGCGCGACACCCGGGTCCGCGAGTACCTGCCCGGCGGTGGCGCGCGGCGCGCCCTGCACCTGGCGCCGCCCACCCGGGAAGGGCTCGGCGTTCTCGAACTCCCGTCCCCCGGCGCCCGGTTGACCGGACTCCCGGCGACCGCGCTGCTCGCCGGACTGTCCGGCTGGACCACCGCCGTGTGCGTGCGCGGCCGCGCCACCGACGCCGCCGCGCAGCTCGCCGCCGGGCCGGACGTCACCGGCGGCCAGCTGCCGTTCGCCGCGCTGTACCCGGCGCTGGTCCATCTCGCGTCCGCCCGCCCCGACCTCGGCGCGGCCCAAGGGCGGCTCGCCGTCCGGGAGCTGCTCACCGCCATGAGCGGCCCGGGCGCGGCCGGCGTCGACGCGCTGGTCGCCCGGCTGCACTGCCTGGCCTGGACCGAACCGGGCGACGACCTCCGGCACCTGCACCTCGCCCTGGAGGACCCCGCCACCGGCCTCGCCTGGGCCCTCTCCGGCACCACCCCCGACCCCGCCTGAGGACGCGGCATACGACAGACGCCCCCGCCGGCGTCCCGGGCAGACCCGGAACCCCGGCGGGGGCGACGTGCGAGGGAGCAGGAAGGTCAGGCGGCCGGCTCAGTCACCGGGGCCTGCGCCTGGGCGGGCAGCTCGGCGGTCTCGGGCGTGCCCGCGCTCTCGTCGTAGGGGAGCGCGCCGGTGAAGACGGCGTTCATCCGCTCGCGGTCGAGCTCGCCGGTCCAGTGTCCGATCAGGACGGTCGCGGCGGCGTTGCCCGCGAAGTTGGTGAGGGCGCGGGCCTCGGACATGAAGCGGTCGATGCCGACGATCAGGCCGACGCCGTCGACCAGCGCGGGCTTGTGCGACTGGAGACCGCCGGCCAGGGTGGCCAGGCCGGCGCCGGTGACGCCCGCCGCGCCCTTGGAGGCGATGATCATGAACAGCAGCAGGGAGAGCTGCTCGCCGATCGACATCGGCTTGTCCATCGCCTCGGAGATGAAGATCGAGGCCATGGTCAGGTAGATTGCGGTGCCGTCCAGGTTGAAGCTGTAGCCGGTCGGCACGGTGATGCCGACGACCGGGCGGCTCACGCCGAGGTGCTCCATCTTGGAGATCAGCCGGGGCAGCGCGCTCTCGGAGGACGAGGTGGACAGGATGAGCAGGAACTCCCGGCCCAGGTAGCGCAGCAGGCTGAAGATGTTCACGCCGGCGGCCAGCCGGAGCAGCAGGCCGAGGACCACGACCACGAACAGCACGCAGGTCACGTAGAAGCCGATCATGATCACGGCGAGGCTCTTCAGGGCGGCCGTGCCGGTCGCGCCGACCACCGCCGCCATCGCGCCGAACGCGCCGATCGGGGCGACCCACATGATCATCGACATCACGCGGAACACCAGCTTCTGCAGGTGCTCGACGCCGCGCAGGATCGGCGCGCCCGCCTTGCCCATGCCCTGCAGCGCGAAGCCGACCAGCAGCGCGACCAGCAGGGTCTGCAGGACCTGTCCCTGGGTCAGCGAGGACACCAGGGTGGTGGGGATGATCCCGAGCAGGAAGTCGGTGGTGGACGAGGCGCCCACCGCGGCCTGCGCGTGGCCGGACTTCGCCAGCGCCGCCGTCAGGTGCAGCCCGCTGCCCGGCTCCAGCAGGTTGCCGACCAGCAGGCCGATGCCGAGCGCCACGGTGGACGTCAGCAGGAAGTAGCCGAGCGCCAGGCCACCGACCCGGCCGACCTTCGCCGCCTTGGTGACCGATCCCACACCCAGCACGATGGTGCAGAAGATGACCGGGGAGATCATCATCTTGATCAGGTTGACGAAGCCGGTGCCGACCGGCTTCAGCTCCACCGCGAACTTCGGCGCCGCCAGACCCACCACGATCGCCGCGACCACCGCCGCGATCACCGCCAGGTACAGGTAGTGCGTCCGGTCGGATTTTCTGGTCGGCTTCCCGTTCGTGGTGGGGGTCATCCGCTCGGCTCCTTCGCCGTAGGCTCGTTCTCGTCGCGCCACCGGGGGGAGCGAACGCGACCGGCCCGTTGGGTGGCGGGCCGCGCCTGACTATTCGCTCCGTCGTGAGGGACGTCACGATTACGGTCATAGAGTTCACGGGTAACCCCCGCGGACGTCGTGACGGGCCCGTGACCGGGCACACTGGTCGGCATGCACCCGTCCAGCCCGACCGTCCGTGCCGCACGCGCCGCCCGCCCCCGCCGGCGCCGCAGCCTGGCCGGACGGCTGTTCGCGGTCCAGGTGGTCATCGTCGGGGCCGTGGTCGCCGGCGGCGCCGTGCTCGCCTACCTGTTCACCGCCGGACGCGCCGAGGACACCGCCCGCCACGAGGCCACCGCCGTCGCCCAGTCCGTCGCCGACGCCCCCACCGTCCGCGCCGCCGCCGTCGGCCCCGACCCCAGCGCCGTCCTCCAGCCGTACGCCCAGCAGGTCCGCGCCGACACCTACGTGGACTTCGTCACGGTCATGGACCCGCAGGGCATCCGCTGGACCCATCCCGACCCGGCGCAGATCGGCCGCCCCTTCCTCGGCCACATCGACCAGGCCCAGCAGGGCCGCCTCCAGCAGGAGACCTACACCGGCACCCTCGGCCCGTCCGTCCGCGTGGTCGCCCCCGTCTTCGACGACCAGCACCATGTGGTCGCCCTGGTCAGCGCCGGCATCACCGTCGACAACATCTCCGCCCGGCTGCGCACCCCCCTGCTCGCCCTCAGTGGCGTCGCCGGCGCCGCCCTCGCGCTCGGCGCCACAGCAAGCTATCTGGTTGCCGCCCGGCTGCGCCGCCACACCCACGGCATGGACGCCGAGGAACTCGCCCACCTGTACGACTACCACCAGGCGACGCTGCACTCGGTGCGCGAAGGCCTGGTGCTGCTCGACCGCGACCACCACGTCCTGTTGTGCAACGACGCCGCCCGCGAACTGCTCCAACTCGGCGACGAAGTAGGCGAATTGACGGTTCATCAGCTCGGCCTCCCGGGTTCGCTGACGCGGGCCCTGGAGTTCGCCGAACCGGTGCGCGACGAGGTGCACCTGACCGCCGAACGCGTCCTGCTGGTCAACATCTCGCCGATCGGGCCCGGACTCGGCAGCGTGGTCACCCTCCGCGACCACACCGAACTCCAAGGACTCACCGGCGAGTTGGACACCGTCAAGGGCATCGCCGCGGCGCTCGACGCACAGGCCCACGAAGCCGCCAACCGGCTGCACGCCGTGGTCTCGCTGATCGAACTCGGCCGCCACCGCGAGGCCGTGGAGTTCGCCACCGCCGAACTCGCCCTCGCCCAACGGCTCACCGACCAGGTGGTCGGCGCCGTCGGCGAACCCGTGCTCGCCGCACTGCTGTTGGGAAAGGCCGCGCAGGCCGCAGAACGCGGCGTCGAACTCCACCTCACCGCGGACAGCCGGATCGACGACGGCGTACTGCCCGACCGGCTCACTCCGCGCGACCTGGTCACGCTGCTCGGCAACCTGATCGACAACGCGGTCGACGCCGCCATCGAGAACGCCGCCCACGCCGCCCCCGAAGTCCGCGTCACCGCCCGCACCGAGGACGGCCACCTGCTGCTCCGGGTCGCCGACACCGGCACCGGCGTCGACCCCGCCGCCGCCGACGAGGTCTTCCGGCGCGGCTGGACCACCAAGCAGCACGGCCGCGGACTCGGCCTCGCCCTGGTCGCCCAGACCGCCCGCCGCAACGGCGGCGACGTCGAGCTCGGCACGGTCGCCACGCTCGGCACGGCCGCCAAGTACGGCACGGCCGCCACGCACGGCGGGGCTGCCGCGCACGGCGAGGGTGCCGCGCACGGCGAGGGTGCCGCGTACGGCGGGGCTGCCGCGTACGGCGACGGCGCGGACGCCCGACTCGGGGAGCCGTGCGGCGGCGCGGTGCTCACCGTCCGGCTCCCGCTCCAGCGTTCGGCGGTGGACGGGTGAGCGGCGGCGGACGTGCGACCGGGGAACCCGCGCACCGGCCGATCCGGGTGCTGGTGGTCGAGGACGACCTGGTCGCCGCCGACGCGCACGCCCGGTACGTCGCCCGCACCCCCGGCTTCACCGTCACCGCCACCGCGCACTCCCGCGCCGAAGCCGTCCGCGCCCTCGACCGCGCCCGGGAGGCCGACGCGCCCGTCGACCTGATCCTGCTCGACCTCTACCTCCCCGACGGCCACGGCCTGCACCTGTGCGCCGCGCTGCGCGCCGCCGGGCACACCGCCGACATCATCGCCGTCACCTCCGCCCGCGACCTCGCCACCGTCCGGCAGGCCGTCACCGCCGGCGTCGTCCAGTACCTGCTGAAACCGTTCGGCGCCGCCGCCCTCGGCGACCGCCTCGGCCAGTACGCCCGCTACCGGGCCAGCCTCGGCCGCGACGGCGAGGCGCTCGGGCAGGACGAGGTGGACCGGGCGCTCGCCCTGCTGCGCGGCACCGACCGCACCAGCCTCCCCAAGGGCCTGACCGCCGCCACCCTGGAGACCGTCGCGGCCGCGCTGCGCACCGCCCCCGACGGCCTGTCCGCCGGCGCCGCCGCGGAGGTCACCGGCGTCTCCCGGATCACCGCCCGCCGCTACCTCGAGCACCTGGTCACCACCGGCCACGCCACCCGCGAGCCGCGCTACGGGCAGGTCGGCCGACCCGAACTCGGCTACCGCTGGAAGAGCGAATAGCCGTACGTGTGCGCCGAGTTCAGGCGCGTTCGGCGAGGACCAGGAAGCGGTCCGGTTCGTCGGTGTAGGACAGCGGGTGCCAGCCGGCGGCGGTGAGCAGCGGGAAGAGGTTCTCGCGGGCCCGCAGGTCGTCCGGGGTGACGGCGCGGCCGTGGCGGGCGGCGAGGGCGGCGCGGCCGACGGGGTGGTAGAGGGCGAGCCGGCCGCCCGGGCGGGTGACCCGGGCGAGTTCGCGCAGGCCGGTCGCCGGGCCGGGCAGGTGGGAGATCAGGCCGGCGCCGAAGACCAGGTCGGCCACGGCGTCGGGGAGCGGGAGCCGCGTGCAGTCGGCCTGCAGCAGCGCGGCGTCGGCGCGGTGCGCGGCGGCCTGCGCCAGCATCTCCGGCGTGAGGTCGACGCCGAGGACGGTGCCCGACGGTCCGACGGCGGCGCGCAGCAGCGGCAGCGCGCGTCCGGTGCCGCAGCCCGCGTCGATGACGAACTGGCCGTCCGCCAGGCCGGTTTCGGCGATCGCGGCGGCGTAGCGCGGACTGTCGTCCGGGAACTTGCTGTCCCAGCGGGCGGCGCGTTCGGCGAAGAAGGCGCGGGTGTCGGCGAGTTCGCGGGCGTGCGACCGGCGCTGGGGCTGGTCGCGGGCGTCCGGCTGCGGAGTCTCCATGGCGGCAGGGTACTTGGGTGGCGGCCGTGACTTCGGCGTGGTCGTGCTCGTTGACATGGCAGGTGCGGAAAGTGGTGCGTGCTCACTCGAACGGGTGATCAGTAGGCCCTGTGCGCTGTTCGACGGAGCCTCAGAGGTAAAGTTAGGCTTACCTAACCATCCAAGGGAGCTCCGCTGTGACCCTCACCGTCGGCACCCCCGCCGCGCCCGCCGGCGACGCGATCCTGCGCCGCCAGCGCATCCGCGAGTCGGCCGCCCGCACCTACGCCCGGTCCTTCCCGATCGTCCCGGTGCGCGCGAACGGCATGACAGTGGAGGGCGCCGACGGCCGCCGCTACCTGGACTGCCTCTCCGGCGCGGGCACCCTCGCCCTCGGTCACAACCACCCCGTGGTACTCGAAGCGATCCGCCGCACGCTGGACAGCGGCGCCCCGCTCCACCTGCTCGACCTCGCCACCGCCGAGAAGGACGACTTCACCACCGCGCTGTTCGAGAGCCTCCCCGAGAAGTTCGCCGCCAAGGCCCGGATCCACTTCTGCGGCCCCGCCGGCACCGACGCCGTCGAGGCCGCCCTCAAGCTGATGCAGACCGCCACCGGCCGCCGCGGCGCGCTCGCCTTCACCGGCGCCTACCACGGCATGACCGCCGGCGCCCTCGCCGTCACCGGCAACACCGCCGTCAAATCCCCACTGCCCAGCGCCGGTGAGGTCACCCGGCTGCCCTACCCGTACGCCTACCGCTGCCCGTTCGGCATCGGCGGCGAGCGCGGCGCCCAGCTGGCCTCGGCCTACACCGAACGGCTGCTCGACGACCCGTCGGGCGGCGTGCTCCCGGCCGCCGCGATGATCCTCGAACCCGTCCAGGGCGAGGGCGGCGTCGTCCCCGCCCCCGACGGCTGGCTGCGCGAGATGCGCCGGATCACCGCCGAACGCGGCATCCCGCTGATCGTCGACGAGGTGCAGACGGGCGTCGGCCGCACCGGACGGATGTGGGCGGTCGAGCACAGCGGCATCGAGCCGGACGCGATGGTGCTGTCGAAGGCGATCGGCGGCAGCCTCCCGCTCGCGGTAGTCGTCTACCGCGAGGAGTACGACAGTTGGCGGCCCGGCGCGCACACCGGCACCTTCCGCGGCAACACCCTCGCGATGGCGGCCGGCGCCGCGACACTCCGGTACGTCGCCGCGAACGGGCTGGTCGCCCGCGCCGAGACGGTCGGCGCCCGGATCGCCGCCCGTCTCGACGGCGCCCGTGACCGCCTCCCGGTGATCGGCGACGTACGCGGCCGCGGCCTGATGCTCGGCGTCGAACTCATCGACCCCGCAGGGGAGCCGGACAGCTGTGGCGCCCGCCCCGCGGACCCCGGCCTCGCCGTCCGGGTGCGCGAAGCCTGCCTCGCCCGCGGCCTGATCGTCGAACTCGGCGGCCGCCACGACGCCGTCCTGCGGCTGCTCCCGCCGCTCACCATCACCGACGAGCAGGCCGACGCCGTCCTTGAACGGCTCTGCGAGGCGATCGAGTTCGCGATGCGGGAGCCTGCGGCGGCCGTGCATGGGTAGTTGATTGATCGTCAAGGTGTGTTACTGGTCGAACGGTTGAAAGTGGAAGAGAAGAAGTGAGTGGGTTAACCGAACTCTCCGGCGGTGTGGCCGGGCCCGAGGCGCTGCGGCCGCTGCTCGCACAGGTGTTGGCGGCGCTCACCGCAGGGGCGGTGCGGCGGGGCGGGCCGGTGGTGGCGGGCGAGCCGATGGCGGTCGGTGAGGTGGTGCGGGAGGCCCTGGCCCGGGCCCACGGGCCAGGCGCGCTCGGGCAGTTGGTGGAACTGCTGGCACACGGCGCGGCCGACCCGGCGGACCCGGCGTGCGCAGCGCACCTGCACTGCCCGCCGCTGGCCGTCGCGGTGGCCGCCGACCTCGCGGTGAGCGCCCTCAACCCGTCCCAGGACTCCTGGGACCAGGCGCCCGCCGCCACCACGCTGGAGAGCGAACTCCTCGCCGAACTCGCCCAGTTGATCGGCTTCCGGCCCGACCGCGCGGCCGGCGTGCTGACCACCGGCGGCACCGAGTCCAACCTGATGGGCCTGATGCTGGCCCGCGACCAACGCCTCGGCCCCGACGTCGAGTTGAACGGCATCCCGCGCGGCGTCCGGCCCCGGATCCTGGCCTCCGAAGTCGCCCACTTCTCCGTCCAGCGCGCCGCCGCACTGCTCGGACTCGGCGAACGCGCCGTCCGCGCCATCCCCGTCGACCGCCAACTCCGCATGGAACCCGACGCGTTGGCCGATGCGTTCGCCGAAGCCGGCTGGGAGGGCGCCACCCCGATCGCCGTGGTCGCCACCGCCGGCACCACCGACACCGGAGCCATCGACCCCCTGCACGACATCGCCGACCTCGCCGCCCGGCACGGCACCTGGCTGCACGTGGACGCCGCGTACGGCGGCGGCGCACTGTTCTCCGACCGGCTCGCCCCGCTGCTCGACGGCATCGACCGCGCCGACTCGGTCTCCCTCGACTGGCACAAACTCGGCTGGCAACCCGCCGCCGCCGGCGTGTTCCTGGTCCGCGACGCCCGCACCTACGCCTCACTCGCCCGCCGCGCCGTCTACCTCAACCCCGCCGACGACGAGGACGCCGGCTACCCCAGCCTGCTGGGCCAGTCGCTGCGCACCACCCGCCGGCCCGACGCCTTCAAACTCGCCGTCACTCTCCGGACGCTGGGCCGCGACGGGCTCGGCGCACTGGTCGACCGCTGCCACGACCTGGCCCTGCGGGCAGCCGAACTCGTCCGCGCCAACCCCGAGTTGGAGCTGCACTGCGACCCGATCCTGACCACCGTGGTGTTCCGGTACGCGGCCGCCGACAGCGACCACGTCAACGCGGAACTGCGCCGCCACCTGCTGCGCACCGGCCGGGCCGTCGTCGGCCGCACCGAACTTCCGGGCACCGGCCCCGGCCGGGTACGGCTGAAACTGACCCTGCTCAACCCGCACACCACCGAACGGGAGATGGAGTCGCTGCTGGCGGCCGTGGTCGAGAGCGGACGGGCGGTGCAGAAACGGTAGGCGGGTCAGACACCCTTGAGCAGGATCTCCCGGAGCGTCTCCCACTGCTCCGGATCCGCCGCCACCAGCAGGCCGTCGGTGCCGCCGGGCGGTTCGGGCAGATACGGCGAGCCGTCGAAGCGGGCGGAGCGGCCGCCGGCCTCGGTGATCAGCAAGGAGCCCGGGGCGTGATCCCAGGGGAGCGTGCGCCAGTACAGGATGAAGTCGCGCTCACCGGTCGCGACCAGCGGATACTCGATGCCGGCGGCTCTGCGCCCCGGATCGAGCGGGCCGAGCGCGCGGGCGTTGTCGAGCAGATGATGGCTGGTGGGCGGGGCGAAGTAACGCGTCTTCAGGATGCCCGTCCACTCCTCCGGCGTGGTGGTCACCTGCTCCCGGACCAGCCGCGTCCCGTTCCGCCAGGCCCCCGCGCCGAGTTCGGCGGTGTACGCGGTGCCCGAGCACGGCTGCCAGATCCAGGACGCGACGGCCCGGCCGTCCCGCACCAGCGAAGCCATCACCGCGAACGCGGGCTCCCCGGCGACGAAGTTCTTCGTCCCGTCCACCGGATCCACCAGCCACGCGGCCGGCTCGTCCAACAACGCCCGGGCAAGCGCCGGATCGGCCGCCACCGCCTCCTCCCCGACCACCGGGACGGGCAGCAGCTCGCGCAACCGCCGAGTGATGATCCGCTCCGCATCCCGATCCGCGACAGTGACGAGATCGCCCGGAGCCTTCTCCATCACCTCACCCTCGGCCAGCGCCCGAAACCGAGGCTCCACCGCCTCCGCCGACGCCTCCACGAGGATCTCGGTGACCTTCTCCATCAACACGCCCGCGCTCCCTTCACCGCCCTCCACTCTCCCATGCCGGGGTGTGACGGGTGATGCGCAGGTGGCTGGTGTGACAGCCGAGGCGCCTGGCGGCGGGCGGGGAGGGGGGTGGGGGTTGGGTGCCCGGGATGCGACGGGTGGTGTGCAGGTGGCTGGTATGACAACACAGGCGCCTGGCGGCGGGCAGAGCGGGGGTGGTGGTTGGGTGTTCTGGGGTGTGGCGGGTGGTGTGCGGGTGGTTGGTGTGACAGCCGAGGCGCCTGCGGCGGGCGGGGTGGGGGTGGGGGTTGGGTGCCCGGGGTGTGGCGGGTGGTGTGCAGGTTGTTGGTGTGACAGCAGAGGTGCCTGGCGGCGGGTGGGGTGGGGGTGGGGGTTGGGTGCCTGGGGTGTGGCGGGTGGTGCGTGGGTGGTTGGTGTGACAGCAGAGGTGCCTGGCGGCGGGCGGGGTGGGGGTGGGGGTTGGGTGCCCGGGGGGTGACGGGTGTATGCGGACAGAACTGCTCCGGGACTCGACCGCCAACCGCTACCGTCGTTCCTGCGGGCACTCGTTTCGGCGGCGCCCGCTACCACCATTGAGGAGGACCAGGTGACCACCCAGCCCGACCACCAGGACGCGGCCCTGGCTCGCCCGGCCACCCTGCACGAGCTGCGCACCGCACTGTCCCGCTACGGACTGCCCGGCGATCGCGAGCAGTTCGAGCAGATGCTGGCTGCCGCCCTCGACGCCTCCCCGATCGGCGACCTCGCCGCCGTCACCGAGGTCATCGCCGCCTACCGGCACCGCCTCGCCCTGCGCACCAGCCCCGAGGCCATGGCCGCACTCACCGCGCCGATCGGTGGCCAGCAGTGGACTCCGGCCGCCGACGCGTTCGCGCGACTGCGTGCCGTCGGCGGCGACCGGTGACGGAGCAGCCCGAACAGCGGCCGGCTCCGTTGCACGTTTTCCTCTCCGACACCGCCGCGCAGACCCACGGGCCGACTGCGCCCCGGCGAGCTGGATGTGGTTGAGAAGTTGATCGAGCGCCTGGCGGTTCACCCCCGGCTCGGCATTCCGGTGCCCGGCGGAACCGACCCCGAGGTCGACGACTACACCGCCCGCACCGACCCGGCCGCCGACACCGGTGACCGCATCAGCGTCGTCTACCGCGTGCACGATTCGATGCGCGCCGTGTTCGTGACCTGGATCATCGCCGGGCCCTGACCCGCGCGGGCCTGCGGCGCCGGGGGCGCGGGTGTCGGTGGCCGGGTGGGTGGGGTCAGGTTTCGTTCAGGCGGTCGTATTCGGCGCGGACGCGGCGGTCCATGGCGAGGGCGAACTGGGCGTCGTTGACGGCTCGGGCCAGGGGGCGGATGCGGTGGATGCGTTCGGTGAGGCGGGTGGCTTCGGCGGGGGTGAGGTCCTGGACGTGGGTGAGGGCGCCCAGGAGGCGGTCGCGGATCAGGGTGACGAAGGTGTCGGCCATCGCGTCGGCGTATTCGCTGGCGTGGCGGCTGACCTCCAGGACGGCGGCCAGCGGGACGCCCTCGTCGACCAGGGCGACGGTGGCGTCCATCAGGCGGCGGGAGATGTGGGTGATGCCGTCGGGGTCGACGGTGATGAAGCCCTGGGCGAGGGATTCGGCGGTGTTCGCCTCGGTCAGCTGGTCGCCGAACGCGGCGCGCAGTTCGTCCCAGCTCAGGTGGACGGGGGTCTCGTCGGACCAGGGGGCGACCAGCGCGGCCTGAAGGCCGATCAGTTCGGCGACGTCGCGGCCGTCCTCGCCGGCGCCGATCAGTTCGGCGATGCCGCCGAGTGCGTGGCCGCGGTCGAGGAGTTCGGCGATCAGGCGGAGCCGGGCCAGGTGGTGGGGGCCGTACCAGGCGATCCGGCCGGCTTTGCGGGGCGGGGGGAGCAGGCGGCGTTCGCGGTAGAAGCGGACGGTGCGCACGCTGATGCCGGCCGCCTCGGCGAGGTCGGCGATGCGGTACTCGCGCGGGGGTTCGCGGTCCTGCTGGGTCTCCGCCACGCCGGTCAGCATAGGGCCGGGCCGGGAGGGGCGGATAGCCGCGCAATCGTCCGCGTCGGCGCTATTCCACTCAGTGTCAACAAGGGCTACTCTGCCAAACGCGCCAGTGATTACTGGCAGCATCCAGGGCTCCATCCCCTCAGCACACAGCGGCAGTTCAGCACCGCACCCACCGCACCGCACCGCACCCACCGCACCGCACCCACCGCACCGCACCGCACCGCACCCACCGCACCGCACCCCACCCGGCCCGTGCCGTCCCCCACCCTTGCCAGGAGGACCCGCCCATGGCACCCCGCACCAAGAAGCCGCCCGTCCCCGACCCCGTCGAGCCCCAGCCCGTGCCGCACGTGCGGGTCGCCGTCGTCGGCTCCGGCTTCGGCGGCCTCGGCGCCGGCGTCCGGCTGCGCCGCGCCGGGATCACCGACTTCGTGATCCTCGAACGCGCGGACTCGGTCGGCGGCACCTGGCGCGACAACTCGTACCCGGGCTGCGCCTGCGACGTGCCCTCCCACCTGTACTCGTTCTCGTTCGCGCCGAACCCGGAGTGGCCCCGGGTGTTCTCCGGGCAGCCCGACATCCGCGCCTACCTGGAGAAGGTCGCGGACACCTTCGGGCTCCGTCCGCACCTGCGGTTCGGCGCCGAGGTGACCGAACTGCGCTGGGAGGAGGACCGCACCCGGTGGCGGGTCACCACCCGGGCCGGCAGCTGGACCGCCGACGCCGTGGTCTCCGCCGCCGGACCGCTGGCCGACCCGCAGATCCCGGACCTGCCCGGCCTGGACAGCTTCCCCGGCAAGGTCTTCCACTCCTCCCGCTGGGACCACGACTACGACCTGGCGGGCAAGCGCGTCGCCGTGGTCGGCACCGGCGCGTCCGCCGCGCAGATCATCCCGTCCATCCAGCCCACCGTCCGCAGCCTGACGGTCTTCCAGCGCACCCCCGCCTGGGTTCTGCCGCGCGCCGACCGCGAAGTGACGGGCGTGGAGAAGTGGTTGCACAGCAAGCTCCCGCCCAGCGGACTTCTGCGCCGGTCCGCCCTGTTCGTGATTCGCGAGCTCCAGGTGGACGCCTTCGTGCGCCGCCCCCAACTGCTCAAGGCCGTCCAGCAGGTGGCGCTGCACCACATGCGCAAGGCGGTCGCCGACCCGGCGCTGCGCGCCAAGCTCACGCCGGACTACCGGATCGGCTGCAAGCGCATCCTGCTCAGCAACACCTACTATCCGGCGCTCGCCGCCCCCAACACCGAGGTGGTCGCCTCCGGCCTGCGCGAGCTCCGCGGCAGCACACTGGTCGCCGCCGACGGAACCGAACACGAGGTCGACGCGGTGGTGTTCGGCACCGGATTCCACGTCACCGACCTGCCGATCGCGGAGCGGGTGTACGGCATCGGAGGCATGCCGCTGGCCGAAGCGTGGAAGGACGGTATGGAGGCGCTGCGCGGCTCCACCGTGCGGGGCTTCCCGAACCTGTTCTTCCTGATCGGCCCGAACACCGGGCTGGGCAACAACTCGATGATCCTGATGATCGAGTCCCAACTCAACTACCTGATCGACGCGCTGACCACACTGGACTCCCTCGGAGCCACCGCCATGCAGCCCACCGAACGGGCCCAGCGGCAGTGGAACCTGGAACTCCAGCACCGGATGAGCCGCACCGTGTGGACCACCGGCGGGTGCCGCAGCTGGTACCTCGAGGAGGACGGCAAGAACACCGTCCTGTGGCCGGCCTCCACCAGCGCCTTCCGCCGTGCCACCCGGCACGTCGACCTCGCCGAGTACGAACTCCTCAAGCGCACCGCCCCGTTGGGCGACGCGCTCGACACCGAGGCGGTGCCCGTATGAGCCCCCGTATCCCTGCCGACTGCGTGCTGCCCGACCCGGCGGCCGTCCACACCGTCCGCTCCGCCGACGGCGCCGAACTCAACGTCGAGGAGTACGGACGCGAGGGCGCGCCGCTGCTGGTGCTCGCCCACGGCTGGACGTGCGCCACCACGTTCTGGGCGCCCGTGATCAACCGGCTGGTCAGCGACTTCCGGGTCATCGCCTACGACCAGCGCGGCCACGGCCGCAGCCCCGCGCCGGCCGGCGCCGCCGGGTACGGCACCGGCAAGCTCGCCGAGGATCTCGAAGCGGTGCTGACCGCGACCGTCCCCGCCGGTCGGCGCGCGGTGGTGGTCGGCCACAGCATGGGCGGTATGACCATCATGGCGGCCGGCGGACGCCCCGAGGTGGCCGCCCGCACCGCCGCCAACGTGCTGGTCAACACCGGCGCCGGCGAACTCGTCGACGAGCAGACGGTGTTGCCGCTCTTCGTGCGCGGACGGGCGCTGCGGCGCCTGCTGAGCCGGCCGGTGCTCCAGTCCCGGCTGTCGCTCGGGCCGATCAACGGCATCAGCCGGGCCGTCCTCAAGTACGCCACCATGGGCCCCGCCACGCCCCCCGACCGGGTCGAGGCCTGCGCGCAGGTGGTGCACGCCTGCCCGCCCAAGGTGCGCCACCGCTGGTCGATCGTGCTGGACGTGCTGGACGTGCACGCCGAACTGGCCCGGATCACCGCGCCCACCGCCGTCATCACGAGCAGCAACGACAAGCTGACCCCGCCGGTCCACTCGCGCCGGATCGCCGCCGCCCTGGCCGACCCGCGCGGCCTGCTGGAGCTGGACGGCGCCGGCCACATGAGCCCGCTGGAGCGGCCCGCCGAGGTCGCCGACGAGATCCGCCGGGTCGCCGCGCTGGTCGCCGACGAGCTGTTGGCGGGCGTCGTTGCGTTCGCCGGTGCCGAAAGCACGACCGATGGCGCGGGTGCCGCCGCCTCGGACCACCCGTCCCCGACCGTCACCGTGGAGAAGACCGCATGACCCCGCCGCTGTCCTCGCAGGTCGTCGTCATCACCGGAGCCGCCCGCGGCCTGGGCGCGCTGATGGCCCGCAAGCTCGCCGACCGGGGCGCCAAGGTCGCGCTGGTCGGCCTGGAGCCCGCCGAGCTCAAGGCCGTCGCCGCCCAGTGCGGCGAGCACGCCTCCGCCTGGGAGGCCGACGTCACCGACCTGGACGCGCTGACCGAGGTGGCGAACCGGATCAAGGACCGGTACGGACGGATCGACACCGTCGTCGCCAACGCCGGCATAGCACTCGGCGGGCCCACGCAGGACAGCGACCACCGGGCCTGGAGCCGGGTGATCGAGGTCAACCTGCTCGGCTCCGTCGCCACCGCCCGGGCCTTCCTGCCCGCGCTGGCCGAGAGCCGCGGCTACCTGCTGCAGATCGCCTCGCTCGCCGCGCTCACCCCCGCCCCGCTGATGTCCGCCTACTGCGCCTCCAAGGCCGGCGTCGAGTCCTTCGCCCACGCGCTGCGCGCCGAGGTCGCCTACCAGGGCGTCAAGGTCGGTGTCGGCTACCTGAGTTGGACCGACACCGACATGGTGCGCGGCGCCGACCAGGACGAGGTGCTGCGGCAGATGCGCGCCAAGCTGCCCTGGCCGGCCAACAAGACGTACCCGATCGGCCCGGCCGTGGACCGGCTGGTGGCCGGCATCGGCCGCCGCTCCGCGCACGTCTACGCGCAGGCCTGGCTGCGGGGCATGCAGCCGGTGCGCTGGATGATGCCCACCCTGATCGCCGCCGTCGGCTCCCGCGACGTCGCCCGGCTCGCACCGCAGCTGAAGGCCACCGCCGGCACCCGGCTGCGCCCGGTCGGCGCGGGCGGACAGGCCGACCAGGACGCCCGGGGCGAGTGACGATCACCGAATGACGGGCGGACGATCGGCGTTGGAGAGAGGCCGATCGTCCGCCCGTCATGTTCAGACAGTCACACCGGGCGTGGTCAGGTGCCGTGCACCGACAGCTCGTACAGCGAGTACCCCC
Source organism: Kitasatospora sp. NPDC048407 (assembly GCF_043200475.1). Lineage (NCBI taxonomy): Bacteria > Bacillati > Actinomycetota > Actinomycetes > Kitasatosporales > Streptomycetaceae > Kitasatospora > Kitasatospora sp. NPDC048407. Next base: position 609,193 of record NZ_JBICXW010000001.1, on the reverse strand, counting down.
ACTGGGTGGCCCGCGCCGTGCCGTGGAAGCGCACGTACCGGGCCGCCGTCGGCGCGAACGCGGCGGTGTCCAGCCCGCCGTCGCCCGCCGTGGTCGACCAGACGGTGCGCCAGGTGCTGCCGTCCGTGGACACCTCGATCCGGTAGCCGGTGGCGTAGGCGCGCTCCCAGTCCAGCGTCACCCGGTCCACGGTGTGCACCGCGCCGAGGTCCACGCTCAGCCACTGGTCGTCGCTCCAGTCGCTGGCCCAGCGGGTCGAGTGGTCGCCGTCCAGCGCCCGGCCGGGCTGGTAGGAGGTGAACGGGTTCCACTCCGCGGAGCTCGCCGTGGCACTCGCCGTGCCGGTCGCCAACTCCCGCCCGGCGGAGTGGTGTTCGGTGGCGCGCCAGGTGGTCAGGTAGGACTGCGCGCCCTTCATCAGGTCGTTCACCACCCCCTGTCCGCCACTGAGCCGGATCTGCTCGATCCAGTCCGGCAGCAGACCGGCGTGCGCCACGCCGTCGGTGTTGATGTCCCAGGTCCGGGAGCCCGTCACCTGGCGGTCCAGCACCGAACCGCCGTCCGCGCTGCGGAACGGGTACGTCACCGCGTTGGGCGCGCCCGTACCGACCGGGCCCGGCCAGCCGCCGACACCGTTCAGGTCACTGCCGTAGCCGTAACCGACCCCGTAGGTGTCGCGCAGCGCCTTGGTGCGGTTCGCCTCGGCCACGAAGCCGTTCGCGTCGTGCGGGTACTGGGCGGCGAACCCGCCCAGCTTGTACAGGCGTTCGGTCCAGCCGAGGTCCATCCAGCTGTGGCTGGAGAGCACCCCCGGGTAGGACTGCGACTCCAGGATCTCCAGCGAGCTCTTCGCCGCCTTGACGCTCATGTGGTCGAGCTCCAGCATCATGTGGCGCTTCATCATGCCGCGCACTGCGTAGTCGCCGAGCTCGGTAAGCCCACGGGTGTTGCACTGCGCGGACGCCGAGTACGTGGGCAGGTTCACCCCGGCCGGCAGCATCCCCTGGGCCTGCGCGGTGGGCAGCCCGATCGGATTGTCCTGCTGCGGGCCGGTGCACTGCTCGGTGGTCCAGAACGTGCCGGTCGACAGGAACTGCCCGGCGTTCACGGCCACCCCGGTGGTGCCCTCGTCGAACCGCACCCCGCACAGGGCGTTGTCGAACTTGTGGCACAGGAACATGCTGCGCACCCCGAGCGCGTACAGCTCGTCCAGCCCGCGGTCGATCGCGGCCCGGTCGCACTGCGGCACGTCCAGGATCTGCTTGCAGCCGAACGGCTCCGAGGTCTCCACCCCGAGCACCACCGCCAACTTGCCCTGCTCGATCACGGACCGGGCCTGGTCGGAGTCGGTGACGATGCGGAACCAGCCCTTGCCGGGCCCGCCGTACATCGTGTCGATGTACGCCTGGAGTTCGTACGACTTACGCGCCTCGGTGCGGATGGCGTCCATCTCGTCGCAGCCGCGGTCCTTGTACGGGTAGATCGAGCACAGCAGCCCGTTGGTCACCAGGTCGTTGACCAGCACCCGCTCGCCACCGCGCCAGGCCCGCTCGACCCAGGCGTAGTAGTCCTGCTGGTGGCTGAGCGAATTGTGGGCCGGCCAGTCGGCGAAGGTCGGCCAGCCGACCGGGTCGTGGTGGCCGTTCGCGCCGCCCGTGACGTTCTCGAACAGGGCGAGCGAACCGTCCGGATAGTGCTCCGGGCAGTCCTTCAGGGCGTCCGCGACCCCCTGCGGGGAGAACGCGGCACCGCAGATCACCCGGCCGCCGAACCCCTCGGCGGACATCAGGTGGTTGTGCGCGTCGACGAAGCCGCGGACGCTGCCGTCGGCGGCCGTGCCGCGGAACGGCTCGCCCGTGACGTTGATCTGCGAGTCCGGCGCGGGCCGGGCGGTGGGATTCCACCACCCGTCGGCGGCACGGGCGTTGGAGCCCGGCACGGCACCACTGGCGAGTACGGCCGCGAGCAGGAGCAGCGGCAGCAGACGGGCGAGGACGTTCCTGGTGCGATGGTTCCCGATCATGGTCACCTCGGGTCGGGGAGGCGGCGGTCGTGAGACGGCGCGGGTTTTTCCCGAGAATCGCGAGTTGTTGACACTCCGTCAATACCTTTGACGTTATTACTGACCGGTCAGTACGCGATGGGAGTGGGGTGATTTGTCGACAGATCGCCAGGTTTGCGGGTGCGGGACATGGTGCGGGACATGGTGCGGGACATGTTGCGGGCCCGCCCCGTGGGGAGGGGGCGGGCCCGAGAAGGGGGCGAAGGCGTGCCGGCGCCGTCAGGACCACCGGGGTCGGGGACGGGCCGGGCACGCGACTTCTATCCAGAACGGGTGAAGCTGAACAAGCATCAGTTCTCCAGGGCGAGGTGGACGCCGCGTGGGACGGCGGCGATGCCCGAAACCGTAGGTTGATATGACTTATGCCGCGACGGGGCGCGCCGCCGACGCCCCGGGGGTCGCCCGAAGGGCCGACGGAGCCGCGCCCCCAAGATCCACGACGGATCCGGCTACCGACCGGTACGGTCGAGCCCATGACCACAGCCCTCATCACCGGCGCGACCGCCGGCATCGGTGCCGCCTTCGCCCGCCGCCTCGCCGCCGACGGACGCGACCTGGTACTGGTCGCCCGCGACACCGAACGCCTGCGGCAGTCCGCCGACGAACTCACCTCCCGCTACGGCGTCCAGGTCGAGACGATCGCCGCCGACCTCGCCACCGACACCGGCATCGGCTCGGTCGAGGACCGACTGCGCGACGACGCCCGCCCCGTCGACCTGCTGATCAACAACGCCGGCTTCGGCAACCGCGGCGCGTACCTGGACGTCCCCGTCCAGGACGAACTCGACATGCTCAAGGTCCACATCGAGGCCGTCCTGCGCACCACCACCGCCGCCGTCCCCGGCATGCGCGAACGCGGCTTCGGCGGCATCGTCAACCTCGCCTCGGTCGCGGCGTTCGTCCCGCGCGGCACCTACGGCGCGACCAAGGCGTGGGTGGTCAACTTCACCCTCGGCATCGCCCGCGACCTGGCCGGCAGCGGAGTGCGCCTCCAGGCGCTCTGCCCCGGCTTCACCCGCACCGAATTCCACCAGCGGGCCGGCATGGGCACCTCCTCCATCCCCGCCTGGGGCTGGCTCACCGCGGACCGCGTCGTCGACGAATCCCTCCGCGACCTCGCCCGCAACCGCCCGCTCTGCGTTCCCGGCAAGCGGTACAAGGCGGCGGTGACGGCGGCCCGGATGCTGCCGCTGGGCGGGCTCGGGAAGCTTTCGACCACGGCGGGGCGGGACTACCGCAAGGCGTAGTTCGGTGCTCACCCGTCCGCAAGGTCGCGATCACGTGCAAGTCATTGTCATGCGTCGCGATCTTGCGGTCGGGTCCTTCCGCTTCGCGCAGTTCCCCGCGCCCCTGGTGGTTTGCGCGTCCGAATGGGGAATCCCTGGAAGGTTAGGTTTGCTAATGGTGAGTAAGGCTCGTTAAGGTGAGCCCCGCCGCCCTGTCCGCCGACCAGCTGGAGGTCTCCGTGCGACTGAACCGGATCGACTGGACGCCGCCCGAAGGGGAGGAGCGGCAGCCTGCGCAGGTGAAGAGGATCTTGCGGTTGTTCCGGCCGTATGCCGGGCGGCTGGCCGGGGTCGGGTTGTTGGTGGCGGCGTCGGCGGTGGTGTCCGTGGTGACGCCGTTCCTGTTGCGGGCGGTGCTGGATGTCGCGATTCCGGAGCGGCGCACGGGTCTGCTGACCCTTCTCGCGTTGGGGATGATCGCGGCGGCCGTGATCACCAGCGTGCTCAACGTGCTGCAGACGCTGATCTCCACCACGGTGGGGCAGCGCGTCATGCACGACCTGCGGACCTCGGTCTACCGGCATCTGCAGCGGATGTCGCTGGCGTTCTTCACCCGGACCCGCACCGGTGAGGTGCAGTCGCGGATCGCCAATGACATCGGCGGGATGCAGGCCACCGTCACCGGCACGGCCACCTCGCTGGTGTCGAACCTGACCGCGGTGATCGCCAGCGTGGTCGCGATGGTGGCGCTGGACTGGCGGCTGACCATTGTTTCCCTGCTGCTGCTCCCGGTGTTCGTGTGGATCAGCCGCCGGGTCGGCCGGGAGCGGAAGCGGATCACGGGGGAGCGGCAGCGGCAGCTCGCCAAGCTCTCGTCCGCGGTGCAGGAGTCACTGTCCGTCAGTGGCATCCTGCTGGGCCGCACGATGGGTCGTTCCGCCTCGCTGACCAGCGAATTCGCCGATCAGTCGGACGAGTTGGCGGCGTTGGAGGTGCGCTCCAGCATGGCCGGCCGGTGGCGGATGTCGACCATAGGGATCGTGATGGCCGCGATGCCCGCGATGATCTACTGGGCGGCGGGCCTGGCCACCGCGACCGGCGCGCCGATCGTCTCGCTGGGCACCCTGGTGGCGTTCGTGTCGTTGCAGCAGGGCCTGTTCCGGCCGACCGTCAGCCTGCTGTCCACCGGCGTGGACGTGCAGACCTCGCTGGCGCTGTTCCAGCGGATCTTCGAGTACCTCGACCTGCCGGTGGAGATCGACGAGCCCGAGCACCCCGTCCAGCTGGAGCGGATCCGCGGCGACGTGCGGTTCGAGGACGTCGAGTTCCACTACCAGGCCGGGCAGGACCGGCCCACGCTGGACGGCATCGACCTGACCATTCCGGCGGGCGGCTCGCTGGCGGTGGTCGGCGAGACCGGTTCCGGCAAGTCCACGCTGTCCTACCTGGTGCCGCGGCTGTACGACGTCAGCTCCGGGCGGGTGCTGATCGACGGGGTGGACGTGCGCGAGCTGTCGTTCGAGACGCTGGCCCGGGCGGTCGGCGTGGTCTCCCAGGAGACGTACCTGTTCCACGCGTCGATCGCCGACAACCTGCGGTTCGCCAAGCCCGACGCCACCGACGACGAACTCGTCGCCGCCGCGAAGGCCGCCCAGATCCACGACATGATCGCCGAACTGCCGGACGGCTACGACACCTTGGTGGGCGAGCGCGGCTACCGCTTCTCCGGCGGCGAGAAGCAGCGTCTGGCCATCGCCCGCACCGTGCTGCGCAACCCGCCGGTGCTGATCCTGGACGAGGCGACCAGCGCGCTGGACAACCAGACCGAGCTGGCCGTCCAACTGGCCCTGGACGACCTCGCCGAGGGCCGCACCACGATCACCATCGCGCACCGGCTGTCCACCGTCCAGGGCGCCGACCAGATCGCCGTCCTCGACCACGGCACGCTCGCCGAACTCGGCACCCACGAGCAGCTGCTGGCCCGCGACGGCCGCTACGCCGCCCTGCTCAACCGGGACGCCGCGGTGCCGGTGGCCGCCGCCTGACGGCCCGCCGGGGCCCTACGCGGCCTTCGGGGACTCGTTGTACTGCTCGGCCAGCTCCTGGCCGGAGAGGGCGTGGATGGCGGCCATCACCTCGTCGGTGACCTGCCGGCGGGCCTTCGCGGAGCGGGCCTGGCCGTGCAGGTCGTCGAAGCGCAGCGGCTCGCCGAACCGGACGGTGATCCTGCGCAGGCGCGGGATGCGCTTGCCGACCGGGAGGATGTGCTCCGAGCCCTCCAGGGCGACCGGGACGACCGGCACGCCGGCGGTCAGGGCCAGCCAGGCGACGCCGGTCTTGCCGCGGTACAGGCGGCCGTCCAGCGAGCGGGTGCCCTCGGGGTAGATGCCGAACGCCCGGCCGGAGTTGAGGATCTCCAGGCCCTCCTCCAGCGAGGCGGTGGCGGCCCGGACGCTGCCGCGCTCCACCGGGACGGCGTTGATCACGTGGGTGAAGAAGTACCGGGAGATCGCGCCCTTGACGCCGGTGCCGGTGAAGTACTCGGCCTTCGCCAGGAAGAACACCTGACGCGGCGCGGCCAGCGGGATCACCACGCTGTCCACGAACGACAGGTGATTGCTCGCCAGGATCACCCCGCCCTTGCGCGGCACGTTCTCCAGGCCCTCGATGGTCGGCCGGTAGAGGGCACGCGCGAGCGGCTTGAGCACGAGCTTGGTGACGAGGTCGATCAACGGGCCCTCCCTGGCCGAAGGTCGGACCGCCCGGGGCCCAAGGCGGTACCCGCCGAGGGGCGAGGCACGCGGCTCGGACGGAGGTCGGACCACTGGGTTCGAACCGCAGACTACGACATCGCACCGGCCGCCCGTCCACCGGACCGCGGCATCACGCCACTGCGATCCTCGTCACGCCCACCTGGTGGGAAAGCACCCTCTCACCTGGTGAGACGGCCCCACCAGGTGAGACGGTCCTGGCTACTTGCGGACCGGGAAGATCCGGCTGACCACCCGCTCGGCGGCCCGGCCGTCGTCCCACGGGCAGAACCGCTCCCGGAAGCGCTGCCGGGCGGTCGGCTCCGGGTCGCCCGCGAGCAGCGCGTCGGTCAGCGCGTCCTGCTCGGTGGCGACCGCGCCCGGCGGCTCCTTCATCAGGTCGAAGTAGACGCCCCGGACCTGCTGGTACTCCTCCCAGTCGGGGGCGTACACGGCGATCGGCCGGTCCAGCACCGCGTAGTCGAACATCATCGACGAGTAGTCGGTGACCAGGGTGTCGGCCGCCAGGTACAGGTCCTCCACCGAGGGGTGGTCGGAGACGTCCAGCAGCCGGGCCGAGCCCGGGAGGGAGGTCAGGTCGCCCGCGCCGCCGTCGTGGAAGTAGTGGGTGCGCACCAGTACCGTCCAGCCGGAGCCGAGCCGTTCGGCCAGCGCGGGCAGGTCCAGCAGCGGCAGGTAGCCGCCCCGGGACTCGCGGTGGGTCGGCGCGTACAGCACGGTGCGCTGGCCGGGGGCGATGCCCAGGTCGCGGCGGACCTTCGCGCACTCCTCGGTGGTGGCGTGCACCAGGCGGTCGTTGCGCGGGTAGCCGGTGTCGAGGACCTGGTAGGTGCCGGGGAACGCCCGGGCGAAGTGCTCGCTGGTGTGCGGGTTCGGCGACACCAGGTAGTCCCAGCGCGACACCGCCTCGCGCAGCCGGTCGAAGTCCATGCCGTCCGCCGCGACCGGGTGGTCCCGCAGGTCCATCCCCATCGCCTTCAGCGGCGTGCCGTGCTGGGTCTGCACGTGCACCGTGCCGGTCCGCTTCGCCATCGTGTGCGGGAAGTTGACGTTGTTGACGAAGTACTTGGCGGTGGCCATCGCCTTCAGGTACGCCGGGGTGTTGACGATGACGTACGGCACGCCCTCGGGCATCGTCGCGGCCCGCGCCGCGTTCTCCACCACCCACACGCCGCGCACCTGCGGGGCCAGCTCGCGGGCCTTCTCGTAGATCGCCGCCGGGTTGCAGGCGTACCCGCGGTGCCAGTACGCCGCGTACACCGCCAGGTGCTCGTCTATCGGGAGCCGCCGGAACGCGTTGTACGCGGTGAACCGGGCGCTGCTGCGCATCGCCTTCTTCACCCCGGGCGCGACCGCCCTGGTGCCGCGCTTGACGGCGCCCGGCAGCCGGCCGCCGCGGCGCAGTTCGGCGTAGGCGCGCCGGGAGCCGCGGGCGGCCAGCCGGTACTGGATGCCGCGGACGCCGGACGGGAAGCGGTAGCCGGCCGGGCGGTGCTTGGCGAAGTGGCCGGTGATCCGGGCGAAGAACTCGGCGCGCAGCTCGACCGGGACCAGCCCGGGGCTGTCGTAGATGGTCAGGGCCTGCTTGACGGTGCGGTCGAAGACCAGGGTGCGCAGCTTGTTCGCCCGCTCGTCGCGGTCCAGGAAGGCGAAGATCGCGTCGTACTGGGCGAAGGCGTCGGCGTGCTTGGGCGAGGCGGTGGCGGTGATGGCGCCCGGGCGGCCGCGCCGGTAGCGGTAGCAGGGGCGGTCGAGGTAGACCAGCCGGTCGGCGGCCAGCAGCAGCGGGTAGGTGACGGAGATGTCCTCGTAGTACCCGCGGCCGAAGTGCACGTCCAGGTCGAGCAGGTACTGCCGGCGCATCACCTTGTTCCACACCGCGAGCACCGAGTTGAACAGCGCCGGGTGCTCGGCGGCGGTGCAGCCGGAGACCAGCGGGGAGCCGGCCAGCACGTGCCGCCAGGGGTTCGGCTCCTCGCCGCCGTCGTGGTAGACGTGCGTGAAGTCGGTGAGCAGCACGTCGGCGGGCACGTCGCGGGTGGTCTCGGCGCGCAGTTCGGCGAGGATCGCGTCGATGGTGCCCTCGGGCAGCCAGTCGTCGCTGTCGACGAACCAGACGTAGGTGCCGGTGGCCTCGGCGAGGCCGGCGGCGCGGGCGCCGCCCAGGCCCTGGTTCTCCGCGAGGTGCAGGACCCGCATCCGGGGGTCGGTGGCGGCGTGCGCGTCCAGCAGGGCACCGCTGCGGTCGGGGGAGCGGTCGTCCACCGCGATCAGTTCGACCTCGCCGGGGGCGGCGCCGTCGGCCCGGAGCGAGTCCAGGCACTGCGGCAGGAAGCGTTCGACGCCGTGGACGGGCAGAACGATGCTGAGCAGGGGTGGCACGTGCGTTCACTCCGCGAAGGGATTGGGTGGCTCCGGCAGATCGCCCGGTCCCCGCCCACTCTACCGAGCGCCTACGGGCGCACCTCGGGCGCGGCTGAAACGCGACCGCCGGTGCCGCGCGTGATCGGTGGCGGCACCGGCAGTCCGGTTGGCGGTCCGACCGACCCTCAACGGTCGACCGCCGGTCCGTGCACCACGCCGGAGTCGGGCCGCCGCAGCGTCGAGACGGCCGTAGGTGACTCACTGTGGTGCCGGAAGCCTGTCATGTGATGAGCAGGTGATTCGTTCATACTCGAACTCATCCGACCGGGTTCGGGTGGCTCAGGCCCTTGATCCCGTGTCCATACAGATACTGCTTGGAGGTTCCGGCGGCGTCAATCCCTCGTATGTGTTCAGTTTCTGAACACCTCGGGCCGTCGCGACGTCTGACGCCCGGTCATGCTTGGATGGTGCACCATCAACCGATGCGCAGTCGTGACCGGGCGCACCGCACTTCGGTGAACGTCAGTTCCGTTCGCGCGATACGGTGGCAGAACACCAGGACGGTTGCATGAAGACCGCCGTAGCCGGATAGTCTTCGCCTCACGGCCCTGGCGCCTCGTAGGGGTGGGAAACAGATGGAACAGATTCAAGTGCGGACGCGGCCCCGGGTGCCCGCGATCCAGTGCGGCATGGGCACGACCGGCCGCCGGATCGAACGGCACCTCGCGGTGCTCGGCGCCCCCGCGCTCTCGACGGTGGACACGGCGGAAGCTCTCGGTTTGATAAGAGAACTGACGCCGCGTGGACCCAGCGTCCCCGTCGCCGTGCCCCGCCGCTCGGTGCGGGTCTCGCTGATGGCCCCGCTGCGCCGGCTCAAGCGGAGCATGTTCGGCAGCCGCGGCTGACCGCACCGACGTGAGGACGGGCGGCCCGCCGCTCGTCGCCACGAACCCGACGGACCGTGAGTCCGTCGGGCTTTCGGCGTTCCCGCGGGCGGTCGGGGCAGCCCTGGCGCGCGGTTGCGAAAGGCTGGCGCGCCCTGGCGGGCGACCTTGCGGTGGGGTGGCGTTCGGCGGCCGCCCCTTCGGGACGGGTCGCAAGATCGGCCAGGATGGCCCCATGTCCGACACCTTCCACACCACCACGCTCGAGATCACCACCGGCCGCAGAGAGGTCGCCCTCGACATCACCGACCGCTGCCACGACTTCCTGCGGGACGTCGCCGGCGGACGCGACGGCCTGCTGAACGTCTTCGTCCCGCACGCCACCGCGGGCATCGCCGTCATCGAGACCGGCTCCGGCAGCGACGACGACCTGCTCACCACCCTGCGCGAACTCCTGCCCGCCGACGACCGCTGGCGCCATCGCCACGGCACCCCCGGCCACGGCCGCGACCACGTGCTGCCCGGGCTGGTCGCCCCGCACGCCACCCTGCCGGTGGTGGGCGGCCGGCTCGCCCTCGGCATCTGGCAGTCGGTCGTGCTGATCGACACCAACGGCGACAACCCCGACCGCACCCTGCGACTGTCCTTCCTCGGTTGACCGGCCGGCCGGCCCGCCGCTAGAAGGTGATCGACACCCCCTGGACGCGGTGGTTGTCGTTGAGCCCGCCGGTGGCGCCCGTGAAGCCGACCAGGACGCCGGCCGGAACGGCCACCGTGGTGTCGATCGCCGCCCGGCCGTCCACGGTGACCTGGACGCGGCCACCGGTGACCTGCACGTCCACGGTGTGGGTGCCGGTGCGCAGATCGCCGATGTTGGTCGCGGTGGCGGCGTAGACGAGCGCGTCGCCCTGGCCGCCGGTGGCCAGGGCGACGAAGTTGGCCGAGGGGTCGTTGGCGTTCTTGGACGTGTCCAGGGTGACGGCGAGGCCGTGCAGGCCGGAGTAGCCGAGCCCGCCGCCGCCACCGCCGAGTGCGTGCGGTGTCTCGTGGGCCGCGTCGAGCAGGACGAAGGCCAGGCCGTCCGCCCCCGAGGCACCGCCGCCGCCGATGACGGCCGTGAAGTGGGCGCGCAGGTTCGCGGAGGGCACGGCCATGTCGCACAGCGCGGATCCGGTCTGGTCGTTGATGGCCTCGGTGAGCACGATGTCGGTGCCGGAGAGCACGGCCGTGCCGTTGAACGTCCAGCCGTCGGCGCTCGGCGGGGCGACGCTGCCGCTGGTGACTCCGGTGCCGGTGAAGGAGACGGTCTGCATGCCCTGGCTGTCGTCGCCGGTGAGCAGGAAGTGACCGGAGGCCGGGCCGGCGGCGGTGGGGGTGAAGACCACCGTCTGGGTGACCTGCTGGTCGGGGCCGAGTTGCTGACCCTCGGCGATCGGGTCGGGAGCGGAGAACGGCGCGGTGGGCGGCGCGGCCTTGGTCACGTTCAGCGTCACGTTGCCGGTGTTCTTGATGTCGAAGGTCCTGCTGAGCGAACCGCCGACCGGGACCTGGCCGAAGTCGACCGAAGTCGGCTTGATCGTCAGCTGCGGGGCGCCGACGACGGCCGTACCGGTGAGCGGGACGGTGACCGAGAGCCCGTCCGAGCCGGTGACGGTGAACTGCGAGCTGTCGCCGCCGGCCGGGCTCGGGACGGTCGGCGCGTAAGTGGCGGACACGGCGAGCGAGGTGCCCGGGGCGAGGCTGAAGCCGACCGGGGGCAGGCCGGCGACCGTGAACGGGGGAGATGACGACGTGGTGCCGCCGATCGTCTCGGGCGTGGTGCCGGTGTTGGTGACGATCACGCTGAGCGTCATCGAGGACTGGGTGGCCAGCTGGCCGAAGTCCAGCGACGGCGGTGACGCGGCGAAACCGGGCTGGGTGCCGGTGCCGTGCAGGTCGAGGCCAACGGTGCCGGCGACGCCGTTCGTCGTCACGGCGAAGGAGAGCGTCCCCGTCGCTCCACCGGGCCCGGTCGGCGCGAAGCCGACCGGGACGGCCAGGGTGCCCCCGGTGTTCAGGGTGACCGGGAGGGCCGGGGGCGTGGCACTGAAGGGCGCGGCCGTGGTGATCGCCGTGACGGTCACGCCGCGCGCCGCGGTGACCGTCGTGGTGGCGTTGCCGGCGGCGCCCACCGCGACCTGCCCGAAGTCGACCGGAGTGCCCGTCAGGGCGGCCTGGGACGGGCTGCCGAAGGCGATCAGCCGGCCGTCGCGGGTACCGACGTAGACCCGGCCCGAGCCGACGCCGACCTTGGCGAACTTCACGGCCGTCCCGATCGGCGCCGACCAGCGCAGCGTCAGGACGCCGTTGACCGGCACCGCGTCGTACGCGCGCAGTTGCGCGTTGCTGCCGTCCTTACCCTTGGGATCGGGGCAGACGACCCAGACCAGCGCCGAACCGGAGGTCATGCCGTCGGACGTCACGATCGGCGAGCCCGGGTAGTGGCCGATCTCGGCGCTGCTGGTGCCCGCATTGGCCAGGACGGGCGTGCCGGTGCCGTCGACGCCGTACTTGAGCGCGCGCAGATGGCCGTCGTTCTCGGGGACGTACACGAAGCCGCCGTCACCGCCCCAGACCGCCAGGTGGCCCCAGACGCCGCGGAACGGCCCGGCCACGGACAGCGCCCCGTCCGAGCCGCCGGGCCCCTGGCCACGACCGCCCAGATCGTCCCGGTCGAGGAGGAAGACCCGGCCGTCCTTGCCGATCTGGACCAGCAGCTTCGGGTGGGCCGGTGTGCCGAACGGCGGCGAGGGCAGGGCCACCGGGCCGCCGGAGCCGAAGTCCTGGTCGTGCAGGTCCAGTTGGTCCGCGTTGCCGGGGCTGAAGAAGTCCACCGCGGTGAGCTGCCCGTTGCTGGACACGTGGATCACCGACTCGGCGAGGTGGCCGGGCGGCTGGTTGCCCGGGCCGGGCGCGGGCGAGATGCCGTTGCCGGTGGAGAAGAAGATCCGGCCGGGACCGTCCGAGACCAGGCCGCCGCCGCCCATCCAGACCCCGGACCTCGGCGTCTTGCCGCCCGTGTTCTGCGCGCACCACATGCGCAGCGCACCGGTCGCCGTCTTCACCCCGACCAGGTAGCCGAAATACGTGTCCGCGTCGCAGTGCGCGCCGAACCCGGCGAACACCTCGCCGTCGAGCAGCAGCAGGCCGGTCCGCTGCTGCGCCGTGAACGGGTCGAACACGACGCCCGCGTTGTTCGGCGGGGAGCCCTGGATCTTCACCGGCCAGTTCGGCGGCTCGTTGCCGGTCGCCACGTCCAGGCTGTGCAGGAACCACTGCACGCTCTTGCCGTGCGGGTCGCCGTCGACGTTGACCTTGGCGGTGAGGTAGACCCGCCCCGACGAGGGGTCGAACACCGGGGTGGAGGTCACGCCGATGTTGGGGACCAGGTCACCGCAGCCGATCGCGGCGGCCGGCCAGGCGGGGCCTAGGGACTTGGACCAGAGGATCGCGCCGGTGACGGCGTGGATGCCGTAGACCTTGTTGTTCTCGGTCGCCACCACCACGGTGGACCCGATGACCAGCGGCTGGGTGTAGACCTGCCCGTCCACGGCCGTCGAGAACAGCTGGCCGAAGTCGGCGGCACTCACCTGGCTGGGCGCCAGCTGCGGCTGGGCCGGGTCCCAGCCGGTCCGCATCGGATTGAACGAGACGGTCGGATCCTGGGCGATCACATTCGGCGTCATGGTGCGCTTCCTCCTCCGTTTCGAGCGAGTGCTGGGGCGGTGTGACGGTCGGCGCGGTTCACAGCCGCAGCTCCAGGCCGTCAGCGGCGACTTCCACGCCCTCGGCGGCGAGTTCCTTGTGCTGGTCCGAGTCCGGGTCGGTCAGCGGGTTGGTGTTGTTGAGGTGCGTGTAGAGGCGCCGCGCGCCAGGGTGCGGGCGCAGCCGCCGCAAGGTGCCGTCCGGCCCGGCGATCGGCAGGTGGCCGAAGGCGCGGGCGGTGCGGCGCTCGCCGGCGACGTGCTGCAGCTCCTCGTCGCTCCAGAACGTGCCGTCCAGGAGCAGGCAGTCGGCGCCGGCCAGGAACGCGTCGAAGCCGTCCGGCCAGTCGGCGAGCGAGGGCGCGTAGACCGCGCAGGCTCCGGTCCGGGTGTCCGTGAAGCGGTAGGCGACGGCCCACGGGCCGGGCGCGTCGACGTGGGCGGCGTAGCGGGGCCGCTTGTCGCTCACCGGGAAGGCGGCGACCGTCAGCCCGCCGTCCTCGCTGCCGCCGAGCCGGAGCTGCCGGTCGAGCGGGTGCCAGCGGGAGGTGCCGTAGCGGGCCAGCAGGCCGCGCAGCGGGAAGACCTCGCCGAGGCTGTGCCAGACCGGTGGCGGGGCGTGGATGTCCAGCTCGGCGCCCTCGCGCAGAGCGAGCAGGCCGGCGGTGTGGTCGAGTTCGCCGTCGGTCAGCAGGACCCCGCGCAGCGGCGTGCCGCGGGTACCGTCCGGCGGGGCCAGCTCGGGTGCGGCGAGCAGCTGGACGCGGAGGTCGGGCGAGGCGTTCACCAGGTACCAGGCGTCGTCGGAGGCGCTGACGGCGAGGCATTCCTGCGTCCGCCAGGCTTCCGGGCCGGCCGCGCGGGCCCGGGCGCAGGTTGGGCAGGCGCAGTTCCACTGCGGCAGGCCGCCGCCGGCGGCGGTGCCGAGTACGCGTAGCCGCATGGCTTGCCTCCTTCGCGGTTCAGGCGCCGCGTGGCACCAGCGGCGGGGTGGGGTCCGGCTCGCTGCCCCGGACCAGCCCGGTGACCAGCGCGTGGTGCGGCGAGAGCCGGCAGACCGGGTCGGTGGCGGCCGCGTCCCCCGTCAGCTGGAAGGCCTGGCAGCGGCAACCGCCGTGGTCGAGCTCCTTGCGTTCGCAGCTGCGGCAGGGTTCGGGCATCCAGTCCGTGCCGCGGAAGCGGGTGAACGCCGGCGAGTCGAACCAGATGTCCGCCAGCGGGCGGTCGCGCACACTCAGCACGCCGAGCCCCGGGATCTGCGCGGCGGCCGGGCAGGGCAGCACGTCACCGTTCGGCGCGACGGTGAGCTGACGGCCGGCCCAGCCGTTCATGCAGGGCTTGGGCCAGCTCTCGTGGTAGTCCGACACGACATAGACGATCTGCATGCGGTTTGCCAGGCGCTCGCGGGCCGCCGTCACCGCGGCCTCGGCCGCCGCCAGTTGGGCAGCGGTCGGCAGCAGCGCCGCGCGGTTGCGCAGCGCCCAGCCGTAGAACTGGGTGTTCGCCAGCTCCAGGCGGTCCGCGCCGAGCTTCGACGCCAGGTCGATCAGAGCGGGGATCCGGTCGATGTTGCGCCGGTGCAGCACGACATTGACCGTCAGGGCCAGGCCGGCGGCCCCGACCAGAGCGGCGGCGGCCAGCTTGCGCGCGTGCACGGGCCGGCCCGCCAGCTCGTCCGCCGGAGCCGCCGTCGCGTCCTGGAAGCTGAGCTGCACATGATCGAGGCCCGCGGCGGCCAGCTCGGTCAGCCGGGCCCGGGAGAGTGCCTGCCCACCGGTGATCAGGCTGGTGTACAGGCCCAGCCCGCGGGCGTGCCCCACCAGCGCGGGCAGGTCGCGCCGGAGCAGCGGCTCGCCACCCGACAGGTGCACCTGGAGCACTCCCAGGGCCCGCGCCTCGGCGAGGACCCGCCGCCACTCGGCCGGGCTCAGCTCGTCGGCGTACGCGTCGAGCGCGACCGGGTTGGAGCAGTAGGCGCAGCGCAGCGGGCAGCGGTAGGTCAGTTCGGCGAGCAGGCCGTACGGGCGGGCGGCGGTGCGGTCAGCGTTTTGACGTTCGGGCGTCTCGGGAGGAGGGGGCTCGGGCGTCGCGGGAAGGGCCGGGCCGGCTGCGAGCAGGTGCTGGTCGGCCAGCGAGGCGAGGAAGGACCGCACCTCGGCCGGTCGCACCCCGGCGTACTCCCGTTCCAGTGCGGCGAGGATCGCCGTCGTGCCGGTGGCGCCGTCGCAGCGTGCGAGCACGGCGGCGGCCGTCTCGCCGAGCACCAGCACGCCGTCCGGATGCAGCAGTACCGGCACGGACCGCACCCGGTCGTGGCCGAGCCGGACGCCCCGGCGCAGGCGCCAGGGGCCCTCCGCCGCCGTGGTCACCCGTCAGCCCGCCGCGGTCGCGTGCTCGATGGCGTCGAGCATCGACCAGAGGACGTCGCACTTGAAGGAGAGCGCGGCCAGCGCCGCGTCCTGCTGCTCACGGCTCGTGCAGTACTCGGTGACCAGGCCCAGTGCGTGGGCCGAGTCGGCGTCGGCCACGGCCGGACGCTGCTCGAAGTACCGGAGGCCGGCGGGCTCCACCCATCCGTAGTGGGTGCGCAGGGCGGTGAGCCGCTCGCGCATCAGGCCCGGCGAGAACAGTTCGGTGAGCGAGGCGGCGACGGCCTCGATCCACGGGCGGGTGCGCGCGAAGTTCACGTAGGCGTCCGTGGCGAAGCGTACGCCCGGCAGGACATGACGCTCGTCCAGCACCTCGTCCCGGCTGAGCCCGGCGGCCTCGGCGAGGGCGAGCCAGTCGACGTTTCCGCCCTGGCCGGGCGCGGTGCCGTCCTGGTCCGCGAGGCGCTTGACCCAGCGGCGGCGGACCTCCGGGACGGGGCAGTTGGCGATCACCGCCGCGTCCTTCTGGGGCAGCCACTTCTGGTAGTACCAGCGATTGGCAATCCAGGATCGCAACTCCGCCTCGCTCAGCCCGCCTTGGTGCAGCCTGAGATGGAACGGGTGGTTGTGCCAGTACCTCTCGGAGTGCGCGTACAGGGCCGCGGTGAACTCCGGGACGGTGCGCGCTGTCCGGTCGTCCGTCATGACTGCCCGCTACCGTCGGCCCGCGTAGGCCGTGACCTCGGGCGCGAGCTCGATGCTCTGCGCGGTCGGTGGCGACCAGGACCGCCGCAGGTCTGCGCGGGGCGGCGGCTCGGACGGTGCCGCGGGTGCGGGGCCGGCCGGGTCGGCGGGCGGGGGAGCGGTGGTGGTGGCGGCGTTCGACTGGTTCGTCATGGAGCACCCCGGAGGTGATCACGAGGGGATGTACACGGTCGGTTTCCAGGATCGATCCGCGCCCGCCTCCGCGCAATCGGTCCGCGGGGCGGGGCCCGCCGGCAGGGGACGTACCCTGGGCGCATGGCAGAGCAGCAGTCGGAGAGTGCCGGGCAGGTCTGCGAGGTGTCCGCCGACCCGGAGCAGGCGCGCCGCGGGTTGCTGGCCGGCGGGCCCGGTGAGCGTGCCACGTGCGTGCTGTGCGGTGAGGAGACCGAGCACCCGGCCGAGACGCCGGGATCCACGCTGTGTCCGGTCTGCACCTGGCAGCAGGCCCAGCGGGCCGCGTGCTCCGGCTGATGATCCATCAGACAATCGGTCCATGACCGTCTTCGCGCCGAGCGCCGGGCCCGTCGGCGGCCTGCTGGAACGCCCGCACGCCACGCTCGCCTTCGAGGTGGCCGGGTCGGCGGACGGCCCGCTCGCCGTGCACGCGCACGGCTCGCTCTCCAGCCGGGCCCACGAGAGGCGCGCCGGCCTGTTCGACTGGACGCCGCTCACCGCGACGCACCGGCTTGCCCGGTACGACGCGCGCGGCCACGGGTACTCGACAGGGCGCGCCGTCGCCGAGGACTTCGGCTACCCCGCGCTCGCCCAGGACCTGCTCGCGCTCTGCGACCACCTCTCGCCGGACGCACCCGTCACCGGGCTCGGGGCGTCCATGGGCACCGCGACCGTCCTGTGGGCCGCGCTCGCCCGCCCCGAACGGTTCGACCGCCTGGTGCTGGCCATCCCCGCCGTCGCCTGGGCGGCCCGCGACCCGCGACGGGCCGGACTGCGAGCCGCCGCCGCCCTGGTGGAACGGCGCGGCACGGGCACGCTCGGAGCAGCCGCGAAGATCGGCGGGCCGCCCGCGGTGCTCGCCGAAGTCCCGCAGTACGCCACCGAGTTCGACGCCGCCGAGCACCTCGTCCCGTCCGTCCTCCGCGCCGCCGCCGAAGCCGACCTGCCCACTCCCGACCGCCTCCGCGACCTCCCCCACCCCACCCTGATCCTCACCTGGCCCACCGACCCCATCCACCCGACCGCCACCGCGACCGCCCTCGCCGCCCACCTCCCCGACGCCCGCCTGCACACGGCCACGACCCTGACGGACATCAGGAGTTGGGGCCGAGTGGCGGCGGACTTCCTGGCAGGCGGCGAGTCTTCGTAGCGGCAGGTGTTCGGCTACTGGCTGCGGAGCTGACGGTCTTCGGGGGGCCGGTTCGGGTCCTGCCCGTGACGGACTTCGGCGAGGCGGGAGGGCCGGCGGCACCGGCGCAACGCGTCAGGTGTCGTCGCGGGTGGTGTGGTGGGTGGTGGAGCCGTGGCGGTGTTTGCGGACGAGGAGTTGGGCGGGGATGCGGGTGCGGAGGTCGGCCACATGGCTGACGATGCCTACGGCGCGGTCGCGTTCGCGGAGGGAGTCGAGGACGTCCATGACTTCTTCGAGGGTGTTTTCGTCGAGGGTGCCGAAGCCCTCGTCGATGAAGAGGGTGTCGAGGGGCATGCCGCCGGCCTCGTCGGTGACGACGTCGGCGAGGCCGAGGGCGAGGGCGAGGGAGGCGAAGAAGGATTCGCCGCCGGAGAGGGTGGCGGTGTCGCGTTCGCGGCCGGTCCAGGCGTCGACGACGTGGAGGGAGAGGCCGGAGCGCTTGTTGCCGGAGACCAGGCCGTCGCTGTGGACCAGGGTGTAGCGGCCGCCGGACATTTTGAGGAGGCGCTGGCTGGCGGCGGCGGCGACCTGTTCGAGGCGGGCGGCCAGGACGTAGGACTCCAGGCGCATGCGCAGGGCGTTCTCGGCGGGGGCGCCCGCGAGCAGGGCGGCGAGGCCGCTGATCCGGGCGTAGGCGTCGAGGACGGGGGCGAAGGCGTCGGCGAGGGCGGTCAGGTCGGCGGTGATCCGGGCCAGGGCGGTGACCCGGGCGGTGGCGGTGCCGTGTGCGGTGTCGGCGGTGCGCAGGACGGCCGTGGCGTGTTCCTCGGCGGCGTGTGCGGATGCGGCGTCCGCGGGCGGGAGTTCGGCGGCCGCGCGCAGGTCGGGGTCGGCGAGGCGGGCTGCGGCCTGTTCCAGGGCGGCGTCCAGTTGCTCGAACCGCCCTTGCAGGGCGTCGCGTTGGTGGGCGGGGAGTTCGGCGGCGGCGAGTGCGGGCAGGTCGGTGAAGCCCGCGTCGGCGGCCGCCTGTTCGAGGGCGGCGGTGGCCTCGGCGAGGCGGCGGGTGGTTTCGGTGGTGGTGCGGGCGGCGTCGAGGACGGCGGTGACGGCTGCGGCGAGGGCGTCCACCGCGGTGGCGCGGGCCGCGACGGACGGGGCGTCGCCGCGGGCGGCGGCGATCCGGCCGGCCAGCGCGTCGAGTTCGGCCGCGACGGTGCCGAGCCGGTCGGCGAGGACGGCTCCGCGCTCGCCCGCCTGGCGCAGCCGCTCGTGGCGGGCCTTGCGCTCGTGCTCGAGTCGTTCGACCTGCTGGCCCAGGGGGACCAGTCGTTCCGCGGTGTGCAGTGCGGTGCGGCGAGAAGAGTTCAACTCTTCGAGGGCGAGGGAGAGTTCGGCGACCGAGCGGCCGCCGGAAGCGGTTTCGGCGGCCGCGGTGTCGGCCTGCAGCGTGCTCAACCGGCGCTTGGCGGCGTCGAGTTCGCCCTCCGCCGCGTGCTGGGCGGCGCGGGCGCGCTGCTCGTCGGCGGCGGTGACCTGGTCGGCTGAGGGGCGGGCCGGGTTCGGGTGTTCCGGCGAGCCGCACACCCGGCAGGGTTCGCCGGCGGCCAGCTGGGCGGCCAACTCGGCGGCCATGCCCGCGAGTCGGCGTTCCTGGAGGTCCAGAGTGCGGGACCGGGCGTCCAGCGCGGCGCCCGTCAGGGCGTGCACCTCCGCCTCGGCGGCGGTGAGTGAGGAAAGGAGTCGGTGGTGGCGGTGAGCAGCGTCCTGACGGAGCGTCAGATCGACGTGCTGGGCGTCGAGTTGGGCGAGCAGGGCGTGGGCGTCGCGGGCCGCGTCGAGGTCGGCGTTCAGCTGCTTCAGCTGGTCGTCGAAGCCGGACAGCCAGTCCTGCGACTCCTCCGCCAGGTCGTCCGCCTGCTTCTGCTCGGCGGCCAACTCGCCGCGTTCGACCAGTAGTTGGGCGTGCCGCTGCTCGTCGGCGCGGGCCCCGGACAGGCGGGTCGCCTCGGTGTGCAGGGCGCGTTCGGCGGCGGCGAGCGGGAGGTCGCCGAGCAGTTGGGCGGCCCAGGGGGCGGCGGACCGGGTGTTGAGTGTGGCGGTGTGCGTGGACTCGGTGGCGGTGGCGGCGGTGTGGGCGGCCAGCGCGCTGCGGTGCAGGGAGCGCAGGGGGGCCAGGGTCTCGGCGGCCAGCGCGAGCCGCAGGCGGGACCGGTCGGCGGCCGACTCCTGGGCGGTGGCGGTGAGTTGGAGATGCTTGTCGAGCGCGGAGTGGTAGTGGTGCTGGCGGTCCGCCAAGGTGCGCTGGGCGTCCAGGTGCGCGCGGGCCCGGGTGCGGGCGGACTCGGCGGCCTCCAGCGCGAGCGCCGTCGCGGTGACGCGTTCGGCGGCCGTGCCGCGCAGCATCGCCGCCCAGGCCAGCACGTCCGAGGCGGAGGCGTTCTCGTCGGGCCGGTGCGCGGCGGCGTCCTCCGCGAGCGGACCGGCGGCCTCCTCGGCGCGGGCCGCCAGGTCGCGCAGCTTCTGCCGGCCGGCCTGCACCTCGTGCTCCTGGCGCAGACGGCGCTCCGCCGCCCAGCGTTCCAACTGCTCGAACCGGCTGGTGTCGAACAACTTGCCCAGCAGCTCGGCGCGCTGCTTGGAGTCCGCGCGCAGGAACCGCGCGAAGTCGCCCTGCGGCAGCAGTACCACCTGGCAGAACTGGTCCCGGCTCATGCCGAGCAGCCGGGTCAGCTCCTCGCCGGCCTCCTGGTGCGACTTGCTGACCGCGACCCAGCCCGGCTCGCCCTCGCCGGCGTCCGCGGCCCATTCACGCAGCAGCGTCTGCGCCTTGTCCTGCGTGAAGCCCGCACCGCGCTTCTTCGGGCGGAGCTGCTCCGGGCTGCGGGTGATCTCCAGCCGGCGCCCGCCGAGCGTCGCCTCCAGCACCACCTCGGTGCGGCGCCCCTGGTCGGCGTGGTCGCTGCGCACGCCGTTGCTCTTGCGCGAGCCCGGCAGTTCGCCGTACAGCGCGTAGCAGACCGCGTCCAGCACACTGCTCTTGCCCGCGCCGGTCGCCCCGCGCAGCAGGAACAGGCCGGACGCGGTGAGCCGGTCGAAGTCGATCCGCTCCGTGGACGCGAACGGGCCGAACGCGGTGACGGTGAGCTGGTGCAGCCTCATCGGGCGCTCCCCTTCGAGAGGTTCATCGGCCGTTCTCCTCGGCCCGGCCGGCGGCCGTGCGGCGCACCGACTCCAGGCCCTCCAGCAGCCAGGACTGCTCGGTGTCGTCCAACTCCCGCCCCGGGCGGACATGGGCGACGAAACCCTCCACCACCTCCTGGTCGCTGCGCCCGCTGACCCGCTGCGCGTACGACTGCGCCGCGGCCTGCTCGCCGCCCTCGGGATCGAACAGCAACTGCAGGGTGTGCGGGAAGCGGACCCGCAGCCGCTCCATCGGATCAACCGGGCGCACCGGGTCGGTCAGGGTGGCCTGCACCCAGGCGTCGCGGGCCCAGTCGTGCTCGTCGGCGGTGAGCAGATCGTCCAGGCGGCCGCGCAGTTGGGCCAGCGGCCGGGGCTGCGGGCAGAAGATCCGGGTGGCTTCGACGGCGCCCTCGGCGTCCAGGTCGACCAGCCACATCGACTTGCGGTGGTTCGTCTCGGAGAACGAATAGGCGAGCGGGGAGCCCGAGTAGCGCAGGTGCGGGGCGAGGGTCTGGCTGCCGTGCAGGTGGCCGAGGGCCACGTAGTGCACGCCGTCGAACACCCCGGACGGCACCGACTGCACGCCGCCCACCGCGATGTCGCGCTCACTGTCGCTCGGCTCGCCGCCCGTCACGAACGCGTGGGCCAGCACCACGGCCCGGGTGCCCGCCGGGCGCGCGGCGAGGTCGGCCCGGACGGCGTCCATCGCCGCCGCCAGCACCTGCTCGTGCCCGCCCTTCGCCAGCCCCAGCCGCTCCCGCACCAACGCCGGTTCCAGGTACGGCAGCCCGTACACCGCCACCGGCCCGTGCTCGTCGTCCAGCAGCACCGGCTCGGCGAGCGCGCCCGGATCGGTGCGCAGGTGTATGCCGGCCCGCTCGATCAGGCGGGACGCGACACCGAGACGGCGCGCGGAATCGTGGTTGCCGCTGATGAAGACGGTCGGGATGTTCCGTTCGGCCAGCCGCCACAGCACGTCGTCGAACAGCGCGACGGCCTCCAGACCCGGCAGCGCGCGGTCGTACACGTCACCCGCCACCAGCACCGCGTCCACCCGCTCGGCGACGGCGGTGGCCACCAGGTGGTCGAGGAACGCGCGCTGCGCCTCGTGCAGGTTCTCGCGGTGGAAGGAACGGCCAAGGTGCCAGTCCGAGGTGTGCAGCAGCCTCACGTCGAAGCTCCCCGCAGCATGTCTGTCACTCCTCGTCGCTTTCATGTGGTCGGGCCGGTACCGAGTATCACAGGTACGGGTGACAGGCCGGGAGCGGAGAGGCGGCGGAGGCCGATGGGACAGGTGGGACGGTGACCCGACCGGCGGCCGGGGCTGTTCATCGGTCGGGTGTTCGGGGAAGATCATCAGGTGGCGAGGGTGGCCGCCCGGAGTGCGGAGGGAGTGGCATGGGCATCGAGTACAGCCCGGAGATCTCCGAACTGCTCGGGCGGGTCCGGCGCCGACCGAATGCCGGGTGGCCCTGGCACGCGGGGATCGTGGTACCGGAGGGGCTGCCGGTGAAGCAGTCCTGGGGCTGGCTGTTCGCCCCCGACGGCCGGGTGCTCACGCTGGTCAACCCGCGGGACGGGATCGTCAGCCTCCCCGGTGGCTCGCTGGAGACGGAGGACGCGGGCGACCCGGGCGCCGCGCTGGCCCGCGAGGCGGGGGAGGAGGCCCAGGCCCGGATCGGCCCGCCGCTGTACCTCGGCTACCTGTACGACCGGGTCGGCTCGGCGAACGGCGGCCACGAGTGCGCGCGTGTGCGGATGGCCGCGGCGCTGCACGGCGCGGGCCCGTCCGCACCCGATCCGGCGTCCGGCCGCCACTACCGACGGCTGCTCGTCGCCCCCGGACTGGCGGTCGAACTCCTCGGCTGGGGAACCACCGGCCTGTACCAGGCCCGGGCGGCGGTGGCGGCGGCGGTCGCGGTGCTGGGGGTTCCGGCGTCGGCGAACGAGACGATCGAGGAACTGCCGCTCGAGGGCTGCTGGTTGCGTTGAGCCGGGTGCTCGATGTCTCGGAGTTGACAGTCATCAATTGATTGATGACTGTCGGGCGACGCAAGTCGGGTGCTCCGCGCTCCGGGCCCGTCACACCTTGGGCGGCTGCCGCGGTTGAGGTAATGACGACAACGGTCCTGGTCGCCTTGCGAATGGTCTTGTACATGATTACCTCCCGGTAGGGCGTGCCCGTCGCACGGGTCGGCGGCGAACGCGGACAAGACCGGTCGCCGGGGCGGGTGAAAGGCGATTGTCGGCTGTGATCCGCCTCACGCTGTCGGGGTATTCCCGTCGTATGGCGCAGTTTGCCGAGGTGTGGAACGGAATTTGCGCGCGTATATGTCGGAACCCCGCGCGCGGGTCGCGCGACCGGGGGAGACGTGTGGCGTGGATCACGTCCTGGCGCGGTTGAAGCCGCGCCAAGGGGGGGATCGCGCGCGGGAGTTCGGGTGCGCGTGGCGGTGGCCCGCGCGACGCGGGGGAGCTCGGGGCGGGCTCCGCCCGCGGTCGCTTTCGGGTGGTTCGAATTCCTCCTCCGGGGCGGGTCCGCTGCTCAATTCGGAGGTGGTTCTCGCGGGAGGACCGGCGATTTCCGGGACCGCTGGCGCCCGGGTTTCGGACGGCGGAATTTCTTCGGAAATCCGGTGGGCATTTGTGATTTCCGTGGCGGGCGGGTGGGCTGATTTCGACGGGCGGGTGACTTCGGACCGTGACGAAGCCGCTCGGGGGTGTCGACACAGGGCGTGATCGTCGCGATCGGTGGAGTCGGACAGGTTGGTGACGAACCGTCGGGGCTCGCGCCTGTCGTTCGACGGGGGTGCCAGGTCCGGTCGCGGCGCGCTGCTCGGCGGTGGCGGGCGGGGCGAGCAGGGAAGTGTTGCGCGCCGGCCGGCGCCTCGCAGCTGATGGCCCGGACCAGGCGTCCGGAAATCGCCGTCCAGTGTCCGGAGTTCGGCGTCGGGTGCGTTCAAGTGGCGGCGCGTGTCGGCACGTTGACCCGGAAGCCGGGCACGGAGTGTCACGCCGTCGTCGCGCTCGGAGATGGGGCGGGAGTTGACGGTGCGTCAGGTGAAAAATTGGGTGATCGGGCGTTCGGGAGGGGGCTGGGGGGAATTTCCGCAGCCCAGGTCAGGGGTGGGTCTCCGCGCGTAGCGATTTTCAGGTGTCCGTTGGATGAGTGTTCGTCAAATTCTTTGGCATGACCGCTTCCCCACGAGGCTACTGGCTGGTATCCAATGTGTGGCCTGCATCACTCATTGGAGGAAAGATGACTCGCGTTCGCGCCGTAACCGTCGCTCTCACCGCGGCAGCCCTGTCCATCGCCACCCTTGCCGCCGCCACCCAGGCGAGCGCCGCCGGCGTCAACTACGTGGCGCTCGGCGACTCTTACTCGGCCGGTGTCGGCTCGGGCAGCTACACCAGCGAGAGCGGCAGCTGCAGCCGCAGCACCAACGCCTACCCGCAGCTGTGGAAGAACGCCCACGCCCCGACGTCGTTCAAGTTCGTCGCCTGCTCGGGTGCGACCACCAACGACGTGCTTGCCAACCAGATCAGCTCGCTGAGCTCGACGACCACCCTGGTCTCGATCACCATCGGCGGCAACGACGCGGGCTTCGCGTCGACCATGCAGACCTGTGTGCTGAGCAGCGAGGCCTCGTGTCTGAGCGCT
The DNA here is from genome assembly GCF_043200475.1 of Kitasatospora sp. NPDC048407. Classification (NCBI taxonomy): domain Bacteria; kingdom Bacillati; phylum Actinomycetota; class Actinomycetes; order Kitasatosporales; family Streptomycetaceae; genus Kitasatospora; species Kitasatospora sp. NPDC048407. The sequence continues at coordinate 584,859 of NZ_JBICXW010000001.1, read as the reverse complement.
GTGAACACGGCGAAGAGCTACGCCACCAACACGCTGCCGGGCAAGCTCTCCAACCTGTACTCGCAGATCAAGGCGAAGGCGCCCAACGCGCACGTGGTGGTGCTGGGTTACCCGCACCTGTACCAGGTGCCGGGCAACTGCATCGTCGGCATCTCGGACACCAAGCGGACCGCGATCAACGGCGCGGCGGACACCCTGGACTCGGTGATCTCCAAGCAGGTTGCGGCGGCCGGGTTCACCTTCAAGGACGTCCGGACGATCTTCTCGACCCACGAGATCTGCGGTTCGTCCTCGCAGTGGCTGAACAGCACCACGCTGCCGGTCAGCGACAGCTACCACCCGAACTCCTCGGGCCAGGCGTACGGCTACCTGCCGAGCTTCTCCGCGGGCGTCTGATCCCCGGAGCAGTCGCTTGTCCGTGAGGGACGCGTGAGCCGGTGTCCGGGCCCATGGGAGGGGCCCGGACACCGGTGTTCGTGAACCGCCACGGACTGACAATACGTCAGCCTTATCCGCGCGGCGGCGAGGGTCAGTGAAGGTAGTCGGTCAGCGCGGCGGGCTTCAGGCCGGCCGCGGCGGCCGCGTCCAGGGCGCGCTGGAGGTCGCTCGCCAGGGTGTCGGTGAAGTGCAGGATGATCACGTCGCCGGGCTGGAGCGGGCCGCCGTGGTAGACGTTCGAGGCGCCGGAGGTGAAGTCGGCGGTGGCGGTCAGCAGGTACTTGATGCCGCAGTTCGCGGCGGCCTGCTGGGAGTTGGCGTCGAAGGCGAAGTACGGCGGGCGGAGGATCGTCGGCGTGGTGCCGTAGCGGGCGGTGACCGCGTCGCGGGCGTCGCAGATCTCGGCCTGCTGCTCGGCGAGCGACAGCGTCGTCAGGTCGCGGTGCGAGACGGTGTGGTCCTGGATGGAGGAGCCGGGCGCGGCGGTGATCCGGCTGAAGTAGTCCTGCTCGAAGCCCTCCGGCATGGGCAGTGGGAACGCGGTGACCGGGAGCTTGCGGTCGGCGATCAGCTGCGCGGCCTCGGGGGTGCGGAACCAGCCGTCGTCGATGGTCAGGAAGACCACCTTGTCCGAGGTCGGCGCGTTCCAGGTGGCGTACGCCGGCGCGGGGGTGTCGCCGGTGACGCTGACGTCGTCCACCGCGATCGGGCCCTGGCCGTACCAGCCGTGCACGTACAGCTGCACGGAGGTGGTGGCGGCGCCGGTGGTGAAGGTGGTGGACAGCTGCTGCCAGCCGGTGCCGGTGGACGCCGTCCAGGCCGGCGGGACGTCGTGGCCGGTGCCGGTGGCGCCGATGAAGGCGTACGAGCCGTGCACCCAAGCCCGGTAGGTGTAGCTGGTGTTGGGGCGCACCGCGAGGGTCTGGGTGCACTGGCCGGTGGAGTCGGCGGAGGCCGGGGTGATGGCCAGCGCGGAGCCGCCGGTGCGGGCCGCGGTGGTGACGGCGCCCTCGCCGGCCGCGCAGTGCCAGCCGGGGATGGAGCCCCAGTCGGCGAGCGGGAGGGTGGGGATCTCGAATCCAGGGTTGGTGGCCAGGTTGACCGCGGGGGCGTCGGCAGCCGTGTTCGTCGGGGCGCCGGCGTGCGCGGCCGGGGCATCGGCGTGTGCGGCCGGGGCGGTGGCGAGGGTGGCCAGCACGGTGGCGGCGGCAGCCGTCGCGAGACGGCGGCGTGCGGAACTGAGCACGGATCAACTCCAGTGTGGGGGAGGAGAGAAGACGTGACTCCCGGAGGGGCGGGGGTCGGTCGCGGCCCTGCCGCACCGGGCCAGGTGCACACAATGGACTGGACCAATCCCGACGGTCAAGGGGGCTGTCGGAGATCGGTCAACCGCCGTGCCGTGCGTTGAGGTTGTTTTAATGACGGGGCGTCAGAGTCCGGAACGGGACGGCCGTTCAGCCGGCGTACAGCTCGTCGATGTCCTGCGCGTAGCGGTCCGCCACCGCTGCTCGGCGGATCTTCAGCGAGGGCGTCAACAGGCCGTCGTCCAGGGTGAATTCGTGCGGCAACAAGCGGAAGGCCCGGATCGACTCGGCGCGCGAGACGGTGGTGTTGGCGGCGGCCACGGCCCGCTGCACCTCCTGGTGCAGCTCGTGGTCGGTGAGCACCCCGTGAATGTCCAGCTGCGGGCGGCCGCGGGACTTGAGCCAGTGCGCGAGGGCCACCGGGTCGAGGGTGATCAGCGCGGCCAGGTACGGCCGGTTGTCGCCCACCACCAGGCACTGGGCGACCAGCGGATGGGCCCGCACCCGCTCCTCCAGGATCGCGGGGGCGAGGTTCTTGCCGCTGGAGGTGACGATCACCTCCTTCTTGCGGCCGGTCAATGTCAGGTAGCCGTCCTCGTCCAGCGAACCGAGGTCGCCGGTGGCCAACCAGTCGCCGTGCAGCGCCTCTTGCGTACAGCGCGGATGGTTGAGGTAGCCGGAGAACACGCCGGCGCCGCGCACCCACACCTCGCCGTCCTCGGCTATCGCCACCGCCGCGCCCGGCACCGGGCGGCCGACGGTGCCGAATCTGGGCCGGTCCGGGGGATTGGCGGTGATCGCGGCGGTCGTCTCGGTCAGGCCGTAGCCCTCGTACACCGTCATGCCCGCGCCCGCGAAGAACAGCGCCAACTCCCGCCCCAGCATGGACCCGCCGGAGATCACCGAGCGCACCCGGCCGCCGAGCACGGCCCGCACCCGCTGGTACACCAGGCGCTCGTACGCGGCGTGCCGCAGCCGCAGCGCGGGGGACGGGCCGGGGCCCTTGCGGTGCGCCCGGCGCTCCCAGGCCGTCGCCCACTCGATGGCCACCTGCTCGGCCTGCAGGAAGGTCTCCAGCCGGCCCGACGCCTCGGCGGCCTCCCGGGCCCGGCGGTGGATCTTCTCGAAGATGTACGGCACCGCGTGCAGGAAGGTCGGCCGGAACGCAGCCAGGGCCGGCAGCAGACTGTCCGCCGCCAGCTTGGCGTGGTGGCCGATCCGGATGCCGCCGCGGATCGCCGCGACCTGGGTGAGCCGGCCGTACACGTGCGCCAGCGGCAGGAACAGCAAGGTGGCGGGCTGGTCGCCGCCGGTGTCGGAGAACACCTCCGCCCAGCCGTCCAGCACCGCGTCCGCCACCGCCGCGAAGTTGCCGTGGGTCAGCAGACAGCCCTTCGGACGGCCGGTGGTGCCCGAGGTGTAGATGACGCTGGCCAGCGAATCCGGCGTCACCCCGACCCGTCTACGGTGCACCAGGGCGTTCGGCACTTCCTGCCCGTCGGCCATCAACTGCTCGACGCAGCCCCGGTCGAGCTGCCAGATGCCGGTCAGCGCCGGCAGCGCGTCGCAGACCGCGCCGACCGTCATCGCCTGGTCCTCGTCCTCGACCACGCAGGCCACCGCCGAGGTCTCGGCCAGGATCCAGCGCACCTGCTCGGGCGCCGCCGTCGGGTACACCGGCACCGGGATCGCCCCGACCGACCAGAGCGCGTAGTCGAACAGCGTCCACTCGTAGCGGGTGGAGGACATCACCGCGACCCGGTCGCCGTAGCGCACCCCGCGGGTGAGCAGACCCCGGGCGAGGGCCAGCACCTCGTCGCGGAACTGAACGGCCGTCACCGGCCGCCAGGCGCCGTCCGCCCAGCGGGACAACTGCACCAGTCGCGGTTCGCGCTCGGCCCGGTCGAACACCGAGTCGGCCAGCCCGCCGGTCACCGCCGAGCTGCCGAGCGCGGGGCTGCTGATCTCTCGCACGGTACCCCCGTTCCGCCGATCCCCGCCCCGGATCGCACAGGCGGAGGGCGGCACCGGCGAAGCTACCCGATCGACGCGGTGCTGCCCAGAGTCACCGCCCGACGACACCGCGCACCGGGCACAGTGCCGCAGGTGGGGGCACTGAAGGACGCTGGTGAGGAAATTAAAGGACGATACGGACACCACACGATCACGATGCAAATTCACCCTACGAACGGACGGTCAGTAAGTAGTAGGCTCGCGGCTCTCGTACCCCTCCGTACCTCTTCATGCTCATTCCTGCCCCCGGCCGCTCGTGCCCGGCGACCACACCGACCGAGGACCACCAGAGGACCCACATGCGCCTGCGCCGCAGCTCGATCCGCGCGAGGATCATCGCGCTGCTCCTGGTGCCCATCGTGGCGCTCGGCGGCCTGTGGGCCTACTCCACACTGATCACCACCAGCGGCGTGTGGAACCAACTCGACCTCAGCGACACCTACACGGCCTTCGGCGGCCCCGCCGACCAGTACGTCGACGACCTGCGCATCGAACGCACCGCCGCCGTGCTGCGCCTCGCCGACCCCGCCAACAAGGCCTACACCGACTCCTACCTGAAGTCCCAGACCGTCACCGACCGGGACCTGCAACTGCTGCGCTACCAGGCGGGCAGCCGCGACGCCGGCAAGCTCGACGGCGACCAGCGCGCCCGCCTCCACGACCTCATCGCGTCCGCCGACGAACTCGCCGCCGTCCGCAGCCAGATCGGCCAGCACCAATCCAGCTGGGACGGCGCGCTCAAGGACTACAGCGCCCTGATCGGACCGGTCTTCGCCTTCCGGTCCTCCTTCGTCGCCAAGGAGAGCGGCGCACTGCCCCGCCAGGGCACCCTGCTGGTCGAACTCACCCGGGCCACCGACTACCTGGCCCAGGAGACCGCCGCGATGCGCGCCCTGCGGGCCGGAACCGCCACCGCCGCCACCGACATCCGCAAGCAGCAGATCGCGCTGGACGCCATGCACGCCCAGCAGACCCTGTTCCGGGTCTACGTCGCCGAACTCGACCCGCAGGACCAGCACGACTACATCGAACTGCGCAACAGCGAGGCCTGGCACGCCCTCACCCTCGCCGAAACCGGCTTCGACAACGCCACCGACCGGGCCGCCGAAGTCCGCGGCGGCCCCGTCGACAACTGGGGCGACAACGCCGACCGGGTCCTCAACGACATCGCCACCATGAACGCCCGCCTGGCCGCCAAGATCGGCGACCAGGCCCACGCCTACGCCGTCAACTCCCTGCTGCGCGGCGGCGTCGCCGGCCTGGTCGGCCTGCTCGCCGTGGTGGTCTCCATCGCCGTCTCCTACCGCATCGGCCGCCGCCTGGTGCGCGAACTCGTCGGCCTGCGCAACGCCGCCGCCGACCTGTCCGCCAACCGACTGCCCTCCGTGATGCACCGGCTGCGCCTCGGCGAAGAGGTCGACGTGGTCGCCGAAGTCCCCCAACTCGACTTCGGCACCGGAGAGATCGGCCAGGTCGGCCGCGCCTTCAACGAGGTGCAGCGGGTCGCCGTCGAGGCCGCCGTCGAACAGGCCCAGCTGCGCCGCGGCGTCTCCGCCGTCTTCGTCAACCTGGCCCGCCGCTCCCAGGTGCTGCTGCACCGCCAGCTCACCCTGCTCGACACCATGGAGCGCCGCACCGAGAACCCGCGCGAACTCGAAGACCTGTTCCGGCTCGACCACCTCACCACCCGCATGCGCCGGCACGCCGAAGGCCTGATCATCCTCTCCGGCGGCTCGCCCGGCCGCGCCTGGCGCAAGCCGGTCCGGATGGTCGACGTGGTGCGCGCCGCCGTCGGCGAGGTCGAGGACTACGCCCGGGTCATCGTCCGGCCGTTCCCCGGCACCGGACTGCTCGGCTCCGCCGTCGCCGACGTCACCCACCTGATCGCCGAACTCGTCGAGAACGCCACGGTGTTCTCCCCGCCGCAGACCCAGGTCACCGTCCAGGGCGAGGTGGTCGCGCACGGCTTCTGCCTGGAGATCGACGACCGCGGCCTCGGACTGAACGAGCAGCACCTCGGCGAGATCAACCAACGCCTCGCCGTGGAGCAGGAGTTCGACCTCGCCGACACCGACCGGCTGGGCCTGTTCGTGGTCTCCCGGCTGGCCCGCCGACACGGCATCCGGGTCCACCTGCGGCCCTCCCCGTACGGCGGCACCTCCGCCGTGGTGCTGATCCCGCGCGAACTCCTCGCCGACGCCGCCGAGATGGCCCCCGACGGGGCCCGCCCCGCCGCCGACGACGCCACCCACCGCCGGGCCACCGGCACCGCCGAACCCGGCCGCGCGCACGCCGCGCCCGCGCATGCCGCGCCCGCGAAGGTGCTCGGCGGGCCGCGCCCGTCCGCCGCCGACCCGTCCGCGAAGCCCGGCGGGCTGCCGCGACGGCGAACTCCCGGACAGGAAGCGGCCATTGAGGGCGCATCCGGGACGGGGCGGCACCGGCGGACCGAGGACGCCGAGCCCGCCGCGCCTGTTGCGGTGCCCGCGGCTGCTGAGGTGTCCGGTGCGCCCGTCACGCCGCTCACGCCGGTGGCCGGGGGGCTGCTGCCGCGCCGGGTCCGGCAGGCCAGCCTCGCGCCCCAACTCCGGGCCGGCACAAGCCCCGAGACCCCCGAGTCGGCCCGCGAGCGCAGCCCCGAGGAGGCCCGCTCCGCGTTCGCCTCGTTCCAGCGCGGCTTCGCCCGCGGCCGCGGCGACCGGTTGCAGCCCGCCTCGCTGACCGTCGTCCGTTCCGAGCCCGACCCGGCCGCGCCCGGTGACCGCCCCGGCGCGCGGGTCGCGCCGGCCGCGCCGCAGCCCGGCCGCCCGCCCCGGCTGCGGGTCGCGCTCCCCTCCGCGCCGGTGCCACCCGCGCTGCCGGCCGCCCCCGTCCGCTCCGTCCCCCCGGCGCACCAGCCGCCGGACGCACCGCCCGCACCAGCAGAAGGAACCGAATCATGACCGCAACAACACCGCCGTCCGGGAGCCTCGACTGGCTCCTCAACGACCTGGTCGGCCGCGTCGCGACCCTTCGGCACGCGGTAATCCTGTCCAGCGACGGCCTGGCCACCGGCGTCTCCAGCGGCCTCGGCCGGGAGGACGCCGAGCACCTGGCGGCCGTCGCCGCCGGCTTCCACAGCCTCGCCAAGGGCGCCGGCCGGCACTTCCAGGTCGGCGGCGTCCGGCAGACCATGGTCGAACTGGACGAGGCCTTCCTGTTCATCACCGCCGCCGGCGACGGCAGTTGCCTGGCCGTGCTCAGCGATGCCGAATCCGATGTGGGCCAAATCGCCTACGAGATGGCACTGTTGGTGAAGCGCGTCGGGGAGCACCTGGCCGCCGAGCCGAGGAGTTGACTGGTTAGATGAGCGAGCCCGAGCCGACCGAGCCGACCGAGGCCACCGCCCCGGCCGACCCCGGCGGTGAGAGCGCGGACGAGGCGTCGGCCGACGACACGCCGATCGACCTGTTCGTGCCCCGCACGCCGGTGGACAACCGCTGGTTCGACGACGACGCCGGACCGATGGTCCGGCTGTTCTCGATGACCAGAGGACGCGCCCGGCCGGTCGACGACGGCCTGTTCGACCTGATCTCGCTGGTCACCGCCGCCGGGGAGTACCTCGCCCCCGGCGGCGTCCCGGCCGACCTCCCGATCGGACCCGAGCACCACGCCATCCTCCAGCTCTGCTGCGATGAGCCCCTCAGCGTCGCCGAGTTGGGCTCCTACACCGACCTGCCGGTCAGCGTGGTCCGGGTCCTGCTCGGCGACCTCCACGACGCCGACCTGATCAGCGTCACCCGACCCTTCCAGCTCGCCCAGCAACCGGACGAGCGACTGCTGCGAGACGTGATCAATGGCCTCCGTGCACTCTGACGCCCCTGACGCGGCGTCAACCTCCGCTACCCGCAAGGCTCCTTGGGCCGCCAACGCGGTCAAGATCCTGATCGCCGGCGGCTTCGGCGCGGGCAAGACCACCCTGGTCGGCGCGGTCAGCGAGATCCGGCCGCTGCGCACCGAGGAGACGCTCAGCGAGCGCGGCCGCCCGGTCGACGACACCGCCGGCGTCGAGGACAAGCGGACCACCACCGTCGCCATGGACTTCGGCCGCATCGACCTCAAGCCCGGCCTCGCCCTCTACCTGTTCGGCACCCCCGGCCAGGACCGCTTCTGGTTCGTCTGGGACGAACTCGCGCGCGGCACCCTCGGCGCGGTCGTGCTCGCCGACACCCGGCGGCTCGCCGACTCCTTCCCCTCCGTCGACTACTTCGAGCAGCGCGACATCCCGTTCGTGGTCGCCGTCAACTGCTTCGAGGGCACCGAGGTGTACGCGCCCGAGGACGTCCGCGCCGCGCTCGACCTGCCGGAGAGCGTGCCGGTGCTGCTGTGCGACGCGCGGCGGCGCGAGGACGGCAAGGAGTTGCTGATCCGGCTGGTGCAGCACGCCGCTGAGCGGGTCGGAGTGCGACTGTAGTACTGGTCGCATTTTTGCAGGTCAGGGCGTTGGCGTCCGGATGGTGGATGGTTTCTGTCTTGGCGTGCGGACCGGTCGGTGCAGTGGGTTGCCTTCCGGGCACGTGGCGTGGAAGTCTCGTACTCGTGCCCGCCGTTCGTCGCGGGTTCTCGACACCGCACCGGGGGAGGAGCAGGACCATGACCGAAGCGGTCCGCGTCTCCGCCCTCCCCGTGCTGACCGTCCGCCGGTACATCGACCACGGTCTGATCTACAGCGCCTGCTGTCGCTGACGCACCGTCATCACCCTTTGCCCGTAGGTGTGGTGGCGGTTCTGTGCGTTTTTCGCCGACCCGTCGTGCTCCGGAGAGCCGCCCTGTGAATCCTCGCGTACTTCTCGAACCGTTCTGGCCCCCGCGCCAGGCCCACCACTTCGACCAGACCTGTCGGCGCGTACCCCGCGTCTCCCGCCTGCCGCACTGACCGACCCGTCAGCGCCGGCGCGCCGGAAGCGCAGACGACGACCACCCACCGACCGTCACGCGCGAAAGAGCCCTCGAATGTCCTACGCCGCCACCGCGACCCCGCACCTGCGAGCGGTCCGCACCCTGCCGAACCACAACCACTCCCTGCCGAACCAGCCCCTCGACGCCGAGTACCGGCGGGTCGCCGCCCCGGCTCCGATGACCCGGCCCGCGCCCGCCATCGCCCCCGAGAGCCTGCTGGCCGGCCTCCAGGACGGCGCCGCCGTCGTCGCCGCGCTGCCCCAATCCGTGCTGCCGCAGGGCCTGTTGGCGCAGCTCGGGGCCGGCGCGAACAGCCCGCTGGTCGGGTACCTGGTGCTGGTGCCCGCCGAGAAGGTCGCTCCCGCGCCCGCTCCCGTGGTGGCCGCCGCCCCGGTCCGGCCCTTCACCCGCCCCGCCGAGAGCGGCATCTCCGTCGACCTCGACCGTCGCAACGCGTACGTCGACGGCGCCCTGCTCGACCTCACCTACCTCGAGTTCGAGCTGCTCGCCCACCTCACCGAGCACCCGCACCGGGTCCACACCCGCGACCAACTCGTGCACACCGTCTGGGGATACGGCCACGTCGGCGACGGCCGCACCGTCGACGTCCACGTCGCGCGCCTCCGCCGCAAGCTCGGCGCCGCCTACCGCGACACCATCGTCACGGTCCGCCGGGTCGGCTACAAGTACGCGCCGGTGGCCTGACGGGCCGGGACACCGCGGAACGACGGCTTGCACCGCAGGGTGCGGGCCGTCGTTGCGTTGTGCGGCGGTCGTTCGGTTGTGGGGGTCGTTCGGTTGTGGCGGTCGTTCGCTTGTGGGGGTTGGCGGGAAACGGTCGGTGAATACCCGGCTGCCACGCGGTGCCGGGGGCGCGGTGATCGTCGAATCGGCCACCGGATTGGCCGCAAACCGTGCAGACGCCGGTTCGATCCAAGATCTACTGTTCCCGCCGAGGGGCCGCTTCCGCTTGCCCCCATCGAGTTCAGGAGTCCGACGCCGCACCACCGATCCGCCACGTGGAGGAGAACCGGAATGTCAGTGAAGAAGACCGCGTCACGCCTTGCCCTGGTCGGCGTGTCCGCCATGCTCGCGCTCGGCGGCCTGGCCGGGCAGGCCAACGCCAGCTACGCCAACATCGACAACTGGAACACGTTCACCTGCGCCCAGGCTCGTGGGTCCTACTACTACTGCCTCTTCTACAACTCCAACGCCGCCGGCGGCATTTGGGGCAGCAGCGCCAACCCCGGAGTTCCCAAGCTGGCGGGCGAGAAGTTCAGCGACGGCAACGACGTGTGGAACAACGCCGCGTCCGCCGAGAACGCGAGCGCCTGCAACGTGGGCATCTGGGTCAACTCCTATTACATGGGGGACGAGAACTGGTTGAGCCCCAACAAGGGCGGCAACCTCAACTCCTGGCTGAAGAACAACGAGGCCTCGATCGCCATGGACGACGCCTCGCGCTCCTACTGCCCCACCGTCTGACCGCCCGCGTCCCGTGCCCGATGCCTGCCCGCCGGTCGACGCCGGCGGGCAGGCCGTGTCCCGCGCCCCGAGACCCCGGAGGAGAACAACCGTGACTGCCGCAACGAGGGTCGGCCGGGGGCGACTTCCGGTGACGGTGCTGTTCGCGCTGTCCGCCCTGGTGGCAGCCGGGTGCTCCGCCGGGCGGGCCGCGCCGCCGCCCGTCCCGGTGCTGCCCGCCACCGCGGGGCCGACGCCCACGGCGTCACCGGCGGACGTCGACACGCTCCAACTGCCGATCACGGAATACATGTTGACCGCTCAGCAGGAGGCCGCGCTGAAGTGGTTGAACGCGAAGAAGGTCGCCGTGTGCATGCAGCAGTACGGCTTCGACGTGCCCGTGGCACGGACCCCGGTGGTCTCGGCCTCCGATTCGATCATGTTCCGTCGCTACGGCGTGACCGACCCGGCGAGCGTCAGCACCTGGGGGTACCACCTGCCCAGGCGCGAGGGTAAGGCCCTGCAAGCCGCGCTCTCCTCGGCGGAGAACGCCGTGCTGCTCGGTCGGGACGCCGCAGGCAAACCGGTGACCAGCTCGAACGGGCAGGCGGTGCCGGATGGAGGTTGCCAGGGCAAGGCCAATGCCGAGCTGAGTGAGCTCCAGTCGGCCGGGCGGGGTTCGAACGGCGCCGGGGCCCAACTCGTCGGGCAGACCAAGGGAGACAGCTTCGCGCACTCGATGGCCGACCCGCGCGTGCAGGAGGCCTTCGGGAAGTGGTCGGAGTGCCTGCGCGGCGGCGGGTTCGATGCGAAGAGCCCGGTGGAGGCCGCGGAGAACCTGCCGTCCATGAAGGAGCTCAGGCCGGACGCCGACGAGATTCGGATGGCGCAGGCCGATGTGGACTGCAAGGCGCGCACCAACCTGGTCGGGATCTGGTTCGCCGTCGAGGCCGACTACCAGAAGGGCGCGATCGCCCAGCAGCCGCAGGCGTTCGGCAAGCTCAAGGCGGAGCGCGATGCGCAGGCCGCGCGGATCGACGAGCTCGTCAAGGGGCTGACCGGGCGCTGAGGCGGGTGCGGGTGCGGGTGCGGGTGCGGACGGTCGGGCGCGCCGGCGCGCGGGCGCGCGGCTCCGGGGCGGATGAATGTCACCGTTGGGGTCGGAGTGTGTGCGTATAGTGACGTTTTGGCTGGTCAAAGCGTCATCAACGCGGTATCTCTGGAGGATTCGTGGCAGGCTTCCGCAATCGTCTGGCCCTGCTCGGCTCGGCCGCGGCGCTCGCTGCCGGCGCTGTCGTCCCCGCGCAGTTCGTCGGGGCGCAGTCCGCTGCCGCGGCGGACCGGCAGTGGGTGGCGCTGGGTGACTCGTACACCGCCGGGTTCATCCGGGCCGCCGGTGAGGTCTTCGAGATCCCGCGCGACGGCTGCGAGCGCACCGACCAGTCCTATCCTCAGCTCATCGACCGCGACTTCGGTTCGCTCTTCGACCTGACCAACGTCAGCTGCACCGCCGCGACCATCGAGAACGTCACCGACGAGGCACAGGAGCCGATCGGCCGTCACTTCCCGCCGTTCTCCGAGGACCCGGACTACCCGTTCCCCGCCGTGCCGCCCCAGTCCGCGGCGGTGGGACCGGACACCGACGTGATCACCGTCGGCGTGGGCGGCAACACCCTCGGATTCGCCGATTTCCTGGTCAAGTGCCCGGAGTTGGGCCAGGGGACCGGTGGCGCCGGCACCCCCTGCAAGGACGAGTTCGCAGCCAGCGTCCCGGACCGGCTGAACAGGGTGAGCAGGGAGTACGACCGGATGCTCGCCGTGCTCCACGAGCGCGCCCCGCGCGCGAAGATCCTGGCCGTCGGCTTCCCCACCATCTTCCCCAAGGACACCGCCAAGTGCCGCTACGGCGACCTGACGCAGTTCGGCACCATCACCCAGGGCGACCTGGACTGGCTGCGGCAGGACGTCCTGGAACCGCTCAACCGGATCATCGAGAAGTCGACGGGCACCCAGGAGGCCGCCGACTTCGTCGACGTGTACGAGTCCTCGGCGGAGCACAGTGTCTGCGACGCGAGTAAGTGGGTGGAGGGGTTCATCACGCCGCCCGACCAGCTGTCCTTCGTGCACCCCAATGCGCGCGGCCACCGCAACGTCGCCGACCTGGTCGAGGCGGCGATGCTGGACATCCTCGGCTGAGCCGGGGCGGCGACGTCCTTACGTTGAACTGGCCTTTCGGCAGCAGTCGGAGGCCAGTTCGCGTGTGCGCGGGGGCTGGTGGTGCTGACGCGGGGTTGGTCCGGCGGCCTAGAATGCCGAGGTCCGCGCGCGTGCGGCCCGGGGCCGTCGAGATCACCGATGATGAGGGGCCGCATGACCCGCCCGACCACCGGAATGCTGCACCACGTCGAGATCTGGGTGCCCGACCTCGACCGTGCCGTCGATTGCTTCGGCTGGCTGCTGGACGCCTTGGGCTGGACGCCGTTCCAGAGTTGGGGCGACGGCCGCAGTTGGCGGCTCGGGACGACGTACCTGGTCTTCGAGCGGTCCCGGGCGCCCACCGCCGACCAGCACGACCGGTGCCGGCCCGGGCTGAACCACCTGGCGTTCCACGTCCAGGGCCGGGGTGCGGTGGACGCGTTGGTCGCCGAGGCCGCGCAGCACGGCTGGACCCTGATGTTCCCCGACCGCCACCCGCACGCCGGTGGCGAACAATCCTACGCCGCCTATCTGGAGAATGCCGACGGGTTCGAGGTCGAGCTCGTCGCCATCGAGCCGGAACAGCTCGATCTCGCCGCTGCCAGCTGGGCGCACCTCTGCAGCGGTCCCGACCACTACCCGGGCGGTGGGGTGGACATCCCCGAGGTGTTGCGCGGGCTGGCGGCCGCGACGGACCTCGCGCAGGCCCGCAGATGGGCCGACCGCCTGTACGACCTGGTCTACCACTCGCATTCCGGCGGTTACTTGCTGCCGGCCGAGGCCGTGGTGCCGCACCTGATCCGGCTCGGCTCCTCCGGGCCGGCCGTGGTGCGGGCGATGGCTCTGGGGTTCCTGGTGGACCTCGGCGGTGGCGGGTGGTCGGGGGCGGAGAGCTGCCCGGGCAGCGAGGATTTCGCGTCCCGCACCACCGCGGCCGTTCGGGCGGGACTGCCGACGTACTACGCGCAGGTGAAGTCACCCGACGCGATCGTGCGTGCGGCGGCGTTCGTCCTGATCACCGTCCTGGAGCACGAGGCCCTGATGTTCCTCAGGGGCGATGAGCGCATCGCGGTGCAGACCGGGCCGCCGATCACGTCCGCGCGCTATCGCGCCATGGTCGAGCGGCTCCACGAGCACGACTGGGACCCGACCGTCCGGCGGTACTTCGGGCTGGCGAAGATCGATCCGCTGTTCGGCCAGGGCGAGGAGCACGGGATCGAGTACTTCTACGACTCCGTCGGTTGGTGAACTCGTAGCGGGTTCAGGCGAGTTGGCCGATACGTCCGGGGAGTGGGCAGCCCCTCGGCCGGGTGCGCCGGGTGCGCCTCGGGTGTGAAGGTGCGGCTCGCGTCCGCCCGTTGACGCGGTGGCTCAGTCCAGGGCGGCGATCCTGGCGAGCAGTGCCGTCAGCGCCCGGCGACGGTGTTGCCAGGTGCGGTGTTGCCGGGTGCGGTGTGGGCGGCAGGGCGGTACCAGCGGTGGTGGACGAGGGGTTCGACGGACAGCATTGCTGCGCCCGCCACTGCGCCGACCAGGAGGGAGGCCCAGCCGCCGCCGTTGAGGAGTGCGCCGAGGCAGGTGGCGGCGATGGCGAGTGGGCGCAGAAGGGTGACCGGGCCGAGTCCGACGACCATGGCGAGGGTGCTGGCGCGGAACGGCAGGAAGAGGTAGGCGGCGAGGGCGCGTCATCGCGGGGCGGGGTCGGCGATGGGTGCGCGGGATCTTTCGCGAAGCCGGTTCGACCCCAACGGGAATGTCGCGGCGCTCTGCGTGCGCGAGGCGGCCGGAACGGTCGGCGGTGCGCTGGCCCGCCCGAAGGGCTACCAGTGGGTCTGGAACGACACCGGCACCGGGGGTGCGGACGGCTCCTGCTGGCGGCCGGTTCCGCCGCCCGGCTACCGGCCGTTGGGAAACGTCTTCGTCTACGGCCATGACGAGCCGTCGCCGGACCTGGTGATGTGCGTCAGGGAGGATCTGGTGGTGCCCGCGCCTGCGGGCGACCTGATCTGGAGTGACTCGGGCGGCGGCGGCAAGTACGACTTCAGCGCCTGGAAGATCAGCGCCCCAGACCAGTTCGTCGACGAGACGCCGGGCGCCACGAAGGCGGTGATCACCCCTGAGTCGTTCGTCGCGCTCGCCGGGTACAACAAGCCTTCCTCCGCCCCGGAGTTGTACGCGCTGTGCCTGCCCCTGCCCAGCGACCGGACCGAACTGTCCGTAGCGACCCCGGCGCTGACCGGGCGCATCCGGCCCGCGCAGTCCACACCTGCCGTGACCGACCACAGCGTGCGGGTGCCGCTGACCGCGGTGCGCGACGACGCGAAGTCGCTGGCCTGGCGGATCGAGAACTCGCCGTACTATACGATCGAGCGGCGGGTGTGGTGGTCGCTGCTGCTGTTCAACGACAACCGCACCGACACCGACCAGACCGTCGAGGACGCGGTGACGGTCGGCGTGGAGAAGACCAGCAGCGAGACCTTCAGCCGGAACACCGGCGTCTCGGTGAGCGCGGAGGTCGGCGTCAAGATCTTCGGGACGGGCGCGACCGTCAGCGCGAGCGTGAGCGCCGAACTGGGCTACGAGTCCTCCACCTCGGTCTCCGAGTTCCGCTCACGGACCGTCACCCGCCGGCTGGTCACCCCCAAGAACACCGCCGGAGCCCTCTGGGTCGCCTCCTACGGCCTGCGGACCCTGCGGGCGGACGGCACCGTGGTGGGCTCCCAACTCAAGTTCGAGGGCGACGCGTTCCACCACGCGCAGTACCCCTCCAGCGAGCCGGTGCCGACGCCGAACTCCGGAATCCCCGCCCTCGCCCGGCTGGTGTCGAAGTACAGCGGCAAGGTGCTGGACGTCGGCGGCCCGAGCATGGACAACGGCGCGGGCGTCCTCCAGTGGGACTGGAAGGGCGGCGACAACCAGAAGTGGCGGATCGAGTCGGTCGGTGACGGCTACTACCGGCTGGTGTCGAAGTACAGCGGCAAGGTGCTGGACATCGGGGGCCCGAGCATGGACAACGGCGCGGGCGCGCTCCAGTGGGACTGGAAGGGCGGCGACAACCAGAAGTTCCGCCTGGAGGCCCTCAGCGAGTAGCCGCCGCCGGCCCTCGCCGCAGTAGGTGAGGCCGCCATCCCGGAAACCCGACGGCCCGCACCGGACGACGAATGTCCGGGGCGGGCCTTGGTGATGACGCTCAGTCAGATACGGCCGAACGCGCCGTTGGCGGTGGCGGTGAGGAAGGCGGTGAGGGCCTCGGGGGTGAAGTGGAGGCGGGGGCCGTGGGGGTCCTTGCTGTCGCGGACCAGGCCGTAGTGGGCCATGTCCAGCTCGACGCATTCCCCGCCGTCGCTGCTGTAGGTGCTCTTCACCCAACGCGCCTGGTCCTGCTGGGTGTTGGTCACGCCAGGTCCTTCGAGTGGAATGCGCCGGAGGCGGTGGCGGTGAGGAAGGCGGTGAGGGCCTCAGGGGTGAAGCGGAGGCGGGGGCCGTGGGGGTCCTTGCTGTCGCGGACCAGCCCGAAGTGGGCCATGTCCAGCTCGACGCAATCCCCGCCATCGCCGCTGTACGTGCTCTTCACCCAACGCGCCTGGTCCTGCTGGTTGCTGGTCATGCGAGTCCCTCTCGAGCTGCACGGATCATGGCGAGTGAAGCAACCGAGGACAGGCACTCCACCTGGAGCAGATCGTACCTTCTGGACCAAGCCGCCACGATGTCCCGATTGCGCTCGACGTGTCCTCGGGCCTGGGACTCTGCGTACCCGATCACTGAGCGGTCCGGGAGCGTGAGCAGGACCACTGGCCTCAGGAACGGTACGGCTTCGGCGAGGTCGAACGGGGCGATCTGCAGGACGACGTTGGGTCGCTCCGCCAGCTCCTCCAGGTGCGCCAGTTGAGCGGCCATCACCTCCCGTCCGCCCACCGGCCGGCGGAGGCAGCCCTCGTCCATCACAGCATGGATGAGCGGTGGGTTGGGCCGCTCGTGCAGCAGGCGCTGCCGGGACGCCAGGAACGACACTTGCGCGTCAGCCCGATCCTGGGAGATCTCTCCGCGTCGCACCGCCGCGGTGGCCAGCGCAGCAGCGTAGGCGAGAGTTTGGATTTGACCGGGTACGACGAACAGTTGGAAGGTCCGCAGCATGCGGCACCGGGCCTCCTCCTCGGTGAACTCCGTGAAGCCCTCCAGCAGGCTGGCGTTGCTGTACTGCCGCCACAGCTGTTGGAACCTGGCGCCGGACTCGAACACTTCGTCGGCTTTTACCGCGAAGTTAAAGGTGATGGCCTTCTTCCCTCGTTCGATGTACGAGATCAGGCCGTTCGAATACCCCATGCGCCGCGCCAAGTTCACCTGCGACCAGCCGTGAGCCTCGCGTGACCTGCTGAGTTCCCGGCCGAACCGCAGGGCCGGGGAGGTGACGGCGTCGACTTCCTGTTCCATCTCCATGGCTGTCCCCCTTTTGACGCACCGGAACCGTCAACGGTCAAGGTCTGGAGATCCTACGCCGTCCTGTCGATCCTTGACGCACAGAGAGTAGTTGACGGCTGGGCACAACGAGGGCACGGAGCAAGAAATATGACGGACAGTCAAATCTTTTGCCCTGGAGTTGCTGAGAGTTCTGCGATTCGGCACTCCGGTGGTGGAGACCGTGATGCTGGACGGCTGTACGGATGTCCGGCGTGGGACGTTCGTGGGGGTGTTCCGGGGCGAGATCCGGATCAGGCCGGTCGGTGGCGGGCTGGAATGGGGCGCGAAGGCCGAGGACGTCGCGCTCGATCTGGCGGAGCGTGTCCGGCTGCGGAATCGCAACTCGCGTATCGGCGGCGCCGGTCGGGCGTCGGTGTAGTGGCAGGCCCGAAGGAGAATCGGCGGATGGCCATGGGTGATGGGGTGGACGCGGGCCGCCGGCGGGCTCGTTGGATCGCGGACGCGCTGAGCGAGTTGGGCGGGCGTCCGGCCGTCGCCACGGAGTCGCTGAGTGGCGGGGTCAGGGTGACGTTACGTGTCGCGGAGGAGGTGACGCCCGCCATTCGCCGGGTGCTCGACCTGGGAGACCGGTTCGGGCACGCCAACTCCGGGCGGTGGGAGAGGGTTTGGGTCGAGGTCGACGAGGCTTCGTGGGAAGGGTGGAACGCGCGCATGGAACCGGTCGAGTATTACCCGCACGGGCATCCGGGGTTGGCGTGGCAGGCGGTCGGCGAGGATCCGGACGGGTTGTTGGTTGCCGAGACCGGGGACGGGGTGGCCCTGGCGCTCGCGACGGACCCGCGGAAGATTTTCGTCCTGCCGCCGGACGAGTGGGCGGACCTGTGCGACGCGGCCAAGGCCGGGCACTTCGACGGGCTGTTGGGCGGTCGGGCGCTGTGTTCGGATCCGTACGGCAGCGGAAGGGCGGGGGCGGGCCAGGTGGAACTCGAGGGGCCGGAGCTGGAGTTGATCGCGGCGGAGCCGGGATAGGTGAGGCCGGGGACCGTCCCGGGCGAGGCGGGCAGCCGTTCGGGATGGCGTCCGGTTCGTGACGGTCTGTCAGGTGAGCGTGTTCGGAGTGTGAGGCATCCCTCTCCTGTCGTCGTGGCGCCGGTGGCCCGGGAAGGTTGACCATGGAGGCATGACCTCTTCGCATGACGGTGACCGACCGGATCCGACCGACGGCGCTCCGGCCCGTGGGTACCTGCTGGACAACGCGCGGGCGGAGGCGGGTGAGCGATTCGTGTGGCTGGCCGAGCTGTTCGACGGTGTGACGCGTGGGCACTTCGGGCGGCTGGGGATCGGGGCCGGGTCGCGTTGCTGGGAGGTGGGGGCGGGTGGCCCGGGTATTCCGGAGGCGCTTGCGGCGGCTGTCGGGCCGACCGGGTACGTGCTGGCCACGGACATCGACCCGTCGTGGCTGAAGGACGGCGAGGGGTACGAGGTGCGTCGGCATGACGTCGTCGCCGATCCGGCGCCGGAGCCGGGGACGTTCGACCTGGTGCACGCCCGGCTCGTGCTGGTCCATCTGCCGGACCGGGCCCGGGCGTTGGCCACGATGGTGGCGGCATTGCGGCCCGGCGGCTGGCTGCTGATCGAGGACGCCGACACGGCCCTTCAGCCGCTGGCGTGCCTGGACGACAGCGGTCCTGCGCAGCGGCGGGCCAACCGGCTGCGCGGCGGGGTCCGGGAGTTGCTGTCGGGTCGCGGTGCGGACCTGAGCTTCGGGCGGACGCTGCCGCGGATACTGCGTGAGGCCGGGTTGGTGGACGTGGCTGCTGCGGGCACGTTCCCGGTCGGCGGGCCGGCCTGCAACCGGCTGGAGGCGGCGACCATTCGGCACGTGCGCGGCGAGCTGCTCGCGGCCCGCCTGGCGGACGAGGCCGAGATCGACGCACACCTGGCATCCATCGATGCGGGCGAACTCGACCTGACGCTCGCGCCGTTGATCTCGGCCTGGGGGCGTCGTCCGGTCGAGGGCTGAGGACTCTGCGGCGGCCGGCCAGGTCGGCCAGGTCGGTTAGGTCGGTTAGGTCGGCCAGGTCGGCGGGCGGGGGCAGTTCCCGCAGGCCTGCCAGGACCCAGTGCACCATGCGGCCATGCTGGTGGGGCCCACGCCGCGCGTCATGAGTACGGGTACTCATCGCGGAGCCGGTCCTGGCCGGGCGCGAATTCGCGCCCGGCCAGGGGGAGTTGTCAGTGCGGTGCGCGGATGGCGTCGATGATGCGGGTCCAGTTGTCGCTGCCGTGGCCGTTGTCGATCGCGTGCCGGTAGTGGGCCTGGACGGCCAGCGGGAGGGCGAGGTCGAGGCCGAGGGAGGTGCTGGTCTCGACGATGTGGTCGGCGGTGGCGCCCATCATGGTGACGGTGCTGAGGTGGCCGGGGTGTTCGCCCGCGTCGAGGGCCGTGCCGGGGGTCGCTTCGACGGCCCGCAGGATGGCGCCGGTCTGGTCGGCGGAGGCGAGCAGTTCGGGCAGTGCCTCGGCGGCCTTCATGCCGGCCGTGCCGAGCATCGCGGTGGCGTGCATCAGGGCGGACAAGGTGCCGAGGAACACGGCGAGTTGGGCCTGGTACATCATCTGGGCGAGGCCCGGGTCGGTGCCGAGGTACCTGGGTGTTCCGAGCAGTTCCAGCACGGCCGTGTGGCGTTCCATGAGCTGCGGGTCGCCGCTGTAGTAGACGTGGGCCGCCGGTGTGCCGACCATCGGCGCGGGGACCATCACGCCGCCGGTGAGGAAGTTCGCGCCGTGCTCGGCCGCCCAGGTGGCCGCCTCGCGGGAGCGGTCGGGGGTGTCGGAGCTGAGGTTGACCAGGGTGCGGCCGGCGAGCGCGGGGGTGGCGTCGTCGAGGATGTCGTGCATCGCCCGGTAATCGGTGAGGCTGAGGACGGTGAGGCCGCTCGCCTGCACCGCTTCGGCGGGCGTCGCGGCGAGAGTGGCCCCGGCGGCGATCAGGTCGGCGGCGCGGGCGGGGGTGCGGTTCCAGACCGTGACGGGGTGGCCGGCGGCGAGGAGGGTGCGGGTCATGGCCTGGCCCATCGGGCCGAGTCCGATCACGGTGACTGCGCTGAGCTTCTGGTGTTCGTTCACCCCTCCATGCTCGGCGAGCGCCGCTACTCTCGGAAGTACCCACTATTTTCTGCGGTACTTACCTTTTAGTAAGGGGAGTTGGCGATGGCCAAGGCGCCACGACGGGGCCCGTACATCTGTGGCATCGACGCCGCGCTCGACGTGGTGAGCGGCAAGTGGAAGGGCCTCATCCTCTGGGAGCTGGACACCCACGGAGTGCGCCGCTTCGCCGAACTCCGGCGCGCGCTACCGGGGGTGAGCGAGAAGATGCTGACGCAGCACCTGCGCGAACTGGAGGAGGACGGGCTGGTCCACCGCGAGGTGTACGCCCAGGTGCCGCCCCGGGTGGAGTACTCGCTGACCGAGGACGGACGCACCCTCAACCGCGCGCTCGGGCCGCTCGGCGCGTGGGGGACGGAGCGGGTGCGCCGTGAAGGCCTCGGGACGGTCGAGATTCCGGCGCCCGGTCAGCAGTGAGGCCCGCGGCCGTCAGCGTTCGTCCGGGGGGAGGAGGAGGACGGCGAGGGCCCGGGCACAGGTGTGGGCCTGGGCGAGGGTGTGGGGGAGGGTGTCGAGGGTGAGGTGGGCGGGGGTGGAGCGGAGGGCGAGCGCGAAGCGGGCCGTGGCGGTGGCGTCGAGGACGGGGACGGCGAGGGTGCGGACGCCGGGGGCGGATTCGCCGTCGTTGAGGGCGTAGCCGCGATCGCGGGTGAGGGCGAGTTCGGCGTCGAGGGCGGCGGGGTCGGTGAGGGTGCGGTCGGTGTAGGCGGGGAGCGGTCCGGGCAGCGGGCTCTCGGTGGGGGAGGGCCAGGCGAGCAGCACCTTGCCGAGGGCGGTGGAGTGCAGCGGGCGGCGCAGGCCGAGGCCGGTGGAGGGCAGGACGGAGCCGCCGACCAGGATGACGGCGTGCGGGCCGGAGCGGATGGCGAGGTCGGCGGTGGCGCCGGTGCGGCGGGCCAGCTGGTCGAGTTCGGGGCCGGCCAGGTGCAAGCCGCGCTGGTGGAAGGTGAGTTGACCGAGTTCGGCGACGGCCGGGCCGAGCCGGTAGCGGGCGGTGCGCTCGTCCTGGTCGAGGAAGCCGGTGACGACCAGGGTGCGGGCCAGGCGGTGCGCGGTGGAGACGGACAGGCCCATCCGGCGGGCGAGTTCGGAGGCGCTGAGGTCGGGGCCGTTGTCGTGGAAGCAGTGCAGCAGCCCGAGTGCTCGGTGCACTGCCTGGGCGCCGGCCGGTGGTGACTGGAGGGTTCCGGGGCTGGCGGGCATCGCGCACCTCTTCGGGAGTGGCTCATATGGGGTCAACTGCGGTGGGATTTCCAGGATATGGGTGTGATCGCGAACAGAGCATGTCGGCGGTGTTGCGGCAGCGCACCCTCGCGTGAACGGATGATCCCATCATTTGGCAAGGCTTGATCCGGGACCTGACCCCGTGGAACGCTCGACGCATCGGTGAACATCGGCAGCCACCGGCCCGGTGGGCCGGTCCGACAGGAGGGAGCGCACCGTGGGTACAGACCGGCTGCGCTCCCGCTGTTGTCGCTGAGCACCCTCCTCAACTCCCTTTTCCCGTCGCGCTGTTCCCACTGCGTGGGATGCCTGTGCGTTCTCTTAGATTTCCGGAGCCCCGCCATGAGCCCCGTACCCGCCGTTTCCGGCACGCCCCCGTACCCCGACACCCTGTGGTTCACCCGCTGCCCGGTGCCCACCGCCACCGGCATCGCCGCCGACCGCGGCTGGCTGGCCGAGGAGTTCGCGGCCGACGGCATCGAGGTGCGTTCCCTGCAGGACGCGCCGCCCGAGGTCGCCGCCGACCACCACTACACGCACGCGCTGACCGCGTTGTTCCGCGAGGGTGGCAACGTTCCTGCGCTGTGGGCCCGTTCGCGTGGTGAGCGGACCCGGCTGATCGGCCTCACCTGGATCGAGGAGCGTCAGGCGATTCTGGTTCGGGAGAGCGATGGGATTCGCTCGGCCGAGCAGCTGCGGGGCGCCCGGCTCGCGGTGCCCCGGCACTCGATCGGCATCGACTTCTGGCGGGCGATGGCCCTGGCCGGCCACCACGGCGCCCTGACGTCCGCGCAACTCGGCTCAGAAGACGTCGAGTTGACGGAGGTGGCGGCGGAGCCCGGGGGTGAGCAGTGGGCGGCCGAGCTGGCGGCGCTGCGGGACGGCCGGGTGGACGCGGTGTACGTAAAGGGCGCGCTCGCCGTGGAAGCCGCCCGCCGGTACGGCGCGGTGCCCGCCGTGGAGCTGGACGCCTTCGCCGACCGCCGCCACCGGGTCAACAATGGCACCCCGCGGCCGATCACCGTGCACCAGCAACTCCTGGACAAGCACCCCGAGTTGGTGGCCCGGTTCGTCGCCGTGCTGCTGCGCGCCGCCGACTGGGCGGCCGGGCAGCCGGACGAGGTAGCGCGCATCCTCGGGGCGGAGACCGGCGCCGGCCCGGAGGGCGTCGCCGGGGCTTACGCCGGGGGCGGACACCGCACCCTGCGCCTGGACCTGTCCGCCGAGCGCCTCGACCTGCTCGCCCAGCAGGAGCGGTTCCTGCACGCCCACGGCTTCCTCGCCGACCGGGTGGACGTCCACGCCTGGGCCGACCCCGCCCCGCTGGCCGCCGCCCGCGCCCTGCTCGCCACAGACGCCCGCTCCTGAAGCCCGAAGCCCGAAGCCCGTTCCTGAAGCCCTCGTTCGCCGAAGTCCGACCTTCCCCGACTCACCTGTGATCCAAGAGGAGAGACCCATGCGCAGCACCATTTCGCGCACCCCTGTCGCCGTCGCCGTCACCGCAGCTGGCGCCCTCGCCCTGACCGCCTGCGGCTCGTCCGGGTCGGAGGCGGGCAGGAGCGCCGGCGGCAAGGGCGGCGAGGTGGTGCTCCGGGTGCCCGACCCCGGGAACTCCGGGTTCCTGGCGAAGGGGAAGAAGGACGGGTCGCTGGACCGGGCGCTGGAGGCCGTGCACGCCAGGGTGGTGTGGACGGGCAGCGCCGGGCCGTTCGCGCCGGCCGCGCAGGCGCTGAACGCGGACCAACTGGACGTCGCGCAGGGCTCGATCACCTCCGCGATCACCGCGCTCGCCCAGAAGCCCGGCTTCAAGCTGTTCGCGCAGCTCGAGCCCGACCAGGCCGGCGAAGGCATCCTGGTGAAGAACGGCTCGCCGATCAAGGAGGTCAAGGACTTGATCGGCAAGAAGGTCGCGGTCTCCCAGGGCGGCACCTCCGAGTACCTGCTGCTGAAGGCGTTGGAGAAGAACAACATCCCGGCCGACCAGGTGCAGCGGGTCTACCTGCGCGCCGACCAGACCTCCGGCGTCTTCAACTCCGGCCAGGTGGACGCCTGGGCGACCTGGGGGACGTTCTCCATCCCGGCGATCGCCAACACGGGTGCGCACTTCCTGGTGGACGGCAAGGCCGTCGGCAGTGACAACTATGCGGTGTGGGCGGCCCGTTCGGGCTTCGCCGAGCAGCACCCCGAGGTGCTGAAGGCGTTCTACGGCTACCTGCACGAGAACGGCGCGAAGGAGAAGGCCGACCCCGCCGCCTACCTGAACGTGTTCACCGACGCGGGCCCGACCGCCGTCAGTCCGGCCGAGCAGCAGGTCGCCGTCGAGTTCGGCAAGCAGCGCGCCGTGGACTCGCCGATCACCGAGGCGGACATCGCCCGGTTCGGTGTGGTCGCCGCGTTCTACGCCGAGCAGGGCGTCACCAAGTCGAAGGTGGACGTCAAGCCCTACCTGATCGACATCAACTCCTTTGGCGGAGCGGCTTCCGGCGCGGCTTCCGGCGTGGCTTCCGGAGAAGCTTCCGGAGCGGCGAAGTGACCGCCGCCCCCGTCACCGCCGAGCAGGCGCGGGCCGCCGGGCTGGAAGCCCCGCGCGCCCGGACCACCGCCGACCGCCCGCGCGGCGTCTCGCTCGCCCTGCGCACCCTCGGCCCGCTCGCCCTGCTGGGCGCCTGGCAGGTCTCCTCCGCGACCGGCGTGCTCACCCCCGACGTGCTCGCCTCGCCCGGCCAAGTCGTCCAGGCGGTGGGCGAGTTGTGGGGCAACGGGCAGCTGACCGCCGCGCTGTCCACCTCGCTGACCAGGGCCGCGCTCGGCCTGCTGTTCGGGGCGGGCACCGGGCTGGTGCTCGGCGTGGTCACCGGATTCTTCCGGCTCGGCGAGGAGTTGCTCGACTCCGCCGTCCAAGTGCTGCGCACCGTCCCGTTCCTGGCGCTGGTGCCGCTGTTCATGGTGTGGTTCGGCATCACCGAGACCGCGAAGGTCGCGCTGATCGGCGTCGCCACGTCCTTCCCGATGTACGTCTCCACCTCCGGCGGCGTGCGCAACACCGACCGCAAACTCGTCGAGGCGATGCGCAGCTTCGGACTGTCGCGCTGGGCGATTGTCCGCGAGGTCGTTCTGCCCGGTGCGCTGCCCGCGCTGCTGTCCGGACTGCGGCTGTCGATGACGCTCAGCGTGATCGCGCTGATCGCCGCCGAGGAGATCAACTCCACTGAGGGAATCGGCTACTTGATGGCGCAGGCGCAGAACTTCTCGCGCACCGACGTGCTCGCCGTGTGCATCCTGATCTACGGCCTGCTGGGCCTGGCCGCCGACGGCGCCGTGCGCGTCCTCGAGCGGGTGCTGATGCCGTGGCGTCCGGTCAACGGGCGGGCGGGTGCCGGGCGATGACCACTCCTGCTGTTCACGTCCGGGGCCTGCGACGGGTGTTCGGCACCCGGGCCGTCCTGGACGGCATCGACCTGGACATCGCCCGCGGCGAATTCCTCGCCCTGCTCGGCGCGTCCGGCACCGGAAAGACCACGCTGCTGCGGATCCTCGGCGCACTCGACCGGGCCGACGAGGGCACCGTCCTGGTGCCGCCCGCGCGGACGGTGGTCTTCCAGGAACCGCGGCTGATTCCTTCCAAGCGCGTCCTCGGCAACGTCACCATCGGCCTGCCGCGCGGCACCGACACCCGGGAGACTGGGCGGCGGGCACTCGCCGAAGTCGGCCTCGCCGGCCACGCCGACGCCTGGCCCAGCACCCTGTCCGGCGGCGAGGCGCAGCGCGCCGCGCTCGCCCGGGCCCTCGTGCGCGAACCCCGACTGCTGCTGCTGGACGAGCCGTTCGCCGCCCTGGACGCACTCACCCGGCTGCGCATGCAGGACCTGGTCGGCGACCTGTGCCGCCGACACCGCCCCGCCGTGCTGCTGGTCACCCACGACGTGGACGAGGCGATCCGCCTCGCCGACCGGGTGGCCGTGCTGCGCGACGGCGCACTCGTGCGGGACGAGACGGTCGCCGTCGAACGCCCCCGCGACCCCGCCGACCCCGCCTTCGCGACGCTGCGCCGCGACCTGCTCGCCGACCTCGGCGTGCACCAGGAAGCCAAGGCAGAAGCCCACAAGTCCGACTGACGCCTCGTCAGCCACAGAGAAAGAGCTCTCATCCATGACCGTCACCGTCGGTGTGCACCGCTCCAACCCGTCCCTCTACCACCTGGCCCGACTCGACTACCTCCAGCAGGAGTTGGCGCCGCTCGGCGAGACCGCCGAGTTCCACCACTACGCCGACGGCACGAAGACCGGCGGCTACCTGGCGGACGGCACCATCGACTTCGGCGGGACGGGATCCACCCCGCCGATCACCGCGCAGGCCGCCGGGCACGACATCGTGTACACGGCGGTGTCCGCGCCCCGGCCCGACCACGGGGCGCTGCTGGTCGCCGCCGACGGCCCGATCGCCTCGGTCGCCGACCTGAAGGGCACCACCGTGGTGCTCGCCGTCGGCTCCTGGCAGACCCACCTGCTCGCCAAGGCCCTGCACCAGCACGGGCTTTCGTACCGCGACGACCTCACCGCCGAACGCCCCGCGGGCGACGAGGCCGAGCGGCTGCGCAGCGGCGCCATCGCCGGCTGGATCGCGCAGGGCGCGGAACTCGCCGCCGCCCGCCGCACCGGCGGGTTCCGCGAACTGATCCGCACCACGGACGTGATCACCGACCGCTCGGTGTTCTTCGCCCGCCGTGAACTCGCCGTCCAGCGGCCCGAAGTGGTCGCCGCGATCGTCACCGCCCTTCAGCGCGCCGACCACTGGGCCGCCGCCCACCCCGAGGAGGCGGCCGCGATCGCCGCCGCCGACCAGGGCGGAGAGGCGGTCGACTGGCGCGCCGCGCTGAGCGCACTGCCCTGGCAACTGGGGCCCGCCACCGCCGAGTTCGTTGCCGAGCAGCAGGAAGCCGCCGACATCTTCCACCGGGTCGGCTTCATCGACCGGCCCGTCACCGTCGCCGACATTCACCTGCCCGCTCTGGAGCAGCCGGTCGCCGACGCCATCGCCCGCGCCGCGAACTCCCGCGCCGCGAACTCCCGCGCCGCGAACTCCCGCGCCGCGAACTCCCGCGCCACGAAGGGGAACTGACCGCCATGGCCACCGAAGTCCTGTGGTACCTGATCCCCCGCGAGGGCCACTACCCGTGGGAGCCCGAGGGCCGCCGGCCGGTCGACCTCGGCTACCTCCAGCACCTCGCCGCCACCGTCGAACGACTCGGCTACACCGGCGCGTTGCTCGCCACCGACCAGTACGACGTGTGGGCGCTCGGCTCCGCGCTCGCCGCCGCCACCGGCCCCGGCTTCCAGCCCCTACTTGCTGTTCACCCCGGGCTGATCTCGCCCACCCTGCTCGCCAAGATGGCGCTGTCCTTCGAGCACCTGCACGGCGCCGGCCGACTGCGCTTCAACGTGGTCAACGGCTCCACCAACCAGCTGCGCGAGTACGGGCTGCACGTCGAGCACGACGACCGCTACCGGCTGTCCGCCGAGTACTGGAGCCTGGTCAAGCGCCTCACCAGCGGCGAAGTCTTCGACCACGAAGGCGAGTTCTACCAGCTGAAGAACGCCGGTGCGTCGCTGCGCGACCTGCCGCCGCTGCGCGAGGGCCACATACCGCTCTGGTTCGGCGGATCATCCCCGGCCGGCATCGAGGTCGCCGCCGAACACGTCGACGTGTACCTCACCTGGGGCGAACCGCCGCACCTGCTCAGGGAGAAGCTCGACCTGGTCCGCGAACGCGCCGCCGCGCACGGCCGCACCCTGCGGCTCGGCCTGCGGCTGCACCTGATCCTCCGCGACACCGAGGAACAGGCCTGGGCCGCCGCCGACCGCCTGCTCGACGTCACCAGCCAGGCCACCTACGCCCGCCAACTCGGCGGCACGCAGGGCGAGGACGGCGTCGGCTGGCAGCGGCAGTTCCGCCAGCACGGCGGCCGGGTGCCCGCCCGCGCCCGCGAACTGGAGGCCCATCCCAACCTGTGGCCCGGGATGAGCCTGTTCCGGCCGGGGCCCGGCACCGCCGTGGTCGGCTCCACCGAGCAGGTCGTCGAACGGCTCCGGGAATACCAGGAGTTGGGCGTCGACACGTTCATCCTGTCCGGCAACCCGCTGCTGGAGGAGGCCTACCGGGTCGCCGAGACCGTGCTGCCGCAGCCGCACTGACACTGCACGGGTGGGCGGCCGACTCTCCCCGGCCGCCCACCGTCAGGCCTCAGCCGATCAGCCGGTCGATCTCCGCCAGCTCCCCGGCGGTCAGCGGGCCGGCCGCCAGCGCGTCCAGGTTCTGGTCCAGCTGCCGCACACTCGACGCGCCGACGATCACCGACACCACCCGCTCGTCCCGCAGCACCCAGGACAGCGCTAGCTGCGCCAGGCTCTGACCGCGGCCCTCCGCGACCTTCGCCAGCGCCCGCAGCTGCGCCAACTTCCCCTCCGTCAGCGCCTCGTGCTTCAGGAAGTGCCCCACCGACATCCGCGAACCCGCCGGCACCTCGCCGCTCAGGTAGCGGTCCGTCAGCAGACCCTGCGCCAGCGGCGAGTACGCGATCAGCGCCGTCTGCGTCTCACCGACCGCGTCCAGCAGCCCCTGCTCCGGCTCGCGGTTCAGCATCGAGTAGCTGGCCTGGTTCAGCAGGCACGGCGTACCCAGCTCGCGCAGGATCGCCACCGCCTCGCGGTGCTGCTCCGCCGGGTAGTTGGAGATCGCCGCGTACAGCGCCCGGCCCGAGCGGACCGCCGTGTCCAGCGCCCCCATCGTCTCCTCCAGCGGAGTCGTCGGGTCCCAGCGGTGCGAGTAGAAGACGTCGACGTAGTCCAGACCCATCCGCTCCAGCGACTGGTCCAGGCTCGCCAGCAGGTACTTGCGCGAGCCGCCGTCGCCGTACGGGCCCGGCCACATGTCCCAGCCCGCCTTCGACGCGATGAACATCTCGTCCCGGTACGGGCGGAAGTCCTGCGCGAACAGGTAACCGAAATTGCGCTCCGCACTGCCGTACGGCGGGCCGTAGTTGTTCGCCAGGTCGAAGTGCGTCACGCCCCGGTCGAACGCCCGGCGCAGCACCGCGCGCTGCACCTCCAGG
Source organism: Kitasatospora sp. NPDC048407 (assembly GCF_043200475.1). Lineage (NCBI taxonomy): Bacteria > Bacillati > Actinomycetota > Actinomycetes > Kitasatosporales > Streptomycetaceae > Kitasatospora > Kitasatospora sp. NPDC048407. The sequence goes on along the minus strand of NZ_JBICXW010000001.1, from coordinate 556,587 downwards.
GGCTGGGAGTCACCGAAGTTGTGCCACAGACCGAGCGAGACGGCGGGCAGCTGCACGCCGCTGCGCCCGGCGCGGCGGAAAGTCATCGAGGCGTAGCGGTCGTCCGCGGCGAGATAGGTCATACCGGCATCCTGCCAGGTGAGCGCGGTGATGGGGACCAACGGCCCTCCCGTCGGGACCGGCCCCGACGTACCCTGAGCGGGCCTGACCAGCATCAGGAGGAACGCGATCAGCATGAGGAGGAAGCCGTGACGCTGCCGGACATCGCCACCCGGGCCGACCTGGAGTCCGCCCTGCGCCGCTTCTACGGTGCCGCGTTCGCCGACCCGCTGCTCGGCCCGATATTCACCGAGATCGCCCGCCTGGACCTCGAAACGCATTTGCCGAGGATCACCGATTTCTGGGAGAGCGCACTGCTGCGCACCGCCTCCTACCGGGGCAATGCGCTCGCGCCGCATGCCGCGCTGCACGCGACAAGTCCGCTCAATGCCGAACATTTCGGCCGGTGGGTCCAGCTCTGGCGCGCCACCCTGGACGGCCGCCACGCCGGCCCCGTCACGGAACGCGCCAAGGCCCAGGCCCAGCGGATCGCCGTCGCGATGCTCCGCCGCCTCGGCGAGGGCGACACCGGAGGCGGCAGCGGCGGCTTCGTTCCGCTGTCCGCCGTCCGCCTCGCCTCCGGGGTGTGAGCGACTTTCGTGGTGTGGGCGACCGGCTGCCGGGGAGGTGTGGTGTGCCTCCGGTGAGCAGGTCGCCGCTGGTCGATGAGCTCCGACCCGGTCTCCGCTGACCCGATTACTCCTGACCCGATTACTTCTGGCCCCAGGTCACGTCCCAGTCCGGGCCGCCGTGGTTCTCGTTCGGCGTGGAGACCGAGGCGCCGGTGGCGAGGGTGGCCGGGGCAGCGTGCGAGGACGGCGCGGAAGAGATTCCGATCAGCACGGCGATACCGGCGGAAAGCAGGCCGACGAAAGCGGTACGAGCGACACGGGTGGCGTTCACGGAAATCTCTTCTCTGTGCGAAGTGCAGTGTGTGGTGAGTGAATTCCCCGGTGAATTGTGCGGGGAATTCGCTGCGTCGGATCCGGGTCTGGTCTTTCCTGCTCCCCTGCCGACGAGCACTACTTTGGCCCCCCGCCGGGGACGCAGGGAAGGGCTTGAGGGTGGACGGATCATGCAGTGGCACAAGTCGTCCACACCTCCCCCCTCCCCGCGGCACAGCCCGGCCGCTGGCGGCAGGGGTAAATCCGCTGGTGGGATGGGGTGTTGCGGGCGCCGCCAGGGCTTGGAGCCGACTTGGAGACCGCGGGCGGCCGCGCTTGGAGCGCAGGTGGTGGACGGTTCCGGACAGGCATCGCATAGGCTCGGCGCACGATGGTGCGGATCACTGTGCTCGGGGCACTCACGGCGCAAGTGGCGGGGGACGCAATCCGGTTGGGCGGCCCGCGCCAGCGCGCCGTGCTCGCCCGCCTGCTGGCCGCCCGCGGCGCGCCCGTCTCCGCCGGCCGGCTGATCGACGACCTGTGGGACGGTGCCCCGCCCGCCAAGGCCGCCGTCTCGCTCCAGACCTACGTCTCCAACCTGCGCCGCCTGCTGGAACCCGCGCGCGGCCCCCGACAGGAGCCGCGGCTGCTGGTCAGTGCGGAACGCGGCTACGCGGTGCGCGAAGTGCACACCGACGCCGCCGAGTTCGAGACGCTGGTCGCGGCCGGAGAGCCGCGGCGGGCACTGGAACTGTGGCAGGGCACCGCGTACGGGGAGTTCGCGGACCGGCCGTGGGCCGCCACCGAGACCGCCCGGCTGGAAGAACTCCGCACCGGCGCCCGGGAGTCCGCGACCGCACGGGCACTGGGCGAGGGCCGCCTCGCGCTGGCCGTGCAGGACGCCACCGCACTGGTCGAGGAGCACCCGCTGCGCGAGGAGGGCTGGCGCCTGCTCGCCCTCGCCCTCTGGCACGCCGGCCGCCAGGCCGAGGCCCTCACCGCCGTCCGCCGCGCCCGTACCCACCTCGCCACCGAACTCGGACTCGACCCCGGCCCGGCCCTCACCGAGCTCGAAACCGCCATCCTGCGCCAGCAGTTGGACCACCTCGCGCTGCCCGCCGGCCCGGCCGAGAGCGCGCTGCCCGCCGCGCCGGAGCGCACTGCCGCGAGTCGCCCCGGCGGGGTGTTCGTCGGACGCCTGGAGGAGCTGGCCGCGCTCCGGCGGGCCGCCGAGGCCGCGCGCGGCGGGGCCGGCTTCGCGCTGGTCAGCGGCGAGGCCGGAGCCGGAAAGTCCACCCTGCTGGGCCGGCTGACGGAGGAACTCACCGGCCACGGCTGGCGGGTGGTCACCGGCCGCTGCCCGGAGAGCGCCGGCGCCCCGGCCGCCTGGGCCTGGACCGAAGTACTGCGCGAACTCACCGCACAGGAACCGGACCCAGCCGCCGACCCCGAACTCGCCCCGCTGCTCGCCGATCCGGAACCCACCGCCCGTCAGGACGCGCTGTCCGGCCGGTTCCGCCTGCACCGCGCCGTCGTCGCCCGCCTGCACGCCGCCGCCCGCAGCACCCCCCTCGCCGTCCTGCTCGACGACCTGCACGCCGCCGACCCCGAAACCCGCGAACTGCTCGGCGAACTCGCCGCTCACCACGCACCCGGCGCCCCCGACGGCGGCCTGCTGGTGGTCGCCGCGCTGCGCCCCGGCGAGGGCGAACTCGCCGACGTACTCGCCCGGTTGGCCCGGCGCTCACCCACCCGGGTGCCACTCGGCGGCCTCGCCGAGGTCGACGCCGGACGGCTGATCGAAGCGGTCTGCGCCGCCCCCGTCCGCCCCGAAACCGTCCACGCGCTGGCCGAACGCACCGGCGGCAACCCGTTCTACCTCACCGAGAGCGCCCAACTGCTCGCCCTCGAGGACGAATCGACCGCACTGAAGCAGGTGCCACAGGGCGTCCGGGACGTCCTGCGGCGACGCTTCGAGCGGCTGCCCGCACCCGCCGTCGACCTGCTGCGGCTGGCCGCCGTCGCCGGACGGGAGAGCGACGTCGACCTGCTGGTCCGGGCCGGCGAACAGGACGAGGACACCGCCACCGAGGCCGTCGAAGCGGCCGTCGCGGGCGGACTGCTGCTCGAACCCCGGCCCGGTACCGTCCGGTTCGCCCACCTGCTGGTCCGCGACACGCTGTACGCGGACCTCGGCGGCCTGCGCCGGGCCCGCCTGCACGGCCGGATCGGACACGCCCTGCGCGAGCTGCGCCCCGGCGAACTCGCCGCCCTCGCCCACCACTTCACCCAGGCCGCGACCACCGCCACCGCCGAACTCGCCGTCGAACACTGCGTCCGCGCCGCCGAGGCCGCCGAACGCCGCTACGCCCACCGCAGCGCCGTCACCCTGCTCCGGCAGGCCGTCGACAACCTGGAGCGCGCCGCCGAACAGCCCGGCGAGGACCGGGCCGCCCGCCGCATCGACCTGCTCGGCGCACTGCTGCGCGCCCAGGTCCGGGCCGGACAGGTCACCGACGCCGGAGCGACCAAAGCGCACGCCCTGCGGCTCGCCCGCGAATCCGGCCGCGAAGACCTGCTGATCGCCGCCTGGACCGCCTGGACCGAACCCACCCCCTGGGTCACCCACCCCTACGGCACCCTCGACCAGGACGCCATCGACACCCTCGGCCGGCTGCTGCGCCGCACCGACCTGCCGCCCGCCACCCAGTGCCGGCTGCTCGACGCGCTCACCCACGAACTCGACTGCACCGGCTCGACCGCGGCCGTCGACGCCGCCACCCGCGCCGTCGCGCTGGCCCGCGCCGAGAACGACCCGCGCCTGCTGTGCCTCGCACTCGCCGCCCAGGCCCGCGCCTGCGACCACGAACTCGCCGCCGTGGACCGGCTCCACCTCGCCGAGGAGATCACCGCACTCGCCGTCGAACACGACCTGCCCGCCTACCGCTGGCACGCCGAACACCTCGCCGCCACCGCCGCCGCCGTCCGCGGCGACCTCCCCGCGCTGCGCCGCCACCTGACGGCCGGCGAGGAACTCGCCCAGCGCTACCGGCTGGTGGAACTCTCCGACGTGGTGCTGTGCCAGCGCGGCATGCTGGAACTCGCCGCCGACCGGGTCGAGGAGGCCACCGCCCTGTACGACCGGGCCATGGCGAGCCTGCGGGCCCGCAGTTCGCTGCACGCCGACGCGCTCGACGCGCTGGTGCGGATCGTGATCGCCCACCGGCAGGGCCGCCTCGCCGAGATGCTCCCGCTGATCGACCACCACCGCGCCGAGTACGGCCCGCTGGTCGCCGACGTCGCCGCGCTCGCCCTGCTCGCCGCCGGACGCCCCCGCGAGGAGGCCCGCGCGGCCCGCGCCGAGCGCCGCACCGTGCAGGCCGACTACTTCCGCTCGCTGTTCCTGGTGCTGCGGGCGGACGCCGCGATGGCCCTGGACGAGCACCGGGAGATGGCCGAACTCCTCGACGAGCTGAGGCCGTTCGCCGACCTGGTGGCCGGCGCCAGCTCCACCTCGATCGCCTCCCGCCCGGTCGCTCTCTCGCTCGGCGAACTCGCCCGCAGGCTCGGCCGCACCGCCGAGGCCGCCGAGCACTTCCGGCACGCCGCCGAAGTCGCCCGCCGCTGGGAGTCCCCGAGTTGGGAGGCCCAGGCGCGGGAAGGGCTCAGAGCGTTGGCTTGATGACGCTTTTCGGGCACATGGAAGATCGTCCGGACGATTTCCACGTCCCTACCAAGTGCACTCCAAGACGGCACTCCCACACTGGTGTTCGTCAGTTGACCGTCAGTTGACCCGAACGCCTTACGGGAGGCACCCGCACCATGTCCACACTCCTCGGCCGCCTCGGCGGGGCAGCTGCCGCCCGGCCCTGGCGCACCGTCGCCGCCTGGCTGCTGCTGATCGCCGCGATCTTCGGCCTGGCCCGGGCGTTCGGCGGCGAACCCCACGACAGCTACCGGGTACCGGGCACCCGCTCCACCGCCGGCCTGGACCTGCTGAACGAGCGCTTCCCGGAGACCGCCGGCGCCGGCGCCCGCGTGGTGGTCCACGACCGCAACGGGAAAGCGCTTGCCGAAGACACCCTGACCGCCCTGCGCACCCGGCTGACCGCCGTACCGCACGTGATCGCGGTCACCCCGCCGATACCCTCCCGGAACGGCGACACAGCGCTGCTGACGCTCAGTTACGACGTCGAGGTCACGGCGTTCAAGGGCTCCGAAGGACTCGACGCGCTGCACGACGCCGCCCGGCCCACCACCGACGCCGGCTACCAGGTCGAGTACGGCGGACAGGTCCCCGAACACTTCTCCGCCCCCGACGGCACCGCCGAGGCGATCGGCATGACCGCCGCCCTGATCATCCTGGTGATCGCGCTCGGCACCGTGGTCTCCGCCGGACTGCCGCTGCTCGTCGCCCTCGCCGGACTCGCCGCCGGCACCGGACTGATCACCCTGATGGCCGCCGTCACCGACATCAGCAACATCGCCCCCACCGTGGCCTCCATGGTCGGCCTCGGCGTCGGCATCGACTACGCCCTGCTACTGGTCTCCCGGCACGTCGAAGGACTGCGCAACGGCCTGGACCCGCGGGCCGCCGCCACCGCCGCCAACGCCACCGCCGGCTCGTCCGTGGTGGTGGCCGGCTGCACCGTCCTGGTCTCGCTGTTCGGCCTGAAGCTCGCCGGCCTGTCCATCTACGCGTCCTTCGGCTACGCGACCTTCGCCACCGTCGGCGCCGTCATGCTCGCCTCGCTCACCCTGGTCCCCGCCCTCGCCACCCTGGCCGGCCCCCGCCTGCTGCGCCGCGCCGAGCGCCGAGCCGCCGGTGCTTCCACCGTGAAGACCGGCGGTCCCACCCGGACCGAGCGCTGGGCGCGCCTGATCGGCCGCCGACCGATCGCCGCCGCCGTGCTCTCGCTGGCCGTCCTGCTCGGCCTGGCCGCACCGATGCTCGGCATGCGCACCTGGCCGCAGGACGCGGGCAGCCAGGCCGCCGGCAACACCACCCGCAAGGCGTACGACCTGATCGCCGACGCGTACGGCCCCGGCGCCAACGGCCCGCTGCTGCTCGCCGTCGACCTCGACCGGCTGCCGAAGAGCGAACTCCCGGCGCTGGAAGCCAAGTTGGCGCGGGAGCCGGAGCTGGAGCAGGTTCAGCCCGCCCAGTTCAACCGGGCCGGGAACGCCGCCGTGATCACCGTCCAGCCGAAGACCGGCCCGCAGGACGAGGCCACCGCGCAACTGGTGAAGCGGCTGCGCGACCACGAACTGCCCGCCGGCGTCGAGGTGACGGGCGTCGTCGCGAGCTTCTCCGACATCTCCGACCGGCTCTCCGCCCGCCTCTGGGTGGTCGTCCCGTTCGTGGTCGTGCTGTCGCTGGTACTGCTCACGGCGCTGTTCCGGGCGCCGGTGATCGCGGTGAAGGCGGCCGCGATGAACCTGCTGTCGGTGGCCGCCGCGTACGGAGTCATGACGGCGGTGTTCCAGAACGACGCGACCGCCGAGCTGCTCGGACTGCCGCACGCCGTGCCGGTGTCCAGCTGGGTGCCGATCCTGATGTTCACCGTGCTGTTCGGCCTCTCCATGGACTACGAGGTCTTCCTGCTCTCCCGGGTCCGCGAGGACTGGCTGGCCACCGGCGACGCCAAGGGCAGCGTGGTGCGCGGCCTGTCCGCAACCGGGCGGGTGATCAGCAGCGCGGCCGCCATCATGGTCGCGGTGTTCACCGGCTTCGCGATCGACCCCGACATCACCGTCAAGATGATCGGCGTCGGCATGGCGGTCGCCGTCCTGATCGACGCCACCGTGGTCCGGCTGGTGCTGGTGCCCGCCACCATGACCCTGCTCGGCCGCCACAACTGGTGGCTGCCGCGCTGGCTCGACCGGCTGCTCCCGCAACTGCGCATCGAGCACGGCGACGCGCCGGCCGCCCCCGCGGAACAGCCGGTCGCCGTCTGACGTGGCAGGGCCCGCCCCCTCCGGGCGGGCCCTGCCTCGTGCTCCGTGTCGCCCACTGTTCGCCAGGTGCTTACCGTGGGTGCATGAGCGTGCGAGTGGAACGGGTGTACGAGGCGCCGGACGGCGGGGTGCGGGTCCTGGTGGACCGGCTGTGGCCGCGCGGACTGAAGAAGGAGGACGCCCACCTGGACCGCTGGGCCAAGGAAGTCGCACCGTCGACCGAACTGCGCCACTGGTTCCACGGCCCCGACGGCGAGTACCAGGAGTTCGCCCGCCGCTACCAGGCCGAGCTCGACGCGCCGCAGGCACAGGACGAGTTGGACGAGCTGCGGGAGCTGGCGGCGAAGGGCGACCTGGTGCTGCTGACGGCGGTCAAGGAGCCGTCGCACAGCCATGTGTCGGTGCTGCTGGAACGGTTGGAGCAGCCGGGGTAGCTGTTGGGGCCGGCTGTGCGGGCTTCCGGGACGCCCGCCGGATGCTCAAGGCGCTCTGATTAGCCGGGAGTTGACGCCCGTTACGATCGCCGAATGACTGTGGACGGACGGATCGAAGAAGCAGAACTCCGCTACGAGCGGGCCGTGTTCAAGGGCGACACCAGCGCTCTCGAACCTGCCGAACGCGGGCTGGACGGGGTCGAAGCAGACCTCGCACTGGCCCGAGGGAAGATCATCCACGCCCGCTACCTGGGCGAACGCCTCGAAGACCCCCGGGAGTTGGGGCTCTTCGAACGGGCCGCCGAGCTGTACAGCCGGCTCGGCGACGAACGCGGCGAGGGCGAAGCACTGTTCTGGGTGGGCACGTTCCACCAGGTGGTACGGGACGACAACGAGACGGCGCTGCCCTCCCTCCGGCGGGCCAGGGAACTGGCCGCCCGGGCCGGCGACCGGCTGACCCTCTCGTACGCACTGCGGCACCTCGGCATCGCCGACCACACGACCGGCCAACTCGACTCCGCCCGCGCCCACTTGGAGGAGTCCACCCGGCTGCGCCGCGAACTCGGCTTCCTGCCCGGCGTCGCCGCCAACCTGATCGGCCTCGCCTTCCTCGCCTCCCAGCAGGAACGGCGCGAGGACGCGGCGGCGCTGCTCGCCGAGGCGGCCGAACTCGCCGAGAAGAGCGAGGCGTTCGGCGTGCAGGGGTGGGTGGCGGGGGCCCGGGAGGAGCTCGGCCTGGCGTGATCGCTTTTCCGTTCGTCCCGCCGGGATGATGGGTGCTCGGCGGGGTGAACGGGCAGGAGCGGCAGGGCAGTTCAGGCTCAGATCCCGGCGGGCTTGCGGTCCGGATCGGGGTGCGGCTTGCGGTCCGGCTCGGGGTGCGGCTCGTGGTCCGGCTCGGGGTGCGGGAGGAAGTGGCTCAGCCGGTAGCTGTCCGGGTGGTCGCCGCGGCCGCAGAACTCGTCCATCCGGAGGGTGGACCAGTCGAGGTCCGGTTCCGCCGTGCCGAGTTCACGGAGGTAGGCCTTCCACTCGCCGGCGTCCTGGGTGGCGAACTGCACCTGCCAGCTCCCCGCGTCCGGCGCGAAGCGGGCGGCGAACTGCTGGGTGAGCTCCTGGTGCTTGCGTTTTCTCTTCTTCTGACCTGGCACCGGCTCAGCATTCCCGGCGGAGGGTTTCCGGGCAAGCCGGATTCGCCGACGCGCCCTGTCAGTAGGGGAGTTGCTGCTCCCCGAGAGTGCGCAGGTGGCGGGCGAGGGCGGTGCGCTGGGCGGCGGTGAGGCCGTCGGTCAGGTCCGCGTCCACGGCCTCGGCGGCCTCGGCGCAACGGGCGAGCAGCTGACGTCCCTCGGCGGTGAGGGTCAGCACCTGGCGGCGACGGTCATCGGGGTCGCGGACGCGCTCGACCGCGCCCAACTCCTGCAACTGGTCCGCGAGGGCCACGATCAGGCTGGGCGCGACGCCCAGACGGGTCGCCAACTCCTGCTGGGACGCGGCCGATCCGGCATCCAGTGCGGCAAGCAGGCCCGCGTGCTTGGGCTTGATTCCCAGCTCCTCCACCCGGCCCGCGAACCGGTCCGAGGCCAGAGCACCGAGGGTGCCCAGGTTGAAGACCACCGTTGCGCGCAGCGCCGCTGCTCCCTTGACATCGCTCACAGCCCGAATGGTACCGTCCCTATATCGTTCAGCGTTCGAATGATTCAGGGGGAGATGGAATGAACGGTCTGCTGGTGGCCAACGCGGTGGCCGCACTGCTCAGCGCCGGATCCAGTGTGGCCGGGGCGATCCGCCCCGGACTGGTGCTGGCCGCGAACGAGCCGATCACCGCAGGGACGCGCCTCTACGCCGGGGCCTACACCGTCCGCGCCGTCCCGCTCGGACTCGTCACCGCGCTTGTCCTGGCCGCCGGTTCGCGCGCCGCGGCCTGGCCGATGCTGGTGGTCGCCGGGCTGGCGCAGGTGGGCGACACCGCGATCGGCGCCCGGCAACGGAACGTCGGCATGACCATCGGCGCCGGCGCGGCCGCCGTCCTGCACCTCACCACCGCCTGGTGGCTGTCCCGGTGAACGGCGTCGGACCCGTCGACGTACTCGTGTTCGCCGCCGAACTGGCCGTCTACGCAGCCGCCGCACACTGGTCCTGGACCCGCCCCGGCCGGCGGATTGTCCGGGCGGTCGGCGCCGTCGGGTCGGTCGCCCTGCTCGCCGTCCTCTGGGGCCAGTTCGCCGCACCGACCGCCACGCACGCCCTGCACGGCCCGGCGCGGGTGGCGTTCGAGATCTGCTGGTTCGGCACGGGCGCCCTCGCGGCGACCGGGAGTTGGCGGCGGAGGTAGGTCAGGCCCGCTGTATCGGACTTTTCCTGCCGACCCAGCGGTCGCAGATGGGTGTGCGTGCGGGGTCGCGGCTGCTGTCGGACGTGGTTCGGGACTCCTCGTGGGCGAGCCAGTCGAGGTACCACTCTTCGAATGTCGCGGCCTCGTGGTCGTCGTTCAGCAGCGGGCTCAGGCGATCGCACGCTGCGCGCCCATCCCACCACATGCGGCCTCGCATGGGGCCGGTGACCACCAGGAGTGTGGAGAAGCCGCAGCCGTGTTCCAGGAGGAAGACGGCACCGGTGGTTCGAGCGTCCTCGGCCGCGCCCACGGCCTCGTCCCAGGCGTCGTAATCGGCCTGGTAGGCCGCCTCGGAGGCGAAGTCCTCCCGGTTCGGCTCGCGGTCACAGAGGTAGTCGGATGCTGCGAGCGCGGTGTCGTGGTCGGGGAAGGGGACATGCAGCTTCCCGTTCTCCCAAGGTGCGGCGCCGTCCCAGTCCCAGCGCGAGCCGTCGAACCGCAGCGTCCGTACCTTGCCGCCGGCGCTGACGTGCAGCAGGTACTGGCGGTAGTCGTCGGGGAACGTCACGCCGAACTGTTCCTCGGCCTGGCGTACTTGCGCCTCGGTCAGAACGTCCGGGAGACCGCTCCGGCCGTTGATGCCCGTTCCCCGCTGCGCGAAGAGGGCGACAGTCCGGTGCCGTACCTCGGTCCAGTCCACTGCTCGCATGTTTGGCAAGGTAGCCGATCGGCCGAGCACGAACTGCGTCCGCCCCCGGACATCACGCCAGGTGGAACCCCTCGACACTGCGCCTCAGGGCGGGCGGTACGTCGGCCAACTCCGAGACGAACGAGCGGAGTTCCTGGCCGAGCTCGGGGAAGTCGGTCCAGACTCCCGCGTCCCTGGTGAGGACGGCGGCGAGCAGATCGCCCGGATAGTAGTCGCCTTCGGCCAGCGGTTCGGCCCGAAGGACTTCCAAGGCCAGTGGGAGGAGGTGGGCAAGCCCGAGGTTCTGCCCGATCAGCATCCGCAGGTTCTCGACCGTCAGGTCGCCGATGGGCTTGCGCCGAAGCTTGCGGGCGGTCGCCACCAGTGGGGTCTCGTGGTTCGGGATCGGCCAGCGATGGCGTTCGAGTTCCTCGAGGGAGCGGTCGCGGTTCACGGGTTGAGTCACCGGCCGATCGTCCCATGAGGGGCCAACTCGCCCGTCGGGTAAGCAGAGCGGTGTGTCGGCTGCGACTGCGAGGCTGTGATCCGTGTTGATCAAGGGATATGGCCCCCGGGCCGCTTGTCGTGGGTGAGGGGCTGCTCGAGCGTGCCGGGTTCTGGTCCAATCACCTGCTGGACATGGGCTGGTGCGCCTCGGGCGAGGTTCGGGCGGTGCCGGAGTGGTTCGGTGATGACGGTGCGGACGCTGACGCCCTGTCCGAAGTGCTCATGGACGAGCGGGCATGGCCGGTGCTGAGGGTTCCGTTCGGGGGCGGTCACTGTGCCGTTGTGGTGTACCGGAACCTCGTCGGTGACCGCGGGGTCGACTACTTGCTGACCCAGCCGGATTGGCCGCGAGCGGAGGAGTTGGCCGGCTACGACGGCGACTGGTCCGGTCCGGGACTGTCCTGGCGCGACGTCGTGCACATCGCCGAGACTCCCGACCCGGCCGCACCCGGTGTGCAGGACGTCGAGGCCCGACTGCTGCTCCTGCTGCCGTTGCTCGCGGAGGACGGCCTGCCGCCGGAGGCGCCGGCACGGGTGAGTGCCGCGCTCACGGCTGTTGGAGCGCCCGACGACTCTGTACGGGAGGCGGCCGGCCGACTTCTCCGGAACCGGCGGGGTCGTGATGGTGCCGAGTCCCCGCTGAGCGGTGGCAGGCACCACAGCGGGCAGGGCTCGGACGAGTCGGCGGTGCTGTGGGCGCTCAACCTCACCCGCGCCCAGAACGATGCGCTCGCCGATGCGCTGGGGAAGCAGGCCGTTGCGGGAGTTCTGAGCGGCGGCGGGGCCAAGGCGGAAAGCGGTTACCGTACAGCCGAATGCAACGGCCGGGCCCCCAGTGGGAAAGCGTTTTCCAGGGCCCGCGCCGTCCCTGCTTGGCCGGTGGTGCGGGGCGGCGCATGCTGGAAGGAGCGAGCCTGGTCCGAGGAGTGTGTGATGGAGATCAGGGGACCCAGTGGGGTGATTGCCGGGGTTGACGGCTCGGCGCCTTCGAACGAGGCTGCCGAGTGGGCGGCCCGGGAGGCCGAGCGGCGGGGGGAGAGTCTTCACCTGGTGCATGCCGTCAATACGGGGACCGTCACGCTCTCGCCGCGTACCGGGACGACCGTCACGGATCTGATCCTGCGCGAGGCGGAGGAGCTGCTGGAGTCCGTCCGGATGGGGCTGGAGGCTGCGCACCCGGGGTTGCGGATCACCGGTGACGTTGTTCCGCGCGATGCGGCGGAGGCGGTGCTGACGGCCGCCGAGCACGCCGGTCTGGCGGTGTTGGGGACGCGTGGGCACGGCGGGTTCGCGTCGTTGCTGCTGGGGTCGGTCAGTCTGCGGGTGGCCGCGCACGCGGCGTGTCCGGTGGTGGTGGTACGCGGGACGGAGTATCCCGACGGGCCGGTGCTGGTGGCCGTGCACGACGAGCGGGACGCGGCCGCGTTGCGGTTCGGGTGCGAGACGGCTGCCCGGCGGGGGTCGGTGGTGCGGGCGTTGCACACCTGGTCGCCGGTGGTCGCGGACGTCGGGCGGATGGCGCCGATGGTGGACGAGCTGGGGGAGGAGAACCAGCTGCACGAGCAACTGCTGGTGCGCACCTGCAATCCGGTGCGGGAGGAGTTCCCGGCCGTCGAGATGCAGTCGCAGCAACTGACCGGCAACACCGCCGCGACCGTGGTCGAGGAGTCGCGCGCCGCCTCGCTGGTGGTGCTCTCGCGGCATCAGCCGGCGCCGCGCTTCGGTCTGCGGCTGGCGACGCCCGTGCATGCCGTCCTGCATCACGCGCAGTGTCCGGTGGCGGTTGTGCCGGTATGAATCCGGCATGAATCCGGTATGAACAAGCCTTATTGGTAGGGGAGTTGAGGGGTGGGAGTCCGCCCGGCGGATGGCCGGGCGGACGGGTGCGGGCGGGGCCTCAGGCCGGGCGTCAGTTCGGGTCGGTGAGTGGCCCCGCCAGGCGGCGGAAGGCGGTTTCGGCGAGGTCGGCGGCGCCGGACGGGTCGGTGTCGCCCGCGGCTCAGGCCTCGACGGCGACCCGCATCGCGGCGTTGGCGGCGGCGGCCAGCAGGCGGACGTCCAGGCTGTCGGGGGAGAGGTCGGTGCGGGCAGCCAGGACGGGGCGCAGGGCGGCCTCGGCGTCGTGCTGGGTGCGGTGCCAGGCGTCGCGGAGGGCAGGGTCGTCGGGCATGGCGCGGAGCAGGCCCCCGGTCCAGGCGAGGGATTCGGCGGGCGGCCGGGGGTGGGGTCGAGTGCGCCGCGGGCGGATTCCACCAGGGCAGGCAGCAGCGGGGTGCCGGGTGCGGTGGTGGCGAGCAGCTCGATCCACTGGCGGGAGCCGTCGGCGAGCAGCGGGGCGACGGCGTCCTCCTTGGTGCGGAAGCGGTTGACAGCGACACCCACGCCTGACGCCGGTCAACTGCCGGCTCCCCTCGTCACACCCGTCGCACCCGCCACGCCCGTCCCGTCCGTTCCGCCGTCCCGCTCGATCGTGCGCGGGCGGTGGGGCGGAACCGTTCGGGTGGCCGCCGGCGTCCCAGGTGCAGCGTGCATACTTAGCCGGCACGTTCGGCACGGCCGCGCCGAGTCCGTCTGCCACTGGCTCGTGGGCGCGCGGCGAGGGGAAGACACGGGGATCACGGCCATGGGGCTGACCAGCACCACACTGCTGCTGTTCACGATCGAGATCGCGCTGATGGTGCTCGGCGCCACCGTCTGGTGGTGGCCCGCAGTCGCGAACCGCCACTGGCGGGCCGTCCTCGGCCGGATCGGCATGCTGTTCGGAAGCCAGCTCGCGCTGCTCGCCGTGATCGGCCTGCTGGTGAACAACTACTTCTCGTTCTATAGCAGTTGGAACGACCTGCTGGGCACCGGCAAGGACGGCCCGGTGTCCGTGAAGGCCGCCGCCGCGCCCGTCGCGCCCGTGGGGGCCACGGCCGCCCCCAGCTCCAGCCCGAGCGCGGAGCCCGAGCCCACCAACCTGCCCGTGCTGCCCGCCCAGGAAACCGGCAAGGAACCCGTCAACACCACGCTCGGACGCGACCCGCAGAAGGTCGGCGAGATCCGCTCCGTGCGCATCCCCGGCGCGCGCACCGGCCTGAGCACCGACGGATACGTCTACCTGCCCCCGCAGTACTTCCAGCCCGGCAACGAGCAGAAGAAGTTCCCCGCCGTCATCGCGATGACCGGCTTCCCCGGCGACGCCAAGGCACTGATCACCCGCTTCAACTACCCCGGCGTCGCGCTCGACGAGATGCGGGCCGGCCGGATGCAGCCCACCGTCCTGATCCTGATGCGGCCCTCGCCCGCGATGCCCGCCGACCCCGAATGCGAGAACGTCCCCGGCGGGCCGCAGGCCGAGACCTACTTCGCCAAGGACGTCCCGCGCGCGATCTCCGCCACCTACCGGACCTCCACCGGCCCCGCCGCCTGGGGCATCATGGGCAACTCCACCGGCGGTTACTGCGCCGCGAAGGTCGCCATGCGGCACCCCGAGGTGTTCGCCGGCGGCGTCTCCATCTCCGGCTACCTGAAGGCCGCCGAGGACGTCACCACCGGCGACCTGTTCAAGGGCAGCCAGCAGCGCCGCGACGAGGCCGACCTGCTGTGGCGCCTCCAGCACCTGCCGATGCCCAGCACCGCGATCATGCTCAGCGGCGCCGAGAAGGGCGACGGCGACTTCCGCAAGGACGCCGACGCCTTCACCGCGGCTGCCAAGCCGCCGATGACCACCGGCGTCGCGTCCGTCCCCGAGGGCGGTCACAACTTCGCCACCTGGATCAAGCTGCTCCCCTCCGGATTCCAGTTCCTGTCCGCGCACCTGAAGGCGTGAGGGAAGCCGGCGGGGGGACGCGGATCAGGCCGGGGTGAGGGTACCGGTGTGGAGTTCGCCGACCCGGCCGGTCTCGCCCTCCCAGGTCCAGAAGACCTTGACGGTGAGGGCGTTGAGGTCCATGACGTGGCTGACCGTGATGCCGCTGCGCTCGGTCCAGGAGACGAACCAGATGCCCGGGGCGATCGCGGCGGCGTGCAGCGCGACGTCCTCGTACTGGCCGGCGGACTCGCCGAGGCCCTCCCAGCGCAGCCGGGTGCCGTCCGCGGAGTAGGAGTTGCGGAAGGCCGCGCCGTTGTCGACCTCGAAAAGGTAGGTGCGGCCGGCGAAGCCCGGCAGAGCGGCGGTCATGTGTGGGCGGTCCTTCGGCGATCGGTGCGGGGGGCGGGTGCGGCCGGTGCAGCCAGTGCAGCCAGTGCAGCCAGTGCAGCAGTGCGACCGGTGTGGCCGTACCCGCCCCAACCTATCGGACCCGACTCGGAACCGGGGGCCCGATCAGCAGGCGAAGTCGACGCGGCGGAACGTCACGTAGTGGTCGGCCGTGTAGTAGTCCTCGTGGAAGACCTTGCCGGTGATGATGCGTCGGGTGCCACGGGTCGGGCTGCCCGGGGTGATGACCGTGTACTCGTGGTAGTAGCCGAGCGACTGGGCGGGCAGCACACCCTCGCGGTTCTGGAAGGTGACGCCGTCCTGGGAGTACGGGAACGGCCCGCCGGCGTCGATCAGGCGGATGGTGTCACGGCCCTGGCTGGGCAGCGCGGAGTAGCAGATGTTCCCGCTGACGGCCGCGTGCGCCTCGGTGGTGGCCACGGCAGTGGGGGCGAGGGTCAGCAGGCCGAGGGCGGCGACCGAGACGGCCCGGATCTTCAACGCGCGGAGAGTCATTCGCATGCCCGCAGTGTGACGCCACGTCAGCCGCCCCCGTAACCCTTGTCGCGAACACTTCACCCACGGGTCGTGGCCGGGAAACCCGGCCGTCGCGCGGAGTACCGACACCGATTCGCGGTGCGGGGGCACCCGGCTTGTGGTGCGCCGACACCGCCCGGCTCCGCACCCTGTGGTCCTGACACATGGGTGGCCGCGACCGTCGCCCCTAGTGTGACCTGACCCACAGTCGGGCCGCCGACCGTCCCACCCCCACGTGGTCGACGGCCGGCGGCCACCCACCAGTTGAAGGAGGACCAGGTGCGCCACCCGCTCAGGTCCGTGTTCACCGCCCTGTTGGCCGGCGCGCTGCTCGCGCTCGGCCTCACCCCCACCCAGGCCGCCGCGGCCACCGCCGTCCCCTCCTACCTCACCAAGGAAGCCGTGTTCGCCTCGCCGGGCAACGGCTGGGCGCAGGTCGAGCGCTACCTGGACGGCACCTCCGGGTTCACGCAGGAGCAGTACCCGTCCGACGGGCGTGGCGACCAGGACGGCACGCGGGTCACGTACTTCGGCGGCGTGAAGCGCCCGTTCTCCGGCCGGTTCCTGCTGTACAGCGCGCAGGGCTGGAACACCGCCGCCGGGACGCCCGTCCTCCTGGTGCACGGTGCCAACGACAACGCCGACCGGGCCTGGGCGAACCCCGGCGAGACCGGCAACTGCGGCGCGTCCAGCTGCCCCAGCACCGGCATGGCGCAGGCGCTGGCCGCATCCGGCCACCGGGTGTTCGCGATCGGATTCGCGCACAAGCAGGGCGACAACCTGATGCAGGCCCAGGCCGTCGGCGACGCCATCGCCGTCATCAAGGCCCGCACCGGCGCGGCCCAGGTCGACGTGGTGGCGTGGAGCAAGGGCGAGGTCGCGGCGCGCTCCTACGTCTCGTCCGTGAAGCCGAGTTGGGGACGCGCCTACGCCGGCGACGTCCGCAAGCTCGTCACCCTCGGCGGCCCCAACGGCGGCCTCGACTACACCTACGCGCACGGCTGGGCCTTCTCCCTGGCCACCTGGCCCGCCTGCGGCGGCACCGCCAACGCCCCGTCCCCCCACCTGTACATGACCTGCTACGGCACCTACACCTCGCAGCCCTGCCTCGGCGTACTCCCCACCGGCGGCTATGACTGCTTCCCCGGCCAGCGCCAACTGCTCGCCCGCTGGGACGGCCCCTACGGCGTCGACAGCACCATGCAGGACTGGTGGACCACCTACTACGGCGGCCAGGGCTTCTACACCTCCGGCCAGGGCATCCAGGCCGCGATCGACGCCGGCTCCCTGATCAAGCCCCTCCAGCAGGCGGGCGTTCCGGTCGGTATTCCCACCTACCTGCTGGCCGGCGGCTCGGCCGACATCCCCGGCATCCTGAACGAGGGCCGCGGCCCGAGCGACGGCCTGGTCTTCACCGCCAGCGCGCTGGACACCACCGGCATCGCGAAGGTCGGCGGCACCGCGCTGCTCAGCGGGCTGAACCACATGGAACTGGCCTGGGGGAGCGCGGCGGTGGGCCAGGTGACGGCCTGGCTGGCGTAGCGGTGCCGCGCTGGGAGGTGACTGCGGCCAGGTAGGTTCTGGCACATGGTTGACGACTGGCGGACGGATCGGATCGGGAGTGCGCTGCGGGGCGAAAACCCCGCAGTAGTACGGCACTTGAGCGCCGGGTTCGCGGTGATCGGCGATGTGCAGTTCCTGCCGGGCTACTCGGTGCTCCTGGTGGACGACCCCCAGGTGGAACGACTGTCGGACCTGCCCAAGGGCAAGCGGCTGACCTTCCTGTCCGAGATGGAGCAGCTCGGGGAAGCGGTCGAGCGGGCATGCGCCCGGATGGATCCGGCCTTCCGGCGGGTCAATCTGGAGATCCTGGGCAACACCGACGGGTTTCTGCACGCGCACGTGTGGCCGCGGTTCGACTGGGAACCGAGCGAGTTGGTGCGGATGCCGGTGTGGCTTTATCCGCGCGACAGGTGGACCGATGCGCGGTACGCACTCGGTCCGCAGCACGATGCGTTGCGCGAGGCGATCGGGAACGAGCTGGATCGGCTGCGCTCGGCATAGGCGTCCCTGTGTCGGCCGTCCGCACTACAGTGCCGGGCATGCCAACGTCTTTGCTCGCCATGCTCCGTGACCATGACGCCGTCGCCGACTACTTCAACTGGCCGGGCGAACTCGACCTCCCCCGCACCGAACACGTGGAACCGGTCCACCTGGCGAACGGCCTTTCGTTGGAGCCGTTCGCCGGGGACGGCGGTGGCGGGACGTACTTCTTCTGCGGCGAGGGCGGCGAGGGGCGTCCGATCCTGTTCGCCGACTCCGAGGGCGGCGCCGCCCTCCTCGCCGTCGGACTGCCCGAACTGCTGCGCCTGCTGCTCGCCGCACCCTGGTGGCGCGACTGCCCGAACTGCACGGCGGAGGAGAGCGAGGCGGCCGAAGCCGAGTACTTGGAGGACGAGCCCGCGCTGCTCGCCGACCGCGACGCCGTCGCCGCCACCCTCGGACTCAGCTACCCGACGGCCGCCGAGGCGCTTGCCCGCCTGCACCTGACCGCGACTGGCATCGGACGCGAATTCGACCTGATCTACACGCCCGAGGGCTCGTCGTACCGGGCGCTGATCAGCTGAAGTCCTCGGCGATCCGGTCGAGCACCCAGGTGACGACGGCGCGGGCCACACCGGTGGCTGCTCCGCGAGCGAGCTGGGCCTTGAGTCGCGGGTCGGCCGGCCGGGAGCGGTACGGGTACGCGCCGTCGTTGCGGGACGATCTCGCCGACTGCCTGTGGGAGAGTGCGGACACCCGCCTGCCGCCGGCCGCGCGGGCGGCGCGCGCGTATCTGGACGTCGCGTTCTTCCATCCGTTCCCGGACGGCAACGGGCGTTCGGCGATGCTGGCGGCCTGTTACGTACTGGAGTTGGCCGGCATCCGGCTCGATCTGGTCGCGCCGCTGACCGTCACCCGCTACGCCGACGATCCGGCTGGTGCGGCCGATCTTGCTGAGCTGATCACTGTCCTGATCCGGGCCGCCCGCCGCCGGGCAGCAGTGAGAAGAAGTCAACAGGTTGAGTTGTAAAGCCAGTTGAAATGAGCGGAGAGGGCCTTCAGGTTGAGGACTGCACGAAGACCTGTTCGCCCTCTCCGCGCGGTTCCTCGAAGTTGGCCAGGTAGCGTGCGAACAGCGACTCGTCCACGGTGACGCAGTTGGCGCCATGTTCGGCGTTGCGAACTGCCAGGCGGTGCTTCAGCGTTGCGGGGTCGGCCTTGAGGTGGATGAGTTCCCAGCGGCAGCCGTGGTGTTCGATGAGTGCCTTGTAGTCGTCGCGGGCGGTGCGGCTCCAGAAGCTGTAGTCGATCACCACGTCGCGGCCGGCCTGCATCAGTTCGATCAGCTGCCGGCGCTGCTCGAGGCGGACTTCTTCCTTGAGCCGGTCGTATGCCTCGGGTTCGAGGGCCAGGCCGGCGTCGCGTTGGCCGATGCGCTGCCAGACCGCCTCGTCGATGGAGAGGCGGGTGAAGCCGCGTTGCACGAGTCCCATCGCGTAGGTGGTCTTGCCCGCTCCCGGGAGGCCGCACATCAGCACCACGGTGCTCAATTGCTGTGTCACGAAGAAAGGTTAGATCAACCGGAGGTCGGACCTGGGTCTGATGGCGAAGTGTGGACCTGGCTCCGACGACGGGGGTGGCCCGGGGGCGGAAGGGTTGGGGGCATGGATGAGATGCGGAGCGGGTGGGTCGGGTTTCCGGGGCGTTGGGTG
The DNA here is from genome assembly GCF_043200475.1 of Kitasatospora sp. NPDC048407. Taxonomy (NCBI): domain Bacteria; kingdom Bacillati; phylum Actinomycetota; class Actinomycetes; order Kitasatosporales; family Streptomycetaceae; genus Kitasatospora; species Kitasatospora sp. NPDC048407. The sequence continues at coordinate 537,210 of NZ_JBICXW010000001.1, read as the reverse complement.
GCGGCGGTGGCGCTGGTGGTGGGGCCGGTGTTGGTGGTGGCGGGGGTGGTGGTGCGGTGGCGGTACGACTTCTTCTTTCCGGCTCAGTTGGCGGCGTTTCGGGAGCGCCCTCAACTGATGGCTGTCTCCTACGGGTTGGTGTCGGCGGGGTGGACGCTGCTGCTGCCGGGGGTGGCGCTGCTGGCTGGGCTGGTGGCCCAGCGGAGGACTGAACTGGCTTGGTGGGGCGGGACGTTGGCGGTTCTGGGGTTGTGTGCGCGGGCGTTCCACGCGGGGGTGGACCATTTGGCGTTCCAGCTGGTGGCGCAGCGTGGTGCGGGGGAGGCGACGGCGCTGGTGGCGGGGTCGTACGGGGCGTTCCATGTGTTCAGTGCGTTGAATGCGGCGATCATGGGCGGATGGGTGTTGCTGGCGTGGGGGGCTTGGCGGGCAGGGGTGTTGGGGCCGGTGCGGGCGGTGGCGTTGGCGGCGGGGGCGGCGATGCCTTTGGGTGTGTTGAAGGGGACGACGGTGGGATCGGTGGTGGCGGCGGTGGGGTTGTGCGTGGCACTGGTGCCGTTGGGGGTGGCGGTGTGGCGGGACGGGCCGCGGCCGGCGGGCCGGACGGTGGCGGGGCGGGTGTTGCTGGTGGTGGCGGTGGGCGTGGCGATGGTGTTGGTCGGACAGGCGGGATGAGGGTGCGAACGGGCTTGCATCTATGGGTGCTTGACGCGGCAGTCGCGGCCGTGGCGGTGGCGGCGTATCTGGCGATGGCGGCGGACGGCGGCGAGCCGGGGTTCACCGGCCCGCCGTGGCTGGCGGTGTTGGTGGCGCTCGGGGTTGGTGGCCCGTTGGCGGTGCGGCGGCGGTGGCCGTTGGCGGTGCTGGCTGTGGTGGTGGGCAGTTCGGTGGCGGCCACGTTGCTCGATGTGACGAGGGAGCCGTTCGTGGCGGCCGCGTTGGCGGGTTATGCGGTGGCTCTGCTGGAGCCGGTCCGTCGGGCGGAGGTGGCGTTGGCGGCGGCGGTCGTGGTGTCGGCGGGTGCGGTGGTGCTCGGCGAGGGAGTGGTGACGCCGTCGGGGACGGTCGGGGAGGCGGTAGGGACGGCGGCGGTGACGGCGCTGGTGCTCGGTGCGGCCTGGGCGGGCGGCCATGCGGTGCGGGCCGGGCGGGTGCAGTCGGCGGAGCGCGCGCAGCGGTCGGCGGAGGCGGCGCTGGTGGCGGAACGGCTGCGGATCGCACGGGAGTTGCACGACATCGTGTCGCACAGTCTGAGCGTGATCGTGGTGAAGGCGGCGGTTGCCGACCATGTCGCGGAGGTGCGGCCGGCGGAGGTCCGGGCGGCCGTCCGGGAGATCGAGCGGACCGGGCGGGAGGCGCTGACCGAGATGCGCCGGGCGCTCGGGGTGCTGCGTGACGCGGACGCGGCGGAGGGGCCGGCGCCGGGGCTGGGCGAGCTGCCGGTGCTGGTTCGGCGGGCGGTGGACGCGGGGGTGCGGGTGTCGTGCGAGGTGCAGCCGGGGCCGACGCTGCCCGCCGGGGTCGCGCTGACCGTGCACCGGATCGTCCAGGAGGCGCTCACCAATGTCCTGCGGCACGCCGGGCCGGGGACGGGGTGCGAGGTGGCGGTCCGTCAACTGACGGGCGAGGTAAGGGTGGAGGTGTCCGACGACGGTGCCGGGCGGGTGCCGGACCGCCGTGTGTCGGGTGGTGGGTACGGGCTGGCCGGGATGCGGGAGCGGGTGATGATGTACGGCGGGACGTTCAGCGCCGGGCCCCGGCCGGGCGGTGGGTTCAAGGTGTCGGCCGTGCTGCCGGTGGACGGGACGGGGGAGGGCGCGTGACGGTGCGGGTGCTGGTGGCCGACGACCAGCCGCTGCTGCGGGGGAGTTTCGGGCTGCTGATCGACACCGCGCCCGGCCTCGAGGTGGTCGGCGAGGCCGAGGACGGTGAGCAGGCGGTGGCCGCCACCGCGCGCCTGCGGCCGGACGTGGTGCTGATGGACATCCGGATGCCCATGCTGGACGGCATCGAGGCGACCCGGCGGATCACCGGCGCACCGGAGACGGCGGCCACCCGGGTGCTGGTGCTGACCACCTTCGACCTGGACGAGTACGTGTACGGGGCGCTGCGGGCGGGTGCGGCGGGCTTCCTGCTCAAGGACACCTCGCCTGCGGTGCTGCTGGACGGAATCCGCACGGTGGCGGCGGGGGACGCACTGCTGGCGCCGTCGGTGACGCGCCGGCTGATCGCCGAGTTCGCCCGCCTGCCAGTCCCGAGGCCGACGGCGGGCCGCGGACCGGCCGCGGCCGTCGGCCCCGAGCAATTGACGCCCCGGGAGCGGGAGGTGCTGGTGCTGGTGGCCCGCGGGCTGTCGAACGGCGAGATCGGGGCGTACCTGCACCTGAGCGCGGGCACGGTGAAGACCCACATCGGTCGGCTACTGTCCAAGCTCGCCGCCCGCGACCGGGCCCAACTGGTCATCGCTGCCTACGAGTCGGGCCTGGTGTAACCGGGGAGCCGTCAGAGCGCGGCGCCGAGGCGGGCCGCGACGGACTGCATCAGGGGGACGAGGCCGGCGGGGCCGGACTGGGCTTCGAGGGAGTGGATGCGGGCCTCGGGGCCGGAGACGGAGAGCGCGGTGGGGGTGGGGGCGCCGGGGACGGCGACGGCGAGGCAGCGGACGCCGATCTCCTGCTCCTGGTCGTCGACGACGTAGCCGGACTCGCGGGCGGCGGCGAGGTGGGCGAGCAGGGCGGCGGGGTCGGTGATGGTGTGCGGGGTGTGGGCCTGGAGCGGGCCGGGGCCGAGCAGCGCGCGCGCCTCGTCCTCGGGGAGCTGGGCGAGCAGCGCCTTGCCGACGCCGGTGCAGTGCGGCTGGGCGCGGCGGCCGACCTCGGTGAACATCCGCATGGAGCGGCGGGACTGGACCTGGCCGACGTAGACGACCTCGCAGCCCTCCAGAACGGCCAGGTTGGCGGTTTCGCCGGTGGCTTCCATGAGTTCGGCGAGGAACGGGCGGGCCCAGGAGCCGAGCAGCCGGTTCGCGGTCTCGCCGAGGCGGATCAGGCGCGGGCCGAGGGTGTAGCGGCGGGCGGAGTCCTGGCGGACGTACCCCTGGGTGAGCAGGGTGCGGACCAGGCGGTGGATGGTCGGCATCGGCAGGCCGGAGGCGGCGGAGAGTTCGCTGAGGGTGGCGATGCCGCCGGCGTCGGCGAGGGATTCGAGGAGCAGGAAGGCGCGTTCGACGGACTGCACCGAGCCGGTGGTGCGTTCGGTGGGGCTGCTGGCCACGGGGTGGTTCCTTCATTGAAATTCTGCATCGCGGAAACTAATCTCCACTCTACAGAACGGAATAGCGGATCAGCCCGAGGAGTGTGCAGCCCATGGCAGCAGATCAGGGTTCGACGGTTCCGGGAGCGACGGTCTCGGGCCCGCCCGTGGAGCGGGCCGAGGAGGTGCTCACCCCGCAGGCGCTGGCGTTCGTCGCGGGCCTGCACCGCGCGTTCGACGGCCGGCGCCGGGAGTTGCTGGCAGCGCGGACGGCGCGCCGGGCCGAGATCGCCCGCACCGGCACCCTCGGCTTCCGGCCGGAGACGGCGGCGATCCGCGCCGCGGACTGGCAGGTCGCGCCCGCGCCGCGCGCCCTGGTGGACCGCCGGGTCGAGATCACCGGCCCGACCGACCGCAAGATGACCGTCAACGCGCTGAACTCCGGCGCGCAGGTGTGGCTCGCCGACTTCGAGGACGCCTCCGCCCCGACCTGGGCGAACGTGGTCTCCGGCCAGCTCAACCTGATCGACGCGTTCGAGGGCCGGATCGACTTCACCGACGCCCAGGGCAAGGCGTACACGCTGAAGCCCGCCGCCGAACTGGCCACCGTCGTGGTCCGCCCGCGCGGCTGGCACCTGGACGAGCGGCACCTGAGCGTGGACGGCGAGCCGGTGGCCGGCGCGTTCGTCGACTTCGGCCTGTACTTCTTCCACAACGCGGCCCGGCTGCTCGCCCGCGGCGCACAGGACCCCAACTCCGGCCCGTACTTCTACCTCCCGAAGACCGAGAGCCACCTGGAGGCCCGGCTCTGGAACGAGGTCTTCACGCACGCCCAGGCCGAGTTGAGCATCCCGCACGGCACGATCCGCGCCACCGTGCTGATTGAGACCATCACCGCCGCCTTCGAGATGGACGAGATCCTGCACGAACTGCGCGAGCACGCCGCCGGGTTGAACGCCGGACGGTGGGACTACCTGTTCTCGATCGTGAAGAACTTCCGGGACGCCGGCGCCGGGTTCATCCTCCCCGACCGCAACAGCGTCACCATGGCGTCCCCGTTCATGGCCGCCTACACCCGCCTGCTGGTGCGGACCTGCCACCGGCGCGCTGCGCACGCGATCGGCGGGATGGCGGCGTTCATCCCGTCCCGCACCGACCCGGAGGTCAACGCGGCGGCGCTGGCGAAGGTCCGGGCCGACAAGGAACGGGAGGCGGCCGGCGGCTTCGACGGCTCCTGGGTCGCCCACCCCGACCTGGTGCCAGTGGCGCGCGCGTGCTTCGACGCGGTGCTCGGCGAGCGCCCGCACCAGAAGGAGAACCCGGGGGCGGCCGGCGACGTCACGGCGGAGGAACTGCTCAACGTTGCGGGTGCGCAGGGCAGTTGTACGTCGACCGGGCTGCGCAACGCCGTTCAGGTCGGCGTCCGGTACGTCGAGGCGTGGCTTCGCGGGATCGGCGCGGTCGCCATCTTCCACCTGATGGAGGACGCCGCCACCGCCGAGATCTCCCGCTCGCAGATCTGGCAGTGGATCCACAACGGCGTGGTGCTCGCCGACACGGGCGAGAAGGTGACGGCCGAACAGGTGCGGCTGCTGCTGGCGGGGGAACTCGCCGCGCTGCGGACGGAGACGGAGGCCGAAGCCGGGCGGCGGTGGGACGAGGCCGCCGCGCTGTTCGAACAGGTGGCGCTGGGCGAGGAGTTCCCGGAGTTCCTGACGCTGCCGGCGCTCGCCTTGCTCGACTGAGACGGAAAACTCAGGTGCGGGCGGGGGCGGCGGACGGATAAGGTCGTTCTCGTCCAGGTGCGCAGGCAGGGGTTACTTCCACTTGTAATGGGCAGGTCGCGGGTTCGAGTCCCGCCGCCGGCTTTCGAGCCGGCGTAGCTCAGTTGGGAGAGCAGCTAATGTCGCCTCCGCCGCTTCTGTTCTCTGGACACCAAACTTCAGAACGACTGCCACCTCCCGGTGCGCAGACGCCGGTTACTTCCTCCAAAGAATCCCACCGGCGCCACCTTTGATCTCGGGAGGGCAACCGCGCCGGGGCGTCCGGTGCGCAGGCGGGGGTTACTTCCGGATCTGGCGGTTCCGGGTTCGAGTCCCGGTCGGCCGTGCGCGAGCGCGGCCGGTAGCTCAGTTGGTAGAGCACCAGACTGCTACCTCCGCCGAGGCCGGTCCACGCGACCGGTAATTCTCGGACGCCCCGGTTCGGCATGCCCGCCCGCAGGAGGAGTCCACATGTCCCGCTTCAACCTTCGCCGTTCGAAGAAGCCCGCCCCCGTCGGCCCCAGCTCGCCCGTCGCCACGACGGGGCAGCTCACGGCCAACCACCAGGGCGGGCCGGGACACCTGCGCGACGAGAAGTCCGAACTCTTCCTGCTGGCGGTCGCCAACCTGGTCGGCCAGGACACCTTCTACGAGCGCGGCGGCGACCGCGACGACCGTTACACCACCCTGGTGCGCTCGCTCGCCGTCAGCGACCCCGAGTGGACGCTCGGCCTGCTGCGCTGGCTGCGCCACGGCGCCGCGATGCGCACCGCCTCGCTGGTCGGCGCGGCCGAGTTCACCCGTGCCCGGCTGGACGCGAAGCTCCCCGGCCACTCCCGGCAGGTGATCGACGCCGTCCTGCAGCGCCCCGACGAGCCCGGCGAACTGCTCGCCTACTGGACGTCCCGGTACGGCCGCGCGCTGCCCAAGCCGGTCAAGCGCGGCGTCGCGGACGCCGTCGGCCGGCTGTACAACGGGCGGGCGCTGCTCAAGTACGACACCGCGGGCAAGGGCTTCCGGTTCGGCGACGTGCTGGAGCTCACCCACCCGTCGCCGCACCCCGAAAAGCCGTGGCAGAGCGAGCTGTTCCGCTACGCGCTGGACCGGCGGCACCGCCCCGACACCGCCGTCCCGCCGCCGGGCGACGCCCTGTTGACCGCCCACCATGCGCTGATGGCCGTCCCCGTGGCCGAGCGCCGCGCGCTGGTCACCGGCCCCGGCGGCGCGGAGCGCCTGGCCGAGGCGGGCATGACGTGGGAGGCGCTGGCCGGCTGGCTCCAGGGTCCGCTGAGCGCGGCCGTCTGGGAGGCCGTCATCCCGTCCATGGGCGCGATGGCGCTGGTGCGCAACCTGCGCAACTTCGACCAGGCCGGCGTGTCGGCCGAGGTGGCCGAGCAGGTCGCCCGGCGGATCGCCGACCCGGGCGAAGTCAAGCGCTCGCGCCAGTTCCCGTTCCGCTACCTGGCCGCCCACCGGCACGCGCCGTCACTGCGCTGGGGCCACGCGCTGGAGACGGCGCTGAAGCACTCGCTGGCCAACGTCCCTGCGCTGCCCGGCCGTTCGCTGATCCTGGTGGACCGGTCCGGCTCGATGTTCGACCGGCCGAGCGCGCAGTCCCAGCTCAACCGGGCCGACACCGCGGCCATCTTCGGCACCGCACTCGCCCTGCGGGCCGAGGAGGCGGACCTGGTCGAGTTCGGCACCAGCAGCCGGGCGATCCCCCTCGGGCGCGGCGACGCGGTGCTCAAGGTGCTGGACTGGTTCGGTAACCTCGGCGGCACCAACACCGCCGAAGCCGTCCGGACGCACTACCGCGGACACGACCGCGTGGTGATCGTCACCGACGAGCAGGCGTACGGGAGTTACTCGCACAACGCGCTGGAGTCCGTCCCCTCCCACATCCCCACCTACACCTGGAACCTGGCGGGCTACCGTGCCGGTCACGCCCCGTCCGGCAGCGCGCGGCGGCACACCTTCGGCGGCCTGACCGACGTCGCGTTCCGGCTCATCCCGCTGTTGGAGGCCGGGCGGGACGCCGCGTGGCCGTGGGAGAGCGACCGAAAGTAGAGCTGATGAAACGTCAATGACCGGTCGCCGCACGCTGGTTGACGGCCGGGTTCACCGACAGCCAGTGCGGGGGAGGGATCACGTCCGCGTGGTACGACGGGGACCAGTGGCATGCGGAGTTGACGGTTCACTGCGTCAGCCGGCGCTGTCGTGACCCGACGTCATTCTTCGCGACGGCGTCGGTAGTACGCGAAGGTCAGCGCCAGGACAAGCGGTCCCCACAGGACCAGTGGCATGGTGGCCGCTGCCGCGAGCGCTTTCCACCAGCCGTTGGAGTACTCGACCATCGGGACTCCGAGGTCGAGGAAGGCGAGCGGCAGCGGATCCCACAGCACGACCAGCCCCAGCCCGCCCAGGGTGGCCGGGACGATCGCCGCGAACGGCGGGACGCGCCGGCCGCCGATCAACGGGATCCAGGCCGGCACCACCTCGCCCCATCCGGCCACCAGGCCGAAGGACAGGTACGCGAGCCCCTCGGAGAGCACGCTGAGCCCGAAGACGTAGAGAATCACCCACCAGTGCCAGGTCTTGTGGACCTCGTAGACCTGGCCCATCTCGAAGTCGAACGCGAACGGCAGGCGCCAGATGCACGACGGCAGCACGGCCAGGGGTATGAGCTGGGCCGAACGGACGGCCCAACGGGGGACCGGCCGCGCGGTGTTGCCGACCGTCGGGGACGGGTGGAGCACGCTGAATCGCATGGTTCGATCCTGCTGGCCCGACGGGCTGTGGAAATCGACCTGAGGAACTGTCAGATGCTCGCCCTCACGGAGGAGATCGACTCCTCCGTCAGGTGGACGGCCGTGCCGGTGGCTGCCGCCCGCCGCTGACGTCCCGTCAATCGCCGGAGTACCCGAACACCCCGAAGTGGGTCGCCTCGGCGTCGGTGTACAGCACCACGAACCGCCCGGTCCACCGCAGGCGCGTCTCCTCCAACAGCTCGTGGCCCTCCATCGCCCGCCGGTACTGCTCCACACTCGGCCGGTCGGTCCCGAAGTGGTGCAGCAGCCGCTCGGACGACAGCGGCCGGACAGTCCCCAGGTCGTCGTACCCCGCCGGATCGTTGCTGAACAGCACCGCCTTGGGAATGTCCAGGATCGAGTGGGTGCCCTCCTCACCCATGAACTCCTCGTCCGCCCACAGCTCCTCGATCGACTCGTACTCACCCGCCCCGATCCAGCCCGTCCCCGCGAACACCTCCGCGTGCAGGGCGTTCAATGTCTTCTGCGGAGTCCCCCGGTAGACGGTGAGGTACTCCCAGCTGCTGGCGCCCATCCTCGTGCTCCTCAAGTCGCGGTCGGTGTCCGGACGCTACCGCAACGGGCCGACACCGCCTCAGTCACCCGATCTGCCGAAGATTCCCAGGTGGGTGGGCTCGCCATGGGTGTGGAGGAGGACGTACTTGCCGGTCCAGCGCCAGTCGATCTCGTCGCGCAGTGTGTCGTACTCCTGGCCGGCCCAGTGTGCGGCGAACTCAGCCTGGTGCAGGGCGTCCAGGCTGCGCTGCGGCGAACCCGAGTAGGGGGTGACGTAGTGCCAGTCGCCGGCGCCCATCCGCATACTCCTCACATCGCCGAAGGGCCGGACGCTATCGCACCCGGCCGACAGCCGGTCAGGTGCGGGAGGCGAGGTCGCGGGCGGCGCGGGCGCAGGTGCGGGCGATGTGGGATTCGTCGGCGGTGGTGAGGTGGTCGTGTTCGATGACGGGGATGCCGTTGACGAGGAGGGTGGTGAGCGGGGGGAGGGCGCCGAGGACGAGGGCGGCGACGGGGTCGGCGATGGTGGAGTGGAGGAGGCCGTCGATCTTCCAGAGGGCGAGGTCGGCGAGTTTGCCCGGTTCGATGGAGCCGATCTCGTGCTGGCGGCCGAGGACTCTCGCGCCGCCCATGGTGGCGAGGCGCAGGGACTGGCGGACGGTCAGGGCGTCGGGGCGGCCGGCCAGGCGGTTGATCAGGAGGGCGTTGCGCAGTTCGGTGCCGAGCAGGCCGGACTCGTTGGAAGCGGTGCCGTCGACGCCGAGGCCGACGGGGACACCGGCGGCGAGCATGTCGGGGACGCGGGCGATGCCGGCGGCCAGGCGGGCGTTCGAGGACGGGCAGTGGGCGACGCCGGTGCCGGTCTCGGCGAACTTGGCGAGGTCGGAGTCGGTGAGGTGGACGCAGTGCGCCATCCAGACGTCCTCGCCGAGCCAGCCCGTGGACTCGAAGTAGTCGGTGGGGCCCATGCCGAAGAGCTTGCGGCAGAACTCCGCCTCCTCGGCGGTCTCCGAGCCGTGGGTGTGCAGGCGCACGCCCTTGCGGCGGGCCAACTCCGAGGAAAGAGTGAGGAGTTCGGTGGAGACGGAGAAGGGGGAGCAGGGCGCCAGCGCTATGTGCAGCATCGAGCCGAAGGACGCGTCGTGCCACCGGTCGACCGCGGCCTCCGAGGCGGCGAGGATCTCGTCGGTGTCCTCCACCGCGTGGTCCGGCGGCAGCCCGCCGTCCTTCCGGCTGCGGTCCATCGAGCCGCGCAGGGCGGTGAACCGGAGGCCGAGCTGCTGGACGGCCTCGATGGACGCGCCGAGCAGGTCGCCGGCGCCGCGCGGGAAGACGTAGTGGTGATCGGCGGCCGTGGTGCAGCCCGACTTGAGCAGCGCCGCCGCCGAACCCAGCGTCGCGGCGTGCATCAGCTCGGCATCGATCCGCGCCCAGGTCGGGTACAGCGCCACCAGCCAGTCGAACAGGGTGTCGTTCTGGGCCAGTCCGCGGGTGAGCCACTGGTAGAAGTGGTGGTGGGTATTGACCAGCCCGGGCGTGAGCAGGTGCCCCTCGCCGTCGATCCGCCGCGCCACGCCGGCGAGCCCGGCCGGCGCGGGCCCGTCGCCGACCGACTCGACGGTGTTGTCGAGCACGACCACGTGCCCGCGCGCGTACTCGGTGCCGGCGGCGTCGACCGTGGCGATCGCGGCGTTCTCGATCACGATCCGCCGGTCGTCCACGTCCAGGGGCCGAACTGCCATGGGAACTCCAGAAGTCAGGAGACAGAGTCAGGAGACGGGGATGACCGGGGTGACGCCCTCCCTGTGTACGGTGGCCTCGATCAGGCCGTACATCCGGTCGGCGGCGTAGTAGACCTCGTTCTCGTTCTTGAGCCCGAACGGCGCCAGATCGACCAGGAAATGGTGCTTGTTGGGCAGTTCCAGCCGGACTTCGTCCACCTCGGCGCGGTGGTCCAGCACCCGGCTGCCCATCGCGTGCAGCGTCTGCTGCAGGGAGAACGAGTAGGTGTCGGCGAACGCCTCCAACAGGTGCCGCCTGACCTCCGGGTACGACTGGTTCCAGTCCGGCTGCCGCTGCCCGTCGCGGCCGTCGAAGCCGAACGCCCACCGTGCCGTCACCTGGGTGGCCAGGAGCCGGTCGTCGGCCTCCTGGAGGGTGGTGTAGCGGTCCTTGAGGAACCCCCGGAACTCCGAGCCGGTGGTGTTCAGCACCACCAGATCCTTGAGCCCGGAGACCACCCGGAACCGCTCGCCGTCGTACTCCACCTCGGTGGTGCGCACCTCCTGCCCGTTGCGGACGAAGGAATGACCGGACGGGGACGGCGAGTTGGGGGTGGCGATCCGGTCCCAGCCGTACTCCTCGACCCGGATCCGGGCGCTGCGCACCACGCCGCGCTCGGCGTCCGCCACGAAGTGCCGGGCCAGCAGGGCGGCGAATCCCTCGGCGGAGTCGATGCCGTGCTGTTTGGCGAACGCGTACACCGTGTTCTTCATGCTGTCGGTGGGCAGGCAGTTGGCGTTCGAGCCGGTCAGATGGACGTCGTCGAACTCGCCGCGCAGCGAGACCGAGACGTTCAGATCCTTGATCTCGTGGCCGGTGGAGTCGCGGCGGACCCGGACGATGCGGTTCTCCGCCTTGCCGTACTGGTTCTGCCCGAGCACGTGGGCCATGACGTGCCTCCTTGTGTCTCCCAGGTGGTGGAAGCGGCTGCCCGGGCGCTCAGCTGCCGCGGTAGACCGAGTAGCCGAACGGGTTCAGCAACAGCGGTACGTGGTAGTGGAGTTGATCGGGTGCGACGGTGAAGACGATCGAGACCTCGGGGAAGAACGGCTGCTGCCCCGAGCTCCGCTGCCCCGTCCCCGCGTGGTACTCGGCGGTGTCGAACCGCAGCCGGGCGACCGAGCCGCCCGCCACGGCCGGCAGCCCCGTGACCCGGCCGTCGGCGTCCGTGGCGGAGGCGCCGAGCAACCGCCAGCCGTCCTCGGTGCGCACGGCCAGTTCGACCGGAACGCCCGCGGCGGGGCGGCCGAGGCTGGTGTCGAGCACGTGGGTGGAGATGCCGGCCATGGGCGGTTCCTCAGGTGGATCAGCTGGACAGCAGTCGGTCGAGCCGGAGTTCGTTGATCTCGCGCAGTTCCTTGCGGACGGTCTCCGCCTCGGTGGCGGCGTCGTGCGGCAGCCGCTCGCGCAGGGCGGCGAGCATGTCGGCCGCGGTGCGGCCGGTGGCGCGGATCAGGAAGACGTGGCCGAACTTCGCCTCGTACGCGGCGTTGGCCGCCGCCAACTCGCCCAGCAGGGACGGCTCGACGCCCCGGACGCCGGACTGCTCGCGCTCGGACGCGGCGTCGCCGGCCCCGGGCGCGCCGATCCGGACGTGGCCGGCCAGCGCCGCGTTCAGCTCGGCCACCGACAACTGCGCCGTCGCCCGCGCGTTGGCGGCGAGCAGTTCGGCGCGGTCGGACCAGGGGCGGGACGCGGCGACGGCGGCGGCCCAGGCCGGGCTGGAACAGATCTCCAGCAGAGTTCTTCGCAGTTCGGCGGAGTCGGTGGCGGCCAGTGCGGCGAGGACGGGGGAGTCGGCGGGTGGCTCGGTCACGGAAGGACCTCCTGGATTCGGTGCCACCCGGACAAGCTAGAACGAGCCCCGACGGGCCGTCAACGCTTTGTTGAACTGTTTGTGGCGGCGCGGTGCGTGGCGACGGAGGGCGAAGCGTGGCGACGGTGGGCGGCGCCCGACACGTCAGGACTTCTCCTGCCGGTTCAGGTAGTTGTACACGGTGAACCGGCTGACACCGAGCGCCGACGCGACGGTCTCCACCCCATGGCGGACGGTGAACGCGCCGCGTTCCTCCAGCAGGGCGACCACCCGCTGCTTCTCCGTGCGGCCCAGCTCGGCCAGCGGACGGCCGTCGAACTGGCGGGCCATCTCGGCCAACAGCCGGTCCAGCGCGCTGCCCAGGTGCGGCAGCCGCACCGCGACGGCCGGGGCGCCGTCCCACTCCAGGACGACGTCCTCGGCCCGCGCCTCGGAGAGGTCGACCGCGGTGGCGCCGACCGCCTCCAACAGCGGCTTCAGGGCCGCGGTGAGCGGGTGGCCGGGGGCGTCGTTCACGGCGTCCTTCCTTCGTCGGACGTCAGCGGCGGGGCCATTGGCGGGCCCATCGGCGGGGCGTCCGGCGTCATCGGTGGGGCGTCCTGCGTCATCGGTGGGCCGTCGGGCGCGGCCGGTGCGCCGTCGGGCGCGGTCGGCGGGCCGGGTTCGGCCGGGGCCGGGTCGTCGGCCAACACGCTGACCTGGAGCGAGATTCGGCTCGCGCCGACCGCCAGGGTCTCCCGCAGCAGCCGGGTCACGGCGGCCAGCGCCTGCTCGGCGTCCCCCTCGGCGCTGGTGCCGAACGGCCCCACCGAGACGGCCAGGCCGGCCTCTTCGGCCGCCCGGCGGGCGGTTGCGGCGTGCTCGGGGAAGCCGTTCAGCTTGAACGGTTCGGTCGTGAACTCCACCATCAGTCGCACTCGTTCACCCTATCGACCGCCCGGCCGGTAGATGGTCGGATGAGACGATCGGATGGAGATTCAGTAGCGCCCGGCTTTCGGATCGTGGAACGCCTGGGGCGGGCGCGCGCGAGGAGACGTCAGCGCGCGCGGAGCATGACCGTGAGCCGGGGCGAGTCGGGCGTGGATGCCTGGCTGTTGACGGCCCGGTAACCCCAAGTCTCGTACAGCGCCCTGACCTTGCCGTCCCCGGCGGCCGGGTTGACCATGAGCAGGGTGCGGCCTTCGGCACGGCGGGCGAGGAGTTCGTCGTGGATGCGACGCGCGGTGCCGGTGCCGCGCCAGGGGGAGCGGACGCCGATCTCCTTGAGGGCGAACGCGGGGGCGTCGGTAAAGCCGTCGGGCAGGGGCTCGGCCATCCGCTTCCAGTACATGTCGTCGATGGTGTTGCCGTAGGCGTACCCGGCCGGGACTTCACCGTCGTACGCCAGGACGAGTCCGAAGCCGGGGTCGGTGGCGTGCCGGTCGAGGCGCTCGGTGAACGCCGCGACGGAGTAGTTGGGCAGGTGCAGCAGGGGTGCCCGGACGTCGGCATAGGCGGCGCGCAGGTCCTGGCGGGCCTGCGCGGTCAGCTCGGTGTGGTGGCGCAGTTCGATGGTCATATGGTGATCCTCCCGGTGTGCGGGCTCATTTCGGCCCGCCAAGGTGAGAATGCCAGTCCCGGCGGGCCGCATTGACGGTCGATCGGGCCGGTTCTAGGCTCCCAGGACTCTTCCGGCGTTCGGAGGTTCCTGATGCCCATGGTTTTCCGCTCCCGGCGGGTGGTGCTGCCGGAGGGGGACCGCGCCGCCGATGTGCTGGTGCGGGGCGGGCGGATCGAACGGATCGCCCGGCACGGTGAACTGTCGCTGGACGGCCGGGAGTTGACCGAACTCGGCGACCTCGCGCTGCTGCCCGGGCTGGTCGACACCCACGTGCACGTCAACGAGCCGGGGCGCACCGAGTGGGAGGGCTTCGCGTCCGCCACCAGGGCGGCGGCGGCCGGTGGGGTCACCACGCTGATCGACATGCCGCTGAACTCCGTCCCGCCGACCACCACGGTCGAGGGCCTGGCCGCCAAGCGGAAGGCCGCCGAGGGCCAGACCTGGGTGGACGTGGGGTTCTGGGGCGGGGCGGTGCCCGGCAACACCGACCGGCTCGAACTGCTGCACCGGGACGGGGTGTTCGGGTTCAAGTCCTTCCTCGCCCCGTCCGGCGTGGACGAGTTCCCCCACCTGGCCACCCCCGCCGACCTGGCGGCCGCGCTCACCGAACAGGCGCGGCTCGGCGCGCTGGCCATCGTCCACGCCGAGGACCCGGCCGAGCTGGACGCCGCCCCGCACGTCCCTGGCGTGCGCTACCGCGACTTCCTGGCGTCCCGGCCGGACCGCGCCGAGACCGTCGCGGTCGCCGCGCTGCTGGAGTGCGCCCGCCGCACCGGCGCCCGGGTGCACCTGCTGCACGTCTCGTCCGCCGCCGTGCTGCCACTGCTGCGCCGGGCCCGCGCGGACGGGGTGCGGGTCACCGCCGAGACCTGTCCGCACTACCTGACGCTGACCGCCGAGGACGTCCCCGACGGGGGCACCGCGTTCAAGTGCTGCCCGCCGATCCGGGACGCCGCCAACCGGGACCTGCTCTGGCAGGCGCTCGCGGACGGCGAGTTCGCCGCCGTGGTGTCCGACCACTCGCCGTCCACGCCGGAACTCAAACTGTTTCAACGAGACGGCGGGAGTGGGGACTTCGCGGCCGCATGGGGTGGCATCGCCTCCCTCCAGCTGGGCCTGCCGGCCGTCTGGACCGAGGCCCGGCGGCGCGGCCACCAACTGGCGGACGTGGTGCGCTGGATGGCCGCCGGACCCGCCGCGCTGGTCGGCCTCGCCGGGGCCAAGGGCGCGATCGCGGCCGGCCGCGACGCCGACCTGATGGCCTTCGACCCGGACGGCCCGTTCACCGTCCACCCCGAACGGCTGCACCACAAGAACCCCGTCACCCCGTACGCGGGCCGTACCCTCGTCGGGCAGGTCCGCCGCACCTGGCTGCGCGGACGGCCCGTCGACCCGGCCGGGGCTCCGCACGGCCGGCAGCTCGTCCGTCCTTGAACTCGCTTGTGAGGAGAGTCGGTTGAGTGACAGTCAGCAGGCGTTCACCGAACTGGTCGACCTGGCCTCCCGGGCACTCGGCGCGGGCGTGATCGCCACCAACGAGGACACCTTCGCCGACGCCGAGAACCTGCTGGTCGCCGCGCCCGCCGAGTTCCGCCCGCACACCTTCGGGCACAAGGGCCAGATCATGGACGGCTGGGAGTCCCGCCGCCGGCGCGGCATCAGCGCCGAACAGCCGCACCCCACCGACGAGGACCACGACTGGGTGATCGTCCGGCTCGGCGCGGCCGGTCTGGTGCGCGGCGTCGTCGTGGACACCGCGCACTTCACCGGCAACCACCCCGAGACGGCGTCCGTGCAGGCCGCGTCCGTCCCCGGCCACCCCTCGCCCGCGGAGGTCGCCGCCGCGCGGTGGACCGAGATCGTCCCGCGGACGCCGCTGCGCGGCGACACCGCGCACACGTTCCCCGTCACCGACCCCGTCCGCTACACCCACGTCCGGTTGAACATCTGGCCCGACGGCGGTGTCGCCCGGCTGCGGGTGCACGGCGAAGTCCTGCCCGACCCACGGGACTTGGTCGGGCTGACGTTCGATCTGGCCGCACAGGAGTACGGCGGCGTCGCCGAGGACGCGTCCGACCGCTACTACTCCTCCCCGCACCACCTGAACGCCCCCGGCCGGGCCACCGTCATGGGCGACGGCTGGGAGACCCGCCGCCGACGGGACAAGGGACACGACTGGGTACGCCTCGCCCTGGCCGGGGAGGGCGAGGTGCTGGCGGTGGAGGTGGACACCTCGTGCTTCGTCGCGAATGCGCCCGGGTGGGCGGAACTCGTGGGGCTGGAGGCGGTGTTGTTGCCCCGGACGCGATTGCAGCCGGATACGCGGCACCGGTACCGGCTTTCGGGCCCGGCCGTTACGCACGTGCGCGTCAATGTGTATCCGGACGGGGGGCTGGCGCGGCTTCGGGTCGTCGGGCGGCTCACGCCCTCCGGGCTGGATGCGGTGGCGCTGCGGTGGTTCAACGCGTTGCCGGTGGAGGAGGCGCGGGGGCTGGTCGGACAAGAGGTGGCGGGGGCGCGGCCGTTGAGGGACGCGGGGGCGATCAGGGGGCTGTACGGCGGGTGACCCCTGAAGGGCTGTCGCGGCATATGCCTGTCAAGGGGGAGTGGCTCTGGCGGGGGAATATCCGGTGAGCGGATGATGGGGTGTTCGCTTGCTGGCTACGCTGGGCGGACGGTGGGGTGAGAAGGAAGGGGGTCGGGGGAATGACGACGGTGAGCCGGGGGCGGAGTGATCTGCTGGGGCCGGGTGGTGGCGGGGCGGGGCCGTTCGGGGTGCTGCGGCGGGCGTTGCGGTTGTTGGAGGCCGTGGACCGCTATCCGGACGGGTGTACGACGGGGGATCTGGCGCGGGCGCTGAGCATGCCGGAGACGGCGGTGCGGCTGTTCGCGGAGGAGCTGGAGACCGAGGGGTACCTGCTGCACCTGGACGGGTTGTGGACGCTCGGCGGGGCGTTCACGCTGCTCGGCGCGCAGCACCGGGAGCCGCTGGTGAGAGCCAAGCTGTATCACCAGTTGGAGGAACTGCGGGACGAACTCGGCGCCGCTGTCTACTTCAGCCGCTACCAGGACGGCGAACTGCTGGTGGAGGCGGTGTGCGACGGCGAGCACGCGCCGGCGGTGCACGAGTGGGTGGACTTCCGGGCCACCGCGCACGCGTCCGCGATCGGCAAGTGCCTGCTCGCCCAACTCGACCATGCGGGACGGCTCGACCACTTCGCCCGGCATCCGGTGGCCCGGCTCACGGCCCGGACCATCACCGAGCAGGACCGCCTGCTGCACCGGCTGGACCGGCAGCCCGCCACCGTCCCGGTGCTGGACCTTCAGGAGTACTCGATGGACACGGTCTGCGCCGCTGTCCCGATAGTGGCGGGGAACACGGTGGGCTGCCTGGCCACCTCGCTGCCCGTCGAGCAGGCGTTCCGGCTGCGCGAGGCCGCCGAGTTGCTCACCGTCCGGGCCACCCCACTGATGCTCGCGATGGCGGTGTGACCGGCTGACGGGAGCGCGTCGTCGTACCCGGCCGCGACGTTCGGCGAGGCCGAGGAGCAGGCCCGGGGCGACAGCACTCTCGCCGACGCGGTCGGGGATCACCCGGCACGGTCGCGGCCCGGCAGGCCCTCGCGGGATAAGCGGAACGGGGGCCGTCGCGCGGATCCGGCGATCCGTTGCGACAGCCCCCGTCGGTTTCGACGTGTCCCCTTGTCCCCGGGCCGTCGGACATGCTGACGGCCCGGGCAACGTCGAAGGTCGAGCCCGTCCCCCGGAAGCGGGCTTCCCCCGGTGAGTCCACCGTAGGCCGGGCCGGACCAGTGCGTTTGGCATCGCGTGCCCGGCCGGTTGGCGAGGCGTCACCTCTCAGGAACGGCTCACGGGCAGGCGTGCCGGCGGTGGTCGCGCGGGGCGAGGCCGTACGCGGTGCGGAAGGCGCGGCTGAAGTCGTCGGGGCGGGGGATGCCGCAGCGGGCGGCGATGGTGCCGATCGGGACGGTGCGCAGGGCGGGGTCGGCGAGGTCGCGGTGGGCCTTCTCCAGGCGCAGGCGGCGGATCCACGCGGCCACGGTGTCGCCGTCGGTGTGCAGGGCGAACAGGCGGTGCAGGTGACCGACGGAGATGTGGTGGGCGGCGGCGATCACGGCCGGGGACAGCTCGGGGTCGTGCAGGCGGCGGCGGACGAAGGCGCGGACCTGTTCGACGGTGGCGCGCTGCCGGGCGGTCTCGGGCAGGCCGGCGTCGTCCGCCAGCTCATCGGCCAGCCAGGCGGCGACCAGGTCCACCGCGATCGGGCCGAGCCGGTCGGCGACCGCCGGGCCGAGGACGGGGGCCTGCCGGTCCACGCTGAGCAGGAAGTCCGCGAGCACCGCGGCCGTCCCCTCGGACGCCCGGATGCCCCGGCCGATCAGCCGGCGCAGCCGGTGCGGCGGGATCGGCAGCAGCGCCATCGGGAAGTCGATGCCGACGCCCTGGACCCGCGGTTCGCCGTCCGCCCCGGCACGTTCGCCGAGCGCGCGCAGCTCGTACGGGCGGGAACTGTCCAGCATGGTCAGCTCGCCGGGCCGGAACACCTGCGTCGGCTCGCCGTCGCGGTGCAGGGCCAGCGCCCCGTGCTGGACGAGCGTCAGGTGGAACACGCCGGGGTCGGAGCGCCGCACCCGGGCGTCGGTGCGCCGGAACCGGGCGGACGGAAAGGAGGTGCCGAGGAAGGTCACCGGACCGAGTTCGGAGCGGCGCAGTTCGGCGTCGAAGCGGTCGGTGTCTGGGGTGGTGGTGTCGCAGTCCCTGGTCAGTGCGATCAGATCGCGCCAGAGCTCGAACCGCTCCTGCGGCCGGAGTTCCGCGAACGGGCCGACGCTCTCCGTCGCCGCGGCCATGGCGTGTCCCACCTTCCGTTGCCCTCCGGCCACTCGCCGTGTCGGCCCCAATCATCGCAGGTCAGGCGCGGTATCGGTGCAGGCCCCCGGGCAACAGAAGAGGCAGGGAGCCGATGCTCTCCTGCCGCTATTCAAACTTATACCGGACGGGGGGCCTTGCGGCAAGGCCCCCCAGGTAGCGCACAATCACTGACTGAATCCGGGAAACCCGCGCAATAGGAACAAGCGGGGCGAAACGCGCGAAACACCCGGCAGGGGATCGGAGAAGCACCACATGAGCCAGCAGACGACCAGCGCCTTCGAGTTGCCCGAGCGGCTCGCCGCCAAGGCGGACCCGGCCCTGATCGCCGACGACGAACGGCACTTCGCGGCCATCGCCGCGACCCTGGAACAGGACATCGCCGAACTGACCGCCCGGCTCGACGAGGTCCGCCGCCGCCCGGGCGGAGCAGGCCGCGAGGCCATGGACCGCGACAACGAGATCCACCAGATCTCGTCCCGGCTGCGCACGCTGCGCCGCTTCGGCACCGACCTGTGCCTCGGCCGGATCGTCCACACCGACAGCACCGAACCCGTGTACATCGGCCGCCTCGGCCTCGCCGACGCCGACGGACAGCGCCTGCTGATCGACTGGCGCTCGCCCGCCGCCGAACCGTTCTTCGCCGCCACCCACGCCAACCCGATGGGCCTCACCAGCCGCCGCCGCTACCGCTGGCAGCGCGGCAAGGTCGGCGACTACTGGGACGAGGTGTTCACCGCCGACGCGCTCGACGGCCACGCCGCCCTCGACGACCAGTCCGCGTTCATCGCCAGCCTCGGCTCCGCCCGGTCCGAGCGGATGCGCGACGTCCTCGCCACCATCCAGGCCGACCAGGACGCCATCATCCGGGCCGGCTCGCGCGGCGCCCTGGTCGTCGACGGCGGCCCCGGCACCGGCAAGACCGTCGTCGCCCTGCACCGCACCGCCCACCTGCTGTACTCCGACCCGCGGCTCGGCCACCGCAAGGGCGGCGTGCTGTTCGTCGGCCCCCACCAGCCCTATCTGGCCTACGTCGCCGACGTGCTGCCCAGCCTCGGCGAGGAAGGCGTCCAGACCTGCACCCTGCGCGACCTGCTCCCCGAGGGCGCGGCGGTCGCGGAGGAACCCGACCCCGAGGTGGCGAGGCTGAAGGCCACGGCCGGCATGGTCCATGCGATCGAGCAGGCCGTCCGGATCTACGAGGAACCGCCCACCGAGGCCAGCAAACTCGCCATCGAGTGGTACGAGTTGTCGGTCCAGCCCGAGGACTGGGCCGAGGCCTTCTCCGCCGTCGGCCCCGGCACCCCGCACAACGAGGCCCGCGAGACGATCCTCGACGAACTCATCACCATCCTGATCGACAAGAACGCCGACGCCCTCGAGGACGAGGAGCACGGCATCTCGCCCGAGATGCTCGCCCGCGAACTGCGCCGCGACCGCGAACTGCTCGGCGCGCTGCGCCGGGCCTGGCCGATCCTCGAACCCACCGACCTGGTCGGCGACCTGTGGACCGTCCCCGCCTACCTGCGGCTGTGCGCGCCCTGGCTGAGCCGCGAGGAGATCCGCACCCTGCAGCGCACCGACCCCGCCGCCTGGACGCTCTCCGACCTGCCGCTGCTGGACGCCGCCCGCCGCCGCCTCGGCGACACCGACGCCGACCGCCGCCAGCGCGCCCACCGGGCCCGCCTGGCCGCCGAACGCGAACTGATGGACGGCGTCGTCGACCACCTGCTCAACTCCGACGACGACGGCGAGGGCGCGACCATGATGTTGGGCGGCGCCGACCTGCGCGACGCCCTGATCGACCACTCCGACCCCGAGCCGGTCAACCCCGACCTGCTGGCCGGCCCGTTCGCGCACATCGTGGTCGACGAGGCGCAGGAACTCACCGACGCCGAATGGCAGATGCTGATCGCCCGCTGCCCGTCCCGCTCCTTCACCATCGTCGGCGACCGCGCCCAGGCCCGGCACGGCTTCACCGAATCCTGGACCGAACGCCTCCAGCGGGCCGGCCTGGACCGCATCACCCTCACCTCGCTGAGCGTCAACTACCGCACCCCCGAAGAGGTCATGGCCGAGGCCGAGCCCGTCATCCGGGCCGCCCTGCCCGACGCCAACGTCCCCACCTCGGTCCGCCGCAGCGGCCTGCCCGTCCTGCACGGCACCCGCGCTCTGCGCGACGAGCTGCTGGAGCGCTGGCTGGCCGAACACCCCGAGGGCACCGCCTGCGTCATCGGCGACCCCACCTTCCTCGGCCTGCCCCGGGCCCGCTCGCTCAGCCCCCAGCTGGTCAAGGGCCTGGAGTTCGACCTGGTGGTGCTGGTCGACCCCGAGGCGTTCGGCGACGGCATCGAAGGCGCGGTGGACCGCTACGTGGCGATGACCCGCGCCACCGGGCAGCTCGCGATCCTGCGCTGACGTCAACTGCTCGTGGACGGGCGGCGGTTCACCCATACTCGATCGCACGACCGAGGAACCGCCGCCCGAATACGTCGTCCCCGCCGCCAAGGCCGCCCGCACCCGGGTGCTGACCGCGATCGCCGACGCGTAGTCAGTCTGCGGTGTTCGGGCCGAGCACCCGGTAGCGCAGGTGGGTGACGGTCTCGGAGGGAATGACCTCGACGGGCTCCAGGGCGATCCGGAGGCCTTCGAGGAGGCGTTCGCCGGCGCCGAGGGTGACGGGGACGAGGTGCAGGACGAGTTCGTCGAGCAGGCCGGCCCGGAGGTACTGGCGGACGGTGGCGGCGCCGCCGGCGATCTCGACGTCCTGCTCGCCGGCGGCCGCGCGGGCCCGGTCGAGGGCGGCCTCGATGCCGTCGGTGACGAACTCGAAGGTGGTGCCGCCGGCCATCGGGAGCGGCTTGCGGGGGTGGTGGGTGAGCACGAACACCGGTGCGTGGTACGGCGGTTCGGCTCCCCACCAGCCCGTCCAGCTGTCGTCCCAGGCGCCCCGGCCCGGGCCGAACATGTTCCGCCCCATGATGTGCGCGCCGGTGTTCGCGTGCAGCACGCCCAGCAGGTGCGCGTCCTGCTCGCGCCCCGGCCGGTCGGTCTCGAACATCCAGGAGGTCAGGGCCTCCCGGGCGCCCGTGCCGAACGGGTACTCCAGGCTCTGGTCGGGCCCGGCGGTGAACCCGTCCAGCGAGATGGCCATGTTGGCGGTGACGATTCCCACGAGGGCTCCCGGTGGCTTCGACGGCTGTGTGTTCCCCCGGCGATGCTAGGCAGCCGGGCGGCCGTTCAGCGGGAGCCGGGTGGCGGAGTGTCCTGCGGGGTGTCGTCCGGGAGCTCGGGCGGGTCGAGGCGGACGCGGCGGTCGGTCGGGTTTTCCGCCAGGTAGCGGACGGTGGCCTTCGCACCGAGCTGCGGTGGCAGGTGCACCCGGAACTCGTACCTGGCGCGGACGGTGGGTTCCCCGTCCTGCCCGTCGGTATAGCGGAGTGTCAGGGTGGTGGCCGTCCGGCCCCAGTTGTCGATCTCTTCGAGCGACTTGCCGATCGCGACCACCACGGCCCGGCGGGTCACCGCCTCGGCGGCGAACCGCCGTTCCGCCAGGGCGCGTTCGCGAGGCTGGTTCAGGCAGAACAGCCGCCGCCTGCGATCCTTCCGGGCGGTGAACACCACCCCGACCGCGGCGGCCACCGCCACCGGCAGCGGCCAGGGGCTGGGCATCCCGACGGACGCGCCGATCGCCATGGTGGAGATGGCGGCCAGGGTGGCCGTCCACGGCCCGAAGACCGGATGGATGTGCTCCAGGGTGTCCAGGCCGGCCGCCGCGAAGGCCATGAAGGCCCCGTACGTGAACGCCGCCATCACCAGTGCGGCCGGCTGCTCCCGGTACCCCGCCCCGGTCAGCCAGCCGCCGACCAGCCCGACCAGCACGGCGATCGCCAGGCCCACCCAGCGCAGCCAGAACAGACGCGGCCACTTCCCCGCCGGGGGTATCGAACGTTGGTAGTCCATGGGCGGGGATGTTAACTGCTCTACCGCAGTGGTTCGTTCGCGTCCTGCGGGATGTCGAGCGGGCGTTCGCGCAGGGCCTGTTCGCGCGGCTTGTCGGTGGCTCGCGGCAGCCGCTCACGGTACTTCCTGGCGATCTGCACCAGCCAGACCGCGGCGGCCGCCGCCAGCGCCAGCGGCCGGAGGTCGGCCGCCCCGGCGGCCGCCCCGAGGGCGAAGGTGAGGGTGGCGACCACGGCGGCCGTCCACCCTCCGAACATCGGGGCGCGGGTGCGGGGGTCCTTCCGCCCGGCCAGCGCGAGGGCCATGAATGCCGCGAACGTCACCGGCCCCAGGACCGGCGCCGCCGACATGTGGCGGCCGGTCAGCCAGCCGCCGACCAGCCCGACCAGCAGCGGGATCGCCAGGAGCACCCGGCGCGACCCGGGAAGTCGCGGCCACTGTCCCGCCGGTGGCACCGATCCTTCGTTGTTCATGGCCCGGGATGGTAGCGGTTCTGCTGCCGGAGCGGAGTCGCGTCCCGAGGGGCGTTCTCCGTCGCGGGCTGTTCGGCGGGCGGCGGGTCCGTCAGGCGTCGCGCAGCAGGCAGGTCAGGCGGCAGCTGCTGATGCGCTTTCCGGCGGCGTCGGTGATGGCGACCTCGTAGGTGGCGGCGGTGCGGCCGCGGAAGACGGCGGTCGCGATGCCGGTGACGTGGCCGTCGGTGGCGGGGCGGTGGTGGGTGGCGTTGAGGTCGACGCCGACCGCGTAGCGGTTGGGCCCGGCGTGCAGGGCCGCGCCGATCGAGCCGAGCGACTCCGCGAGGGCGGCGGAGGCGCCGCCGTGCAGCAGGCCGTACGGCTGCTGGTTGCCGTCGACCGGCATGGTGCCCACGACCCGGTCCGGGGTGGCTTCGAGGATGCGGATGCCCATCCGTTCGGCGAGGCGGCCGAGCGGGATGCGGTCGGGGTGGGCGCCGAACTCGGCGACATGGTCGGTGAGTTCGGCGGGAAGGTCCTGGAGCGGGTCGAGCGGGGTTGCCTGGTTGGTCATGGTGTTCCTGTCCTGCGGGGTGGGCGCGTTCAGCCTGGTGGCGGCGGTTCGAGCAATTTCTTCAGGACTGTAGCTACAGATGTGTAGCTTTCACAAGATAGGCTGGCGCCATGGTTCGACCGCCCACGCCCGCGAAGCGCCCCTACGCCCCGCGGATGGCCCCCGCCGAGCGGCGGGAGCAGCTCCTGGACACGGCACTCGAGATCATCAACCGCGACGGCGTGGCAGCCGTCTCGGTCGATGCCGTCGCCAAGGCCGCCGGGGTCACCCGGCCGGTGGTCTACGGGCAGTTCACCGACGCGGACCACCTGCTGCGCGCCCTGCTCGAACGCGAAGGGGAACGGGCCCAGGCCCAGATCGCGGCCACGCTGCCGCGCGACCTGAACGGGGCGGACCCCGTCGAGGTCTTCACCGGCGTCGCCCGCGGCTACTACGACGCGGTGGTCACCGCCCCGAGCCGCTGGCGCGCGATCCTGCTCCCGGTGGACGGCTCACCGCCCGCCGTGCGCAGGTACAAGGAGCGCAGCGACGCGCTGGTCCGGGAGCAGTTCGCCCACGCCGTCCGCTGGTTCCTCCGCGACGCCGCCGATGCCGACGATGCCGACGACGTCGCCGATCTCGACGTCGAACTGCTGATCCGGGTGCTGCTGGCGGCACTTGAGGAAGGCGGCCGGCTCGTGCTCAACGCCCCCGACGAGTACCCGCCCGAGCGCCTCACCGCGATGGCCCGGTTCCTGGTCGAGACCTTCCTGCACCGCTACCCGTACACGGCGCGCTGAGCCGGCGTCGATCCGGCGTCGTCCTGGTGGGGGAGTCGAGCCGCATCGACCTGATGGCGTAGCGGCGGCCACTCGTTGGTGCACTCCGCAGGGCCGTCCCGGCTGCCCGTACCGCCGAGCGGCGCGGGCCTGGCCGATGATCACAGGCACCGCCCTCGCCCCCTGGAGGCCCCGATGCCAGCCAGCAGCCCGCCCAGGCGCATCCTCGTCGTCTGCCTCGGCAACTACTGCCGGAGCCCGTTCGCCGCCCGGGTGCTCACGGACCTCGGTGGCGGGGCGCTGGAGGTGCGCTCCGCCGGACTGATCGGCAGGTGGCAGGAGGCGCACCCCGAGATGGTCGCCGTGGCGGGCGTCCTCGGCTACGACCTGACCGTCCACCACCCCACCCGCGTCACGGCGGAAATGATCGAATGGGCCGACCTGGTCCTCGCCATGGACCACGCGGTGCTGGACCGGCTCTACGCCCTGGTCGGCCCCGACAGCACCACCGAGATGCGCCTCTACCTCGACCACGACCGCGACGTCCCCGACCCGATGGGCCGCTCCGCCGTCGAGTTCGTCTACTGCGCCCTGCTGATCGAGGCGGGCGCGGCCATCCATCTGCCCTGACGGGCCGTCAATGCCGGGGGTGCGCCAGGTTTCCCCTGCACTTTCGTCGAACGATCACCGGGGGTGATCTGCGAGTTCCGCCCGACGAGCGGCGACACCTGCCTGATGCTCGACATCTCGGTGGTCGACAGCGTTCAGGGCCGGCCCACCGAGCCCGAGTTCGCGATCCTCCTCGCCGCGCGCCTTCAGCTGCCCGTCCTGTTCCCCGACCCGTGCATCGATCCGAGTGCGTACTGGGTCGCCGACCCGCTGGGAAAAACGGCGCGTGCGCGCCTGTACGCACCCGACGAGGAGGGCGGGGACTACGTCATCGATGCGGTCGATGCGCCGGTTTCGGGCCTGCCGGGCATTCCCGTGAAGAATTTCGAGGAAGCGGTCTGAAGGTTCCGGCCGGAGAGGCACCGCCGTCCGGTCGAAATCCCCTGGGACGTGGAACAGGCCGGGTGAGCCCGGTCAGCCGAACTTCGGCGCGAGGTGCGCGGACAGGGCGCGCAGGAAGTCCGGGGCGTCGAAGACCGCGCCCGCGGAGGCGACGCCGGTGGTCCGGGTGCGGCCGGTGAGGATGCGGTCGACGGCCTCCACTGCGAGTGGTGCGGTGACGGCGTAGATGTCCTGGCCGGCGGCGGACGCGCGGCGTTCGGTGTCGCCGGAGCGGACCAGGACGTCGACGACGAAGGTCTGGGCGGAGCGGCCGCGTTCGTCGACGGCGGTCGGCGCCGGGGCGTCGGGGGCGGACAGGTCGGCGGCCGCGTTGGTGGTCATGTAGGTGCGCACCTCCGGGACGGCCAGGTGGCTGGGGACGGTGACGACGTCGGCCATGGTGAACTCGCCGAGGACGCGCCGCGGGCCGAGCGGGGCCGGGAAGGGCCAGTCGAGGGTCGGCAGGGCATCGTCGTGGTGCTCCAACTGCCCACCGGTGAAGCGGAGTCGGCGGCCGCCCCGGCGCTGCCCGGAGACCGCGCCGGCGGCGAGCGTGCCGGCGGTGGGGTGCCAGCTGCTCAGGCCGTAGGCGATGTGGGCCTCGTCCGCCGCCGTCCAGTCGCCCATCGCGGCCGTCACCAGCAGGTCGCCGAGGCCGCCGTAGAAGGCCATCGCCGGGACTACCACGGTGCCGGCTGCGCGGGCGCGTTCCGCGAACTGGGCGAAGGTGTCGAGATTGGCCTCGATCTCGGCGGCCACGTCGACGTACGGGATCCCGGCCCGCAGTGCCGCCTCGATCAGCGGGGCGGCGGTCGTGGCGAACGGTCCGGCGCAGTTGATCACGGCGGCGGCGCCGCGCAGGGCACGGTCGAGCGCGGCCGGGTCGTCGACCGAGGCCTGCCGTGCCTCGAAGCCCGGCCCGGCCGGCTCCGCCAGCTTGTCCCGGTCGCGGCCGACGAGCAGCGGGAGGTACCCGCGCTCGTGCAACTCCGCGACCACGAACCGTCCGGTGTGCCCGTAGGCCCCGTACACCGCCACCACGTTCCGGCTCGACACCATCCGTCTGCTCCCGCGTGCTCGAAGTGAACTGCCAGGAAGATCCTGTCCGTTCGGGGATCCGGCGCCCAGTGTCCGGAACGACACGACCCGTACAATTTCCGACATGACCCCTGCCGCCGCGCGCTCCGTCGCGATCGCCGCCACCGACGGCATGCTGCACTTCGAACTCGCCCTGGCCCAGGAGGTGTTCGGCTCGCGCCCGGACGCGGTGCCGGGGCCCTGGTACGAGGTCAGGGTGTGCGGCACGCGGGCCGTCCGGGTCGGCCGGTTCCTGCTGGAGCCGGACTGCGGGCTCGAACGGCTGGCGGACGCCGGGACGGTGATCGTTCCCGCGCTGGCGGACGTCGACCGGGAGCCGCCGGCCGACCTGGTCGAGGCGGTGCGCGCGGCCCACACGGCGGGGGCGCGGGTGGTGTCGCTGTGCACCGGCGTGTTCGCGCTCGCCGCCGCCGGGCTGCTGGACGGGCTGCGCGCGACCACGCACTGGGCGCACACCGAGGAACTGGCCAGGCGCCACCCCCGGGTGGAGGTCGACCCGGACGTGCTCTACGTCGACAACGGCCAGGTGCTCACGTCCGCCGGCAAGGCCGCGGCGATGGACCTGTGCCTGCACCTGGTCCGCCGCGACCACGGCTCGGCGATCGCCAACGCGGTCGCCCGGCGCCTGGTCGTGCCGCCCCACCGGGCAGGCGGCCAGGCCCAGTTCGTCACCACGCCGGTGCCCGTGCAGGACGACCATCCGCTGGCCGAGCTGCTCCCGTGGGTGATGCGGCGGCTGGACGAGCCGCTCACCGTCGAGGACCTGGCCCGCCGGGTGAACCTGAGCTCGCGCCACCTGGCCCGGCACTTCCGCTCGGTGACCGGAACCACCCCGCTGCAGTGGCTGCTGACGCAGCGGATCCGGCGTGCGCAGGAACTGCTGGAGACCACGGACGACAGTGTCGACACCATCGCCGCGGCCTCGGGCCTGGGCACCTCGACCACACTGCGCCGCCACTTCCACCGCACGATCGGGGTGCCGCCGGACACCTACCGCCGCACCTTCCGGGCGTGACTATGCGGGGCGGGCGACCGACAGCAGGACGTCCACCAGCCGCTCCGCCGCGTCCGGGCGGCCGTGCTCGCGCGCCCGCGCCGCCATCGCGGCCCGCCGTGCGTCGTCCTCCAGCAGCGGGCCGAGTGCCGAGCGGAGGTCGTCCGGCGTGACCGTTCCGAGCAGGGCGACGGCCGCGCCCGCCTGCTCCAAGTGGGCGGCGTTGTGGGCCTGTTCGTTGCCCGCGGCCGAGGCCAGCGGGACGAAGACGGCCGCCTTGCCCAGCGCCGTCAGCTCCGCGAGGGTGCCCGCGCCGCTGCGGCTGACCACCACGTCCGCCAGCGCCAGCACGTCCGGCAGTTCGGCGCCCATGAAGCCCGTCAGGTAGTAGCGGCCCATCAGGTGGGCCGGCAGCCGCGCCGCCCGGGCGTTCAGGTCGGCCTCGTTCGCCGGGCCGCACTGGTGGACCACGTTCGCGCGCTCCAGCAGCCACGGCAGGACGCCGGACACCAGGTCGTTGATCTGTGCCGAGCCCTGCGCGCCGCCCGTCACGTACACCGTCGGCAGCGAACGGTCGAAGCCGTACAGGCCGAGCGCCGCCACCGCCTTGTCCGGGTGGCCGGTCAGCACCGCCGGGCGGACCGGGTTGCCCGTCACCACGGCGGTGCTACGGGCGGATTCCGGCAGCAGGGGAAGCGTCGACTCCGAGGAGACCGCGACCCGGGTCGCCGCCCGGGCCAGCACCTTGTTCGCCAGCCCCAGCCGCACCGTCTGCTCGTGCACCACCAGCGGGGCCCGGCAGGAACGGGCCGCCAGGCCGACCGGCACCGCCACGTACCCGCCCGTCGCCAGCACCACGTCCGGCTGGAACTTCCGGATCAGCGACCGGGCCTGGACCGCGCCCCACGGCACCCGGAGCATGTCCCGCACGTTCGCCGGGGACAGCAGCTTCAGCGGATTGCTCGACCGCCGCACCTTGCCCGTGGCGACCGGCTCGAACGGAATCCCCTCCGCCGGCGCGATCCGCGCCTCCAGGCCCTTCGCGGTGCCCACCCAGAGCACGTCCACGCCGCGACGCTCCGCCGCCAGCCGCTGCTGCAACGCCCGCACCGCCGTCAGCGCCGGGTAGGTGTGCCCGCCGGTCCCGCCGCCCGTCACCACCAGCCTGAGCGCCCTCTGTTCGCCGGCCATCCGCGTCCTCCTCCAGATCGTTCTGTGCTGCTGTGGTCCAGGGTGCACGCTTACCTGGCGGGCCGTCACATTCCGTGGCGCAACGGTGGAGAGGGTGGGGAACGGGTGCGCGAGGCGTACGTGGATCGTGAGGTGGCGGCGGCCGTCGCGGCCCGGGGCGGGGTGCCCGCGCCGCTGACGCCGGACCGGCTGCGGGAGTGGCAGCGGGCCGACGCGACGGCCCGACCGCGGCCCGGGCTGCGGGAGTTGACGGACGGGGGGCGGTTCTCGGTGGGCGTCGGGGACGGGGTGGTGTGGGCGCGGCCGGCGGAGGCCCGTGGGCGGCTGCCGGTGCTGCACTACCTGCACGGGGGCGGGCTGATCGGCGGCAACGCGTACGCCGTACTGCCGCGCGTGCTACGGGAGTTGGCGCAGCCGTTGGGGCTCGCGGTGGTGTCCGTCGAATACCCGCTCGCGCCGGACGCGCCCTACCCGCAGCCGCTGCACGCCTGCCGGGAGGCGCTGCGGTGGACGGTGGCCAACGCTGGTTCGCTGGGAGTCGACCCCTCGCGGGTGGTGTTGGCCGGAAAGAGCGCCGGGGGCGGCCTCGCCGCCGCGCTCGCCCTGCTGCTGCGGGACGAGGGCGGGCCGGTGACGCTCGGCCAACTGCTGCTCAGCCCGATGCTCGACGACCGCGGCGACACCGCGTCCGCCCGGCAGTTGGCCGGCCACGACACCTGGGACGCCACCTCCAACGCCACCGCCTGGCAGGCCGCCCTTGGCGCGCGGTTCGGCACGCCCGACGTCCCGCCGTACGCGGCGCCCGCCCGCGCCACCTCACTGGCGGGCCTGCCGCCCGCGTACCTGGAGGTCGGCTCGGCGGAGACCTTCCGCGACGAGGTGGTCGCCTACGCGAACGGCCTGTGGCGCGACGGCGGCAGCGCCGAACTGCACGTATGGCCAGGCGCCTGCCACGGCTTCGACACCCTCGCCCCGCACGCCGCCGTCAGCCACGCGGCGGTGGCGGCCCGGCGCGGGTGGCTGCGGCGGCTGTTGATGGAGTGACGCGGGCGTCGGACGTCAGGTGGGTGGCTGGTGTGCTCGGTCCGCTCGGTCCGCTCGCAGGATTCGCGAGACGTGGATCCGCGCCTCATGAGGTTCTTCTCGCCGAGATGGCGGGCAGCACCACTGCAGTGTCGTCGCGATCAAGGGGCCCGGTGGCCGGCTCAGCAACCGCTTGGGTGATCAGCGTGGCCGATCGTCGGTCAGAGTGTGCCGCCGAGCCCACGCGCCAATCGCGTCGGCGATGGCCTGGGGTTGGTCCTCGGGGGCGTGGTGGCCGGCCGGTCCGCAGTGCCGGGTTTCCAGCGCGGCAATGTTCTCCGCGCACCAGTCGGCCATCTCTTTGCCGATCAGCAGGGTGGGCGAGGAGTCGAAGGTGAGCAGCAACTTGGGGACCTCGTCGCTGTCGGCCAGCCACTCGACATACTGCTCGACCCGTTCGGCGACATCGGTCGGCTGCCCGTCCAGCGGTAGCGAGCGTGCCCACTCCAGCACCGGGCGGCGGCTTTCCCGAGTGGGGTACGGCGCCCGGTAGGGCTGCATGTCCGCCTCGCTGACCGGGTTCAGCACGCCTCCGGTGAAGGCCGACTCCAGGAAGACGTTTTGGTCCAGCACCAGCGTCTCGCCCTGGGGTCCGCGCATGGCCTGGGCGCGCGAGCGCGGTCCGTAGCCCAGCTCGTTCCAGGACATCGGCCGAACAATGGTTTCGAAGAAGGCCATGCCGCGGATCCGATCGGGGTGGCGAGTTGCCCAGTCGAAGGCGAGTGCGCCGCCCCAGTCGTGGCCGACGAGCACCACCCCGTCCAGGCCCAGCTGGTCGAACCAGTCGTCCAGGTAGCGGGCGTGGTCGGCGAACCGGTACGGCACGTTGGGCTTGCCGGAGCGGCCCATGCCGATCAAGTCCGGGGCGAGCAGGCGGGCGGGCAGGTCGATTTCGGGCAGCACCTTGCGCCACAGGTGGGACGAGCTGGGGTTGCCGTGCAGAAAGACGAAGGGGGTGCCGCTGCCCGCCTCCTCGTAGAACATCGTCGAGTCCAGTACGTCCGCCACCGGCATGACGTCCTCCTATTGGTTCGTCACACTAACGTTCCCTTGCCGGGCAGAGTATTTTGTTAGTGTGACTAGCGCAAGGGATATGGGCATGGGCAACTACCCGCCCGACACGGCTCGTTCGGCCGACCGGCAGGCCACTGCCGCGCGGCTGTGGAATCTGCGGACCCGGCTCCTGTCGCTGGCCGCGATCCAGTCGGATCGTCTGGTGAACGAGAAGCTGGTGCGGGAGGGCGCCCGCAAGTGGTATTTCGCGGTACTCGCCACACTGGACGAGTTCGGACCCGCAAGCCAGGCAGAACTGGTCTCCCGCACCAGGATCTACCGCAGTGACATGGTCGCGGTCATCAACGAGCTGGCCGATCGCGGACTGGTGGAACGCTCGCCCAACCCCGCCGACCGCC
The DNA here is from genome assembly GCF_043200475.1 of Kitasatospora sp. NPDC048407. NCBI lineage: Bacteria > Bacillati > Actinomycetota > Actinomycetes > Kitasatosporales > Streptomycetaceae > Kitasatospora > Kitasatospora sp. NPDC048407. The sequence goes on along the minus strand of NZ_JBICXW010000001.1, from coordinate 506,206 downwards.
GCCAGAACGTCATTACCCTCACCCGGCAGGGCCGCCGCCAACTGCTGACGCTGGACAAACTGCTGACCGAAGCGGAGAACGAGGTGCTCGCGCCACTGACGCCTCAGGAACGCGAGCAGTTGGCCCGACTCCTCGCTGTCCTTGTGCACCACCACGGCCAGGACATGTGAACAGGCCGCGCGCCCTCGGCGCGGTGTGGCGGTGCATCCCGGTCGGCCGGGCGGTGGTGGGTCAGCCCGGGATGTCGGTGGGGGTCCAGTTGGTGGAGGTCCAGCCGGTGGCGGTGCGGGAGAAGCGCAGGCGGAGGTGATCGCGGTCCGGGCTTGCCTGCCAGAACTCGGCGGTGACGGCGTGCAGGGCGTAGCAGCGGAGGGTGGGGGAGGGGGTGGTGCAGGCCGGGGCGGGGTGGACCGGGCCGCGGAGGCGGACCTGGCGGCCGGGGTGGGGCCAGTAGACGGTGAGGGCGGCGTCCGGGTGGGCGGCGAGTTGGCGGGCCTTCGGGGAGTCGGGCTCGGTCCAGAAGTGCCAGGCGCCGGCGGCCGGGTCGATGTCGCGCAGGACGAGCACCCGGGCGTCCGGGCGGCCCTCGGCGTCGACCGTGGAGAGCGTCATCACCTGCGCGTCCGGGACGCCCGCCGCGAGGGCGTCCAGCAGCCAGGCGGTGAACAGGGCGGCCGGATCGGCAGGGGTGGCCGGGTCCGGCGCCGGGTAGGTGGTGGCCGCGAGGACCGGATGGGCGATCAGGGCCCGGACCAGCGGGCCGGGTTCGGTGCGGTCGGTCAAGGCGTCTCCCGGGGTGGCTTCGGGTCACCCTATCGAGCGCTTATTAGACTCAATGTTGATAAGAACTGCCGAACCTCTTGTCGGGCCCGCTACCCGCGAGTAGTTTGCCCCTGTGCCCACGGGTCCACCGGGACTCCCCGGAGGCCGGCCCGCCGCTCCGTCAGCCCCCCAGTCGCAGGTACAGGAGGCACCCCCATGCCGCGCCCCACCCCCTCCCGCAGCCTTCGGCCCGGGCAGCCCGCGTCCGTGCACGACAACCTCGTCCTCGAACCCCGCGACGTCCACTTCGACTGGTCGCAGCTCCCCCTGCACTGGATCCCCGACGAGCCGATGGCCACCCACACCATCAACGTCCTGCACCTGCTGCTCCCCGAGGGCGAACGGTGGTTCGTCAAGGTGTTCAAGGAAGCGCTGCCGCTGATCCGCGACGACCAACTGCGGGAGGAGGTCCTCGGGTTCATCGGCCAGGAGGCGATACACGCCGAGGCCCACCAGGAAGTCCTCGACCACCTGCTCGGGCAGGGTCTCGACCCGCGGCCGTACGTCCGCCAGATCAGCTGGCTGTTCCGCCGCGTCCTCGGCGACAAGCCCGGACTGAACGCGCGCCAGCGCCGCGAGAACATCATCGAACGGGTCGCCTTCATCGCCGCGATCGAACACTTCACCGCGTTCCTCGGCAACTGGGCCCTCAACTCGCCCGGCCTCGACCGAGCCAAGGCCGACCCCACCATGGTCGACCTGCTGCGCTGGCACGGCGCGGAGGAGGTCGAACACCGCAGCGTCGCCTACGACTTGATGCGCCACCTCGATCCCGGCTACCTGCGCCGCATCCGCGGCATGGCCGTCTCCGGCCCGCTGCTGGTGCACCTGTGGATCCGGGGCGCGCGCTTCATGCTCGCCGCCGACCCGTCGCTGGACGGGAGGGTGGTGCCGACCTGGCGGGAGGCCCAGAAAGCCGCGAGGCGGGGACTGCTCCCCGAACCGGGCCGGTTCGTGCGGTCCGCGCTGCGGTACTTCAGCCCCGGCTACCACCCGACGAACGAGGGCAGTTCTTCGCAGGCGCTCGCGTATCTGGCGAAGTCGCCTGCGGCAAGGGCTGCCGCGACGCGATAAGCGTTGCGAGACCAGAGGGAGCACAACCAGGGGCGCGGGGAACTGCGCGAAGGGGGAGGGGACTTCGGAAAGATCCGGGGTCCTGGAGCACTCGATTCCTGGTTGCGGCCCACGCGAAAGGGTGCACGCCCATGGGGGCCGTTCACGTGCAACTGGCTGTCGGAGCACGGATCTTCCGGACGCGTTCGTTCCCCTTCGCGCCGTTCCCCGCGCCCCTGTCTTCGCGCCCACCTGCTTTCGCAACCCTTCTCTCCCTGCCCCTCTCTTTCCACCCCCGAGAGCACCCGGAGTCGTACCCCCATGGATCTCGAAACCCCGCCCCCCGACCTGTACGGCCGTCCCCGGGCCGACCGGATGTTTGCCCGGCTGACCGCGTTCGGTGATTGGTACAGTCCGGTGCTCGGGCGGCCGGGGTTGCGGCGGAGCCCCCGGCGGGGGGAGTCGCGGGGGGTGCCGCCGTTGTACCTGGTGGTGACGTCGCACCAGGTCATCGCCGAGGACGTGGTCGAGTTGCGGCTGGCCGACCCCTCGGGCGGGATGCTGCCGGAGTGGCAGCCGGGTGCGCGGGTGCTGGTGACGTTGCCCTCGGGGCGGGAGCGGCACTACTCCCTGTGCGGGGATCCGGCAGATCGGCACGGGTACCGGGTCGCGGTGCGGCGGATCGCCGATGGTGGTGGCGGGTCGGTGGAGGTGCACGACGAGGTGCATGTGGGGATGCGGTTGCGGGTGCGGCGGCCCCGGAACGGGTTCGCGTTCTGTGGGGAGCCGCAGGTGCTGTTCCTGGCCGGCGGGATCGGGATCACGCCGCTGCTGCCGATGGCACGGGCGGCCCAACATGCGGGTATCGACTGGAAGTTGATCCACACCGGCCGCACGGCCGACGCGCTGCCGTTCACCGCCGAGCTGAAGGCGCTCGACCCGCGCCGGGTGGAGCTGAGGACCGACGACGTGCACGGAGTGCCGGGCGCGGCCGAGTTGCTGTCGCACGCGCCGCGGGGCGCCGCGGTGTACGTGTGCGGCCCGGCGCCGATGCTGAGTGCGGTGCAGCGGGCGCTGGACGCCTCGCCCGCGGCGTCGCTGCACTTCGAACGGTTCGGCGCCGCGCCGATCGTGGACGGGCGGCCGTTCGCGATCCGGCTGGGGGAGGGCGGGGAGCCGGTGACCGTCCCGGCGGACCGTTCCGCGCTGGACGTGGCAAGGGAGTTGAAGCCGGACCTGGCGTACTCCTGCAAGCAGGGTTTCTGCGGGACGTGCGTGCTGAAGGTGGCGTCCGGGACGCCCGAGCACCGCGACCGCAGGCTGACCGAGGAGCAGCGGGCCGAGGGCCTGATGCTGCCGTGCGTGTCCCGAGCCGCCGAGGGCGAGACCCTCGTGCTGGAGGTGTGAGCGTTGAAGCAGCGCGGACAGATGCCCCGATTCCCGTTCGACGAGCGGGACTTGGCGAAGTTCCGGGAAGTGCAGCAGCTGGCGTACCACTGCGCGGAGCAGGTCGCGGCGTGGATGGAGCCCGGCGTCACCGAGCGCCAGGCGACCGCGAAGCTGCGGCGCAGCCTGGTGCAGGCCGGGGTGCAGGACTTCTTCCACGTGCCGTTCGCCTGGTTCGGCGACCGGACCGCGTTCCGGCACTTCCACACCCCGCTCCAATTCTTCGCCGGCTCAAGGGTGTTGAAGGAGGGCATGCCGTACGTGCTGGACTGCGCGCCGGTGGTGGACGGCTACACCGCCGACATCGGGTACGGCGGCAAGGTCGGCGAGAACCCGGTGTGGGACCGGCTCGCGCAGGACCTGCGGGTGTACCGGGAGTTGATCCTGCGCGAGGTGAAGGCGCGAAAGACGCTCGACCAGGTGTACGCGGCGGTGGACGCGCAGATCGCCGAGCACGGCTACGACAACCGGCACCAGGTGTACCCGGGCCGGGTGATCGGCCACCAGGTGACCAGGATGACCGCCCGCGGCCCGGCAGGGGTGAACCTGTTCGGCTTCGGCGTGCGCACGCTCCAGACCCTCGGACGGGAACTGGTGAAGGAACGCCTGGAGGGCCGTTCCCCGCTGTGGGCCGGCGGCAAGGCGTCCCGGCACGCCCCGACGCCCGGACTGTGGGCGGTGGAACCGCACATCGGATTCCGCGAGGTGGGCATCAAGTTCGAGGAACTCCTCGTGGTCACCGACGAGGACGCGTACTGGCTCGACGACGACCTGCCGCACGTGCGGCGCTGGGCACTCCAGGAGGGCACCGTATGACCGGCCGCAGCACCGAGATCCGTCGCCGCACCGTCGACTCCGGCGGGCTGAAGCTCGCCGTGTACGAGCAGGGCGACCCGGCGCACCCCACCGTGCTGATGGTGCACGGCTACCCGGACGACCACAGCGTCTGGGACGACGTGGCCGCCGACCTGGCCGCCGACCACCACGTGGTGCGGTACGACACCCGCGGCGCCGGCGCGTCCGGCGTGCCGGCCGGGCGGGAGGAGTACCGGCTGGAGCTGCTCGGACAGGACCTGTTCGCCGTCGCCGACGCCGTCAGCCCCGACCGGCCGGTGCACGTGGTGGCGCACGACTGGGGCAGCGTGCAGTCCTGGGAGGCGGTCACCGCCCCCGGCTCGTACCGGCGGATCGCCAGCTACACCACCATGTCGGGCCCGTGCCTGGACCACATGGGCCACTGGATCCGGCACCGGCTGCGCCGCCCGACACCCCGGCACGTCTCCCAACTGCTGCGCCAGGGCCTGCACTCCTGGTACATCGGCCTGTTCCACCTGCCGGTGGTCGCGCCCGCCGCGTGGAAGCTCGGCCTGGCCCGGCTGTGGCCCCGGGTGCTGAAGGACTTGGAGGCCGTCCGCCCCCGGCCCGGCCACCCGCAGCGGACCCTCGCCAAGGACGCCGTGCACGGCATCGAGCTGTACCGGGCCAACATGCGCCCCTCGGTCGCCCGGCCGCGCGAGCGCCACACCGAGGTGCCCGTCCAGCTGATCACCCTGCAACGCGACCGCTACGTCTCGGAGTTCCTCTCCGAGGGTCTGGAACAGTGGGTGCCCCGACTGACCCGCCGCACCCTGAACGCCACCCACTGGTCGGCGCTGCTGGAGAAGGGCCCACAGGTCGCCGCGCTGGTCCGCGAGTTCGCCGCCCGCGACCACGGCGCAGTGCGCCAGGAGCCGTCCGAGGGAGGCGAGTTGGTGGTCGTCACCGGCGGCGGCAGCGGAATCGGCCGGGCCACCGCGCTGGCCTTCGCCGACCAGGGCGCCCGGGTGGTGGTCTGCGACCGCGACCTGCCCGCCGCGCAGCGCACCGCCGAACTGTGCGCGCTGTCCGGCGTCAAGTCCGGCGCGTACCAGGTGGACGTGAGCGACGGCGCGGCCGTGGACGCGTTCGCCAAGCAGGTCGCCGCCGACTTCGGGGTGCCCGACGTGGTGGTCAACAACGCGGGCATCGGCCACTCCGGGACGTTCCTGGAGACCACCGAGGAGGAGTGGCGGCGCGTCCTCGACGTCAACCTGTGGGGCGTCATCCACGGCTGCCGCGCCTTCGGACAGCTGATGGTCGACCAGGGCCAGGGCGGACACCTCGTCAACCTGGCCTCCGCCGCCGCCTACCTGCCGTCCAAGGTGCTTGCCGCGTACGCGACTTCGAAGTCGGCGGTGTACATGCTCTCCGACTGCCTGCGGGCCGAACTCGCCCCGCACCGGATCGGCGTCTCCACCATCTGCCCCGGCATCGTCAACACCAACATCACCCGCACCACCACCTTCTCCGGCCTCGGCGAGGACGAACAGGCCGCCAAGCAGGCCCGGGTGTCCAAGATGTATGCCCGCCGCGGCTTCCCGCCGGAGAAGGTCGCCGCCGAGATCGTCCGCGCCGTCCGCACCCGCAAGGCCGTCGTCCCCGTCACGATCGAGGCCAAGGCCGCCCGGCTGCTCGGCCGGCTCAGCCCCGGACTGCTCAGGAAGGCGGCCCGGATCAACGCCGGGTGAGGACACGGCAGTTGGCGGGCGCCGCGCGGCCGGTGGGGGAACCGGCCGCGCCGCGCCCGCCTGCGCGGGGAAAACCGGCTTGGCCGCGCCCGCGTCATGGCGCGAGACTGCCGTGCATGGACACACCCGAAACCCGAGCCCTGCGGCACGTCGCCGCCCTCAGCAGCGGCGACCCGCTGCCCGCCGGGATCGACGTCACGCTCAACTTCCACCCCGACCGCGAGTTCGACGGAGTGCCGATCCTCGAGTCGCTCGCCCGGGACGGCGTGTACCGCTCCCAGTTCTCCACCGGCACCAGCAACGGCGGCCTCACCGCCCACCCCGGCGGCGACCGCTGGACGTGGGAGAGCCGGATCTTCGGCGGCGCCTACGACGACGCCCCCGCCGAGCGCCGCCCCGTCTACGGCGCGCTCAACCACCTCCGCAGCCCCTACGGCGGCGCACCCCGCTTCGGCTCCGCGCACTTCCGCCTCGCACCCGACACCCTGAACCGGGCCACCTTCTGCTACCCCGACAGCGTCTTCGAACCCGAACACTTCGGCACCGCCGACGCGATGGCCCTGATCGCCCTGGCGGAGGCCGACGAACAGGACCTGCTGGACGCCTACGTCGAAGCCCAACTGCACGGCACCGTACGGATACTGGACCACCTCGACGCGCTCGTCCTGGACCCCTGCTACCGGGGCACCGCCGTCGAGACCGCCGCCCGCGCGCTGCCCTGCCGCCTCGAATGGCACCCCGGCCACCGGCTGCTCGCGCACGAGTTGGAGCAGTACGCCGACTACCGGGGCCCGCACATCACCGCCCTCGGCGCGAAGATCGCCCACGATGGCGTGCTCGACCCCGCCGTCATCGGCGCCGCCGTCCGCAGCGGGCAGCACGACCCGCAGGAGCTCAAGAAGGTCTGGCACTGCCTGGCCCGATTCGGCCGGCCCGTAGGCTGACAGTCCATGGATCTGTCCCTGATGGCCGCGCCCCTCGCCTCCTTCGCCCTGGTCGTGGGCCTGCTCACCCTCACCCCCGGCCTCGACACCGCCCTCATCCTGCGCACCGCCGCCCTCGGCCGGCGCCGGCAGGCCTGGGGCGTCGTCCTCGGCATCCAGACCGGCACGATGATCTGGGGCACCGCCTCCGCCGCCGGCCTCAGCGTGCTGCTCACCGCCTCCCGCGCCGCGTACGAGACGCTGCGCTGGGCCGGCGTCTGCTACCTGCTCTGGATGGGCGTGCAGATGTTCCGCAACCGCCACCAGGAGGCCCTTCCGGAATCCGAGGAGGGCGACAACCCCGGTGGCTGGTGGGCGGGTTGGCGGCGCGGCACGCTCACCAACCTGCTCAATCCGAAGGTCGGCGTGTTCTACGTCGCCGTGCTGCCCCCGTTCATCCCCGCCGGGGTCGCGCACCTGCCCGCCGGTGTCCTGCTCACCTCCGTGCACGTGATCGAGGGCACCCTGTGGTCCGCCGTCCTGATCGGCTTCGCCCACACCCTGCGCAACTGGCTGCGCCGCCCCGCCGCCCGCCGGATGCTCGACCGGGTCACCGGCATCGCCGTCCTCGGCTTCGGCGTCAAGCTGGCACTGACCGACTGAGGTCCTCGGGTTCCGCCACGGCGGCGGCGAGCCGGTTCGCCGCCGCCGCCACCGCGGCCCGCAGCTCCGGGCCGCCGAGCACCCGGAAGTCGAACGGGACGGCGGCCAGCCACTCCTGGGCGTACATCGCCGCGTTGCGGGTGCTGCCGCGCAGCACGCAGCGCTCGCCCGCCGCCTCCAGCCGGCCCATCGGCGCGTTGATCCACGGCGCGACCCGGTCGAGCGGGGCGTCGAACACCACGTGCGTCGGGAAGGCCCAGCCCGAGCCGAGATGCTCCTCCAGCAGCGCCACCGGGTCGAGGTCGTCCGGCATCCGGAACCCCGTCGTGGTCTCCTCGGCCGCCAGCACCCGGTCGATCCGGTAGGTGCGCGTCGCGCCCGCCCGGTGCGAATGGCACAGCAGGTACCAGCGGGTCCGGCGCGCCACCACCGCCCACGGATCCACCTCCGCCCACCACTCGTTGCCCGCCCCGCTCCGGTACGTGATCACCGCGCGCCGCCGCGCCGCCACCGCCTCCACCAGCGTGTTCACCACCCCCGGATCCGGGTACACCGCCCACGGATCCGGCGCCGCCGCCGCATGCTCACGCAACGCCGCCGCCTGCCGCCCGACCTCCTCCGGCAGCACCCGCACCACCTTGTCCAGCGCCGCCCCCACCGGATCGCCCGGCTCACCGGCCGCCGGACGCCCGTCCAGCACCGCCATCACCAGCCCCAACGCCTCCGCCTGGGTGAACGCCACCGGCGCCAGCCGCGTCCCCCGCCGCAAGCGGTACCCGCCGTACGGCCCACGCTCCGACTCCACCGGGATCCCCGCCTCCCGCAGGATCGCCACATAGCGCCGCGCCGCCCGGTCCGTCACCCCGAGCTTCTCCGCCAACTCCTCCGCCGTGGTCCCCGGCCGGGCCCGCAGGATCTCCAGGGTGCGCAGCGCGCGGGCGGTGGGGCTCGTTCCTGTCGACATGTCCGCCAGCCTAGGCCGACCGCGCCGACAATCAGGAAGTGGATCGTCCTGAACCGCACCTAGCCTTTGGATCACACCCCCTCGACTTCGGGAGCTCACCATGGACATCCTGCTCATCGGCGGCCTCTGGCTGGACGGCACCGCCTGGCATGCCGTCACCCCCGCCCTCCGCGAACTCGGCCACCAGCCCCGGCCGTTGACCCTTCCGGCCACGGTTTCCACCACTCTGGACGAGCAACTCGCCGCCGTCCTCGCCGCGGTGGACGCCGCCTCCGGACCGGTCATGGTGGTCGCCCACTCCGCCAACTGCACCCTCGGCTGGCTGGCCGCCGACGCTCGGCCCGAGCGGATCGCCTCACTCGTCATGGTCGGCGGGTTCCCGCAGGCGGACGGCCAGCTCTACGCCGACCTCTTCGAAATCCGCGACGGCGTCATGCCGTTCCCCGGCTGGGCACCCTTCGAAGGCCCCGACGCCGCCGACATCGACGCGAGCCTGCGGCAGCAGATCGCCGCCAACGCCATCCCCGTCCCCGAAGGCGTCGCCCGCGCCCTCGTCCACCTGACCGACCCCCGCCGCTACGACGTCCCCATCACCATGGTCAGCCCCGAATACACCCCCGACCAGGTCCGCGCCTGGATCGCCGCAGGCCAGGCCCCCGAACTCGCCGCCGCCAAGCACGTCGAGATCCTCGACTTCGACTCCGGCCACTGGCCCATGTTCACCAAGCCCACCGAACTCGCCCACCTCCTCGCCGACCTGGCCTGACGCCGCTCACAGCCAACGCTCGGCGGCCTCCACGCTGTCGCTCACACCGGTGTTGAACGCGATCGCCGCACCCGGCGCATGCCGCCGCACCAGATTCACCACCTGCTCGAACAGCGACAGCAACGCCTCCGCCTTCCGAATCCCACCCCCGACCACCACCACGTCCCAGGGCCGCGTCACGAGCGCCCCGACGATCGCGGCCTCCGCCGCCCCGTCCCACGTGACCAGCACCGTGGCCGCATCGATCCCACGCTCCCCGAACCGCACCAACTCCCGCTTCAGAGCGGCACTGACGGCATCCCCGTCGAGCCCGGGGACGGCGTGCGGATCGATTCCCACGATCAGAACTGACGACGGGTCAGTGATGACGCTCGGTGGCCGTAGTGGGTTCCTGTGCCACGGCGAAGGCCCCCGCCATGCGGCGGGGGCCTTCAACTCTGCTCGGCCAACGCCGGAATCAGACCTCACCGAACGAGCCGGCCGCAGCGGCGGCGGCGAACGAGGCCCAGGCGTCGTTCGAGAAGCGGAGCTGGGGGCCGGTGGTGTCCTTCGAGTCGCGGACGGCGGTCGTTGCGGCGTCCGGTGCCGAAACCTCGACGCAGTTTCCGCCATTTCCGCCGCTGTAGCTCGACTTGCGCCACTCAAGCGCCTCGGTGCTGTTCACTTGCGTGTTCCTCTGCTTCCGTGTCGATGAGAGCCAGTGAAGCCTCTGGTGACAGTGCGTCAGCTCGGGCCAGGTCGTAGGTGAGACGGATCTTCCTGACGGTCTCCCTGCTTTCGACCAGCACACTGGCGTGCGGTCCTTCGATGTATGCCACGTCGGGGCTGCCGTCGCCGAACGACAATAGGGTCATGGCACCCTCGAGAGCGGCATGTGCTCCACAGTCCTGCTCAAGTACCTGTACAACCACTAGCCTTGAGCGGATAAGCGCAGCGATGTGGCGCAACTGGGCGGCCATCGTGTCGTGCCCACCGACAGGCCTTCGGATCGCGGCTTCGTCCAACAGCCACCACAACACAGGGCGTGTTGGACTCGCGATCAGCTCTTGGCGGGAAAGTCGTGTCCGTACCCTGGAGTCGATCTCCCCCTCCGAGGCCAATGGGACCGCTGCGCGGAACACGGCCCGCATGTAGGGCTCGACTTGGCCGAGTCCGGGAATCAAGAAGCCTCCGTACTCGAGAATCTCCGAGGCCTTCGGCTCGAGACTGGCATAGGTTCTGAAGTAGTCCGGGAACGGCTCCTTGACGACGTGCGGCCAAAGGCGGCTGAAGCGTCCGCCGGTGGCCAGCGCTCCGTCGAGCCGCTCGGCGAACTCCTGTGTCGGTGAACGCTTCGCCGTCTCGATCTGCCCCACCAACGAGCCGGTGTAGCCCAGGACTTCACCCAGGCTCTCCTGGCTCAGGCCCGCCGCTTCGCGGAGGTGGCGCAATTCGGAGCCGAACAGGGCCGCCATCGAGGCCGACGGGTCGAGGTCGCGTGGGTTCGGCATGGGCTCCCCGTCTCACACCTGCGTTGTTGGACTGATCACCCTGGTGAGCGTAGCGCTCCGTGTCGATGCTGTTACCCGAACCCGGTGGGATTCCCGCCGCCGGGCGCAGCACTTCCGTGAGGTCCTTCGATGACGTACCCCAACTCCCGACCGCGGCTGACCATCAGCGTCTACAAGCTCAACCCGGACGGCACCCGCACCCTCCGCTCCGTCACCTCGTCCGACGAACCGGTCGCACCGCCACGCTCCGCCCTGACCTGGCCGGCCTGCGCGTGCCCGCGCTGCGACAGGTCCACCGCGTAATGCCCACGCTCAGTCAACACCCGAGGAGGTCAACGATGTTCAGTGCAGATCGGGCGCTCTCCAGCACGCTCACGATGGATTGTCGGTCCGGGCTTCCCTGCTCGTGACGTCGAGGGCTCCATCGCGAAGCACCAAGTGACGGGCCGCATTGTCGTCAACGCTGACTCGGGGATGGCCGGCGCCCTGGAATGCCTCGGTGCGGAGCTGGAAACGGGCGGGGTTGGCGCCGCGTACGGCGCGCAGATGCCAGGGGGTGTCATCGGGGCTCGCGGGGCGAGGCGGTACGGCCAGGTGCAAGAGGGTGGAGGCGTTGTGGTGGGTGCCGTAGCGGGTGTGGGGCGAGGTGTAGGTGGCCAGTCGGAGTTCGGCGGACGGTGGGCCGGGGGCCTTCGAGGCGTCCGATGTGGGCTGCTGCAGTGCGTCGGTGGTCGAGTGGGATGGGGCTTGGGCGCGGAGCTCGGCGAGAAAGCCCGGTTGGTGGGCGGTTTCTGACAGCACTCCGGCGAACCAGTCGGCGAGAGCGGCGCCACCGCGCCGGGCCCAGGTCTCGACGAGTCGGCGGAAGCCGGCTTCGCGGCGATGGGACGTGCGGTGCGCGCCGGCGGTGAGGATCGCCTCGCCCGCTCCGCCGAAGGCCCGCTGGAAATCGCGCACCGGAACGCGGTGCGCCTGCCCGGCGTGGCGGACCACGCGGATCTCCAGCATGGCGCGGTGCAGGAGAGTCGCGGCGGCGGTGGCGTTGGGGCCCAAGCGCCCCGTCTGCGGGGGGCCGGACAAGGCAGGCCGGCTGTCGCGGTGCGGGGCGGTCGCGTCGGCCCGGCGTCCAGCGGCGGACAGGTGCCAGCAGTGGTCGTCCGGGCGGAGGTCGGCCATCGTCGCACGGAGCGTGCCGTGGGCTCCGATGCCGACCGATACGTCGTCTGCTTCTGCGCGAAGGACGACGCCCCGGGCGTCATCGGAGTCGAAGCGGACCTCGGTGATGTCGCGCAGCCACATGTCCAGCGTGGCGGGCTCTGGAGAGGTGCTGTCGTCGGCGGGATAGGAACGGGCAACAGCCAGTTCGAGGTGACCGATGAGACGGCTGCCGGCCCGTTCGACCTGCAGATGGCGAACCTCGGCCGACGGCAGGTCGTAGTCGGCAGCGAGGCTCTCTGCAAGCTGCGGCGTCACCACCATCACCGGGGCCATCACCCGCCCCAGACAGTCCCGGCCCGGTACGTGCGGCTTTGCCGGCGCCAGTAGTTCGTCCAGCGAGTGAAACGAGTGACCGGCGGCCGAGGCCTGCTCCCGCATCCAGGCTCGCCTCTCCTCGCCGAGGCCGGCCATCCACTTCAAGGCCGCCCGCGCACGACGCTCGCGCTCGCGTCGGGTGCCGGCCGTCGCCGCCCGAAACAGCGGAAGGGTGTTGTTGTCCCACACGTCCGCCGCGACGCGGATGCTCTCCCGGTCGAAGCCGCGCGCATCCGAGGAAGCGTCAGCGATCTGCACCAGCGAGCGGTCCAGCAACGCACCCAACACGGCGAGCGCGGAACTGCGTTGAGCCGGCGCCGCTCCACCCGGCCGATCAGTACCTGCGCGGCGCCATGGAGAGGAAGCATCGGGGTTGGCCATGCCGGGATCGTCGCACGGAACACGATCACGTCGAACAGAGACCCGAACACGCTCCACCGCATCGAGCCAGAAGTGCGCCGACACTTCCCTTTGGTCAATCCGGGGCCCTGCAGGTGACACCGAAGCGAACCGCATGCCCGTTGGTGTGCGAGGTTACCTATGGGTCCCGGGTTCGGCCACTGCCCGGTGGGCGGGAACCGGGGGAGTGGCCGGGGAGGTCAGCGGACTCGGACTCTTTCGGCTGCGGGGTGCGAGTGGCGGCGCTTGAGCCTCGCGCGGACGGTGCGGTAGGTCGCGGTGCCTGCGGTCACGGCGATGGTGACGGCGAGGCCCGCGATGAACTGGGGCAGGACGGCGCGCCAGAGGTCGGTCATCGGGCCGTCGCCACCTTCGCGGCTGCGGCGCGGTCGGTGTGCTGGCGGCCGAGGCGCTTGAGCTTGCGGCGGACCCGTTCGCCGAAGGCGGCGGGGAGGCCGAGGGTCTCGGCGGCGTGGGTCCAGCTGTCCGTGCCGTCGGCCCAGTGGTGGGCCATGGTGGCCTCGTCGTCGGGGAGCTTGCGCAGGACCGAGGCGAGTCGGCTGTCACTCAGCTCGGCCATCAGCGCGGCAAGTTCAGGGGTGCGGTGGTCGGTGAGCAGATCCGCGAGGACTTGGTCGGTGCCGACGGGCTGGCTGAGCAGGGCGAGACGGCGGCCGGAGGTTTTGCGTTCCCACAGTGGTTGCAGGTGGAGGTGTTCGGCTCGGGTGTGGCGGTGCAGCCGGTCCGCGAGTTCCGCTCGGCCGGTCAATCCTCGGCCGAGGGTATCGACCCAGTCGCCGAGCAGGGCCATCTCCACCGCCTCCCGCCACCGGGCCGGGTCGGAGAGGCCCAGCCAGGACCGGCTGAACTCGTCGACAGCGGCGGTGTCCCCGTCGATGGCGGCGCTGCGGGCGGCGAGGACGGCGCCGAGGACGTTCTCGGCGGCGGGGATGGTCTCCAGGGTGAGGAGCAGCTCCACCATGGCGATGACGACTCCGGCGAGGTTCTCCACAACATCCTTGAGGTCCTTGTCGCCGGGATAGGACGCGGATTCGACGATGAACTTGATCGGGGCTGCGCAGGCACCATGGCCGAAGACCCGCAACCGGTCGAGGAGGTTGTCGACGGGGCCTGGGACTTCGCGGAGCGCCGCCCACTCGGAGATGTCCGTGGGCAGGTAGTTCTTGGCGAGCACCTTCCTGAGCCTTGGCTCACAGCGCGGACACCACCTGCTGGAGGCGGGGCGTGCGTTGGTGGCGGGTGCGGGGGTCATGCTCGGCTCCTTGCTGGTGCTCGGGTTCAGGGTCCTTCACCTTTGGGCATGGGCGGGGACGGATTCGGCAAAGAATTTCGGAGCTCGCCCTGTGGCCTGCGCCACATGGTCTGCCAGGTGTGCACGGACCGAGTGGCGTGGGTGCGTGGTGGGGACAGCCGGGGCGGGGTGCGTTTCTAGGGTGGAGGCTTCAAGTACGAGTGGTTCAGAGGGAGTTCACGTGTTCACACGCATTGTTCTGGCCGTCGACGACAGCGACGCCCGGGTGCGCGCCGTTGCCACGGTTGCCGATCTCGCGCGGCGCTTCGGGGCGAGCGTCCATGTGTTGCACCTCGCGCCGACGGTGGTGGTGGGGACGAGTCTGGTGACGCTGGAGGACAACGAGGAGGCCCGGCGGGTGCTGGACGAGTCGGTGCGGGTGTTGCGGGAGGCGGGGGTGGAGGTCGACGGCGAGCTGGTGGACGGGATGCGGGGGCAGGTGCCGGAGGTGATCTCCGATGCGGTGAAGCGGGTGGGGGCCGACCTGGTGGTGCTCAGTCCGCACCACCGGGGGATCGTCGCGTCCTGGTTCAACCCGAGTGTCTCGGACGCGGTCGGCCATGCCTCGCACGTGCCGGTCCTGTTGGTGCCGGACGCCGCCTGACGGCGTCCGGGGCGCCGGGGCCTGCCCGCGCGGAATCGGTCATCGCCGATGGAGATGACAGTTGTCGTCGATCATCGCGATCGGACGGGAAGCGCGGGCCGGCCCCGGGCGCTCATACACCTGTGCGCTGCGATCGCCGCAGCCGTTGAACCGCAACCACCCGGGAAGGCAGCCATGGCCACCTCATCGACCACCACAACAACCCACCGCGCGCAGGAAGGTGTGCCGGGCTGGCTCGTCGCGCTGCTCGCCGTCTCCACCGGCATGACGGTCGCGAACCTGTACTACGCGCAGCCGCTGCTGGCGCGGCTGGCCGAGGTGTTCCAGGTCGGGACGACCACGGTGGGTGCGCTGGTGACGGTCACCCAGATCGGTTATGTGATCGGGATGCTGTTCCTGGTGCCGCTCGGTGACCGGATCGAGAAGCGGCGGCTGGTGGCCCTGCTGCTGGGCGTCACGACCGTGGCGATGGCGGTGGCGGGGACGGCGGGCAGCTTCGCGGTGCTGCTGGCCGCTTCGCTGGTCAGTGGTGCGACCTCGGTGGTGGCGCAGATACTCGTGCCGTTCGCGGCCGGTCTGGCCCCGGACCACGAGCGGGGCCGGATCGTGGGGCGGGTGATGGCGGGGCTGCTCACCGGCATTCTGCTGTCGCGGACGCTGAGCAGCCTGGTGGCGGGCGCCGCCGGGTGGCGGACGGTGTACCTCGGTTCGGCGGTGCTGACGGCGCTGCTGGGCTTCGCGCTGTACCGGGCGCTGCCGCAGCACGCGGCCACCACCGACCTGCCGTACCACCAGGTGCTGCGTTCCACGGTGCGGCTGGTGCGCACCCACCCGGCGCTGTGGAAGCGCGGACTGTACCAGGCGGCGGTCTTCGGGTCGTTCAGCGCCTTCTGGACGACCGTCTCGTTCCAGCTGACCGGTCCGGCGTTCGGGTACTCGGAGGCGGGTGTCGGTATCTTCGCGCTGGTCGGCGCGGCGGGCGCGCTGGTCGCCCCGCTGGCGGGGCGCTGGGCGGACCGCGGATTCGGCCGGCCGCTGACGGGGGCGGCGCTGCTGGTGGCGTCGGGGAGCGCGGTGCTCGCGGGCCTCGGGGCGCACAGCATCGTGCTGCTGGCGCTGGCCGCGATCGTGCTGGACGTCGCCGTGCAGACCACGCTGATCCTCGGTCAGCACGTGGTCTACCAGCTCGACCCGGGAGCCCGGGCCCGGCTGAACAGCGTCTTCATCGCCACCTTCTTCCTCGGTGGCGCGCTGGGCTCGGAGTTCGGCACCGTCGCGTACCACGCGGGCGGTTGGTGGGCGGTCGCCGGGTTCACCGCGGTGCTGCCGCTGCTGCCCCTGGTGCACTGGGCGACGGACCGGAAGGGCGCCGTGAGCTGAAGGGAAGACCGGCCGTCAGCCGAGGTGGCGCAGCAGCGCCGCCACGGCCGGCGTCGGTTCCCCGGCGGGGCACACCACGGCGACGTCCCACCGGGGTTGGCCGCGGGTGAAGCGGCGCAGCGCGAGGTCGGGGAAGTGCGCGGCGATCGACTCGGGCAGGACGCACACCCCGAGGTCGTGCCGGACCAACTCGGCGGCGGCCACGATGTCGTTGACCTCGAAGACCGCCGTCCGTTCGACGCCGGCGGTGCGGAACGCCCGGTCCACCCCGGACCGGACCGCCCAGCCCGGGGCGAAGTCGACGAACGGCAGCCCGGCGAGCTCCTCGAACCGCACCCGGTCGGGGAGCTCGAAGGCGCGTCCGGGCGCGGCGGCCAGCACCATCGCCTCGCAGGCCAGCGAGCGCACCGTCAGGCCGCGCTGCTGCTGGCGGTCGAACGCGACGATCGCCGCGTCCACGGTGCCGTCGCGCAGCCCGGCGCGGATGTCCACGGCCGCCGCCTGGCGCAGCCGGATCGTCAACCCCGGGTGCTCGCCGCGCAGTTCGCCGAGCACCCGGTCGAGTCCGAGCCAGACGCCCTGCATGGTGCCGATGGTGAGTACGCCCCGCAGCACCCCGCGCGCCTCGTCCGCCGTCGCCCGGGCGAGATCCGCCGCCCGCAGCGCGGCCCGGGCGGCGGGGACGAACGCCGCGCCGGCGGTCGTCAGGGTGACCCGGTGCGTGGTGCGTTCGAAGAGCTGGACGCCGAGTTCCTTCTCCAGCGCGCGGACGGTGCCGGACACCGCCGACTGCACGACGTGCAGCCGCCGCGCCGCCGCGGTGAAGCCGCCCTCCTCGGCCACCGCGACGACGACCTCCAGCTGCCGCAGTTCCATCGCGCTCCACCCCGTCCTCGCAGCCAGGGGGCTGTCTCCCGGGCCTCTCGCGGTCAAGGTTAGGTGGCCGCCCGGTGAACCTCCGGCAGACGTCGTCGCGGGCGACAGCTGTGCACGGACCGCGCGGGGCGGGTGCGTCGTCGGACAAGCCGGGGCGCGTGGCGTTCCTAGGGTGGGGCGAAATCCAAGTCCAACTTCGAGGGAGCGCGCCGTGACTGACGCGAACGCGGTCGGCCGGCGGCCGGTCCTGGAACCGGAGGCGCAGGCTCTCGCCACGGCGACGGCGAACCCGCCGTACCTGTTCCAACTGGGGCCTGCCGAGGGCCGCCGGGCGGTGGAGGAGGCCCAGTCCGGGGAGATCGCCATGCCGGAGGTGGACGAGGAGTGGGTCACCGTCCCGGGCGGCCCCACCGGCGCCGTGAAGGCGCGCATCGTCAAACCCGCCGGCGCGGCCGGCCCGCTGCCCGTCGTGCTCTACCTGCACGGCGGGGGCTGGGTGTTCGGCAACGCGCACACCCACGACCGGCTGGTGCGCGAACTCGCCGTCGGCGCCCACGCCGCCGTGGTGTTCCCCGAGTACGACCGCTCGCCCGAGGCCCGCTACCCCGTCGCGATCGAGCAGAACTGGACGGTGGCCCGCTGGGTGGTCACGGACGGCCGGGGCCACGGGCTGGACGCCGGGCGGATCGCCGTGGCGGGCGACAGCACGGGCGGCAACATGGCCGCCGCGCTGACCCTGATGGCGAAGAAGCGCGGCGGCGTCCCGCTGGTGCAGCAGGTGCTGTTCCACCCCGTCACCGACGCGTCGTTCGACACCCCGTCGTACCACGGCTTCGCGACCGGCTACCACCTGCGCCGCGACGCCATGCAGTGGTTCTGGGACCAGTACACCGCCGACCTCACCCAGCGCGCCGAGATCACCGCGTCCCCGCTGCGCGCCACCGTCGAGGACCTGAAGGGCCTGCCGCCGGCGCTGGTCGTCACCGCCGAGGCCGACGTGCTGCGCGACGAGGGCGAGGCGTACGCCGCGAAGCTCTGCGAGGCGGGCGTGCCGGTCACGGCCGTGCGGCTCCAGGGTGTGATCCACGACTTCGTGACGCTGAACGCGCTGCGCCCGACCCAGGCCGCCGGGGCCGCGATCGGGCTGGCCGTGCAGGCCCTGCGCGACGCCCTGCAGCAGGGGTGAGGCCGCGATGAAGCCGCCGATCACCGCGCCGCTGCTGAGCCAGTGGGGCTGGCAGGAAGAGGCCGCCTGCCGGGGCATGGACAGTGCCCTGTTCTTCTCGCCGTGCGGCGAACAGGGCGAGGCCCGCCGCAGCCGCGAGCGGCGGGCCCGGTCCGTCTGCGACGGCTGCCCCGTCCGCCCGACCTGCGCGTCCTTCGCCGTCCGCACCGGCCAGAACTTCGGAATCTGGGGCGGGCTGACGGAGGCCGACCGGCAGACGGTGAGGTGACACGTGCCCAGCGTGGGTCGGGCGGCGCCGGTCAGGCGGCGTCGCTCTCGGGCAGCGCGGAGAGGTGGCCGCGCCGGCTGCGCCACTCGCTCGGGGTGACGCCGTAGGCGGTCCGGAAGGCGCGGCTGAAGTGCGAGGCGCTGGCGAAGCCGTGGCGGCGGGCCACCTCGGCGAGGGTCGGGCCGAACGGGCCGTGCCGTTCCAGGGTCCGCGCGCAGGCCTCGACGCGGCGCTGCTGGATCAGCCGGGTGACGGTCAACTCCTCGTCCTCGAACAGGCGGTGGAGGTAGCGGACGGAGATCCGCAGCGCCCGGGCCACCGACTCGGGGCCCAGGTCGGGCCGGCCCAGGTGGGCGTCGACGTGGGCCAGCGCGCGGGCCACCAGGAGGTCGCGGGCGGTGGTCGGCTCCTGCTCCTCGTCGAAGGCGATCGCGTCCACCAGGTCCGCGACGTGCCCGGCCAGCCGGGCGGCCGCGGTCGGCCCGAACTGCGCGGCGTCGCTCAGCACGTGGGTCAGCAGCATGCTCAGCATGGACACCGCACCGTCGTCCGGCCGGAGCGTCGAGCCGGCCAGCTGCGACAGCGTCCGGGGGCCGCTGAGGGTGCGCTGCGGCAGGTGGACCAGGTGCAGCCGGAACGGCTGGGGGAAGTTGAGGGCGAACGGCCGGGCCAGGTCCACCACCATGATCTCGTCCGGCCCGGGCCGCCGGGTCGGCCCGTCCTGCGAGAAGACCGCCTCGCCCCGGACGCACAGGGCCAGCGCGAAGCGCTCGGCGGGCTCCGGGCGGCACAGGCTCGGCGGGCGGCTGATCCGCTGCGGACCGGCGTCCAGCGACACCGTGCGCAGGTGGCCCAGGCGGTGCGAGCGGACCCGGCCGAGCAGCGGACCGGGCGCGGTGGCCGTCACCCGGACCGGGACGAGCGCGCGGGAAAGGGCGTCGCTCCACACGTCGTGGCGGGTGTCCTCGGGGACGTCGCCGGTGTCCAGGACGAGGGTCATGCGTGCCCCTGCCTTCCGTCGTGGCCTGACCGGACACCCACGGCTGCGGGGTGCGGTCCTCGTTCACCACCAGCGTCCCCCGCCCCGACCGCCCACCCGGCCGCGGCGGCCACGGCCGGGCACGGCGTGCACGGTGCTGTGCGCGCTCAGGCATGCGGGCGGCGGCCGGTTCGACCGGCCGTGGCCGCCCGCCGACGGAGGGTCACCCCGAGAGGGCGTCCCGGAGCTGGGCCCGGGACTTGACGCCCAGCTTCGGGAAGACCTTGTGCAGGTGGTAGCCGACCGTGCGCGGCGAAAGGTACAGCCGGGAGGCGATGTCCCGGTTGGTGAGGCCCTGCGCCGCCAGCTCGGCTATCTGCAACTCCTGCGGCGTCAGTTCGGCCTTCGCCGCCGGCTCCGCGCCCTGCGGAACGGCGGCGCCCGCCGCCCGCAGCTCCGCCGCGGCGCGCTCGGTCCACGGCCGGGCGTCCAGACGCCGGAACGTCTCCAGCGCGGCGATCAGCAGCACTCGGGCCTCCGCCGAGCGCCGGTGGCGGCGCAGCCACTCGCCGAAGTCGAGCCGGGCGAGGGCGCGTTCGAACGGCCACCGGTCGCCGGCCGGATCGGCCAGCGCGGACCGGAAGTGCCGCTCGGCGGCCTCCTCGCTCTCCTCGACCAGGGCCGCCGCGCGCTCGGCGACGGCGTGCAGGCGCGGCGAGAGCCCGTCGCCGAGCGTGCGCCGCGCCGCCGCCAGCACGGCCCGGGCGTCGTCGGTCTGCCCGGCGCGGACGGCCGCGGCGGCGAGGTCGGCCAGGTAGTACAGCGAGGCGTGGTAGTGCACCGGGTCGGGCCGGTAGTCGTGGGTGAAGGTGTTGCGGAGCTCCACGTAGGCGCTCTCGTGGTCACCCTCGACGACCTTGGCCATGCCCAGCGCGTAGTGGTAACGGGCCCGCAGACTACGGGAGTTGCGCAGATCCACCCCGCACAGGGCCTCCTGGACGCGGGCGCACGCGCCCTGGTGATCGCCCCGGAACGCGCCCAGGGTGGCCTGCAGGATCAGCGAGCCCAAGGTGACGTTGTCCGCCCCGGCCTCGGCGGCCATCCAGTACGCGTTCTCGGCCGCGGCCTGCGCCGCCCCCCAGGAACCCGCCTCGGCGTGGGCCAGGGCCAGCGCCTGCGTGAAGGTGGCGTTCGAACCGGCGGTACCGGCCCGGCGCAGCAGGTCCGTCGCGTGGCAGAGGATCCGGACCGCCTCGTCCGTCTCGTCCAGCACCCAGGCCGTGGCACCCAGGAAGCCCAGGTCGGCGAGCGAGTCCGGCGACGCCAGCGTCCGGGCCCGGTGGAGCTGCCAGAGGGCCTGCGGACGGTCGCCGAACGGCCGGGCCGTCGTCTCCGACCAGACCCGTGCGGCCGGGTCCCCCTCCTGCGGGATCAGCCGGCCGATCCGCAGCAGCTCGTTGCCGTAGAACGGGTCGCCGGTGTTGTACGCCGAGGTCGCGGCGGTGCCCAGGGCGCCGACGCCGAGCGGGGGCGCGAGCCCGGCCATCGACTCGGCGACGTGCAGCGAGGCGGCCAGCGCGTCCTGGTGGCGCAGCGTCAGACCCAGCGCCCACCCCCGCATCAGCTCGCCCTCGGCCCGGGCGACCGGGTCCGCCGTCAGGCCGCCGATCCGGGAGGCGAGGTCGCCCGCCCACTGCGGGTGCCCCGCGAGCATCGCCGCCCTGCTGGCCGCCACCAGGCGTTGCGCGTGCAGCTCCGGGTCCGAGGTGAGCTCGGCGGCCCGCTCAAGCGCGGCCGCCGCGGCCGCGTAGCCACCCCGGGCCCGGGCCCGCTCGGCGGTCTCGGCGAGCGCGTCCGCCACTTCGGCGTCCTGGCCGGCCGTCCCGGCGGCCAGGTGCCAGGCCCGCCGGTCGGGCTCCGCCCCGGCCGCGTCGGCCAGCGCCAGGTGCGCCGCCCGGCGCTCGGCGAAACTCGCCGCCTGGTAGACGGCGGAGCGCACCAGCGGGTGACGCAGCACCACCTGCCCGCCCTCCAGCCGCAGCAGCCCCGCCTCCTCGGCCGGCAGCAGCGCCGCGACCACGTCGCTCCCGGCGGACGCGTTCACGATGTCCGCGAGCCGGGACGTCCCGGCCGCCGCGACCAGCAGCAGCGCGGCACGGGACTCCGGCGGCAGCCCCGGGAGCTCGGCCGCGAACAGGTCCTCCAGCCGGCGGGTCAGCGGCAGGGTCTGCGCCGCCCCCGGCCGGCCCGTGCCGCGGGCCACCGCCCGGGACAGCTCGATCAGCGCCAGCGGGTTGCCCGCCGCCTCCTGGAGCACCTGCGAGCGGGCCCGCCCGGTCGGCGGAACAGGCTGGGCGTTCAGCAGCAGCCCCGCGTCCCCCCGGCACAGCGGACCGGCCACCAGGTGCGGGAAGTCCCGGTCGAACCGGCCCGGCACGCCCCCCTCGCGCGCCGCCAGCAGCATCACCGCCGCCTCCCCGTCCAGCCGGCGGGCAACGAACGCCAGGATGTCCAGCGAGCCGAGATCCAGCCACTGGAGATCGTCCACCACCAGCAGCAGCGGCCGCCGGGCCGCCGCCTCGGTGATCAACGTGGTCACGCCCACGCACAGGTGCAGCGGATCGGCTGGCGCCCCGCCCTCCGGGTCCAGCCCGAAGGCGCACCGCAGCGCCGCGCGCTGACGCTCGGGCAGGTCGTCCAGGCCGCCCAGCAGCGGACGGAGCAACTGGTGCAGCCCCGCCAGCGCCAGCTCCCGCTCCGCCTCGCTGCCGCGCACCCGCAGCGTCTGCAACCCCCGGGCGGCACCCTGCTCCGCGGCCCACTCGACCAGCGTGCTCTTCCCCGCGCCCGGCTCACCGGTCAGCACCAGCACATGGGCGCCGTCGCCCCGCACCGCACCGAGCAGGCCGTCGATCCGGGCCAGCTCCGCCGCCCGCCCGAAGATCGCCGACGCGGCCGACCCGTTCCCGCCCGTGTGCACCATTTCTTCCTGTCCTGCCAGGTCAAGGCCCTGATCACCCCGACACAGTGGGGTATCCTGCCAGCCCGCACACCGGCTCCCGACCACGACCGGTCATTTGACAGAAGCGCGACCGGTCGGGCCCCGGGCAGCATCGGCCGGGAGGGGGGAGAAATGCCGTGGCGACCACGGCGGGCGCAGCGGAGTGGATGATGACGAGCACCGAAACGTACCGGGACAACCCCGAGGGCTTCGGCGAGCGGACGGCCTCCACCCACGGAATCGACCGGCTGCTCGGCCGCCACGCCGAACTGGCCGCGCTGCGCCGCTGCGTCCGGCAGGAACCCGGCGCGCCCAGGGCGCTCGTCCTGCTCGGCGAGGAAGGCATCGGCAAGTCCCGGCTGCTGCGCACCGCCGCCGAACAGGCCGCGCAGGACGGGCACCTGGTGCTCACCGCGCAGGGCTGGGAACCCGAGCGCGAGGTGCCGTACGGGGTGCTCCGGCAGCTGCTCGCACCGGTGCCGGACGCCGCGTTCGACGCCGGGTCCGAGCCGGCGGCCGCCGTCGCCGCCCTGCTGGACGGCACGCCGGGCCAGGTGCTGATCGCCGTCGACGACGCGCACGCCTGCGACCGCCCCACCCTGGAACTGCTGGGCTCACTGGTCCGCCGCCCCGGCGGAAGCCCCGTGTCGCTGCTGCTGGCCGCCCGCGACTTCGCGGTACTGCTGAGCCTGCCCGCCGACACCGAACTGCTGCACGTGGACCCGCTGTCGCCGAGCGCCGCCGCCGAACTGCTGGACGCGGTGCCCGGCGCGCCCGCCGGACGCGCCCGCCTGGAAGTGCTGGAGGAGGCCGAGGGCAACCCGTCCGCCCTGCTGGAACTCTGCCGCCGACGGGCCTTCCGCACCGACCCGGCCGCCGCCCGCTCGCGCACGCCCCGCCTGCACACCGTCCGGACCAGGTTCGACGCCCTGCTCGACCCGCTGCCCGTACCCACCCGCCGCGCCCTCGTCCACGCCGCGCTCGCGCTGCCCGGTGACGACGCGTCGGCCGTGATGGCCGCCCTCGGCACCACCGACCTCGGGATCTGGGCGCCCGCCGAGGAGGCCGGGATCCTCGCCCTGATCGACGGCCACCTCGTCTTCCGGCACCCGCTGGCCCGGGCCGCCGCCGCCGGCGGGCAGCCCGCCGCCCTGCTCGCCCAGGCCCACCGGGCCCTCGCCGACCGGGCAGCCGCCCGCCCGCTCGACCGGATCCGCCACCTGGTGGCCGCCACCGTCGGCCCCGACGCCTCGTTCACCGAGGACCTGCGGGCCGCGATCGAACGCGCCACCGACGACTTCGCGCTCGGCCAGGCCCTGGAGGACGCCGCCCGGGTCACCACCGACACCGACGAACAGGCCCGCCTGCTCGCCGAGGCCATGGCGGCCGCCGTCTCCGTCGGCGACCCCGACTGGGTCCGCAACCTCCACGCGCGCTTCCGCGGCGTCAACAGCGACCCCCGGCTCGCCCGCCTGACCGCCCTGGCCGCGGCGGCCGCGCTCTCGCACACCTCCCGGCAGAAGGAGGCGTTCGACCTGCTGCTGGACAGCGCGGCCCTGCACCCGTCATCCGAGACCGCGCTCGCCGCGAAGCCCGCAGCCGATGCCGCGCTGGACGCGATGCCCGCAGCCGGCGCCGCGCTGGACGCGATGCCCGCAGCCGATGCCGCGCTCGATGCGAAGCCGGTGGCCGAGCCCGCAGTCGGCGCCGCGCTCGGCGCGAAGCCCGCAGCTGGTGCCGCATTGGACGCGAAGCCGGTGGCCGGGTCGGCAGTTGACGCCGTCCTTGACGCGAAGCCGTCGTCCGAGACCGCGCTCGGCGTCTCGGCCGGTGCCGCGCTGGACGCGAAGCCCGCAGCCGGCGCCGCGCTCGGCGCGAAGCCCGCAGCTGGTGCCGCATTGGACGCGAAGCCGGTGGCCGGGTCGGCAGTTGACGCCGTCCTTGACGCGAAGCCGTCGTCCGAGACCGCCGTCGGCCTCTCGTCCGGCGCCGCGCTGGACGCGAAGCCCGCAGCCGGCGCCGCCCTCGGCGCGAAGCCCGCAGCCGGCGCCGCGCTCGGCGTCTCGGCCGGTGCCGCGCTGGACGCGATGCCCGCAGCCAACGCCGCGCTCGATGCGAAGCCGGTGGCCGACGCCGCCCTCGGCGCGAAGCCGGTGGCCGAGCCCGCAGTTGGCGCCTTGGCCAATGCCGCGCTGGACGCGAAGCCCGCAGCCGGCGCCGCATTGGACGCGAAGCCGGTGGCCGGGTCGGCAGTTGACGCCGTCCTTGGCGCGAAGCGGTCGTCCGAGACCGCCGTCGGCGTCTCGGCCGGTGCCGCGCTGGACGCGAAGCCCGCAGCCGATGCCACGTTCGACGCGAAGCCGGTGTCCCAGCCCGCCCTCGGCGCGAAGCCGGTGTCCGAGCCCGCAGTTGGCGCCTTGGCCAACGCCGCGCTCGATGCGAAGCCCGCAGCCGATGCCGCGCTCGATGCGAAGCCGGTGGCCGATGCCGCCCTCGGCGCGAAGCCGTCGTCCGAGACCGCAGTCGGCGCCTTGGCCAACGCCGCGCTCGTCGCGAAGCCCGCAGCCGATGCCACGCTCGACGCGAAGCTCGCAGCCCACGCCTCGGCCGACGCCGCCCTCGACGCCAAACTGGCCGCCCTGGCGGCCGCCATCGCCGACCAGTCCGGCCTGCCCGAGCACCGCGGCCGGCTCGCCGAGCTGCTCGCCGCGCTCCGCGCACCCGCGCCGGGAGAACAGGACGCCACGGGTGTGCTCGCCGGTTTCGTGCAGGCCCTGGCCACCCGCCCCGGCGGCGCCCGCCGAGCCCCCGCCCGCCGCAGCGCTCCCGGGAACGGCACCCCGGAAGCGCTGGTCCGCCGCCTCGCCGTCGCCTCCGTCGCCTACCTCTCCGACGAGCCCGACGACTGTCTGGAACACTTCCGCGCCGCCGACAGTCACCTGCGCGGCCGCCGGGCCTTCGGACTCCGGGCCTGGCACCTGCCAGCCCTGCTGGACAGCCTGCTGGGCACCGGCCAGTGGACGGAGGCGGCCGCGCTGCTGGACGAGGTGAAGGACCGGGCGGCCGTGCTGCGCCTCACCCGGATCCGAGCCGACCTGGACGCCTTCGACCTGTCGCTGCGCGCCCTGCGCGGCACCGCATCCGCGGGCACGCCCGTCCCACCGCCCGTCCCGCTCGACGTGCACGAGAACCTCGCCACCCAGGTCCGGAGGGTGCGGGCGCTCGCCCAGGCCGCGATGGCCCACGGCGAATGGGCCGACGCCTACCGCAGGCTGCGCACGCTGTTCGCCGAGGACGGCACCCCCCGCCACCCCTTCCTCTCCTCGCGCTGCCTCGCCGACCTTGCCGTGGCGGCCCACCGCGCAGGCCTCGGCGACCGGGCGGCGCAGGTCCTGCACCGGGTGCAGGCCGCCCACGAGGAACGGCCGACCACCCGGATGACACTCCTGCTGCACCACGCCACCGCGCTGCTCGACCCCGGCCCCGACCCCGAGCACCACTTCCGGCTCGCCCTGGTGAACGCCGACGGCGAACGCTGGCCGCTCGAACGGGCCCAGGCCCGGCTCAGCTACGCGATCTGGCTGCGCCGCGTCCGGCGCCCCTCCGAGGCCCGGCAGCAACTCGTCGCGGCCCTCGACACCGCCGAGGCGCTCGGAGCCCGCCCGCTCGCCGACGCCGTCCGCCACGAGCTGCGCGCCACCGGCGTCGCGACGGCCACCGACATCGGCCCGGCGCTGGGGCAGCTCACCGCCCAGCAGCAGCAGATCGTGCGGATGGCCGCCCAGGGCCTCTCCAACCGCGAGATCGGTGAACGGCTCTTCCTCTCACCCCGCACCGTGGGCACCCACCTGTACAACGTCTATCCCAAACTCGGTGTCAGCAGCCGCCACCAACTGCGCGACCTGCTACCCACCACGTAACCCGAAAGCCCCTGGTCGTCCACCGTGGGTACGGTTACGGTGGCCCCCGGGAGACGCCGGAGCGGACGCCGACCGCGGTGGCACAGCAGAACGAGAGATGAGGCGGCGTGGAGCCCGACGAGGACCTTCTGCCCCCGATCGTGCTGGACCCGGCGGTGGCGCGGCTGATCGCGGCCTCCGCCACTCCGCCCGGGCTCGACGAGCTCGGGCCGGTGACCGGCCGGCAGGCCCTGCTGGAGTCCCAGGGCGATCTGATCGAGGACTGCGAGGTCGAAGCCGTCTTCCGGGTCGCCCCGGTCGGGCCCTGCGGACTGGTCGGCTTCTGGACCTTCCGCCCGGTCGGCGCCGAGGGCCCGCTGCCCGCGGTGTTCTACGTCCACGGCGGACGCTGGATGCTCGGCGACGCCCGGACCCACGCCCGACTGATCAGCGACCTGGTCAACGGCACCGGCGCGGTCGCCGTCGTCCCCGAGTACAGCCGCACCCCCGAGGCCCGCTACCCCGTCGCACTCGAGGAGTGCTACGCCCTGCTCGAGTGGATCGCCGCGAGCCCCGAGCCGCTCGGCATCACCGCCGACCGCATCGCCGTCGCCGGTGACTGCGCCGGTGCCACCCTGGCCACCGCCGTCGCCATGCTCGCCGCCACCCGCGGCGGCCCCGCCCTGCGCGCCCAGGTCCTCTACTACCCGCTGGTGGACCCGGCCTGCGGAAGCGCGGCGCAGCGCCGCTTCAGCGCCGGCTACCTGCTCAGCCGCCAGGGCATGCGGCGCTACTGGCAGGAGTACCTCGGCTCGCCCGAGGACGGTTTCCACCCGACGGCCAGCCCGCTGCGGGCCGGCCCCGAACTGCTCGCCGGACTGCCCCCGGCCCTGGTCGTCACCGCCGAGGCCGACGTCGTCCGGGACGAGGGCGAGCAGTACGCCGACCTGCTGCGCGCCGCCGGCGTGCCGACCACCGCCATGCGGTTCCTCGGCACCGTCCACGACTTCGTGTCGCTGAGCGCGCTGCGCGACAGCCCGCCGACGCTGGCGGCCGTCCGGCAGGGCTGCACCTTCCTGCGCACGCACCTCGCCTGAGCCGTACCGCGCCTGGGCGGCACCGCGCCTGGGCGGCACTGCGTCTAGGCGGCACTGCCCCTGGGCAGCACTCACTGCGCCTAGGCCGCACCTCGCCTGAGCCGCACCGCGCCTGGGCCGCACCGCGTCTGAGCCGCACCGCGTCTGGGCGGCACTGCGTCTGGGCGGCACTGCGTCTGGGCGGCACCGCGTCTGGGCGGCACCGCGTCTGGGCGGCACCGCGTCTGGGCCGCACCGCGTCTGGGCCGTACCGCGTCTGGGCGGCACCGCGTCTGGGCGGCACCGCGCCTGGGCGGCACCGCGCCTGGGCGGCACCGCGCCTGAGCCGCACCGCGTCTGAGCTGCACCGTGTCGGCAAGACCAGTCGTCCGACTCATGCGCCGGAGCCCACCGCTCAGGCATGCTGGCCGCATGCCCGCTCTCAACTCCCTGACCGCGCCCGGCCACCTGCTGACGACCCGTTCGGTCCCGGCGGCCGAGAGCCTGGAGTACTGGCACGACGCGGTGTTCGCCAACCTGGTCGGCATGGACATCCGGACCGCCGGCGACACCTACGACGCCGCCATGCACAACCGGACGGTCGGCGACCTGCGGATCAGCACCCTGGACTGCGACCCGGCGGAAGTCTCCCGCTCCCCGCGCTCCATCGCCCGCGGCGACGGGCAGTTCGTCTTCGTCGCCCTGCAGAGCACCGGCCTCTGCCAGGTCGAACAGGACGGCCGCATGAGCGAGCTGAGGGCCGGCGACATCGGCTTCTTCGAGACCATCCGGCCGTTTCGCAGCCGCTACCCCGAGCGCTTCCGGCTGAAGCTCTTCACCCTGCCGCGCGCCCTGCTCGGCCAGAGCGAGGGCGACATTCGCCGGCTCACCTCCCGGCCGCTGCACAGCGGCAGCGGACTGGGCCGGATGATCTCCCCGTTCCTGGAACGGCTCGCCGACACCGCCGGCGGCTACGCGGTGCCGCTCGCCGAGAAACTGGCCCGCAGCGCCGTGGACCTGCTCGCCGCCACCGCCGCCGAGCAGCTCGGCCGGCCGGTGCAGGAACTGCCCGGCGCGCACAACGCCGTGCTGCTGCGCGTCCAGCAGTTCGTCCGCTGGCACCTGGCCGACCCCGGGCTGACCCCCGCCGTCATCGCCCGCGCGCACGGCATCTCCGTGCGCTACCTGCACCGGCTGTTCGAGGGCGAGGGGCGGACACTGTGCCAGTGGATCCGGGAACAGCGCCTGGAGGAGTGCCGCCGCGCCCTCGCCACCGCCCCCGCCGACTCGGTGAGCGTGGGACTCATCGCCCGGCGCTGGGGCTTCACCAGCGGTGCGCAGCTGAGCCGGGCCTTCCGCAGCGCCTACGGCCAGTCGCCGACCGACTGGCTGCTGACGGAACGCCACCGCCGCGCGACCGGGGAGGTCCGGTGACGGCCGCGGATCCGGTGCAGCGGGCCGCCGCCTGGCAACTGGCGCTGTCGCGGGCCTTCGCCCAGGTCGAGGTGGCCGCGCACGACCCGGCCTGGACGGGCTCGCTGGCCACCGTGCGCCTGGGCAGTCTGCAAATATCCGACGAGACCTCCGGGCCGGCCACCGTCCTGCGGGACGCAGCGGCCGTCGCGGCCGACCCGTGCGGGGACATCGCGGCCCGGCTGCAACTCGACGGCACCGCACGGGTGTTCCAGGGCGGTCGGGTGGTCGAGCTGCCGCCGTACTCGCTCACCTTCCTGGACCTGAGCCGCCCGTTCCGGCTCGTCCTCCCCCCGCTCCAGCGGGCCAGGACCCTGCTGGTGCCGAGGTCCGTCCTCGGGCTGGAGGAGAGCGCGCTGCGCCGGCTCACCGCGACCCAGGTCGGCTCCGGCGAGGGGAGCACCGGGGCGCTGGTGCTGCCGCTGCTGGCCAACGTGGGTGCCGCGCTCGGCGGGGCGTCGCCCGCGGTGCAGGAGCAGATCGCGCGCGCCGTGGCCGAGTTGCTGGCCGCGCTGGCCGTCGACCACGTGGCCCGCACCGGCCTGGACGGGCGGTGCGTCGCGCCGTCGCTGTTCGACCGGATCACCGCCTCCGTGGAGGCCTCGCTCGGCGACCCCGCGCTGTCCCCGCAGACGATCGCGGACCGGCACGGCGTCTCGCTGCGCTACCTGCACCAGCTGTTCCAGCGCCGGGGCGACACCGTCGGCGGGTGGATCCGCGCCCGCCGACTGGCGGCGGCACGGCAGGAGTTGGCCTGCCCCGACGATCCGGGCCGGACCATCGCCGCCGTCGCCGCGCACTGGGGCTTCGCCAGCGCCTCGCACTTCAGCCGGGCATTCCGGGAGACCTACGGAATGTCCCCGAAGCAGTGGCGGGCGGAGCAGTTGGCCGACGCGGCGTCAGCGTGAATGTCTCAAAGTCGACTTGGCGGTAATGCCACACTTTGACAGCTGCGCAGCCGGGCCGTGATGATCTGCGGTCGTGCACCCGTACCGCTCCCGGGAATTGGGGACGGGGATTTCCGGCCGTGCGCCCGGCGCTCGGGGAACGGGGGAGGGGCGCGGCCGAGGCGGTGTGCGCCCTGGTCGTAAGTGCAGGACGGTGGGTGCGGTCACCTGGGGGTGGTGGCCGAAAGCGCACGTCGGTGAGGTGCGGGGGGACCGGCCGCAGGGCGTGCGCAGGGGTCACCGGGGCGTGCGGAGCGCACGGCACTGATCGCTCGCGCTTCCTGATGAGACGTCAATTTGTGCGGCCGGTAAGCATGATGTGTCCATTCCGCTTATTATTCGGCCAAACGAGGCGCGCGCAGGACCGAATCGGTGATCTTACTGCGGGGGTTCGGCGTGCCTTCCTGACGACGAGAGCAGGGCATGACCCACACAGAACAGGAATCCCGAGCGCCCGCGCCCCGCGCGGGCCGGCGGACGGCCGAACGGGCCGCCGCCGTGGTGGCGGCCCTCGCCGCCGCCACCGCTGTCGCGGCTCCTTCCGCCTCGCCCCAGACCGCCGAAGGTTCGGTGACGGTCCAGGTGGTGCGGACGGTCGACGAGAGCGGAACGTGGTCGGGCCCGGCGATGGAACCGGGCATGGCCGGAGTGACGGTCACCCTGACCGGCGAGGACGGCACGGTCAGCACCGCCCTCACCGCCGCCGACGGCACCGTGACGCTGAAGCCCGGCAAGTCGACCGCCACCGGCAAGTACCGCGTCCAGGTGGTCAACCCGAAGCCGGGCGTGCTGTACCCGGCGTTCGCCTCCCGCGAGGGCCTGACCGGCGCGCCGGACAAGCTCAGCAGCAACGAGGAGTTCGTCGACCTCTCGGCCGGCAAGCAGGCCAAGCTCACCACCGGCTTCTGGAACCCGGCCGACTACTGCCAGCAGAACGCCCCGCTGGCCACCGCCTGCCAGCCGGCCTCCCTGGACCCGGAGAGCGGGCGCACCCTGCTGACCTTCCCGTACCGGTCGCGTGGCGTGAACAAGGACGTCACCAACATCGGCACCACCGCCGACACCGGCAACATCTTCGGCATCGCCTGGAACCGGGACGACAAGCGGCTGTTCAGCTCCGCCCAGGCCAAGCGCGCCACCGTGTACGGCTCCGGCGGCCCGGGCGCGATCTACGTCACCGACCCGGAGACGAAGACCACCAAGCTGTTCACCACCGTCCCGAACGCCGGCAGCACCGCGCACGCCGGCAACGCCCAGGACGACGCCTTCGTCGCCCCGGTCGGCAAGGAGAGCCTCGGCGGGCTGAAGCTCAGCGAGGACGGCCGCGACCTGTTCGTGGTCAACCTCAACGACCGCAAGCTGTACCGCTACGACGCCACGGCGAAGTCGGTCGAGAAGCCGAAGGCCAGCTACACCATTCCGACCCCCGACTGCCCGTCGGCGGACGACTGGCGGCCGTTCGGCCTCGGCATGCAGGACGGCGTCGGCTACGTCGGCGGCGTCTGCTCCGGCCAGTCCACCCAGAAGATCGGCGACCTGCGGGCGATCGTGCTGCCCTTCGACCCGGCCACCGGGAAGTTCAGCGCGGCCGTCCTCGACCAGCCGCTCGACTACCACGGCACGCCGGCCGGGTGCAACGGCTACTTCTGGTACCCCTGGCAGGACACCGTTCCGATGACGAACGGGCAGGTCTGCGGCATCAACCCGGAGCCCGAGCTCGGCGAGATCGGCTTCGAGACCGACGGCTCCATGCTGCTCTCGTTCCGCGACCGGTACGCCGACCAGGCCGCCGCCGCGCCGCCCGAGGGCCCGCTGCCGAACGGCTTCGTCTACGTGCTCGCCTCGGCCGACCTCAACAAGGCCTGCAAGTCCGGCGACAGCTACGTGATGGACGTCAACCTCGGCTGCGGGATCACCACCAAGGGCAAGGGCTTCTTCAACCTGAACCGCCCCGCCCCGGTCGGCCACCCCTACGCGTCGTTCGCCGGCATGGCACTGTCCAAGGTCGAGAACTCCATCGCGACCTCCGGCTACGACGTCTCCAACAACATCGTCACCGCCGGCACCATGTTCACCCTGCGCACCGGCGGCATCGACCCGGGCTTCGGCAACGAACTGTCCAACGGCACGTCCCGCTTCGGCAAGGGCGCGGCCATGGCCGACCTCGAGGTGCTCTGCGACAAGGCGCCGCTCCAGATCGGCAACCGGGTCTGGTACGACCCGGAGCGCTCCGGCCTCCAACTGCCGCAGCAGAAGCCGGTCCCCGGCGCGACGGTCAACCTGTACGACGGCGAGGGCAAGAAGGTCGGCACCGCCAAGACCACCCCGCGCGGCGAGTACTACTTCGACAACACCAACGTCACCGGCGGGCTGAAGCCGAACACCAAGTACACGATCCGCCTCGACAACCCCGCCGACTACGCCAAGGGCGGCCCGCTGTACCACTGGGTCCCGACCAAGGACAACGTCGGCGACAGCCGCCTGCTCGACTCCGACGGGACCATCCCGAAGGGCGGCACCTACGTCGAGCGCGCGCTGACCACCGGCGGCCCCGGCCAGAACGACCACAGCTTCGACTTCGGCTTCATGCAGCAGCAGGGCGCGCTGCGCCTGGTCAAGCACGACCAGGACGGCAAGCCGCTGCCCGGCGCCGTGTTCCAGCTGTGGCGCGAGACCAACGGCACCGACGGCCTCCAGGCCGACGGTGACAAGCCGGACACCAAGGTCGGCGACCCGTGCACCACCGGCGAGGACGGCACCTGTGCCAACAACGTCGACAAGGGCACGTACTACTGGCAGGAAGTCACCCCGCCGAAGGGCTACCAGGCCCCGGAGCAGCCGGTCCTCGGACCGGTCGTGCTGGACGACGAGCACCTGGAGGACGGCATCACCACCACCGCCGTCAACCAGCTGATCCCCCCGCCGCCCACCACCCCGGCCCCGACGCCCACGCCCACCCCGACGGCGTCGCAGCCCTCGGGCGGGCTGGCCTTCACCGGCACCAACGAGACGGTCCTGACGTACACCCTGGTCGGCGGAGCGATCCTGCTCGTCGCCGGCGCGGGTCTGCTGATCGCCGTCCGCAAGCGCCGCACCCACTGACGCCTCGGCAGCAGTGACCAGGGGGCCCCGGGATACTCTCCCGGGGCCCCTTCCCGCACCGAAAGCCCCCGCACCGAACGCACCGAGGAGCTGGACGACCCGATGGCATCCGACAAGAAGCGCCCGTCCCGGCGCACGCTGATCGTCAGCGCCGTGGCGGCGGCCGTGCTCGCGGGCGGCGGCGTGACGGCCTGGCAGCTGGTGGGCGGTCAGGAGGAGAGCCGTCCGCTGTCCACCGAGGAGGCGTCCCGGCTGGCGCTGTCCCGGCTGAACGTCTACCAGGCCAGCCCGCTCAAGGTGGCGCTGAAGGCCCAGGAGGGCGACGGCATGGTGGTCGAGGTGCAGGGCGTCGTCGACTACCGCACCAAGCACGCGTCGGGCAGCTACACCGTCACCAAGAAGGGCAGCACCGTCGACCACGGGCTGGTGGTGTGGGACACCGGCGGGCTGGGCCTGGCCAAGCAGCCCGACGGGGCGAGCGGCCCGGCCTGGGAGCAGGCCGAGCACGTGCCGCGGGCCGGCTGGACCTCGCGCAGCTACGGCACCGACCCGCTGGACGCCGGGCTCCAACTGCTCATCCAGCTGGGCGCGGACCGGCCCGACAACCCGCTGCTGCTGGTCCAGGCCGGCCCGCGCTGGCTCGGCCGGGACCGCATCGACGGCCGCGACTACGACCGGATCGCCGGCCCCCGCGCGCGCGACGCCGCCGACAAGGACGCCACCTCGCCGGTCACCTACTGGATCGACGGCGACGGCGGCCTGCGCCGGGTCACCATGCGGATGGCCGGCCTCGGCACCCCGACCACCCTGGACCTCGGTGGCCGGGACTCCGAAGCCAAGCTCCCCGAGGCGCCCTGGGCCACGGCGGGCTGAGTTGCCGTCAGACGGCCGCCGGCAGCGGGTAGCTGTCCGGATCGACCTTGCCCGGCAGATCGACGGCCGGGACGGCCGGCGCGTTCGGGTCGGCCATCGACGGCTGCGCGGGCGGCGCCGGTACGGCGTTGAACGCCATCCCCGGCGGGGCCTGCACCCCGGCGGCCCGGCCCGGCGGTACCTTGCCGCCGCCGCCCGCCCCGCACTTGGCCAACTGCTCAAGGTCCGGCGGGCTCTGGGTGCCCGGGCTGTTGTCGGAGAAGCAGTTGCCCGGGTCGGCGGCCGAACTGACCAGGTCCACCCCGTTGCCGGTGGCCCTGTTCCCGGTCACCCGGTTGTTGGAGGCGGGGTGCCCCGGCGGGTCGGTGACCACGACGCCCGCCGCCCGGTTGCCCTGGACGAGGTTGCGCTCGACCCGGTTGTCGGTGCCGCCGCCGATGCCGATCCCGATGCCGAAACCGCCGTCGGCCTGCTGCGGCGAGTCCGCCGAGTTGTTGTTCGCCACCACGTTGCCCGCGATCACCGCGGCGTGCTGCGGGGCCAGCGACTCCAGGTCGTTGGAGTTGATGGTCACCCCGACCCGGTTGTTGACGGCCCGGTTGCCCACCACGGTGAGGTTCTCCGAGGCGTTGGTGATCTCGATGCCGACCGCGTTGCGCTCCACCAGGTTGTTCCGCACCAGCGTGTTGCACGGCCTGCACTGACCGACGTAGATCCCCGAGTCGGCCTGCCCCGACGCGTACGAGTCCTCGATGATCCCGTCCCGTGCGTCGAACGCGTAGATGCCGTACAGGGCGTTCCCGTACGAGGTCACCTTGGTGGCCCGGAAACCCTGCACGGCCGGGAAGCGGGTGGTGTCCAGCGGGTCG
This sequence comes from Kitasatospora sp. NPDC048407, assembly GCF_043200475.1. NCBI lineage: Bacteria > Bacillati > Actinomycetota > Actinomycetes > Kitasatosporales > Streptomycetaceae > Kitasatospora > Kitasatospora sp. NPDC048407. Next base: position 471,756 of record NZ_JBICXW010000001.1, on the reverse strand, counting down.
TACGCGGAGCCGCCCGCGCCGTGGCGCTGCAACTTCTCGTCGGTGACGCCGGTGAACAGCACGCCGTTGGCCAGGAAGCCGCGCACGGTGAGGTTCTCGACCACGGTGCCCGCGCCGGTCGCCGTGATGCCGTTGATCAGCTTCAGATCGCCGTCGAAGATCACCGTGTTGCGGTCCGAACCCCGAAGCACGACACGGGGCTTGGTGATGCGCACGCTCTCCTTGTAGACGCCCGGGTGCACCAGCACCAGATCGCCGGGATTGGCGACGTCCACCGCGCGCTGCACCGTCGGAACGTCCTCGGGCACCTGGATCACCGTGCCCGGCGGGTGACGGTCGGCGGACGGCGACGCCGACGAGGAACAGGCGGCCAGCGCCGGAAGCAGCAGACCCAGTGCCATCACGCCGGCCCGGAACCGGCGCGGACCGGTCCCTCGGCGTACCAACAGGTGGAAATCATGGAGGAGTTGCATGAAACGTGTTCTATCGTCTCCAATAGCGCCCATGCACATCGAATCGGGGAACCCGCAGGACACCGCCGCCGCCGGACGGCCCCGGTTCGGACGCCGCGCACTGCTGTCGGCGGGTGCGGTGCTGGCCGCGGGGGCGGGCGCGGCAGCCGCCACCGTCATCGGCCGTGACTCCGGGCACCCGGCCCCGGCCGCCACGCCCCCCGCCGCTGTTCCCCACTACTACGGCGCCCGGCAGTCCGGCCTGACGTACCGCCAACTCCCCGCCACCAGGCTGCTCGCGCTCGACCTGCCCGCCTCCGCCGACCGCGACGCGCTGCGCGGCCTGCTCGCCGGCCTCGACAAGGTGCTCGCCGCGGCCTCCGACGGCAGCCTCGCCGACCCGCGGCTGTCCGCCGCCCCGGTCTCCTCGCTGGCCGCCATCGGCCCGTCGCTGGCCGCCCGGCTGAAGCTGCCCGTGCCCGCCGAACTCGCCGAACTCCCCGCCTTCCCCGGCGACCGGCTCGACGCGGCGCGCAGCGGTGGCGACCTCCTCCTCCAGGTCTCCGCCGAACACCCGTGGACCACCGGCGTTCTGACGGAACACCTGCTCACCGCCGCCAAGCCCGTCGGCGCAACCCTCCGCTGGAACCAGGCCGGCTTCCTGCCGTCCGTCCCCGACGGGGAGACCCCGCGCAACCTGTTCGGCTTCAAGGACGGCAGCGCCAACCCCGACCCCGCCGACCCCGGCCTGTGGAACGCCGACGGCACCATCCTGGTCTACCGCCGGATACGCATGGACACCGCCGCCTTCGCCGCTCTCCCGACCGACCGTCAGGAACTGTCCATGGGCCGCCACCTGATGTCCGGCGCCCCCCTCACCGGCACCGGCGAGCACGACGACCCCGACATCTACATCAAGCACCCCGACGGCTCCTACGTCATCCCCGTCGACGCCCACGTCCGCCTCAGCAGCCCCCGCCTCGACGGCGGCGCCCGCATGCTCCGCCGCGGCTACTCCTACGACGACGCGCCCGACGACCGCGGCCTGCTCTTCTGCGCCTTCATGCGCGACCCCGCCCTCTTCACCCGCGTCCAGAACCGCCTCGCCGAGAACGACGCCCTCAACCCCTTCCTCACCCACAACGCCACCGCCGTCGCCTGGGTCCTCCCCGGCTCCCAGCCCGACCGCCCGCTCGGTTCGACGCTCTGATCCCCTCCCGGCCGGACCATCGGTACCCTGGGGCCGCCGATCCCGGAACGTGCTCAACCACCGGGCCGGTGACGGGATCTGACGGATCCGAGGATTTGCCTGGATGGGGATGGACATGTCCGACAACGCACGGCTCGCCGGGGAAGTCCTGCTGGACGTCGGCAGCCCGGAGGAGTACCGGGCGACGGTCCTGCGATTCCTCACCGACGCGCTGGGCCGGATCGAAGTCCCGCTCGAGGCCCGGGTCGAGGAGCTTGCGGGCGGGAAGGCCGGACAGATCCACGGCGACGCGCTCACCGGCCTGATCCAGCTGTCGGCGGCCTCGTTGGAGCTCGGCGGCATGTTCCAGCACCGCCCGTACAGCCCGGAGAACCTCGACTGGCTCGCCGACCGGGCGGCGGAGGGCCGAAGCGTGTCCGCGACGGCGAAGATCGTCGGACAGGGCGGACTGACCGTCGAGGTCGTGAGCGTCCTGAGGGCCTGGCGGGACGACGCCGACGACCGGTGGGCCGTCCTTCGGATGGAGACCCCGACCCCCGGCACCCTGGTGGAGAGCATCCGCAGCGTGGCGGACGGGACGGACCCGGTGTTCGGATCCATCGGCCACGGCGGAGACATCACATGCACCGAGCTGGAGCACGCGCTGGGCCTCCGCGACCTGGGCGACACCTACGACGACGCCCGGCGGATCCTCCGCGGCTACGACTGGATCACCGTCGTTCCACGGCAGTTGGCCACCGAACACGGCGGCGCCGCCGCCTTCGCCGGATCGAACCTGTCCTCCGTCGACGAGCTCCCGTCCGGCGCCCTGTGGCTGCGCGCCACCGACGAGTTCGCCGACTACCGGGGCTCGGCGGTGTGGGCCGTGTTCCAGGCGCTGGCCCCCATGCTCCCGACCGGCCTGCCGGTCGAGCGGGAGTGCCCGGGCGTGCCGCGGCAGGCGAGCCCGGTGGTCCTGGAGGACGCCGCGAAGTACGGCGCGACGCGGGCGTTCGATTCCTGATCACGAGGGGCGGCACCTTCCGCGCGGATGTGGAACGCGAGGGCGGGGCTGCGGTCGAGGGCGTCGAGCTCACCGGCGGTTCCGAGGTGACCCGCTGATCCTCACCGATGGGTGGCACCGGGGTCGGGGTCGTGGTGGATCGGCCCCGTCGTCGTGGTGAGCGGGAGGTGGGTGCCGCCGCGGGTGTGGGCGACGATTTCGGCGGCGATGGAGATGGCGGTCTCCTCGGGGGTGCGGGCGCCGAGGTCGAGGCCGATGGGGGAGTGGAGGCGGGACAACTCGGCTTCGGTGAGGCCGGCTTCGCGGAGGTGGGCGAGGCGGTCGTGGTGGGTGCGGCGCGAGCCGAGGGCGCCGACGTAGGCGACGGGGAGGCGCAGGGCCCGCTCCAGCAGGGGGAGGTCGAACTTGGCGTCGTGGGTGAGGACGCACAGGACGGTCCGGGCGTCCAACTGCCCGGCCTGGGTGTCGAGGTAGCGGTGCGGCCAGTCGACGACGATCTCGTCCGCGTCGGGGAAGCGGCGGCGGGTGGCGAACACCGGGCGGGCGTCGCAGACCGTCACCTGGTAGCCGAGGAACTTGCCGATCCGGACCAGGGCGGCGGCGAAGTCCATGGCGCCGAAGACCAGCAGGCGCGGGGGCGGGACGTAGGACTCGACGAAGAGGGTGCCGGAGTCGAGCGGGAGGAGGCCGGTGCGGCCGGCGGAGAGCATCGCGCGGGTCTCGGCGACCACCGGGTGTTCGAGGGGGAGGGCGCCGTACGCGGCGTCGGGTGTGACGGTGAGGGTGCGGCCGAGGAGGGCTGACGGTCCGTCGACGATCCGGGCCACCGCGACGGGTACCCCGGAGGAGACCAGGGAGATCGCGGCGTCCAGGCCGGGGGAGGAGCCGGGGACGACGGGCTGGACGAAGACGTCGAGGGAGCCGCCGCAGGTCAGGCCGACGGCGAAGGCGTCCTCGTCGCTGTAGCCGAAGTGCTGGAGGACCGGGGTGCCGCTCGAGAGCACCTCCTGGCAGGTCTCGTACACGGCGGCTTCCACGCAGCCCCCGGAGATCGAGCCGACCGCCTCGCCGTACGCGTCCACGGCCAGCGCCGCGCCCGGTCCGCGCGGCGCGCTGCCCGAGGCGCGGACCACGGTGGCGACGGCGAAGGGTCGCCCGGTGGTGTGCCAGGCGTGGAGTTGCGCGGCGATGTCCTGCACGAAAGGTACTCCCTGCTCAGTGGACGCCCAGCCAGGTCTTGATCGGGGCGAGCGCGAAGTAGGCGACGAACACGAAGGTGAGGATCCACATCAGCACCCCGGGCTCGCGCCACTTGCCGGTGCCGGCCTTGACGACGGTGTAGGAGATGATGCCGGCGCCGACGCCCGCGGTGATGCTGTAGGTGAACGGCATGACCACGCTGGTGAGGAACGCGGGGACGGCGACCTCGCTGTCCGACCAGTCGATGAGCCGGGCCTGGCTCATCATCAGCGAGCCGATCACCACCAGCGCCGCCGAGGCGACCTGCACCGGCACGATGGCGGCGACGGGCGAGAGGAACAGCATCAGCGCGAACACGCCCCCGGTGACGATGGAGGCCAGTCCGGTGCGGGCGCCGTCGCCGACGCCGGTCGCGGACTCCAGGAAGACGGTCTGCCCGGACGCCCCGGCCACGCCGCCGATCGCGCCGCCCGCGCCGTCGATGAACAGCGCCTTCGACAGGCCCGGCATCCGGCCCTTGGAGTCGGTGAGTCCGGCTTCGGTGCCGACGCCGATGATGGTGGCCATCGCGTCGAAGAACCCGGCCAGCACCAGGGTGAACACCGCGACGGAGGCGCTGATCGCGCCCATGCTCTGTGAGCCGAACGCGCCGAACACGTCGACGTGGCCGAACAGCCCGAAGTCGGGCGCGGCGACCGGCGATCCGGGCCACACCGGTGCGGTGCCGCCCCAGTCCGCAGGGGTCAGGTGGGCGGCCTTGTTGACGATCATCGCGGCCGCCGTGCCCACCGCGAGGCCGAGCAGGATCGCGCCGCGCACGCCCCGGGCCAGCAGCACGAAGATCAGCAGCAGGGTGAGGCAGAAGAGCAGCACCGGCCAGCCCTCGAGTTCGCCGAACGGGCCGAGGGAGAGCGGAGTCGGCCCGCCGGTGTGCACGAATCCGGCCTTGACGAAGCCGACGATCGAGATGAACAGGCCGATGCCGATGGTGATCGCGAACTTCAGCGGCAGCGGAATGCCGTGCATGATCTTCTCGCGCAGGCCGGACACCACCAGCAGCACGATCAGCACACCGTAGATCACGCACAGGCCCATCGCCTGCGGCCAGGTGCTGTGCGGCACCACCAGCGCGGAGATCACGCCGGAGACGGACAGGCCGGCGGCGAGCGCGAGCGGAACGTTGCCGACCACGCCCATCACGATGGTGGTGACGGCGGCGGCGAGCGCGGTGGCGGTGGTCACCTGGGCGTGGTCGAGCTTGTGGCCGGTGACGTCCGCGCCACTCAGGATGATCGGGTTGAGCAGGATGATGTAGGCCATCGCCATGAAGGTGGTGAGGCCGCCGCGCAGTTCGGTGCCCACGGTGGAGCCGCGCGCCGAGATCTTGAAGTACGTGTCGAGCGTGCCGCGCGAGGTGGGGCCGGGCTCCACCGGGGTCTGTGCCATGTCGGTTCCCAAGGATCAGAGAGTCAGGTGCTCCGGCCGGACCGGGATGCGGGTGAGGGCCTTCCCCGTGGCTTGTCGGATCGCCGCCACGATCGAGGGGGTGGCCGAGACGGTGGGGGCCTCGCCGACGCCGCGCAGCCCGTACGGGGCGTGCGGGTCGGGGAGTTCGAGGAGTTCCACCGGGATCGGCGGGGTGTCGAGGACGGTCGGGATCAGGTAGTCGGTGAACGAGGCGTTGCGGACCTTGCCGTCGGCGATCACGATCTCCTCCATCACGGCCAGACCCAGTGCCTGCGTGCAGCCGCCCTGGATCTGGCCGACCACGGCGAGCGGGTTGAGCGCCCGTCCGACGTCCTGAACGGCCGTCAACTCGACCACCTTGACCAGTCCGAGCTCCACGTCCACGTCCACCACGGCGCGGTTCGCGCAGAAGGAGTACTGGACGTGGCCGAAACCCTGCCCGGTCTCCGGGTGCAGCGCGACGGTCGGGCGGTGGCGGTGCACCCGGGTCTGTTCGACGGCCTCGTCGCCGAGCAGCTCGGCCAGCGAGGTCAGCACCCCGGCGGACGCGGAGACCACCCGGCCGCCGGCCAGCGTCAGGTCGCGGTGCGTCCAGCCGTGCCGGCGCCGGCCCCGGTCGAGCAGCACCTCGCGGACCGCCTCGGCGGCGAGCTTGACCGCGCCGCCCGTCATGTAGGTCTGCCGGGAGGCGGAGGTGGAGCCGGCCGAGCCGATCTCGGTGTTGGCGGGGTGGATGGCGACGTGCTCGACGCCCAGCTCGGTGCGGGCGATCTGGGCGTGCACGGTGACGCCGCCCTGCCCGACCTCGGCCGCCGCCGTGTGCACCATGGCGACCGGCTCGCCGCCGATCACCTCCAGCCGGACCCGGGCGGTGGAGTAGTCGTCGAAGCCCTCGGAGAAACCGACGTTCTTGATCCCCACCGAGTAGCCGACGCCGCGCACGATTCCCTCGCCGTGCGAGGTGTTGGACAGCGCCCCCGGCAGGTTGCGCAGGTCGGACGGGTCGAGCGGCGGCGGCAGCGGCCGGTCCTTGGCCCGCCGGAGCAGTTCGGCGACCGGCGCGGGCGCGTCGATCTGCTGCCCGGTCGGCATCAGGTCGCCCTGCGCGACGGCGTTCAGCTGCCGCAGCTCCACCGGGTCCATGCCGAGCGCGGCCGCGAGCTTGTCCATCTGCGACTCGTAGCCGAACGCGGCCTGCACCGCGCCGAAGCCGCGCATCGCCCCGCACGGCGGGTTGTTGGAGTACAGCGCCAAGGCGTGCATCGCCACGTTCGGGATGACGTACGGGCCGTGGCCGAGCGAGGCGGCGTTGCCGGCCACGGCGGGGGAGGTGGAGGCGTACGCGCCGCCGTCCAGCACGATCCGGCAGTCCGCGAACACCAGTTTCCCGTCACGGGTGGCGCCGTGCTCGTAGCGCATCCGGGCCGGGTGGCGGTGCACGTGCCCGAAGAAGGACTCGTCGCGGGAGTACACGATCTTGACGGGCCGCCCGGTGCGCAGCGCCAGCAGGCAGGCGTGGATCTGCATCGACAGGTCCTCACGGCCGCCGAACGCGCCGCCCACCCCGGCCAGGGTGAGGCGGACCTTCTCCTCCGGCAGGGCCAGCACCGGCGCCATCTGCTGCCGGTCCACGTGCAGCCACTGGGTGGCGATGTACAGGTCCACGCCGCCGTCCTCGGCGGGCACGGCGAGGCCCGACTCGGGGCCGAGGAACGCCTGGTCCTGCATGCCGACCTCGTACTCGCCGGACACGATCACGTCCGCCAGCGCCCGTACCCCGTCGGTGACGCCCCGGCCCGCGACCAGGCGCTGCTCGTGGCACAGGTTGCCGTGCGCGCGGGCCTTGTACTCGTGCGGCTCGTGCACGTAGCCGTGGTGCTGAGGGTCGAGGCACTGCTCCTCGGTGGTGATCGGGGTGAGCACCTCGTACTCGACGACGATCCGTTTCGCCGCCCGGCGGGCCGTCTCCGGGTGGTCGGCGGCGACCAGCGCGATCGGCTCGCCCTGGTAGCGGACCTTGTCGATCGCCAGGGCCGGCTGGTCGGCGATCTCCAGGCCGTAGAACTTGGCACCCGGGATGTCCTCGTGGGTGAGTACCGCGTGCACCCCGGGGACGGCGAGGGCCCCCGAGACGTCCACGGACAGGATGTCGGCGCGCGGGTGCGGGGAGCGCAGCGCGGTGCCCCACAGCATGTCCTCGTGCCACAGGTCGGAGGAGTAGGCGAACTCGCCCTTCACCTTCAGCGTGCCGTCGGGGCGCAGCGGGGACTGCCCGATGCCGTGCTCGGACGCCTGGCTGATCTTCTGCAGGTTCTTCTCGGCCTGGATCGGACGGGTCGTCATGCCCGGCCCCCCGCCCCGTCGATGCGTGCCGAGGCCAGCCGCACCGCGTCCATGATCTTCTCGTAGCCGGTGCAGCGGCACAGGTTGCCCGACAGCGCCTCGCGAATGTCGGCGTCGGACGGCCGCGGGTCCCGGGCCAGCAGCGCGTCGGTCTGCACCAGCAGGCCCGGCGTGCAGAAGCCGCACTGCACGGCGCCCGCGTCCAGGAACGCCTGCTGGACGGGGCCGAGCTCGCCGTCCGGGCCGGTCAGGCCCTCGACGGTGCGCACCTCGCGGCCCTGCACCTGGCCGGCCGCCACCAGGCAGGCGCAGACCGGGACTTCGTCCAGGTAGACGGTGCAGGAGCCGCACTCGCCCTGCTCGCAGGCGTTCTTCGAACCGGGCAGGCCGACCCGCTCGCGCAGCACGTACAGCAACGACTCGCCCTCCCACACGTCGTCGGCCTCCACCGGCCGCCCGTTCGCGGTGAACGTCACCCTCATGCCGCCCTCCCGGGCCGATAGTCGTTCCAACACCACGTCAGCGTGCGCCGGGCCAGCACGGCCAGCGCGTGGCGCCGGTACGCGGCGGTGCCCCGGACGTCGTCGATCGGGTCGGCGGCGGCCGCGACCAGCTCGCCGAAGCGCCGCACCACCCGCGGGGCCGGCGGGTCGCCGGACTCCCACGCCAGTTCGCCCGCCAGGTACGCCTCGGCGTCCGAGGCCCGGCGCGGGGTCGGCGCGGCCGAGCCGATGCCGGTGCCGACCGTGCGGTCCTTCGGGTGCAGGGCGAGACCGAACGCGCAGACCGCGATCACCATCGCGTTGCGGGTACCGACCTTGGAGAACTGCTGCGGGCCGTCGGCGACCGGGATCCGCACCGCGCGGATCAACTCGTCCGGCGCCAGGCAGTGCCGCTTCACCCCGACGTAGAACTCGTCGATCGGGATCAGCCGCACCCCGCGCACCGAGTGCGCCTCCACCCGCACCCCCCGCCCGGCGGCCAGCAGCGCCGGATGCGCGTCACCGGCCGGCGAGGCCGCGCCCAGGTTGCCGCCGACACTGCCCCGGTTGCGGATCTGCGGCGAACCCACCGTCCGCGACGCCAGCGCCAGCCCGGGCAGCGGGCCGGACAGCTCGTCGATGATCCGCGCGTACGGCACCGCCGCGCCGAGGCGCACCGACGCCCCGTCACTGCTCCACCGGCCCAGCTCGGTGATCCGGTTCAGGTCGAGGATCGCGGACGTCCGGCGCAGGTCGAAGTTCAGCTCGACCATGACGTCGGTGCCGCCGGAGATCGGCAGCGCGCCGGGGTGATCGGCCATCGCCGCGAGCGCCTCGTCCCAGGTCGCGGGTCGAAGGAACTCCATGCGGTGTCTCCTCTCTTCGTCGACGCGGCTCTTCGTCGACGCGGCGCCCCGGCCGGTGCGGCCCGGCGGTGTGCAGGCCAGTGAACCGCCGTCACCGGCATGGTCGGCAGTCACCGATGGCATGAGCGCCGACGGTGACCTGCGGCGCTGTCCTGTACGTTCGTCCAATGTGGACGATCCTCCAGCCCACCCGGGTCACCCTGGGCCGTCCCCGCCCCGGAATCACCCCCACGATTCATTCGCAGCACCCGCAGCACCAGCCGCACCGTCACGAAGGGCCCCGTCCATGCGCGTCCGCGACCTGCTCGCCCCCGGCGCACCCCGGCTGCGCCTGCTCGCCGGCGAGGACGAACTCGACCGGCAGGTCACCGGCGTGATGACCACCGACCTGCAGGACCCCGGCCGGTTCCTGCACGGCGGCGAACTCGTCCTCACCGGCATGCTGTGGCGCACCGCCCCCGCCGACTCCGCGCGCTTCGTGCGCACCCTGGTGGCCGGCGGCGCCGCCGCGCTCGGCGCCGGCGAGGTGGAGGTCGGGCCCGTCCCCGCCGACCTGGTCGAGGCCTGCCGCCGGCACCGGCTGCCGCTGCTCGCCGTCCCCGACGACATCGCCTTCGGCACCGTCACCGAGTACGTCGGCCGGCACGTCTCCGCCGGCCGGGCCGCCGACCTCGCCGCCCTCGTCGACCGGCACCGGCTGCTGGTCTCCGCCGCCGACACGGGCGGCCTCGACGCCGTCCTCGACCTGCTCGGCGGCGACCTCGACCTCGACTGCTGGGTACTCACCCCCACCGGCCACGTCATCGCCGGACCCGCCGACCGCCTCACCCCCGCCGACCGCGACCGCCTCGCCCGCGCCCACCTCGCCGCCCAGCAGCGCGGCCACCACCCCCCGCACCGGGTCCGACTCGCCGACTGCACCTACTCGCTGCTGCCCGCCGCCGAACCCGCCACCGCCACCGCGCTCGCCGACTGGATCCTCGCCGTCGCCGGCGACCTCACCGAATGGCCCGCCAAACGCCGCCAGCTCGCCGAGAACCTGTGCCGCCTGGTCGCCACCGAACGCACCCGCCGCGACGAGAGCCGCCGGCTGCGCCGCCGGCTCGCCGACGAACTCCTCGACCTGCTGAGGCACGGCGCCGCCCCCGCCGAGACCGCCCGCGCCCTGCGCGCCTCCACCACCGACGGCGCGGGCCACCCGCACTGGCTGGTGCTGTCCGCCGACGCCACCGGACTGCCCGACGGCGCGCTGCGCCCGGTCCTCGAAGAGGCACTGCCCGGTACGGCCCTGGTCGCCGCCGTCGGCCGCAGCGGCGCGGTCGCCGTGTTGCCCGCCCCGAACGCCCCCGACGCCGCCGTCCCCGCCGACGCGGTGCGCGCGCTGCTGGCCCCGCTGGAGGCCGGGCTCGACGCCGACGGGCGGATCACCGTCGGCGTGTGCGCCCCCGCCGCCGAGTCCGACGGCCTGCGCGGCGCCCTGGAGGAGTCCCGGCACGCCCGCCGGATCGCCGCCTCCCGCCCCGGCCGGATCCGGGTCGCGGGCGCCGAGGAACTCGCCTCGCACGTCCTGCTGCTGGCCGCCGTCCCCGCCGAGGTCCGGCGCGCCTTCCGGGCCCGGCTGCTCGACCCCGTCACCGCCTACGACCAGGAACACCAGGCCGACCTGCTGCACACCCTGGCCGCGTTCCTGCGCTCCGACGGCTCCTGGACGCGCTGCGCCGCCCAGCTGCACGTGCACGTCAACACGCTGCGCTACCGGATCGGCCGGATCGAGGAACTCACCGGCCGCGACCTGTCCCGGCTGGAGGACCGGGTCGACTTCTACCTGGCGCTGGAACTCGCCTGACGGGGCCTGTCCGACAAGATCGGCCGGACAGGCCCCGTCAGGCGGCGCTCCGGCGCCGGCCGCGCGGGCGGCGCGGGTACGGGAACAGCCGGGGCCTGCGCTTCGCCGCCAGGTCCTCGACCCAGCCGAGGGCCATCACCAGCACGGCGAGCAGCGGGATCGCCACCAGCAGGCTGAACCACTGGCTGGTCAGCAGCCACCTGAGGTGCTCGTAGAAGTAGTCGACGTTCCACAGCGGGTCGATCAGCGGGAAGGCCAGCACCAGTGCCGGCACGTGCCACAGGTAGACGGTGACGGCCCGCGAGTTGAGCAGGCTCACCAGGCCGTTCCAGCGCTCCAGCCGCGCGGGCCACTGCTCCCAGGACGGGCTGATGTGCAGCAGCAGCGCGACGAAGCCGAAAGACCACAGGGCCTGGGCGATCGGCCAGAGCTCGATGTCGGCGGGCTGGCTCGGATCGACCGGCCGGGTCTGCAGGTACCAGAAGCCCGCCACCATGATCAGCGGTGCGATCGACGGCAGCACGTACTGCGGGATCCGCCGCAGCAGGCCCTCCTGGTGGGCCATGCCGAGGATCCAGCAGGAGCCGAACATCGCGAAGTCGTTGACGGTCTCCCAGACCCGGCCCCAGACGACGTCCTGGCCGGCGAAGAACGCGTTCATGACGATCACCAGCGCCAGCGGGGCGAACAGCGTCACCACCGGGAAGCGGCGCAGCGCCTTCAGCATCAGCGGCGACAGCAGCACGTACCAGAGGTAGGCCCGCAGGTACCACAGCGGCACCACCAGCTGGGAGGCCCAGCCGGTCTCCAGGTGCCCGCCGAAGCCGTGCAGCTCGGTCGCGTACGGGGGAGTGCTCAGCGGCAGCACCCAGAACGCCAGCTTCGCCCACCACCAGGTGGGGTGGCCGTCGGAGTCCGGGCCGCCGCCGTCGAGGACCTGCAGGGTGACCACGACGGCGCCGAACAGCCACATCGGCGGCAGCAGGCGGCGCAGCCGGCCGCGGATCACGCTCAGCGCGGGGCGGCTCAGCGAACGCGTCATCAGCGAGCCGGCCAGGGCGAACATCACGCCCATCGACGGGAACACCAGCGGCAGCCAGAACCACTCGAAGTGGTGGTAGAGCACCACGCGGACCAGCGCCATCGCGCGCAGCAGGTCGAGGTAGCGGTCGCGGCCGGCCTTGCGCACGGACGCGACGAGCGTGTCCGGGGCGGTGTCGGGGGCCTCGTCCCGGCGCAGCTGCGGGGGGATCCGCAGCCGGATGGTGTCGCTCATGGTCAGGCCTCCACGGGGACAGCGACCTCGCCGGTGCGCCGGAGCTTGTGCCAGCGCAGCCGGCCACCGGTGAGCGCGGTGATCGTGGACTGCAGCAGGACGATGTACATCAGCTGCCGGTAGACCACCTGCTGCAGCGGCAGGCTGATCAGGTGCCAGGGCTTCTCGTGGTCGAGCCGGAAGGCGTACCAGGACAGCAGGCCCTGGAGCGCGATGAACCCGCCCCAGCTGGCCAGCGTGATCGGCGCGTCCGTGAACAGCACGCCGTACAGCAGGAACAGGTCCACGAGCGGCGCCAGCAGCGGGGCGACCACGCCGAACAGCACCACCATCGGCAGGCCGATCCGGCCGAAGCGGCCGGCCGGGCCGCGGGAGATCACGGCGCGGCGGTGCTTCCACATCGCCTGCATCGAGCCGTAGCTCCAGCGGTAGCGCTGCGACCAGAGCTGCTGGAGGCTCGCGGGCGCCTCGGTCCAGGCGCGGGCGCGCTCGGCGTAGACGACCCGCCAGCCGGCGCAGAGCACCGCGATGGTGATGTCGGTGTCCTCGGCGAGGGTGTCGTCGCTCATCCCGCCGACCTGCCGCAGCGCCTCCTTGCGGAACGCGCCGACCGCGCCGGGAATGGTCGGAATGACGTTCAGCACGTCGTACATCCGGCGGTCCAGGTTGTGGCCGAGGACGTACTCGATGTGCTGCCAGGCACCGATCAGGCTGTCCCGGTTGCCGACCTTCGCGTTGCCCGCGATCGCGCCGACCTTCGGATCGGCGAACGGCTGGACCAGCTCGCGCACCGTGGACGGCTCGAAGACGGTGTCGCCGTCCATCATCACCACGATGTCGTACGAGGCGGCCGCGATACCGGCGTTGAGGGCGCTGGGCTTGCCGCCGTTGACCTTGCGGATCAGCCGGACGAACGGCAGGTTCATCTCCTCGACGATGTCCGCGGTGCCGTCGGTGGAGCCGTCGTCGATCACGATCACTTCGATCGGATAGTCGCTGGCGGCCAGCGAGTTCAGGGTGTTGGCGATGCACTCGAGCTCGTTGTACGCCGGGACGAGCACGGTGACCGGCTCGGTGACGGGCGGCCCCCAGGCGTCCTTGCGCTTGGAGCGGCGGGCGTGCACCGGGGCGAGGACGATCATCAGCGCGAACCGGCCGAAGTTCAGGAAGCCGACCAGCGCCAGCAGCCCGACCAGCACCGGCAGGGTGTACACGGCGACCTGGGTGGCCCAGATGAAGCCCTTGCCCGCCCACAGCTGGAAGCCGTGCACCGGCACCATCGCGTTGGACGCGCCGAGCGCGTCGGAGATGGTGGTGAAGCGGTAGCCCTCGCCCTGGAGCTTGACGATGATCTGCTCCAGCGCGGCGACCGTCTCGGTGCGGTCACCACCCGCGTCGTGCAGCAGGATCAGCTCGCCCGCGCCGGGCGTGGCCGGCATCGCGGCCTTCACGATCTCGTCGACGCCCGGGCGCTTCCAGTCGTCGGTGTCGCGGTCGATGAACGCCGTCAGGTAGCCGTGCGCGCCCACGTACTGGATGACCGGGTAGTTCCAGTCGTCCAGCGCGTTCGCCTCCGAGGAGTACGGCGGCCGGAACAGCGAACTGTGCACGCCCGCGACACCGGCCAGCGCCAGCTGGGTCTGCGCCAGCTCCCAGCCGATCCGGGAGTGCGACTGGTACACCAGGTCGGGGTGGGTGAAGGTGTGCAGGCCGATCTCGTGGCCGCCCGCGACGATCTGCCGGATCAGGTCCGGGTTGCGGGTGGTCATCGCGCCGGTCACGAAGAAGTCCGCGCGGACGTCGTGCGCCTTCAGCACGTCCAGGATCTTCGGCGTCCACTCCGGCGAGGGGCCGTCGTCGAAGCTCAGCACCACCGTCTTGTCGGGGATGCGGTAGCTGACCGGGTTCGCCTTCCTGTCGCCGCGCGCGTCGATCACCGGGCCGCCCTTGAGCAGGTTCTCCGGCACGGTGTCCTTGTCCACCGAGGTCGCGATCCGGGTGTCGTGGAACACCTCGTTGGTGGCGAGCCCGCGCAGCACCAGCAGCGCCAGCAGGCACGCCAGCAGGGACAGCGGCATGACGAAGCGCAGCGGCGGCGCGGCCAGTCGGCGCGGCCTCAGCAGGGAATGCCGGCGGCGCTGGTGGCGGGACAAAGGGCGCTCCTGGAGGTGCGGTGGTGCGAACGATCAGGGGTGCTTGGTCGCCCGGCCCGAAGGCGTCCCCCCGGCGGGGGGCTTCGAGGTGCCGGCCGAGTTCCCCGCCTTGGGCGGAGAGGTGGAGCGGGAGGGTGCTCCGGACGCCGGCGCCGAGGCCGACGACGAGGCCGAGGGCGACGGGCCGGCCGACGGTGACGCCGAGGGCGCCGCGGCCGCCGGCGCGGGCTGCGCGGGGATATCCATCGGCGGGGCGTCCGCCTGCACGCCGATCAGGCTGCCGCCCATCGCGACCGCCAGCACCGCGCCCACCACCGAGACCGGCCAGCCGAGACCGCGCAGCAATCGCCCGCGCAGGCCCGACTCGTCGACGAACACCGGTTCGGGCAGCGCCTCTTCGGGCAGCGGTTCGTCGACATCCGGGCCCGGGGCGCCGGGCGGTGCCGGGTACGCCGATCCGGGCTCGGAGGACGTCATGACAGGGCGCACCGTGCGAGGCCTTTCAGGGCAGGGAGGGCGAAGACCGCGGGAGCGTGACTCGAACGCTAGTGCACCGACCTGGGCCGACCTGCGACGAATTGGGCCTGATGTCCACTTTCGACGCGTTCCCGGTCAGGGTTGTGACCGGATCGAGACCCCTACCGACGCGTACATGTTTAACCCGTGCACAGACCGTTCGACCTCGGCGGATGCGGGCCGTCCCGGCGGCGGAGCGGCCTGTGAGCCCCCGTTAGGATGACCGCCTCCGACCGGTCGTCGATTTCCCGCGCAGAGGGGCGTGTCCCAACTACCGCCGCTGCGCCCCAAGGAGCCCGTGTGCGAGCCCGTGTACGCCAGTCCAACCGCCTGCCCCGCCGTCGCGCGTGGAGCGTGATCGCGCTGCCGACCCTGCTGTGCACGCTCGCCGCGTGCAACGGCGACCCGGCCGCCGGTGGGGATTCCGCCGCGAAGGGCCGGTCCTCCAGCGCCTCGCCGACGCCGTCCGGGCCGCCGGGAACGATGTTCGACACCTTCCACTACACCGGGCCCGACGACCCGCAGTTCGCCGCGCACGGCTGGCAGGTCCGGGACGGCGGCGGCGGCCCCGGCATCAAGGACACCTGGTCCGCCTCCGGCGCCGCCTTCCCCGAGGACCCGACCGCCAAGGGCGGCCGGGCGCTGCAACTGCGCTCGACCACCGACGGCACCAAGCAGGGCACCAAGCAGGTCGAGGTGCAGAGCACCGCCACCAACCTGTTCCACGGCACCTTCGCGGCCCGGATCAACTTCGGCGAGAAGCCCTCCACCGGCCGCACCGGCGACCACGTCGTCCAGACCTTCTTCCCGATCTCACCCGCCGACGACTCGGCGAACTACAGCGAACTCGACTTCGAGTACCTGCCGAACGGCGGCTGGGGCGCGCCCGGCCCGAAGCTCGACACCACCAGCTGGTTCAAGGCCGACCCGCCGGACCGCGTCACCAAGGCCGCCAAGCAGCGCCTCGAGGGCTGGCACACCATGATGATCACCGCCATGGACGGGAAGGTCACCTACTTCCTGGACGGCAAGGAGATGTTCACCAGCTCCGACAAGTACGTCGCGCGCGAGAAGATGGACATCCACTTCAGCAACTGGTTCATCGACCTGCTGCCCTCGATCAGCGGCCAGCGCAGCTGGGACATGAAGGTCAACTGGTTCTACTACAAGGCCGACCAGGCGCTCTCCGCGGCGGATGTCGAGCAGACCGTGGACGGCTTCTACGGCGCCGGCACCGAGTACGTCAACACCCTGCCGAAGAACTGACGTTGGGCATGCGAAGGGCCCGGCCGCCGGCCGGGCCCTTCGGTGTGCGGTGGGTCAGTGCTGCGCGGGGATGATCGTGGTCAGCCAGGTGAAGACGCCCGGGACCAGCGGCTTCCAGACGTCGCTGCTGTGCGCGCCCGTGGTCTCCTGGATGGTCACCGTGGTCGGGGCCTTGGCGGCCGCCTTCAGCGCCTCGCCGCCCTCCAGACCGTCGCCCTTGTTGCCGGTGACGTACAGCGCGGTCTTCGGCGGGGTCTTCGCGGACTTCAGGATGTTCAGCGGGTTGGAGATCTCCTTCAGGTGCGGGTCCTTCGCGGTCAGCGACTTGTCCTCCGCGCCCGGGTCGTTGTAGCCGGAGAGGCTGATGCCCGCGCGGTAGCGGTCCGGGTGCTCCAGCGACAGCTTGGTCGCGCAGTGCGCGCCCGCCGAGTAACCGGCCACCGCCCAGCGGTCGGAGGAGGGGTCGGCCCGGAAGTTGTCCAGCACCATCTGCGGGACGTCCTTGGACAGCCAGGTGTCGGCGTTGACCTTGCCCGGGACGTCCGCGCAGCCGGTGTCGGTGCTGTCGCCCAGCAGGTTGGTGCGCGGCGAGATCAGGATGAACGGGGCGACCTGCCCGCTCTGCATCATCGGCTTCAACTGCTCGGAGACCCGCAGGGTGCCGAACCAGGTCTTCGAGGAGCCCGGCCAGCCCGGCAGCAGCTCGACCACGGGGAAGGTCTTGTCCTTGTACGCCGGGTCGTTGTACTGCGGCGGCAGCCAGACCAGCACCTCGCCGTCGACGCCGGAGACCGCGCCCTTCAGGTCGGTGGTCTGCACGTCGTTCGGCACCTTCGGGTCACCGACCGGCTTGAACTGCTGGATCACCTTGGTGTGTTGCTTGTTGTCGCTGCTCCCGCTGCCGCCGCCCTCGTTGGCAGCCACGTTCGGCACCGAGCGCACGTGGCTGCCGGTGCCCAGCAGGTCGTCCCAACTGCCGTAGATCAGGTTGGCGTTGTTGACCATGACGAAGACGGTGAGCACGGCGGTGATCTGGCAGAACAGCAGCATCACGATCCGGGACAGCGCCTGGACCGGCTTCGGTCCGCGCACCCGGCCCCAGAGCAGCAGGGCCGCCGCAAGGGAGATCGGCACCAGGATGATCGTCAGAATAAGAAAAGGGGTGCCTGTTAGCTGCATCAGGTCTCTCGAATCGGGTCGTCCGGCCGTCCGGGGCACGGTCCCCCGGTTCGCACATCACACTTGTCAGACTGCGTCAAACACACGATCAGTTGCTGGCAACACCCGCAGAAACCTGAGAGGAACATCACGTTTTCGTGAGAATCCGCTGTGCGTTCGCGGCCTAGTCTGCCAGCTCGTTCGGACCCCTCCAGCACCAGCCCGCACGTTTTACCGAAACCAGGAGCATTCATTCCGTGACCAGTGCCAACGGCCCCGCCCGCCCCGCCCTGCCCAGCCTGCTGGGCCTCGGCCCGCGCGCCGAACGCCGCCGCCGCACCCTGCCCGCCGGAGTGCTGCGGCTGCCCACCATCGGCGTGGACATCGGCGGCACCAAGGTGGTCGCCGGAGTGGTCGACGGCGAGGGCCGGGTCCTGGAGCGGCTGCGCACCGAGACCCCCGACAAGAGCAAGAGCCCCAAGGTGGTCGAGGACGTCATCGTCGACCTGGTCCTGCAGCTCGCCGACAAGCACGACGTGCACGCCGTCGGCGTCGGCGCGGCCGGCTGGGTCGACTCCGAACGCTCCACCGTGCTGTTCGCCCCCCACCTGAACTGGCGCAACGAACCCCTCCAGCAGGCGCTCAGCTCCCGGCTGCGGTTCCCCGTGGTGGTCGAGAACGACGCCAACGCCGCCGCCTGGGCCGAGTGGCGCTTCGGCGCCGGCCGCGGCGAGGACCACATGGTGATGATCACCCTCGGCACCGGCATCGGCGGCGCACAGGTCCGCGACGGCTTCGTCGACCGGGGCAAGCACGGCATGGCCGGCGAGTTCGGCCACATGCAGGTGGTGCCCGGCGGACACCGCTGCCCCTGCGGCAACCGCGGCTGCTGGGAGCAGTACTCCTCCGGCAACGCGCTGGTCCGCGAGGCCCGCGAACTCGCCGCCGAGGAATCCCCGGTGGTCCAGCCCCTGCTCGCCCGGGCCGGTGGCAGCCCGCTCGGCATCACCGGGCCGCTCGTCACCGAGGCCGCACGCGAAGGCGACCCGGTCGCCACCGAACTGCTCTACGAGGTCGGCCGCTGGCTCGGCGTCGGCATCGCCAACCTGGCCGCCGCGCTCGACCCCGGCCGCTTCGTCATCGGCGGCGGCGTCAGCGAAGCCGGCGAACTGCTCCTCGGCCCCGCCCAGGACGCCTTCCGCCGCACCCTCACCGGCCGCGGCTTCCGCCCCGAGGCGGAAATCGTCCACGCCGCCCTCGGCAACGAGGCCGGCCTGGTCGGCGCCGCCGACCTGGCCCGCCAGGTCGCCCGCCGCTTCCGCACCGTCAAGCGCCGCCGGGTGGAACGCGCCACCCGCTGACGCGGGGACGGCCCGGTGGGGCGTGAGGGGCTGGGGGTGGCCCAGCCCTGCCTGCCCCCGCCGGGCCGGGTCACTCGTTGCTGAGGAGGACGGTGTAGTCGATCGTGCCGCCTTCGATGCTCACCTCGGTGCAGACGTCGCGGCGGTCGAGCAGGTAGCCGTTCGGTTCGCACCGCTGCCGGGGCCGGAGCCGGTCGGCGGCCTCCGCGGTCGGCACGCCGGGTGGGCCCGACAAGTGGAGCGTGCGCCAGCAGAGGGCGCCGTGGCCGTTGCCGCAGCCTTTGCCGGTGTCGAGGACGGTGTAGCCGGGCGGCGGCTCCGGCACGGCCCTCGCGGGCGGGAGCGTCGCCTCGTGGAAGGCCAGCAGCGCCGCCAGCGGGGTCATGGTGAGGACGAGGGCCAGCTGGATCTAGTGCCGCAACAGGCAACCTTTGCCCCGTCGCGGCCCGATGCATCCCGCCTGGACGCACCGCCAAAGCACCCAAGTACACCCAGTACGAGGGCGCTTCGGCGGCACGCCCAGCCGGGCGCCTCGGGCCGCTCCTTGACGGGCAAAAGTTGCCTGCCGCGGCACTAAAAGGCGATGCCCACCGCGCGGGGCCAGCCGGCCGGACGCCCGGTGCGCGGGCCGGCGATCCGCCGGTCCAACCGCAGGCCGATCAGGACGGCCAGTTCGGCGAGCGGCGTGTAGAGCAGGTAGAGCTCGGCCCCGCTCCGCAGACGCAGCAGGTCGAACGCCACCGCGAGTACCAGCGCCAGCCAGAGCGTCAACGCGGCGGCGACGGGTACCCGGAGCGGCGTGGGACGGGCGCGCAGCAGCCAGTGGACGAGCGGTAGCAGCGCGAACAACACCCCGACGACGGCCCACATCACGATCCCCACGACCCGAAACCCCTCCCAGCGGTGGACGGCGGCAGCCCGGGAGGTGGGACGCCCGGGCAGTGATCGCCGGTTCCAGCGCGAAGGGCTCTGCCGGGCGCCGGCGCGGGCTACGACCCGGTGGCGCTGAGGTGGCGACAGCGGGCTTGTGGTGTGCGGCAGTTGGCCGAACGTGCCGTTGTCGGGGGCGTGGTGGGTGTGGGAGAACGGGAGACCGTCGCCGTCCCAGGGAGATCGTATGAGAACCCTCGCCCGTCTCGTCCCCGCACTCGCACTCGTCACCGGACTGCTCTGCACCGCCGCGCCCGCCCAGGCCGACCCGTCCGCCGCCGTCACCGGGAAGCAACCCGAGGCGGTGGGCTGGGGCGGGGCGGTCACCAGTGTGGACGCCGATGCCACCGCCGCCGGGCTGGAGGTGCTGCGGCGCGGGGGGAACGCGGTGGACGCCGCCGTGGCCACCGCGGCCGCGCTCGGGGTGACCGAGCCGTACTCGGCGGGCATCGGCGGCGGCGGGTACTTCGTGTACTTCGACGCCCGGACCGGGAAGGTCACCACGCTGGACGGGCGGGAGACCGCGTCCCGGACGGCCGACAGTTCGCTGTTCCTGGAGAACGGGAAGCCGCTGGCCTTCGCCGACGCCGTCACCAGCGGCCTGTCCGTCGGCGTCCCCGGCACCGCCGCCACCTGGGAGCAGGCACTGCGCCGCTGGGGCAGCCGGGATCTCGCCGAGGTGCTGAAACCGGCCGAGCGGATCGCCGACCGCGGCTTCACCGTCGACCAGACCTTCCAGGACCAGACCGCCCTCAACCAGGCCCGGTTCCAGGACTTCCCGGCCAGCCGCGCGCTGTTCCTGCCGAACGGGAAGCTGCCCGTCGTCGGCTCCACCCTGCGCAACCACGATCTCGCCGCCACCTACCGGGAGTTGGGGCGCGGCGGCACCGCCGCTCTGTACCGCGGCCCGATCGGCGCCGACATCGTCCGCACCCTCCAGCACCCGCCCGTCGACCCCGCCTCCGGCCGCAACGCCCGCCCCGGCAAGGTCGACACCGCCGACCTGGCGGCCTACCAGGTCCGTCAGCAGGACCCGACGCACGTCAACTACCGGGGCCTGGACGTGTACGGCATCGCCCCGTCCTCCTCCGGCGGGACCACCGTCGGCGAGGCGCTGAACATCCTCGGCACCAGCAGCGTGCCCACGGCCGACTCCGTCCAGTACGACCACCGCTTCCTGGAGGCCAGCCGGATCGCGTTCGCCGACCGCAACCGCTGGGTCGGCGACCCGAACTTCGTCCAGGTGCCGACCCGTCAGCTGCTCGACCCGGCCTACGCCGCCTCCCGGGCCTGCCTGATCAACCCCCAGCACGCGCTCAGCAGCCCGCTCGCCCCCGGCGACCCGTACCACCCCGCCGCCTGCGCGAGCAGCGGACAACCGGTCGCCGAACCGTACGAGGGCCAGAGCACCACCCACCTGACCGTCGCCGACCGGTGGGGCAACGTCGTCGCCTACACGCTGACCATCGAACAGACCGGCGGCAGCGGCATCACCGTGCCCGGCCGGGGCTTCCTGCTCAACAACGAACTGACCGACTTCAACTTCACCCCGCTCACGCCCGGCGTCCCCGACCCCAACCTGCCCGGCCCCGCCAAGCGCCCGCGCTCCTCGATCTCCCCGACCATCGTGCTCAAGGACGGCAAGCCGTACCTGGCGGTCGGCTCGCCCGGCGGCGCCACCATCATCACCACCGTGCTCCAGGTCCTCACCGGGCGGATCGACCGCGGCCTGACGCTGGAACAGGCCATCGCCGCACCCCGGGCCAGCCAGCGCAACACCGCCGCCACCCAGGCCGAACCGGCCTTCCTCGCCACGCCCGAGGCGGCGAAACTCCAGGCCATGGGCCACGTCTTCAGCGCCACCCCCGAGATCGGCGCCGCCACCGGCATCGAACGCCTCCCCGACGGCCGCTGGCTGGCCGCCGCCGAACCCGTCCGCCGCGGCGGCGGCGCGGCCGCCGTGGTGCACCCCTCGCGGTAGGGCCTGCCCGGCCGGCCGATCCGACGCGGTGTCGGGTCGGGCAGGGCCTGTCCGGCCGGGCGCTGTCGGCGGCGGGCGGTATGTTCGGACGGGGTGAGCGGCCTTCTCGCCGCACGCCCCGTCCGTCCGTACCGCCGAGGGAAGGCCGCCGTGACCGTCCGCATCGCCACCTGGAACATCAACTCCGTCACCGCCCGGCTGCCCAAGCTGCTGGAGTGGCTGGAGTCCGCCAAGCCGGACGTGCTGTGCCTGCAGGAACTCAAGTGCACCACCGAGGCGTTCCCCGCCGAAGCGATCGGCGAGCTCGGCTACGAGAGCGCCGCGCACGGCACCGGCCGGTGGAACGGCGTCGCCGTGCTGTCCCGGATCGGCCTGGAGGACGTCGTCCGTGACCTGCCCGGCCAGCCCGGCTACCTCGCCGAGGACGCCATGCTCCCGGTGGTCGAGCCGCGTGCCGTCGGTGCGACCTGCGGCCCCGTCCGGGTCTGGTCGGTGTACGTGCCCAACGGCCGCGAGGTCGACCACGCGCACTACCGCTACAAGCTGGAGTGGCTGGCCGCGCTGCGCGACGCCGTCCGCGAGGACGCGGCGGGGGAGCGCCCGTTCGCCGTTCTCGGCGATTACAACATCGCCCCCACCGACGCGGACGTCTTCGACATCGCCGCCTTCGAGGGCCTCACCCACGTCACCGCCCCCGAGCGCGCCGCCCTGACGGCCCTCCAGGAGATCGGCCTCCAGGACGTCGTCCCCCGCCCGCTCAAGTACGACCGTCCCTACACCTACTGGGACTACCGCCAGCTGGCCTTCCCGAAGAACCGCGGCATGCGGATCGACCTCACCTACGCCAACAAGCCGTTCGCGGACGCGGTTTCGGACAGCTACGTCGACCGCGAGGCCCGCAAGGGCAAGGGGACGTCGGACCACGCGCCGGTGGTCGTCGACCTGGACCTCTGAGCGCCGGTCAGAAGAACGAGGTGACGGCCGACAGGATGACGCTGCCCAGCAGCGGATTGGCGTTGACGTAGTCCAGCTCCGCCCAGGTGTACAGGGCGACGGCGAGCACGTGCAGCCGGTCGGGCTCCGTCGGCGCCCGGCCGTCGGAGCGGGCCACCGTCCGGCCGTCTTCCAGGAGTTCGGCGCGGATCACCCCCCGGCGGACGAAGCGCAGGGTCCGGTCGCCGGTGCGGAACTCCACGAAGCGGCCGGAGCGCAGCAGGTGGCGGCCGCGGGCGCGGATGTGCAGTTCGGCGGCGTCGAAGGTGCCGGCGACGCCGCGGCGCGCCAGTTCGGCGACGTGGAAGCCGGGCTGCCCGAACCCGGGCAGCTCGGCCAGCGGGCGGCCGTCGAGTTCCACCCGCCAGCGCTCGGTCTGGTCGCTGTACAGCCTCGAAGGCGTCCGGTGCAGCGTCAGTTCGCCGAGCCGCGTGGTGGCTGACGCCCCGTCCGGCCGCATCTTCGTGAACTCCACCGCTTCGTCCCCCTGTTCGTGAAACCCCAGGTCAAGGCTAGTGGGTGGAGACTCCTGCGTCAGTATTCTCTGAGTGTATAGACGTGGAGTACACCTCCGGCGTACTCTTTCGATCATGAGCGTTCCACTCACCCTGCTCGGGCTGCTCGAACGCGAGCCCAGCCACGGCTACGACCTCAAACGCGACTACGACGCCTTCTTCGGGCGCGGCAAACCGCTCCCCTTCGGCCAGGTCTACGCGACCCTCGGGCGGCTCGCCCGGGACGGGAAGGTCGTCGTAGGGGAGCCCGAGGCCGGCGACGGGCCCGACCGCAAGCGCTACGTCATCACCGAGACCGGCGCCACCGAGTTCGAGGACTGGCTGCGCGAGCCCGTCGCCGCCGAACCCCACCTGCAGACCGTGCTGTTCAGCAAGGTCGTGCTCGCCCTGATGCTCGGCCGCGACGCCGAGCACTACCTCGACACCCAGCGCGCCGCCCACCTGCGGCGGATGCGCGAACTCACCGAGATCAAGCGCTCCGGCAGCCTGGTCGACGCACTCCTCGCCGACCACGGACTGTTCCACCTGGAGTCCGACCTGCGCTGGATCGACCTGACCGCCGCCCGACTCGACGCCCTTGCCGCAGAGGTGGCCAAGCAATGACCGACCCCCTGATCCACGCCCACGACGTCACCCTCGCCTTCGGCGAGACCCCCGCCCTGCGCGGCGCCGAACTCGCCGTCGAGGCAGGCGAGATCCTCGCCATCATGGGCCCCAGCGGCTCCGGCAAATCCACCCTGCTGCACTGCCTGGCCGGCATCCTCACCCCCGACAGCGGCGAGATCCGGTTCGACGGCCGCCGGATCGACAACCTCGGCGAACAGGAACGCAGCGCCCTGCGCCGCGACAGCTTCGGCTTCGTCTTCCAATTCGGCCAGCTGGTACCGGAGTTGACCGCCGAGGAGAACGTCGCCCTGCCGCTGCTGCTCGGCGGGCAGCGCCGCAACGCCGCCCTCCAGCGGGCCCGCAGCTGGTTCCCGAAGCTCGGCCTGGACGGCCTGGAGGCCCGCCGCTCCGGCGAACTGTCCGGCGGTCAGGCCCAGCGCGTCGCCCTCGCCCGCGGACTGGTCGCCGAACCGCGCGTCCTGTTCGCCGACGAACCCACCGGCGCGCTCGACTCCCTGACCGGCGAGCAGGTGATGGACCTGCTGGTCGGCTGCGCCCGCGAACAGGGCACCACCGTCGTCCTGGTCACCCACGAGGCCCGGATCGCCGCCTACGCCGACCGCGAGGCGATCGTCCGCGACGGCCGCGCCACCTCGCTGAGCGGACGGCTGACCTCATGATCCGGTTCGACATGGTACGGCTCGGACTACGACTGGCCGTCAGCGGCGGCCGCGAAGCGCTCGTCCGCCTCGCCATCACCGCGGGCGCCGTCGCCATCGGCGTGGGCCTGCTGTTCACCACGCTCGCCGCGATCAACGGCGTGCACTCCCAGAACGCGCGCAACGCCTGGCTCAACACGCCGTTCGTCAAGCAGCTCCCCGCGAATCGGGAGGTTGCGGGGAGCTCCGGCAACGGCGGGAGTGGGACGGCGAATGCCTCCGGCGGTGCGACGGGGGAGGGGAGTTCCGCCTCCGGCGGGGAGACGGGGGCGGGTTCGGGAACCGCCGGTGCGGCGGCAGGGGCCAACGGGCAGGCGAGCAGCTCGGGTGTTGATCCGATGTGGTGGTCGACCCGGCGGGACACCGTGCAGGGCAAGGAGATCGGGCGGATCGACGTCGCGCTGACCGGGCCGCGGGCGGCGCTCTCGCCCGGGGTGCCGCGGATGCCCGGGCCGGGTGAGTACTACCTGTCGCCCGCGCTGGCGCGGATGGTCGACGAGATGCCGCCCGCGCAGCTGGGGGACCGGTTCCCCGGGCACCGGATCGGGATTCTCGGGGACGAGGCGCTGCCCGCGCCCGACAGCCTGCTGGCGGTGGTCGGCCGGGCCCCGCAGGAGATGAAGGGGCTGAGCGAGGCCGCGCTGGTGAACAAGGTGGCCACCACCAGGCCCGACCATTGCGCGGACTGTGTGGTGGGCATCAAGTCCGATGGTGTGGACCTGATCCTCACGGTGGTGAGCGGTGGGCTGGTCTTCCCGGTGCTGATCCTGATCGGCACCTCCACCCGCCTGAACGCCGCCCGCCGTGAGCAGCGCTTCGCCGCGATGCGGCTGGTCGGCGCGACCCCCCGTCAGGTGTCCGTGGTGTCGGCGGTGGAGGCGGCGGTCGCCGCCGTCGTCGGGGTGGTGCTCGGGTTCCTGCCGTTCCTGGCGGTGCGCGGCCCGGTCGCGGACATGGCGCTGACCGGCTCCAGGTTCTTCACCTCCGACGTCTCCCTGACGCCGCTCCAGATCGCCGGCGTTGCGCTGGGCGTCCCGCTGGCCGCCGCCGTTGCCGCGCGGATCGCGCTGCGCCGGGTGCAGATCTCCCCGCTCGGGGTGACCCGCCGGGTGACGCCGAAGCCGCCCCGGGCCTGGCGGGTGATCCCGCTGGTGGCCGGACTGGTGGAACTGGCCGCGTTCCTGATCTGGCACCCGGACTCGGTGCCCGGACAGGTCAGGGGGTACCTCTCCTCGTTCCTGCTGATCGCGCTCGGGCTGGTGCTGTCCGGTCCGTGGCTGACCATGAAGGGCGCCGCCCTGATCGCCCGCCGCACCCAGCGGCCGGCCACCCTGATCGCGGTGCGCCGGCTGGCCGACAACCCGGCCGCCGGGTTCCGGGCCGTCAGCGGGCTGGTGCTGGCGCTACTGGTGATGACCGCGACGCTCGGCGTCATCACCACGATGGCCGACGAACGCAACCACCCCCATGGCGGCCAGGGCTTCGACAACGTGCTGGTGAACGAGCTGAGCCAGGGCTACCGCGACGACTACAAGCCGGTCTTCACGGGCAGGCCCGCCCCGCCCGAACTGATCGAGCGGCTGCACGCCGTTCCGGGCGTGCGGAACGTACTCCTGGCGCACCCGGCCGACAAGTCACTGAAGGTGCAGGCCTCCGACGGCCCGTCCACCACCCGGCAGGTCGTGGCCTGCGCCGACCTGGAACCGATCAAGATCTACGGCCACTGCGCGCCGGGCGCGCAGACCGCCTACGTCCCGAGCCTCTGGTGGGGCGGGCGCGACCAGCAAGCCAGCGAGTGGCCCGCCGCCCCGTTCACGCCCGAACAGCTCGCCACCATGGGCGTGCTGAACGTGGTCGTGGACACCGACGGCTCGCCCGCCGCCGTCGAACAGACCCGCACCATGGTGGACGCCGCCTACCCGGCGATCCGGCAGGCGATGACGCTGGGCGAGGCGTGGGCGATGGCCGGGTCGGAGATGCGCGGCTACCAGCAGCTGGCCGACGTGGTGATCCTGGCGACCTTCCCGATCGCCGGCTGCAGCCTGGCCGTCAGCGTGGCCGGCGGCCTGAGCGAGCGCAAGCGCCCGTTCAGCCTGCTGCGCCTGACCGGTGTGTCGCTGGGCACGCTGCGCCGGGTGGTGGCGATGGAGTCGGTGGTGCCGCTGCTGGTGATGGCGGCGGTGGCGATCGGCGTCGGACTGCTCGCCGCCGACCTGTTCCTGCGCTCGCAGCTGCAGTACTCGCTGCACGCGCTCGGCGCCGGCTACTACCTGGCGGTGATCGGCGGCCTGACCGCCGCGCTGGCGATCATCGGCGCGACCATGCCGCTGCTGCGCCGGATCACCGGTCCGGAGACCGCCCGCAACGAGTAGGGCTGATCCAAGGGGCCGCTCGGGTAAGGACCCGAACGGCCCCCGAGGTGTCGCCGGGCGCGGTGGGCCTGGCCTAGCGTGGTCGGCGACCAGGAGTAGCGGAATGGTTACGCAGCCGCTGCCCCCGCACCGATCCCCCCTGGAGGTACGGCATGCGCCCGACGCGCACCGTCGCCGCCGCCCTGCTCGGCACCACCGCCCTGTTCGGCCTGGCCACCGTCGTCCCCGCCCCCGCGTCCGCCAAGGGCAGCCAACCCGCCTGGGTCAGCCCGGCGCAGGCGCAGCCCGGGCAGTCCGTGTCGGTCAGTGTGAGCTGCGCCAGCAGTTCGACGAAGTCCGTCACCGCGTCCTCGCTGGCCTTCGCCGGCGGCTCGACCACGCTCAGCGTCGGCCCGGACGGCAAGTACTCGGGCACCGCGACCGTCATCTCCGAGCAGGAGATGGCCGGCGCCGCCGCCAAGCGGACCACCGCCAACGACCCGTCCTGGGGCATCGACGGCAAGTGCCCGAACGGGGACAGCTTCGTCGGCGCGGTCGCCATCGCGGCCGCCTCGGCCGGCGGGAGCGGCAGCAGCACCAGCACCGGTGGTGAGTGGGAGGGTTCGCAGCTCCCGCACGGCGGGGTGGAGACCGGCGTGGGCGGCTCGGTCGGCATGGACACCGGACGGCTGGTGGCCGGTGCCGGGCTGGTGGCCGCCGGGGTGACCGGGTTCTGGCTGCTGCGCCGGCGCGGTACGGCCACCGACCGGGCGCTCTGAGCGGGCCCCGGGTACGGCGAGAGGGGGGGGGGGGGGGGGGGGGGGGGGGGGGGGCCCCGCCCCGGGGGGGGGGGGGGCCCGGGGGCGCGGGGGGGGGGGGGGGGGGGGGGGGGGGGGGGGGGGGGGGGGGGGGGGGGGGCCGCCCCCCCCCCCCCCCCCCCCCCCCCCCCCTCTCGGATTGCTCAGGCCGTCGCGGGGACGGTCTTCGGGGCGGGAGCGGCGTCGGTGCGCTCCAGGGTGCCGATGGTCAGCAGGTACTGTCCGACGATGTAGGTGAACATGATCAGGAAGCTGTGCGCGGGCAGGTGCTTCCAGCCGGCGATGTCGGTGGCGATCAGCGTGTCGGACAGCAGGAACAGCGCGCCGCCGACGCCCGCCCGCCAGTCGATCCGGGAGGACATCACCGCGGTGGAGGCCAGCAGCAGGCTGTAGCAGGCCATCGGGATCCGCATGCCGGCGTCCAGGTCGGGCAGCAGCATGGTGATCAGCGTCGCCCAGGCCACCGCGTAGCAGGCCGCGGTGATCGCGGTGCGGCGGCGGTCGGCGAGCGCGCCGAGCTTCACGAACATCGTCACGTAGCAGGCGTGGCCGGCCGCGAACGAGCCCATGCCGGCCAGGAACCCGGCGGTGCCGCCGACCTGCAGCAGGATGTCGCCGCCCGCGCCGAACAGCAGCGCCGGAATCAGCAGCTTCGGCGTGCCGGGCCGCGCCGACGCCCACACCCAGGCGGCCAGCAGCGGCATCAGCAGCGGCTTGGTGGAGTACCGCAGGACGGGCACGTGAACGGCGATCGCCGTCAGGTGCGCCACCGAGACGACGGCGAAGGCGATCAGCAGGGCCCGCGTGGTACGCGGGTCGCGGGCGGAACTCATGCGGGGGCACTCTCCGGTGGGGCGGCGGGGGACTCGGGACGCGGCGCGGGCTGCCAGCCCGGGCCCTTTGCCAGGTGGCGCAGCCGGTCGCCCCAGGTGGTGGCACGGGCCACGTCGCGGGCGATCGCCGCGTACTCGTGGGTAGCGACCTTCAACGGATTGTAGGTCGTGATGTTCTTGGTCAGTCCGTACACCGGCTGCTCGGCCTCCGCCGCGAAGGAGCCGAACCAGCGGTCGAAGACGATCAGGATGCCGCCGAAGTTGCGGTCCAGGTAGCCGCCCTGCGAGGCGTGGTGCACCCGGTGGTGCGACGGGGTGTTGAAGACGTACTCGATCGGGCGGGGCAGCTTGCCGATCCGCTCGGTGTGGATCCAGAACTGGTACACCAGGTTCACCGAGCCGCAGAAGGCCACCGCCGCCGGGTGCACGCCCGCCAGGATCATCGGCAGGTAGAAGATCCAGGTGGTGGCGGACGTCCAGGGCTGGCGCAGCGCCGTCGACAGGTTGTAGTGCTTGCTGGAGTGGTGCACCACGTGGCAGGCCCACAGCACCCGGATCACGTGGTGGCCGCGGTGCGACCAGTAGTAGAAGAAGTCGTAGGCGAGCAGCATCAGCGGCACCGTCCACCACAGCACCGGCACCCGAAGCGGCGTCAACTCGTACAGGAACGAGTAGATCCACACGATCGGGATCTTCCACCCGGCGTCGAACAGCAGTGAGCCCAGGCCCATCGACAGGCTGGTCGCGGTGTCCTTCGCGGCGTACCCCTGCTCGTCCTCGTCCGGGTGGAACCGGTAGGACACGATCTCCAGAACGGTGAGCAGCACAAAGGCCGGTATCGACCAGAGCACGACATTGGGTAGGTCAGGCATGCCGGAACCATAAGGGACGGTGGCGGGCGGCGGAAGAGGTAGTTACCGACGCGTAGTGTTCCGAACGGCGTCTAGGCTTGGGGGCGACATGGAGCGGCTTGAAGCAGCCGCCGGCGCCCTCGCGGCCACCGGCGGTACGGGGATCGGACGCGCGGGCGGGGCGAAACGGCCTGCGGCCCCGGCGCAGCCGTACCCGGGATCCGCCCGAAACGGAACCGAACTCGCCGATTCCGCACGGCAGTTGGCCGAACGGTTCGCCGCCGCCACGCCCGCCCGGGCCGAGCTGCTGGCCTCCGCCGCCTTCGGCGCCCACGGTGCGCGGCACCTCGGCGGCGCACCCCAGCAGGCCGAACCCGCCCCCGGCACCAGCTGGTGGCACGGCCCGAGCGTCCACCACGCCACCTCGCCGCTGTTCCGGCCGCTCGGCTACCGCCGGATCCGGCGCGAAGCCCCCGCCCTGCCCGACCCCCGCCCCACCGGCGGCGGCCGGCACCGCAAACCCGAACGCCCCACCACCGAACTGCGCATCGCCGCCCGGCTGCTGCTCGCCCACCCGCTGGTCACCGCCGACGGCCCGCACGGCGCCGCGCTCCCGCTGATCCGCCGTCACGCCGGAACACTCGCCGAACGCTTCCACACCCTGCTCGGCTACCGGCTCACCCTCGGCCCCGCCCACGCCCGCCTGCACAAGGCCGCCCTGCCGGGCCGCGGCCTGCCCGGCCTCGACCCCGCCGGGCACGCCGAGTTGGTCCACGCGCTGGCCGCGATCGCCCACGGCGAGCAGCCGATCGCTCCCTCCGGGGCGGTGCGGGCGCTGCTCGACCAGTGGCGACTGCCCGCCGAACTCGCCGCCGACCTGCTCACCGCAGCCGAACTGCCGCCCGTCGGGCCCGAATTGACCGTCCGGCGGCTGCTCGCCGAAACCCCCGTCGTCCTGCTCGACGACCTCGCGCCCGCCGAACGCGCCCACCTGCGTGAGGCCGGCCCCGCAGAGACGGAACGATTCGCCGACGTACTCGGCCTCACCGCCGAGATCCGCGCCGAAGGCATCGCCCTGTTCGACCCCGCCGACGAACTCACCGACCTCGCCCTCCCCGGCACCGGCACCCTCGCCCAGGCCGCGCTGCTCCTCGCCGAACGCCTGGTCGAAGACCTCCGCCCGGTCGACGCCGAAACCGCCCCGCCCGCCGTCCTGATCCCCGACGCCCTCATCGACGGCACCCTCGGCGACATCACCGACGACTACGGCATGAGCGCCGGCTGGGACGCCGGCTACCTCGCCGACCTCGCCGCATTCCGCCGCGACGCACTCGACCTGCTCCACCGCATGGGCCTCGCCGCCCCCGCCGGCCGCAACTGGCTGCTCCGCGCCCCCGCCGCCCGCTACGCCCCCCGCGCCGAACTCCAGCCTGCCGCCGGCTCCGGCCGCCACTCCCGGCCGACGAAGGGCCGCGACCGACAGGCGGTGTGAGGGGAGGGTGGGCTGCCGGTGACGCTGCGCCAGGTCGGCCGGGTCGAGGCACGGCGGGCGGGCAAGGGCCGGACCGTCAAGGCGTGAGCGGACGGACGTGTTCGGCGACCGGGCGGAATTCCTGGACGGTGGTGTCGTACTGGACGCGTTGGCCCTGGTGGAGGAAGCGGTTGTCGTCGGGGGCCAGGACGGAGTCGTAGTAGACGGCGACCTCGGGGCCGCCTCCGTCGGGGGTGATGTAGCCGTAGGCGTGGTGGATGTCGAACCATCGCACGGTGCCGGTCTCCATGGCGGGACTCCCTTCGGGCCGGTCGCCCTCAGTATCGGACGCGGCCGGGGGGGTCCACCACTCGTTCGGCCCAGCGTCAGCGCTGCGCGGCGCTCACGGCGTGGCCCTGGCGGACGGTTTCCACGGTGGCGGCGACGCCGAAGGAACCCAGGGCGACGGAGGCCGCGACGGCGGCGCAGGCGAGCATTCGGCGGTGGCGCTTGGGCAGGGGGAAGCGCGGAACCGAGGCGGACGCGGCAGTGCGGGCGTTCATGGCAGGGAGCCTGGCAGCTTGGCGTTACGCGGTCACGAAACGCGGGTGAAATCCCGACGGGATCTTGGCGTCGGAACCTCCATCACGGCATCGCCGCAGGTCGGACGCATGGTGGTAGGGGTACGCAGCAGGCCGGGAAGGAACGAGGCCAGCACCTGCTGGGCCGCGCCGTAGAAGAAGATCGGCAGCAGAACGGCGGGGTGGCCGCCGAACTGGGTACCGGCCAGGGCGGCCGCCGCGCTGGTGTTGTTCAGGCCGGAGGCGAGGGTCAGCGTGGTGCGGGCGGCCGGTGCGGTGGGGGAGCGGTGGACGGCCAGCCAGCCCGCCAGGAACGGCCCCGCGCAGACCAGCGCCCCGCACCCGGCGGCGACCGCGACCAGCCTGGGCTCGGGCCGCAGTTCGATCTCCCGGGCCACGCCCGCCGCGTTCAGGTAGGTGAGGGCGAGCGCGTTCAGCAGGCCGGCCAGCCGCAGCCGGGGGAGCAGCGCGGCGCGCAGCCGGCCGCGCAGCGGGCGGCGGGTCAGGCGGCGGGCGAGCAGCCCGGCCAGGCAGGGCAGCGCCACCCACAGCGCCATGAACCGGCAGGTGGCGTCGGAGTGGGCGAGCGTGTCGAGGATGCGGCGCGGGCCGCCGCTCTCCGGGCCCTCGGCGAGGGCCAGGCCGAGCGGGGTGGTGAGCGGGCTGAGGAGCGTGGTGGACAGGACCAGTCCGAGGCCCAGCGACGCGTCCCCGCCGACCCTGGCCCCCCAGGTCTGGGCGGCGCCGGCGACCGGCATCGCGGCGGTCAGCGCCAGCCCGACCACCAGCCAGCGTGCCTCCCGGACGTCCGGCCAGCACCCGGCGGCGGCCCGCTCCGCGCCGAGCAGCACCACCGCCCGCAGCACGAGTGCCACCCCCAGCCCGGCCAGCAGCAGCCCCGGCCGCAGCAGCGCCCGGCCGACGTCCGCCGCACGGGTCTCGAACCCGCCGATGAACATCGCCGCCAGCAGCATCAGCATCGGCACCGTCACCCCGCCGGGACGGCAGTGCCGGATCGCGCCCGCCACGTCCGGCAGCAGGGCGCCCAGCAGGCAGGCGGCGAGGGTGGCGGCGGCGAGACGGCGACGCAGGGCGCGGTCGAGGGCGGTGCAGAACGGGCGCATGGGGGCGGGGCTTTCGGACGGGGCACAAGGGGTCGCGAGGGGAGGGCAAGTGGGCGCGGGAGGCCGTGGCTTGTCGGACCGGCTCCGGCGGGCGCGGGCGGATGACGGCCGCCCGGCCACCGCTCGGCGTGGAGTCCGACCCGGCCCACCCTGCCACCGTCCCGGGGCGGCCCCGACCATTACGAACTCTTGGTAAAGGCAGACGAGTTGCCGCCCCGCCCAGATGCCGCACGGGGCCCGGGCCGCCCAGGCCGGACGCGGCGGCGCGGCCGTTTCACTCCTGCGGGCGAGACCGCTCGGGGTATTCGTCGCCGACGGCCGTGCCGACCGCCTCGCGCAGCCCGTGCGCGCCGGGCGCCCGCGCGGGCCCGGCGGCCGGGTCGGCGCGCAGCTCCCGCAGCAGCGCCACGCACAGCGCCAGCATCACCACCACGAACGGCAACGCCACCAGGATCGTGGCGTTCTGCAGCGCCGTCAGCCCGCCCGCCAGCAGCAGTGCCGCCGCGACCGCCGCCATCAGCGCGCCCCACACCACGACCAGCCAGGTCCGCGGGTGCAGCGCGCCGTGCGAGGACAGCGAACCCAGCACCAGCGACGCCGAGTCGGCGGAGGTGACGAAGTACAGCATCACCAGCAGCACCGCGATCACGGTCGTCACCGAGCCCAGCGGCAGCGCCTTGAGCATCTCGAACAGCCCGGCGTCCGCGCCGCGCGGAATGGTCGCCACCAGGTCGGCCGCGCCGGTGGACTGCAGGCGGATCGCCGAGGCGCCCATCACCACGAACCACACCGTGGTCGCCCCGCTCGGCACCAGCAGCACCCCGACCAGGAACTGGCGCACCGTGCGGCCGCGCGAGATCCGGGCGATGAACGTGCCGACGAACGGCGCCCAGGACAGCCACCACGCCCAGTAGAAGATCGTCCAGGAACCCAGCCAGTCCTCATCGGTGAACGCCCCCGTCTGGGTGGCCAGCACCGCCAGGTCCGACAGATAGCCGCCGACCGTCGACGGCAGCGCGTCCAGCACGAACACCGTCGGGCCGACCAGGAACACGAACGCCATCAGCGCCGCCGCCAGCACCACGCTGGTGGTGGACAGCCACTTCACGCCCCGGTGCACGCCCGACATCGCCGACAGCACGAACGCCCCGCCGAGCGCCGCGATGATGACCAGCTCCACCCCCTGGGTGGCCCGGACGTCCGTCACGTACCCCAGACCGCCCGCCACCTGGATCGCGCCCAGGCCCAGACTCGTCGCCGAACCGAACACCGTCGCGAACACCGCCAGCAGGTCGATCCCCCGGCCCGCCCAGCCGTGCGCCCGGCGCTCGCCGAGCAGCGGAACGAACGCCTCCGACATCCGGTTGCCCCGCCCCTTGCGGAACGTGGTGTACGCCAGCGCCAGGCCGCCCACCGCGTAGATCGCCCACGGGTGCAGCGTCCAGTGGAACAGCGAGAACTCCAGCGCCCGCTGCGCCGCCGCCGGCGTCTGCGGCGCGATGTCCGACCCCGGCTGCGGCTGCGCGTACAGCTGGAGCGGCTCGCCGACGCCGTAGAACAGCAGGCCGATGCCCATGCCGGCGCTGAACATCATCGCCACCCAGGCCAGCGTCGAGAACTCCGGCCGCTCGCCGTCCCGGCCCAGCGGGATCCGGCCGAAACGGCTCACCGCGATCACCACCGCCAGCACCAGGAACACGTCCGCGGCCACCACGAACAGCCAGCCGAAGGAGTGCAGCACCCAGGACAGCGCCGTCCCCGACGTCCGGCCGAGCGAGTCCTGCGCGAACACCCCCCAGGCGACCACCCCCAGCACGGCGGCCGCGCCGACACCGAACACCACCCCGTCCAGCGGGAAGGCGTCGGTGCCCGGCGGCGCGGACCGGCGATCGGGCGCGGGTTGACGGTCCGGAGAAGGCTCTGAAGGCGTGGGCATACGCGGCACTATGTCCACAAACGTCCGACCGTCGAGGGCGGCACGCCGAGAGCCGGTACGGGCGGTCGGACGTCAGGCGGGCGGTGGTTCGTACGGCGCCAGCACCAGCCGGACCATCTCCTCCAGCCGGGTCCGGGCGTCGTCCAGGGTGGTCCGGCCGGTCACCCAGGCCGTCAACTCGCCCTGCCAGGCGTGCCCCACCATGTGCCGCACCAGATCCCCGGACGGCGACGGCACGTCCGGCAGCACCGCCCCCAGCGCCGCCCGGTCCGCCCGCGCCAGCCCCTGCAACGCCTCACTGGCGAACGGATCGGTGGACGTCGCCACCGCCACCCGCAGCCGGGCCAGTTCGGGCTGCCGCTGGTACGCCCGCATCCCCCGCCGCACGAACCGCACCGCCCGCTCGGTCGGCGAGGCACTGCGCCCCGCCCCCACCTCGCCCACCAGGTCGGCGAGCAGCAGCCGATGCCAGTCCGCCATCGCGGCGGCCAACAGATGGTCCTTGGACGAGAAGTACCGGTAGGCCGTGCCGAGGGCCACTCCCGAACGCTCCGACACCTGTTTCATCTGGAGCCGCTCCACGCCGATCTCGGTCACCAGAGCCAGGGCGGCGGACAGGAGGGAGCCGCGGCGTTCGAGCTGACGGGGGGACATCGCCTCCACCGGACGAGGTGACAGGTCAACCTTGGTCACCCGAACCATGATAGGGGGCGGGCCCGCGCCGCGGTATGACGCGACAGGTCACCGCTCAGTGACGGTTGATCATCGGCCCCCGGTGTGCGGCTACCGGGACTTGGCGCGCAGCTCGCGCAGCAGCGTCTCCTGGACGGCCGACGCCACCAGCGCCCCGTCCCGGTCGTAGAACTCGCCCATCGCCAGCCCCCGCCCGTCCGCCGCGGACGGGCTGCGCTGCGCGAACAGCAGCCACTCGTCGGCGCGGAACGGACGGTGGAACCACATCGCGTGGTCCAGCGAGGCCAGCGCCACCCGCGACTCCGTCACCCGGTGCACCGGGTGCGGCTGGAGGTGCAGCGCGGTGGTGGACGCCAACGTCAGGTCGGACAGGTAGGTGAGGGCGCACACCTGCAGCAGCGGATCGTCCGCAGGGAGCCGGGAAGCCGTCCTCAGCCAGACGAACTGCTGCGGCACACCCGGCAGTTCGGGCGGCAGGCCCGGGGCGTCCGCCGGGACGAAGCGCATCTGCAGGGCGTGGAAGATCGCGGACCGTTCGTACTCCTCGGGCGCGTTGTGCTGCCAGGCCGGGTACGGGTCCGGCAGCTCCTCCGGCCCCGGCACCGGCGGCATGGCGCGCTGGCGGTCGCCCGAGGACTCCGGCCGCTTGAACGACGCCGACATGGTGAAGATCACCTCGCCGCGCTGCACCGCCGTCACCCGCCGCGTCGCGTACGAATTCCCGTCCCGGGTCCGGTCCACCTGGTAGACGATCGGCCGCCGCGGATCGCCCGGCCGCAGGAAGTACCCGTGCAGGCTGTGCACCCGCCGCGCCGCCTCCACCGTCCGCCCCGCCGCCGTCAGCGCCTGCGCCGCCACCTGACCACCGAACGCCCGCAGCGGCGCACCCGCGTGACAGTGACCCCGGAACAGGTTCTCGTCGAGCTCCTCGATGCCGAGCAGCTCGACGAAGGAAGGCGGGCTGGATACGGAAACTGGCGGCAGAGCGGCGGAAGCGGTCACGCGGCACATGCTAGAACACGTTTCAGTACGGGTTGAGTGTGGAACGGGTCACGTCGGGCTGTGCCGATTGTCGGTGGTGATCGTTAGCGTTCGGCGCATGACCACGGCCGTACACACCTTCCGGTACCCGCGGCCCTCCGCGCTGCGCCCGCACCGCCTGGACCTCGCCACCCAGCACGGCCCGTTCTTCGACGGCGCCCTCCGCCACCCCGGACCGGCCGCCGCCGCACTGCTGGCCGTCGCCGATGTCGCCGCCGCCCGCTACCACCGCCCGCTCGCCGCCGCCTCGCTCGACCCCGTGGTCACCGCCGACGGCGACCGGCTGCGCTTCGAATCCTTCTCCGGCTGCGGCGGCGTTCACGCCCGGCTGGACCTGCTGCCCGAAGGACTCGACGGCGCCGGAACCGGCCACGGCACCACCAACATCGACATCGGCGCCCCGCTGCGCGAAGCCCTGCGCCTGCGCCTTCCGGACGAGCGGCTCACCCTCGCCGTCGGCACGGACGAGGTCGAAGTCGGCCTCGGCGCGGACACGTTGATCGAACGGAAGGTGCCGCTGCCGCAGCGCTGGCTCAAGGGCTTCGCCGAAACCCAGGTCCTCACCGCCCGGTTCGACCTGCGCGCCGAACTGCCCGCCGCCGAAGCCGTCCGCTTCCTGCGCACCCTGCCCACCGGCGGCCGCAGCACCGTCCGCTGGATCCTGCCCACCGCCGGTGGACTGCGCGCCACCTCCCGGCCCGCCCCCGGCACCGTCTGCCTCCCCGGCCCCGAACGGCTCGCCGCGCTGCGCCCGTTGCTGCGGCACGCGCTCGGCCTGCGGATCTACGGCCCGCCCGGCACCCCCACCGCCCCCACCGCCTCCGCCTGGGAACTCGCCCTCCCCGGCGGCCGGATCACCCTGACCCTCTCGCCCGACGCCTCCCGCGGCTTCTCCGGCGAAGGCGCCCTGCTCGACCAGCTCGCCGCGTCGTCCGCCGCCGATGCGTTCGAGCTCGGCGCGCTGCTCGACGCCGAGCCCCGGACCGACCTCACCGCGGACTCCGGGCTGCCACCGGACCGCCTCCGCGGCGCCCTGGCCCACCTCGCCACCGCCGGCCGGATCGGCTACGACCTCGCCGACGCCGCCCACTTCCACCGCCGCCTCCCGTACGCCGCAGGCCGGGTGGAGGACGCCAATCCGCGGCTGCGGGCTGCCCGAGAGCTGCTCGCCGCAGGGGCGGTAGGCCCGGTGGCCGGTGACGTGCGGGTGGTGGCGGTTGGTGACCACGTCCACCACGTCCGGGTCGACGCGGACGGCCCGGTGGGCTGTACGTGCCAGTGGTGGGCGCGGCACCGGGGTGACCGGGGGCCGTGCAGCCATGTGCTGGCGGTGCGGATGACGACGGAGGAGACACAGTGAAGCAGCCCGAGACGGACCTGGTGGGGGCGATACGTCGGGCCGAGTTCGACGAAGTCGCGCGGCTGGTCGGTGGCTTGACGGCGCGGGAGCGGCGGGCCGAGGTGGCCGGGTTGAAGGCGTTGCGGCGCGAGTTGCGGGAGAGCACGTACTCCCGGGGCGGGGCGTGGACCGCGCTGCTGGTTGCCGGGGCGGTCTGTCACAGCGCGCCGTCCGGGGCGGCCGACTGGATCGGGTCCGGGGACTTCGAAGACGTTGAGCGGTGGTACCGGCCGCCGCTGGGTGGCCTGTTGGAGGGGCAGGACGTCACCTGGCAGCGGGAGGTGGCGCTGCGGTTGGCCCGGCGGCCGGCCGGGCGGGACGGGTGGGGGCCGTCCACCGGCTACCGCGTCGCGGAGCATCTGCTGCGGGTGAGCGATACGCCGCCGCCCGCTGAACCCGGCTTCGTCGTCGGGTGGATGACCGACCGCGGTGACCCCCGGCCCCGGTACGGGTCAGGGCAGTTGCCGCCCGGGGGCGATCTGTACGGGCGGCTCGTGTGGGACAGCTTCACGGCCGTCCTCGCCCCGCTGGTCTTCGATGCCGACACCGCCGGGCAGCTGTCCGGACCGTGGGCCGCCAAGGAGGATGCTCAGCGCTGGCCCGCCGTTCTCGCCCGGCTCGCCGATGAACGGGTCATCGACCGGGGCGAGTTGATCGCTCGCGGATTTGCCCGGCTGGTGCGCGGCGGTGGGGCTGGGGAGTTGCGGAGCTACCTCGCGGTGGTTCGGGCGCTGGCCCCGTCCGAGGAGGAACTCGCGGCGAATCTGCGGGCGTTGACGGCACTGCTGGACGGCCCCTCGCCGCTCGCCGGCTACGCGCAGGACTGCCTGATCGCCCTCGACCGGGCCGGACGGCTCGACGACGCGACCGTGGCCGAAGCCGCGGAGGTGCTGCTGGCCCGGCCGGAGAAGAAGCTCGTCCGCGCTCAACTGGCCTGGCTGGACCGGGTGGCGGCGCGAGCGCCCGAGCTCGCGCTGCGGGCCGTGGCCCGGTGTTACGGGCACCCGGATCGGCAACTCCAGGGCCAGGCACTAAAAGTGACGGGGCGTCATGTCGCGGGCGTGCGGGGCCGGTTGATGGTGGAGCTGCGGGCGGCGGTCCACTTGTTGGACCCCGCGCACGCCGAGACCGCCGCCCAACTGCTCGGTATCTACGTCGAGTCGGTGGAGGAAGCGGAGGACGACCGGCTGCCCGAGCCGCCCCGGCCGGTCGCGATGCCCGCGCCGCTCGGCAGCCCCGCCGAGGTCGCCGAGGAGCTCGCCGCCGCGCTGGCCGCCGCCGACAGCGACAGCGTCGCGTTCGAACGGGTCCTCGACGGGCTGGTCCGGCACGCCTGGCAGGACCGGGAGGCGCTCGTCGCCGCGCTCGCCCCCGTGCTCGCCGACGGAGAGTGGCGGTCGCTCGGGGTGCTCGCCGGTGCCGTCACCGGTGCGCTGCCCAAGCAACGGGCCTGGCGGTCACTGACGCTCGCGCACGCCAGCCCGTTCCGGACCTGGGAACTGCGCGGCGGAGTCGGAGAGTTGATCGCCGCCCGGCTGGAGGAGATCGCCTGGCGGCTGGCCGGTGACCCCGTCCCGCTGCTGCTGGCCACCCCCACGTGGCGCAACGGCGCGCTCGACCCCGGGGAGCTGGTGGCGCGGATTCGCCGGTACGAGGAACTCGGCCTCGAACCCGGGCCGGTGGACCTCGCCCAGGCCCTGCTGCGCACCGTCCCCGACGGCACCGCGGACGACAGCCTCGCGTCCCCGGCGGGTGCGGCGCTCGCCGCCTGGCTGCGCGCCGGTGGGCTGCGGCGGCAGGACACCGCACTCGTGCCCGCCGGGACGGCGCGGCTCGGGGTATGGATGGCCGAGTACCGCCGTTTCTGCGACCAACCCGGCCTCGGCGAGGAAGAGTTGGCACTGCTCGGGGTGCCCGGGGCCGGCGCGCCCGGGGTGCGGCCGGAGGGCGGGGTGCCGAAAGCGGTGCGGACGTTGCTCGGCCCCACCGAACGCTTCCACCGGCACTCCGAGGTGGAGCACAGCATGCCGGACGGGCGCTGGCTCGCCGTCCTGCCGCACCACCGCGAGGAACTCGCCGTCCGCCTGATCGGCCAACTCGCCGACTCCGCCGGTTCGACGCCCGTCCGCGGCTACCCCCAGCTGCTGCCGCTGCTCGCCGAGCAGGGCGGCCCGTCCGGGTTCGCCGTGCACCAGGCCCTCGCGTACGGCCTCGGGGCGGGGTTCCCCGAGGACCGCACCGCTGTGGTCGACGCCCTGCTGTCGCTGGCGGCGCAGGGCGAGTTGGACGCGCAGGCGCTCGGCCGGGAGACCGGCGAGCTGCTGCGGCTCGGCGCGGTCAAGCCGGGCCGGCTCGCCGCGACCTGCACCGAACTGGCCGACGCGGGCGCGCCGAGGCTCGCCTGGACGGTGCTGGCGGGCGTCCTGCCCGCGCTGCTGGACGGGCGGCCGTCGAGCAGCGCGGCGGGGCTGTTGACGGCGGCGGTGGAGTGCGCCCGACGGGCCGGGGCGCGCGGGGCCATTGCGGAAGTGACCCGGGTGGCGGCAAGTGGTGGGCGCAGCAAGTTGGTTGCGGAGGCGAGGGTCCTGGCCGGGCTGCTGGGGGAGTGAGGGGGCGCCTGCTCGGTGGGGTGCTTGCCTGCGGTCTCGGCGGGGCCGGTGGAGTGCGCGTGGCGGTCGTGGGGGTGGCCCGGGTGGCGGTAAGTGGTGGGCGGAGCAGGCTGGTTGCGGAGGCGAGGGTCCTGGCCGGGCTGCTGGGGGAGTGAGGGGCGCCCTTGCCTGCGGCCTCGGCGGGGTTGGTGGCGGTGCGGGTGGAGTGCGCGTGGCGGTCGTGGAGGTGACCCGGGTGGCGGTAAGTGGGGGGCGGAGCAGGCTGGTTGCGGAGGCGAAGGTGCCGCTGGGGGAGTGAGGGGAGCGACCTCCCGGCCCGGCCCTCGCCGGGGGTCGTGCGGCCGTCGGCGGTGCTCGGCGGCTGTGGGGGGCGGCGATCTCGTCGGGCGGAGGGTCCCTGCTGGGCGTCTGTACAATGGGCGGCTGCGAAGGGGAGTAGCCCCGCGAACCGGTCGTCGACATGCTGGAGCCCGTTGCCGGGTTCCCGGTGGCCGGGCTCGTCACCGGTGATGGTGGGGGGCGGGCGAGACCTTCGGCCCGTTTGTCGACGACTGTGCGTGTCGGCGGGGGCCGAAGTCGTGCTGCCCCTGTGCCGCCCGCTCTTTGGATTCCCGCCGGCGCGGGAAGGCCTGACGAGTTTCGTGATTCATTTCGTTTTGCTCATCGTGTGCGCGGTGGCGATCTATCTCTCGTGCGAGTGGTTCGTCAACGCGGTGGAGTGGCTGGGCGAGCGCCTCAACGTGGGGAAGATGGCGGTCGGCACGATCCTGGCCGCTTTCGGTACCGCGCTGCCGGAGTCGGTGGTCACCCTGGTCGCGGTGACCACCGGTGGTACCGAGGAGGCGAAGAACATCGGCGTGGGCGCGGCGATGGGCGGACCCCTCGCGCTGGCGACCGTCGCCTACGGCGTCACCGGAGTCGCCCTGCTCATCAAGCGTCGCCGTGACCGGGTCTCGGCCCTGGCCACCGGCACCGCGATCGTTCCGGCCGGGCAGGCGCTGGGCACCGAGAAGGACATGCGGCGGCTGGCCAAGGACCAGAAGTGGTTCCTGCCGATCTTCTTCGTCAAGGTGTCGCTGGGCCTGGTCGCGTTCGCCTTCAAGCCCGCCCTGGGTGTGCTGTTCTTCGCCGCGTACGCCGCCTACTTCTGGCGGGAGATCCGGGCCAGCCGCGCCGAGGAGGCCGCGGGCGAAGCCGACGAGGACGAGGACGAGGAGGAGCTGGAGGCGCTGAAGCTCCAGCCGAAGAAGGAGTCGCCCGACACCTGGGCGGTGGTCGTCCAGACCCTGGCCACCCTCGTGGTGATCTTCTTCGCCGCGCACTACTTCGTCGCCCAGCTCGACGTCATCGGCCCGATGCTCGGCCTGTCCGCGACGGTGACCGCGTTGCTGCTGTCCCCGATAGCGACCGAGCTGCCCGAGATCATGAACGCGATCATCTGGGTCCGCCAGGGCAAGGTGAAGCTGGCGCTCGCCAACGTCTCCGGCTCGATGATGATCCAGGCCACCGTCCCCAGTGGCATCGGCCTGCTGTTCACCAAGTGGCACTTCGACGGCCCGCTGCTGTGGGCCGGTCTCATCACCATGGCAGCGATCGTCTACCTCCTGCTGACCATGCGCGCCCACAAGCTCACCCCGGCCCGGCTGGCGGTCGCCGCCGGCTTCTACGGCGTCTTCGCGATCGGGCTGGTGCCGATCCTGGCCTGAGCCGCGGACCGCCGCGCCCGCGCGGCGGTCCGGATCTCCCGTTCGGGGCTCTGGAGTTTTGGAACGGTCGTTCTTGACTGAACGTTCTCGAATCCCTAGGGTCGTGGGCATGGGAAGACCACGGGCCTTTGACGAGGCCGAGGCGGTTCGGGCGGCGGCGGTGCTGTTCGCCGAGCGCGGGTTCGAGGGCACCTCGGTGGACGATCTGGTGCAGCGGCTCGGTGTGCACCGGGGCAGCTTGTACAAGGCGTTCGGCAGCAAGCGCGGGCTCTACCTGGCCGCGCTGCGGCACCACTTGGCGGACGAGGTGCTGCCGACCGTGGCCGCGCTCACCGTCACCAGCGGGCCGAAGGAGGCGCTGGGTCAGGCGGCGGGCGGGTTCGACGGCGGGGCGGCGGCGGGGCTGCTGCTGTCCGCGGCGGTCGAGCGGGCGCCGGAGGATCCGGACGTCGCGGCGCTGGTC
Organism: Kitasatospora sp. NPDC048407; assembly: GCF_043200475.1. Taxonomy (NCBI): domain Bacteria; kingdom Bacillati; phylum Actinomycetota; class Actinomycetes; order Kitasatosporales; family Streptomycetaceae; genus Kitasatospora; species Kitasatospora sp. NPDC048407. Next base: position 429,537 of record NZ_JBICXW010000001.1, on the reverse strand, counting down.
GCGGACGGCCTGCACGCGCTCGAACGGGCGCTCGCGACGGTGCTCGGCGAGCCCGTCGACAGTCCGCTGGTCGAGGCGCTCGGGGCGAGCGTTCTGGGGTTGCGGCTGCGTGACCGGGCGCTCGGTCCGGCGGCGTCCGCGCAGGCGGTACTCGCGCTGGCGGCCCGGCTGGCCGGCTGACCGGCCGTCACATCACTGTTTTTCACCGTACGAGGGAGGGTTCACCGACATGGCTCGAGTGGCTGTCGACAAGGAAACGCTGGTCGTGGAGATCGAGGGCCTGGACAAGCTCTGGGCGATCAAGAGCCGGATCGAGATACCGCTCGCGAACGTGCGCGGCGCGACCGCGGACCCGGGGGTCGCCTCGGAGCCCAAGGGGCTCAAGGTCGGCGGCACCCAGTGGCCGGGGCTGATCACGGCCGGGCGGTTCCGCCGCCACGGTGAGCTGGTGTTCTGGGACGTGAAGAACCCGGCGAAGGCCGTGGTGATCGAACTCGCCGACGAGCACTACGCCCGGGTGATCGTCGAGGTGGACGACCCGCGCGCCGCAGTGGCCCTGATCGAGGGCGCGCTGCGGCACTGAGAGTCAGAACAGCGGGTCCGGGCCGGGGGACTGCTCGGGCGTGGCGGCGCGGGGCTTGCGGGCGGCCGGCTTCGGCTTCGCGTCTGTGGGCCCCGCGGCGGGCCTCGCGTTCGCCAGCGGCGCATCCGGGCGCAGGGTGGGCGCGAGGCGTGCCGCGGAGTCGGGGGCGGCGGTGGTGGGCGGGGTGAGGCTCTCGGGGGCGAGGACGTCGGCGCCGGACGGGGTGGCGGCGACGGCGCGCCACCAGAGTTTGACGGGTGGCGGGTCGGCCGGTTCGAAGGGCTTGCCGGGGCGGGGGACGGCCAGCGTGACGCCGGCGGCGTTCGCGGCGGCCACCGTCCGTTCGGCGGGTTCTTCCCAGGGGTGCGGGGCGAGGTCGAAGGTGCCCCAGTGCATCGGGAGCATTACCTTGCCGCCCAGGTCGCGGTGCGCCTGCACGGCCTCCTCGGGGGTCAGGTGGACCTCCGGCCAGTGTTCGGAGTACGCGCCGACCTGCATCATGGTGGCGTCGAACGGCCCGAAGCGGTGGCCGATGTCGGCGAAGCCCGGGAACCAGCCGGTGTCGCCGCTGTGGAAGAGCCGGTGGTGCTTGCCCTCCACCACCCAGGACGACCAGAGGAACTTGCCGCTGGGCCGCGGGCCGCGCGAGCAGTAGTGGCGGGCGGGAGTGGCGGTCAGCCGCAGGCCGTCCAGTTCGGCGGACTCCCACCAGTCCAGGTCGACGATCCGGTACGGCTCGACGCCCCAGTGCTCCAGGTGCGCGCCGATGCCCAGCGGCACCGCGAACACCGCGTCGCCCGCGGCGAGCGTGCGGATGGTGGTCATGTCCAGGTGGTCGTAGTGGTCGTGCGAGATCACCACCACGTCCACCGGCCCGAGTTCGGCCAGGGGCAGCGGCACCGGGTGCAGCCGCTTCGGGCCGATCCAGCCGAACGGCGAGACGCGTTCGCTCCACACCGGGTCGAACAGCACCCGGACGCCGTCCAGTTCGGCCAGCACGGTGGCGTGGCCGAGCCAGGTCAGGCGCAGCCCGGAGGCGGGCGGGGTGGCCAGTTCGACGGGCAGCAGCCGGTGCACCGGCACCGCCGCGGCGGGGCTGCGGCGGTCGCCGTCCGCGGCCAGCTTGGTGCGCATCAGCGCCAGCGGGGTGTGGGCGTACCGCAGTCGGCGGGTCGGGACCGGGTTGCGGAACGAACCGTCCACGAAATGCTGCGAGTTGCGGACCCGGTGCCAGCGGCCGCCCCGCGGGTCGGCGCCGAACGCCTCGGTGCGCAGCCGGTGCCAGCTGTCCCGCGGCAGTGTCCGGTACGAGCGCTTCGCGTCGCGCAGGGCGAGCCCGGCCTCGGCGGCCAGCTCACCGGCGCGGAACAGCCAGGAGACGGGACGGGACAAGGCACCTCCACGGTCGAGCACCCGAACGGTGGGGCTTGCCGGGACGGCGGGACGAGTTGGCGCCCCGGACGGGTCGACGGCAGGCCGGACGGCGCCGCCCGGACAGCCGGGACCCCGGCGGGGACGACGCGTTTCAAATCGGGACACTACCGCCGTAAACGGGCCTGAACCAGCCGAACGGGTCGGCGGCGCGCCGGTCGCCGCGAACGGGAACGGACCGCCCCGGCAGGCGGGACGGTCCGTCGAGGAAGGGCCGGGGAAGGGCCGAGGAAGGGCGGAAAAGCGCAGATCAGGCCGCCGGGTAGAAGCGGGTGATGGTCTCCGCCACACAGTGCGGCTTGGCACTGGCCTCACTGGAAATGGTGAACCGGACCACCGCCTGCACGCCGCCCGGCACCTCGTCGGCCGACACCAGCACCGCCGTCGCCCGGACCGCCGTGCCCACCGGCAGCGGGGCCGGGAAACGGACCTTGTCCGAGCCGTAGTTGAGGGCCATCGCGATGTTCTCCACCGCGTAGCACTCCTTGGCCAGCACCGGCAGCAGCGACAGCGTCAGGTAGCCGTGCGCGATCGTCCCGCCGAACGGCGATTCCTTGGCGCGCGCCGGGTCCACGTGGATCCACTGGTGGTCGCCGGTCGCCTCCGCGAACAGGTTCACCCGCTCCTGGTCGACGGTGTGCCACTCGCTGGTGCCGAGTTCGGTACCGACGGCGGCGGTCAGGTCGGTGAGCGAGGCGAAGGTCGTCACGGTGCGCTCCACAGGTGCGACGGGGCAGGGGACGGCCCGTCCGGGCCGCCCCGCAGAGTATGCCTACTCGCCGGTCACCTGTCAGTGGGGTCCCGCGGTGAGGTCAGAGCACGTGGTCAGAGCGCGTGGTCAGAGCGCGTGGTCAGGGATCAGCCGGCGGCCGGAGACCAGCTCCGGCGTGATTGCCACATACTCCGGGCCCGGCTCCGGGATCCACGGGCGCAGACCCTCCGACTCCAGCGCGGCACGCTCCTCCGCGTCCCGCACCACCTCGGCGCGGCCGTGCACCAGCACGCTCCAGCCGCAGCGGCCCGCCGCGTCGAAGTCGTCCACCTGGAACGCCGCCACCGTCCCGTCCAGCGCCCGGGCCACCCGGGTGCCGGTGCGCAGCGCCAGAATCAGCCGGCCGTCCTCGGCCAGCCGAAAAGCCACCGGCAGCACGGCCGGCAACGCGTGCTCGGTGTACACCACCCGCCCCAACGGCACGGCGCCGAGCAGGCGCAGGCACTCGGCCTCGCTCAGGGTCTCCACCCGGTCGTCACGGTCCATAAGGACGATGGTGCCCCCCGCGCACCGGCCGCGAACAGGGCCCATGGTCCCTGAGCTGGGGCTCATCGGGCCTATTTGGGCCCGCGCCGACGCCGCTCGGCGATACCTTGGCTCAGGCCGCAGCACTCACTGGTGGCCGGAAATGGCGGGCGAGGGGGCGGTACAAGGTGAGCGGTGGCATCGAACTGGTGGTGATCGGCGCGGACGGCGGCCCCGAACGCGGGCACGGCGGCTCCGCCCGCGCCGCCGACGGCGCCCGCACCCTCGCCGCCGCGCTGCCCGGCCGCACCTTCGACGCCGGCACCCGCGGCAGCACCGTCACCCAGCCGCCGGCCGACGCCGACGCCAACACCCTGCTCACCGCGCTGCGCCAGGCCTCCCAGCGCCCGGCCCGCTGGCTGGTGGTGTGCCTGCTCGGCCAGCTGGTCGCAGACCCGCGCGGGCGCCGGGTCGCGCTGGTCACCGCGGGCTCCACCCCCGACAACGCCTACCGGCGCGGCCTCGCCTGGGACTGGATCACCAGCGCCATGGTGCACGGCGAACAGGAGGAGACCCTGTTGATCGTCGACGCGGTCGCCGACCGCGACACCTGGGCGGCCCTGCTGCGCGAGGACGGCGCGGGCGAACTGCTCGGCCACTCCCGGGTGCCGCTGTGGGGCCGGATCGGGCGCTGGAGCGCCGGGCGGCGGGGGCGCGACGGCGTACTGCCCGGCGCGGAGGGCTCGTTCAGCTGGGCGCTCGGCCGGGTGCTGGAGCACGGCGTGCCCGGCGCGCCCGCCGCCGTCGGCCCGCTCGACCTCCAGCCCGCCGTCGAGGGCCAACTCGGCTGGGGCGAACCGGCCTCCGCCGGCGAGGCCAGACTGCTGGTGCCCCGTGACGGAGGGAGACTCCTGATGCGCAACCGCGCCGCAGTGCGGGGAGCGCTCGCCGGACTGCCGCTTTCCGATGAACTTTTGGCGGTTCTGTGGCGAGAAAGTGCCCCAACAGATCCGCCTTCCGCGTAAGGTCAGGACGCCCCGGGTGTTGCCGTGCCGGGGCGGGTTGGCGAAGAATCGACCTCCGAGCCGCCCGGAATCACCACAGGGGACGGCAGACGAGATCGGCGGCCCGGACCCACCACAGTTCGGCCGCGACAAGGTGGGGCTATGCGGCAGCGCGGAATTCCGGTGCGCCCTCGGGGAGTTGGGATCAGCGGGCTGCTTCTGCCATTCCTGCTGACAGCTCTCACGGCATGCGGCGCCACCGAAAAAGGCTCCGCCGACCGCCTCGGCACCCCCGAATCCGGACTGCCCCGCGCCACCAACTCCGCCACCGGGAAAGCCGACCCCAGCCGCAGCCCCGTCCCCGACCAGGGCGACCAAGGGCTGGAGGCGCACAGCGTGGTGACGGCCTATCAAGCCTGGTGGGACGTCCGGGCCGACGTGTTCGAGCGATCGAATTCGGACGGAACCGCGCTCGGCCAGTACGCCACCGGGCCGGCGCTCAGCGAGGCACTGCTCTCGCTGACCCAGTTGCACGATGCCAAACTCGTGATGACCGGCCGGCCCAGAACCTCACCCGTCGTCAAAAGCATGAATCTGCAGGCGAGTCCGCCCACCGCGACGATCGAGGACTGCCTCGACGTCAGCGGCTGGCACCAGGCGGACGCGGGCACCAAGCAGATCAAGGATCCGCAACAGCGGCTGACCCGCTACCCCGCTACCGCCGTCCTGAAGAGATACGGAAACCGCTGGCTGATCGCCGACTTCACCCGTGAGGTGACCAAGACATGCTGAACTCCGCCTGGCGCGCCGCGCTCTGTGTACTGACCGGAATCGGACTGACGGTCGCGTTCGTCCCGTCGGCGAGCGCCGACGTGACGCCGTGCGCCGACGACATCATTTGCACGGGCGTCCACGAACCCGGCAGCGGGGGCGGCTCCGGCGGCGGCTCGGGCGGCGGGGGAGGGGACTCCGGGTCCGGCAAGTGCCGCTGGAACGACGAGGATGTGCCGTGCTGGCTCGACGACCTGGGCTGGTTCTCCAGCGGCTGCTACTACCGGCTGTCGAAGCCCCAGCCGCTGGAGAGCGAGGACGTCTGGGACGGCAAGACCAGCAAGGACGGCGCGATCTACGACCGGTCCTGCCTCGGCGTCGAGGCGCCCGGCCAGGTCTTCCTCGCCCAGCCCCCCGGCCCGGTGAAGCCCCCGACGCCCCGCCAACTCGCCTTCGACGCCCTCGACCAGATCAAGGTCGCCCGCCCCGTGCTGCACGCCGCCCCGCAGACGGACGCCGTGGTCGGCTCCCCGGTGGGACTCTGGTTCGATGCCACACCGCAGTCCGCCGGACCGATCAGCCACACCATCCACGGACCCGGCTACGACGTGACCACCACGGTGACCCTCAAGCAGGTCGTCTGGTCCGTCGACGACGGCCCCGACGGCGCCCGCTCCCAGGAGTTCACCTGCGCCGACCCCGGAACCCCGTTCGCCGCCGGGCAGACACCCAGCTGCAGCCACATCTTCGCCCGCGCCTCCGCCGGCATGAAGGACCACGCCTACACCCTGCGGGTCGCGCTGCTGTGGAAGGTCACCGCCAAGACCTCGAACAACGCCGACATCGACATGGCGGACTTCACCTGGCGCAGCGAATTCCCCGGCCTGACGATGCAGATCCCCGTCAACGAGGTCCAGGTGCTGAACTGACCGGGCCGACAACCCCCTTGCCGGACCAGCATTGACGTTCCATCACGAGTGAGAGGCCGCGAAGCGGTGGAGAACCGAAGCATGCCGACCCCGCCGCGCCGCCTCGGCGTCCGCCGCCGCAGGCCCGCCGTACTGGCCATGGCGGCCGCCCTGATCGCCGCCGGCGGCCTGGGCGGCGCCGTGCTGTACAACAGCAGCGGCCAGCGGATCGCCGTCCTGGCCCTCGCCCGCGACGTCCCCATGGGCCAGGTCATCGGCAACGACGACCTGGTCGTCGCCCACATCGCCGGCGACCCCGCGCTGCGCCCGCTGGACGCCCGCGACCTCGAACACACCGTCGGACTGCGCGCCACCACCGACCTCAAGCGCGGCGCCCTGCTGGTCAAGTCCGACCTCACCAGCGACCCCGCCACCCAGCCCGGCCAGCAGATCGTCGGCGTCGCCGCCAAACGCTCTCAACTGCCCGCCACCCGGCTGCAACCCGGACTCCAGGTGCTGATCGTCTACACCCCCGACAGCACCAAGACCGACGGCACCACCCGCACCCCCGACACCATGACCGCCACCGTCTCCGCCGTCGGCCGCACCGACCCCGACGGCACCACCGTCATAGACGTCGCCATCGGCCCGTCCGACGGCCCCCGACTCGCCTCCTGGGTGGCCGGCGGCAAATTCCAGGTGATCCTCGCACCCCGAAACGCCGGGGGCTCCTGATGACCGTGGTGGCCGTCCTCGGCGGGCCGGGGGCGCCCGGGGCCACCAGCAGCGCCCTCGCCCTGCTGCTGTCCTGGCCGCTGCGCCCGGGCCGCCGCGTCCTGCTCGCCGAATGCGACCCCGACGGCGGCGCGGTGCTGGCCGGCGCCCTCGAAGGCCGCGTCGACGCGGTGTACGGACTGCGCAACCTCGCCGTGGCCGACCGGCGCGGACTGCTCGCCCAGACCCTGTGGGAACAACTGCTGGACGTCTCCCCGCAGGGCTCCGGCGAACGCCTCCTGCTGCCCGGACTCACCGACCCCGCCCAGGCCCCCGGCCTCGCCTACACCTGGGAACCCCTGGTCGAAGCGCTGCGCGCGCTCGACCCCGAGGGCTACGACGTGATCCTCGACCTCGGCCGCTCCGGCGCCAACGGCCCGATGGCCGTCCTCGCCCGGCGCTCCGACGTGGTCGCCGTGACCGTCCGCACCACACTGCGCGGACTCTCCGCCGCCCGGCCCCGGCTGGCCGCACTGCGCGAGGACCTCGACACCCACGGCACCGGATCGGACAGCCTCGGACTGCTGCTGGTCGCCGAAGGCCCCTACCCCGACCACGAGGTGTCCCGGCAGTTCCAACTGCCCGTGCTCGGCACCCTCACGCACGCGCCGCGCACCGCCCGGGTGCTGTCCGACGGCGGCGACACCACCGACCGGCGGTTCATCCGCTCCGAGCTGATGCGCACCGCGCGGACCGCAGCCGACCGGATCCAGCACCACGCCGAGGGGCGCCGGCGACGCCTCGGGCCGCAGGCTCAGCAGGTTCCGCCGCAGCAGCTTCCGCGACCGCAGGCGCAGCCCGTCCAGCCGTCGCCCCAGCCCGTCCAGCCGCAGCCGTTGACGTACCAGGTGCAGGCCCCGCAGCCGCCCGTTTCCCAGCAGGCCGTACCCTCGCAGCAGATGACGCAGCAACAGATGACGCAGCAACAGGTGACGCCCCCGCAGGCGCCGCCTACCGCAGCCCCGTTCGCGCAGCCGCCGTTCGCGGCCGGGCCGGTGGGCGGGCGCCAGGCCCAGCCGTACCCTCCGCAGACCGAGCAGTCCTACGTCCAGCAGCCGTACCCGCCGCAGCCGTACCAGGCCCAGGCCCCGCAGTACCCGACGCAGCCCCAGCCGTTCCTGCCGCCGCCCGTCCAGCCCCAGCCGGTTCAGCCGCAGCGGCCGCAGCCCGGTGGGCAGTTCACGGGGGAGTGGCCGATCCGGGTGGAGAACCAGCCGCAGATCTCGTACACCGCGCCGTACATCGCGCCGCCCGTGGTGCCGCAGCCGCCCGCGCCCGCGCCGTTCCCCGGACAGGACGACGGGCCCGAGGACGGGCGGGGGGAGGTGCACCGTGCGCGCTAACCCCTACCAGGGGCCGCCGCCCCAGCAGGCCGGGCAGTACGTCAACGGGCAGGTGGTGTACGGAGGTTCGCCGGACGCCGCCGGGCTGCCGTGGGCCGCGCCGGCCGTGCCCGCGCCGATGCCCGCCGCGCCCGTCCCACCGACCGGCCCGGTGTCGACCATGCCCGCCGCCGTGCCCGCGCTCGGCCCGGCCGGGGCGGTCCCGGCCGTGGACACCCAGGTCGCACGGGAGCTGAAGCGGCAGGTCGCGGCCGAACTGCACCAGCAGCTGTCCCGGCTGAACGAGGCGTCCGGCACCGAGGCCGACCGGGCCACCCGCCGTCAGCGCGGACGGGCGCTGATCGAGGAGGCGGTGGCCCGCTGGTCCGACGCCTACGCGCAGACCCACGGCATCCCGCCCACCCGCGAACAGGACCGGGCGCTCTCCGAGGCCGTCTACGACCTGCTGTTCCGGGCCGGGCGCCTCCAGCCGTACCTCGACGACCCGGAGATCGAGAACATCCTGATCAACGGCTGCGACGACGTCTGGGTCTCCCGGGTGCACCAGCCGCTGCGGCAGGTCCCGCCGGTCGCCGACTCCGACGAGGAACTCATCGAGCTGCTCCAGGACCTGGCCCGCCAGCACGGCGGCGGCGAACGCAGCCTGTCCACCGCCAGCCCGATGCTCGCGCTGCGCCTGGAGGGCGGCATGCGCCTGCAGGCGATGACCGAGGTCACCCCCCGCCCCTACGTGGCGATCCGCCGCCACCGGGTGGCCAGCGCCAACCTCCGCGACCTGGTCCAACTCGGCACCGTGGACACCACCTTGGCCGCGTTCCTGGCCGCCGCCATCCGGGCCCGGAAGAACGTGATGATCACCGGCACCCAGGGCGTCGGCAAGACCAGCCTGCTGCGCGCGATGGCCGCCGAGATCCCGCCCGACGAACGGATCGGCACCCTGGAGTCCGAGTTCGAGCTCTGGCTGCACACCCTCGGCCACCTGCGCCAGGTCGTACCGATGGAGGCCCGCGAGGGCAACGGCGAACGCGTGGACGGACGGCTCGCAGGCGAGCTGACGATCGGTGAACTCATTCCCGCCGCACTGCGGATGACGCTTTCGCGGATCATCGTCGGCGAAGTCCGCTCCGGCGAGGTCGTGCCGATGCTGCGGGTGATGACCAACGGCGAGGGCGGCTCGATGTGCACCCTGCACGCCCGCGGCCCACACATGGTGGTCGACCGGATCGCCGAACTCTGCCTCGAGTACGGCTCCCACATGACCGACAGCCTGGCCTACCGGCTCACCGCCAACGCCATCGACTTCATCGTGCACGTCACCATGGTCGACGAGACCGCCGTCGGCGGCCGCCGCCACCGGTTCGTCTCGCACGTCCTGGAAGTGGCCGGCCTCGGCGAGTCCGGACGGCCCGCCATGAACACCGTCTTCGGGCCGCGCCCGGAACTCGGCGAGGTACGGGCCGTCCCCGTCACCCCGCCGCACTGCCTGGACGACCTGCGCCGGGCCGGCTTCGACGCGGGGCTGCTCGCCTCCCCCTACGGGGCCTGGGGCGCGCCGCTGAACCTGCGGATCGGGGGGATGCGCTGATGCTCCTGTACGTGCTGTGCGGACTGCTCACCGCCGGCGGACTGGTGGCCCTGGCCGCCGGACTGACCGGACGGCGCGCCGACCCCGACGAACGGGCCAACCCGCTGGAAGGACGGCTGCACACCCTCTGGTACGGCGCCCCCGGCACCGCCTCGCCCGGCGTCGCCCGGCTGCGCCGCATCCAGCTCGCGCTGGCCCTGCTCGGCGGCCCGGCCGGCTGGCTGTTCACCGGCATCCCGCTGGTCGCCCTGCTGGTGCCCGCCGGCGTCTTCGGCCTGCCCTGGCTGTTCGACGCCACCCGCTCCGACACCCGCCGGATCGAACGGCTGGAAGCACTCGCCGAGTGGACCCAGCGCCTCGCCGACGTCCTGCTGCTCGGCGTCGGCCTCAACCAGGCCATCGTCACCAGCCGCCGCACCGCACCCGCCGCCCTGGAGACCGAGATCACAGACCTCGCCGCCCGCCTCCAGGCCCGCTGGCGCCCCGAGGACGCACTGCGCGCCTTCGCCGACCAACTCGCCGACGCCACCGCCGACAAGGTGCTCGCCGCCCTCCTGCTGCGGGCCGGCGACAGCGGCCCCGGCCTGGCCCGGGCCCTCGCCGACATGGCCGAATCGGTCCGCGAGGAAGTCCGCCAGCGCCGCACCATCGAGGCCGACCGGGCAAAGCACCGGACCACCATCCGCTGGATGGTGGGCATCATCCTGCTGGTGACAGTCCTCGGCTCGTTCAACTCCACCTACACCCAGCCCTACACCACCGGCATCGGCCAACTCGTGCTCGGCGTCGTCGCGGTGGCGTTCGTGCTGGTGATCGCCTGGATGCGCTCGCTCGCCTCGTACACCCCCCTGCCGCGGATCCTGGAACAGGACCGGCGCTCCAAGGCCGGCCGGATGCCCGGACAGCGCACCGGCGACGAAACCGCCGACACCGCGGCCGGCGACGACAACGACCCGCTGGTCAAGGGAGCCCGATGATCTCGCCCTGGGCCGTCCTGGCCGGCGCCGCCGCCGCCGGCGGCCTCGCCCTGCTGCTCGCCGAACTCCGCCCCGCCCCACCGGACCTGGGCCAGGCCCTGGACCGGCTGCACCGCACCCCCGAACCGCGCCGGGACGCCGCCGACGACGCCGCCGACCCCTGGTACGACCGGGTCGGCACCCGCTCGCTCCAACTGCCCGGGGTCCGCATTCCGCAGCAGGAACTCGCCCTGATCGGCCGCAGCCCCGCCCGGTTCATGGCACACAAGGTGCTGTTCGCCGTCATCGGCCTCTCGCTGCCCGGCTACTTCGCCGCACTGGCCGCCCTGTTCGGCGACGGACTGCCCATCGCCGTCCCGCTGCTGGTCGGACCGCTGCTCGGCGCACTGCTCTGGTTCGTCCCCGACGCCATCGTGGCCGGCGAGGCCAAGGAGGCCCGCACCGAGTACCTGCACGGCATCGCCGCCTACCTGGAACTCGTCGCCCTGGAACGCGCCGCCGACTGCGGACCCGCCGAAGCACTCCGCCGCGCCGCCTCCGCCGGCCGCGGCACCGTCTTCCGGCGGATCCGCGACGCCCTCGAACGCGCCGCCACCGACCGGCTCCCGCCCTGGGACGGACTCGACACCCTCGCCCAGGAGCTGGGCCTCACCCCGCTCCAGGACGTCGCCGACATCATGCGGATCTCCGGCGTCGACGGCGCCGCCGTCTACGACACCCTGCGGGCCCGCGCCAAGAGCCTGCGCGGCGAACTGCTCTCCGAAGAACTCGCCAAGGCCAACACCGACAGCGAACGAATGGTCGCACCCGGATCCGCGCTCACCCTGCTGATGACGGTCCTGATCGTCTTCCCCGCGCTCTACCAGATGCTGACCGTCCAATGACCTCCACGAGTACCCCGCCACCCCGCACCGGAGAGCACACCATGAACCGAATCCGCGCCCTGGCCACGGCAGTTCTGCTGCCGCTGCTGTTCCCCGTCCACCTGCTGCGCCCCGTCCTCGAGTTCCGGCTGGTCAAGCTGCGGGCCGCCCGCGCCTCCGGCGACCGCGGCGCGATCAGCATCGAACTCGCGCTCGCCGTCATCGTGCTGGTCGCCATCGCCGGCGCGGTGGTCTACGCGATCACCCAGCTCGGCACCAACGTGAAGAACAAGATCCCGCAGAACGTGCCGGACGGGGGCCAGGCACCGTGACCTCCCGCCCGCCCCGGTCCGTCGCTTTGACGGTCCGGCAGTTCCGCGGACGCACGCTCGACGCGGGAGCGATGGCGATCAGCCTCGCCATCGTCTTCCCCGCCGTGCTGTTCGTCATCCTCCTGGTCGTTCAGGCCGGACTCTGGTGGTACGCCGACCAGGCCGCGCTGACCGCCGCCCGGGAGGGCGTGGACGCCGGACGCGTCAACGGCGCGCGCGCCGACGACGGGCCGAGGCGGGCCCAGGACTTCACCGACCGGCTCGGCAACCTCGCCCGGCTGGAACACATCGACACCGACAGCGGCGACCCCGACCTGTACCGGCTGTCCGTCACCGTCCACCCCGCGTCCGTGCTGCCGTTCTTCGACCGGCTGACGCTCACCAAGACCGCCAGCGCGCCCCGGGAGAAGTTCGTTCCGCAGGGGCAGCCGTGAGAGACCTTCTTCGGATACGCCGCGACGACCGGGGGTCGTTCGCGATCGAGGCCGCCATCGTGGTGCCCGTGGTGCTCGCCTTCGCGCTGATGGCGGTCGCCGCCGGGCGCGTCCAGAGCACCGGCGCGATCGTCGACGCCGCCGCCCGCTCCGGCGCGCGCGCCGCCTCGCTGGCCCGCACCCCCGAGGGCGCCCGGCAGGCCGCCGCCGACGCGGTCCAACAAGCCCTCGCCGACCGCCGCGTACAGTGCGCGACCGAGCCCGTCGGGGAGCCCGAGTACGGCATCCTGAACACCGACGGAGAACCGCTCACCACCATCACCGTCCGGGTCTCCTGCACCGTCGCGTTCGGCGACCTGATGGAACTCGACGGCCTGCCCGGCCACAAGACGCTCACCGGTACATTCACCTCCGTGGTGGACCGTTACCGGGGAAACTGATCACACCCCAGGGGGAGGGACCGTGAACGAACGAGGCGTGAACTGCCGTGACCGGGGCAGCATTTCGGTCATGGTCGCCGTCACCGCCGTCAGCCTGGTGGCCGTGGTCGGCCTGGTTCTCGACTGCGGCGGACGGCTGCGTGCCGTCGAACGGACCGACGCGCTCGCCCAGGAAGCCGCCCGGGCCGGCGGCCAGCAGCTCGACATCGACGCGCTGCGGGCCGGCCGGGGCTACCGCTTCGACCGGCCCGCCGCCGAACGCGCCGCCACCGCGTACCTGCGCAGCCACGGCATCAAGGGCGCCATCGGCTTCCCGAACCCGAACGACCTGCAAACGTTCAGCGTCACCGTCGAAACGGACTACCCGACCGCGCTGCTCGGCCTGGTCGGCATCACCACACTCCCCGTGCAGGGTCACGGCAAGGCCACCCTGGTACACGGCATCACGGAAGGGACGACCGGCTGATGGCCGCGCGCGGAGCCGACGACCAGCACCGCAAGGGCCGCCCGGGGCGGCGACCGCACCCCGGCGGCACCACGCCCGTTCATCTCGGGCGCCCCGCCCGACGGCGCGGCGCCGGAGGCTCGCTGCTCGCCGCGCTCGGCTCGCTGCTGGCGCTGGCCGTGCTGCTGATCGGCGTGCCCGCCCTGCTCGGCTACGGCACCGCCACCGTCGCCGCCATGGGCAACCCGTTCGGCCGCGGCCTGGTGGAGGCACTCACCAGCCCCGACGACGGCAGCCTGTTCCTGTGGCTGCTGGTCGGCGTCGGCTGGCTCGGCTGGCTGTGCTTCCTGATCTCCGTACTGATCGAGATCCCCGCCCAGCTGCGCGGCCGGGTCGCCCGCCGGCTCCCCGCCTTCGGCTGGAGCCAGCGGATCGCCGCCGGCCTGGTCGGCTCCGTGCTCGCCCTGCTCCCGGTGGCCGGCTCGGCCTTCGCCGCCACCCCCGAACTCGCCGAACGCCCCGCCGCCGTCGCCCAGTTGACGTCCTCCCCGGCGCTCGCCGCACTGCCCGCCGCCGCCCCCGCCGCAGCACCCGACGCCGACCCCCAGCAGCCCACCTACACGGTGCGCGACTCCCGGCCCGCCGACAGCCTGTGGACCATCGCCGAACGCCAACTCGGCTCCGGCGAACGCTGGACGGAGATCGCCAAGCTCAACGCGGGCCGCGCGATGGACGACTCCGGCACCCGCTTCGACGCCGACCGCCCGATCCAGCCCGGCTGGCGGCTGCTGATGCCCGCCGACGCCAAGCCCGACGCCGCGAGTGGTGGCGGGGGCGCCGGGACAGCGGGTGGCGGCGCGACCGTTGGCGGGGGTACCCAGAGTGCCGCCGTCACCCCGCCCGGGCTGACCGCGGCCGCCCACGGCACCGTCACCGTGCACTCCGGCGACTCGCTGTCCGGCATCGCCCAGCGGGAGTTGGGCGACGGCGACCGCTGGCCCGAACTGTTCGACGCCAACAAGGGCGTCACCGCGCCCGACGGCGAGAAGCTCACGAACCCGGACGTGCTCGCGCCCGGCATGGTGCTCACCATGCCCGGGGCGCCGGCAGCCGCCCAGCCGCCTGCGGCGGGGGCGCCCGCGCCGCAGGCCCCGGTGGTGCCGCGCAGCCACGCGCCCGAGCGGCCCGAGCGCGACGACGTGCCCGCCGCCCAGCCGCCTGCCGCCCAGCCGCCTGCGCCCGCGTCGCCCGCTGCGCAGAGCCCGGCTGCGGAGAGTCCGGCTGCGCAGAGCCCTGCCGCGCAGAGCCCCGCTGCGGAGAGCCCCGCGCCCGAGCAGACGCCCGCACCGTCCACCGGCGCCGAGACGCCCGCGCCGCAGGACAGCACGCCCGCCGCCAACCTGCCCGCCGCCCGCGACCAGCAGGCCCGCCACGGCGACGACTACACCGTGCCGCTGGCGGTCTCCACCGTCGGCGTGCTGATGGCCGCCGCGCTGGTCAGCCTGGTCGCCCGCCGCCGCACCGACCAGCAGCGGGCCCGCCGCCCCCGGCACCGGATCGCGCTGCCGTCCGCCCCGGCCGGCCGCTTCGAGGCCGAGCTGAAGGCCCGCCAGAACGACGGCGGACTGGAACTGCTCAACCGCGCGCTGCGCACCCTCGGCCGCAACACCGTCCGCGGCGACAAGCGGCTGCCCGCCCTGGTCGCCGCCCGGATCACCAACGCCGGCACCGTCGAACTGCACCTGGCCGCACCCGCCGTGCCGATCGCCCCGTTCCGGGCCGCGCACGCCCCCAACGTGTGGTGGTGCCCCGACGACTCCAACGAGCTGCTGTCCGCCGGGCAGGCCGCCAAGTACAGCGCCCCCTACCCGGCGCTGGTCACCCTCGGCAACAGCCCGGACGGCTCCACCGTCCTCGCCGACCTGGAGACCGTCCGCCTGGTCCACCTCTCCGGGCACCCCGACGACGCCGACGACGTGCTGCGCACCCTCGCCGTCGAACTCGCCCACAGCCCGCTCGCCGACCGTCTCCACCTGCACCTGGTCGGCATCGCCACCGACCTGCCCGCCGCCGGCCCCGCCACCGACCGGGTCCACCACCACGCCACCCTGGAGGCCGCGCTCGCCGCCCTCGGCCCGCGCACCGCCAAGGCCCGCGCCACCCTGGTCGCCGCCGAGGCCGGCAGCCCCCGCGAGGCCCGCAGCCGGGGCAGCGCCGACGAGGCCTGGGTGCCGGAGATCGTGCTCTCCGCGCAGCCGCCCGCCGGTGGCATCCCCGCCGAACTCGGCCGGCTGCTCGACGGCCGCCCCCGCACCTGCCTGGCCGTCCTCACCCGTGCCCCCGAGCGCGGCGCCGGCCCCGTCGCCCGCTGGACGCTCCCCGCCGTCGGCCAGTCCACCCTGCCCGGCCTGCACCTGAACGTCGAACTCCAGCGCCTGAGCCGCGAACAGTACGACCAGCTCGGCGAACTCGTCCGTGCCTCCGGCGACTTCACCCAGCACCCCGCCCCCGACTGGACCCTCGACGGCCCGCACAACGGCCCCGAGGACGAGGCCGAGATCCCGCTCCCCGCCGTCCCCGCACTGGCCACCGTCGGCGCCGCGATCGCCGCCCACCCCGGACCGCTCGGCTTCGAGTCGGACGGCGGCATGCCCGAGCGCTCCGACAGCTCTCTGGACGCCCGGCTGATCGCCCTGCTCGGCGGACCCGGCGGCGCGGAGCAGCACGCCGCCGAGGCATCGGCGCCGCTGTCGCTGGCCAAGCCCGGCGCCGACGGCGACGCCGACGGCCCGCGCGTGCTGGCCCGGGTCGTGCCCACCGGCAGCAGCCCGTTCGCCGGACTCGTCCCCACCGCGCCCACCAACCCCTACGCCGTCACCCCGGTCACCCCCGTCCCGCCCGCCGAGCCCCGGCACGCCGCCAACGGCCAGGCCCGCAAGGCCACCACGCCGCCGCACGGCACCGCCGTCGACCCGCGGCTCACTGCCTACCCCGTTCCGGTGGACCCCGTTCCGGTGGACTCCGCGCCGCTCGACCACGACCCGGACGCCGCCGACACCGCCGAACTCCCGCCCGTGGAAACGGCGGTGGAGTCGGTGGCGGAGCCCGTGGCGGAGCCTTTGGTGGAGTCGGTGCCGGAACCCGTCGTGGCACCGGAGCCGGACCGCACGGAGTACTTCGAGCTGCCGCCGGCGGAGACCGCCCCGGAACCCACGGCCGGCACCCAGTACTTCGAGCTCCCGCCGGTCGAGACCGCCCCCGCCGTCCCGGCCCCCGCCGCCCAGCCGGTGGTGCCCGAGCCCGCGCCGATCCACGACCAGGCGGAGGCACCCGACCCGCACGCCGCGAGCGCCGCCGCCCGGCCGTCCGCCCGGCCCGGGAGCACCGCCGCCCGGACCGACAGTGACGACCTGCTGGCGATCCTGCGCTCCCCGGAGGCGCACCACCTGCGGTCCGCGCCGCGGATCCGGCTGCTCGGCCCGGTGGACGTCCTCGGGGTGGCGGGCAGCATCGACCCGGCCGCCCGCCCCCGGCTGACCGAGCTCGCCGCGTACCTGGCGCTGCGCCCCGGATCCGAGCACTCGGTGGTCGACCGGGACATCCACCCCGGCGCCGCCCACCTCGACCCGAAGGCCACCGCGGAGCGGCTCGCCGAACCGCTGCCGGTCAAACTCGCCGCGCTGGCCGCCTGGTTGGGCGCCTCCCCGGAGGGCCGCGACTACCTGGCCGCCGAGCCCGCCGAGACGTACACGCTGGCCCCGACGGTCGGCTGCGACTGGGACGAGTTCCGCAGCCTGTACCGGCGCGGCATGCGCTCCACCTCCACCACCGCCGACGCCGCCCTCGCCCACGCCCTCGCCCTGGTCCGCGGCGCCCCGTTCGCCGAGTCCCCGGCCGGGACGTTCGGCTGGGCGGAGACCGAACGCCAGGACATGCTGGCCGCGATCGTCGACACCGCGCACGAACTCGCCGCCCGCCGCCTCCAGTACGGCGACCACCGCACCGCCGAGGCCGCGATCTTCCGCGCCCTCGCCGTCGCCCCCGACGTCGAACTCCTGCACCGCGACCTGTTCTACGCGTACGCCTCGGCCGGCGCCCGTGACCAACTCGTCCGCGCCGTCAACCGCCTCGACGCACTGAGCCGCCGCACCGGCCGCGACCTCGACCCCGACACCGTCGCCCTGCTCCGCGACCTCCTCACCGGAGGCTGAGCGCTGAGGAGTTGAGGCCCCGGTCCTACTGGACGCTCCAGCGGAACTCGATCTCCGGGTACCGCGGGGACGGTCCGTCGAGGATCGGGGCGGGGCAGTCGCGCAGGAAGCGGTCGGCGAAGGCGCGGACGTACGCGCGGGTGAGTTCGGTGGCGCGGGCCGGGGCGAGGGTGCCGAAGAGGCCGGCGTAGACCTCGGGGGGAAGGCGGTCGGCGAGGTGGCCCGGCCCGGCGGCGTGCGGCAGGTCGGTGAAGCTGAGGTGGCCCGTGCCCCGGGTCCGGAGCTGACGCCCCCAGGCCCGGTGGTGCTCGCGCCAGCGCCGCCAGGTGTCATGGTCCTCGAGCGAGGTGAGCAGCAGGAACGGCCGGTCCAGCCCGAGCTCGGGAACGGACGAACCGAACAGGCCGCCGTCGAGGTCGAGACCGATCCGCAGCCGGGAGTCCTGCCGCAGCGCCTCGGCCGCAGCGGCCCCGCCCATGGAGTGGCCGAGCACCCCGATTCGCCCGCCGTCGACCCGGAACGGCAGCCGGCCGCCGGTCAGTTCGTCGACCACGAAGCGCAGATCGCCGACCCGTGCGGCGATCTGCTGCCGGTCCGGGCCGTCGTTGCCCGGCGGATCGTCCGACAACGAGCTGTACACCACCCGGCCGTCCGGGAACTCCACGGCGGTGGCGTCGTAGGTGTGGTCAATGGCCGCGACGAGGTAGCCGTGCGCGGCCAACTCCTCCGCCAGCGCCGTGCAGTTGCTGCGCCCACCCTTCCGCCCGTGCCCGAACAGCAGCAGCGGCAGCGGGCCCGGGTGGACGGGGGCGCCGGCGTGGGCGGTGGGCCGGATCCGCGACAACGTGCCCGGGTCCATCAGCAGAAAACCTTCGAGCGCGGCCGCGACCCGCGGGGTCGTGTACGACGCCCGGGCCAGGCCGGCGGTACCGCGCGCCGGGTACCAGAACTGCACCATCAACTCGCGTGCCCCGGAGGCGGGTTCGAACGGGTCCGGCCGGCCGCGGTCGACCAGGTGCAGACTGACGGTACCGACCGGCCGGCCGACAGTCGGCGAGGGCAGGTCGATGGGCTGCGGCGAATCCGCCAGGGCAGGCCCGGCCGGCAGCAGGGCGGCGGCCCCGCCCAGACCGGCGAGAGCGAACAGTGAGCGACGCTTGATCATGTGCCATCCTTGGCGACTCGGCTGTCGGGTCCGGCCAGCGTAGGCCGAGGGTGCCGCCAAGTTGTAGAGGGCGCAACGGAGTTGGCCTGTTACGCCCGCGACCTCCTCACCGGAGGCCGAGCGGGGTCCGGCGCAGGGTCGCTTCGCGCGGGCCGTTGAAGGGCGCCAGGGACAGCACCGTCCTCGGCGCCCGCAGTCCGTCGTGCTGTGTGAAGAGCGCCCGCGCGGCGTCGAACGGCACGTCGTCGGCGGCCAGGAGTGCGGCCCGGTCGTAGAGTTCACGTATCGCGGCGGTGAGGTCTGCGTCGTTGTCCGCCCCCGCGCCCCAGACGTCCCACAGCAGCGTCTCGACCTTGTTCAGCGCCGCGAGATCCAGCCGGACGCACCCCGCGACGAACCACTCCCCGCACATCGGCCCCACCTGCGGCGGGTGCAGCCCGAACGCCTTCGGGTCGGCCTCGCCCGCTCGGACGGCCTGCCAGACCTTGCCCGCGACCTGAAAACGCTCGCGCGGAACGTCCATCGGGTCGAAGTCGAGGTTCCACGCGGCTGCGATCGCCGGGTCGGCCGCTTGGGGGTCGGCGAGCAGCCAGCCCCGCTCGCTGTCCCAGTACTCGGTCACCATGTGATCGGCGTGGAAGCCGTCCGTGCCGAGGTAGTCGGCGAAGCCGTACCGCACGCGGGCCGGGATGCCCGCGTGGCGCAGGAACGAGCAGTGCAGCAACGCGAAGTCGCGGCAGACGCCGACGAATCGGTCGCCGGTGGCACGCGGCTGCGTCAGCGGGGCGTCGTTCCGCTCGAGGATCAGCCGGAGGATGTCGTCGAGGTAGCGGGTTTCGGCGTCGTTGTGGAGACGGTCCTGGGGGAGGGTGAAACGGAACTGCCCGCCCTCCAGGCGGTGGATCATCAAGTCGCGTGCGATGCGGGCGAGTTCGGCGGGATCGGTGGGAAGTCCGGCGTAGCGCGGGGCGAGGTCGCCGGGGTCGGAGAAGGCGCTCTGCTCGGTGTAGAAGGCGGTGGCGTCGGCGGCGAGACGGGCGGATGGCATGGCTGGACTCCCGGAAGGCTTCGGTCGTATGTTCGATTGCCGGGCCGGCGCGCCTCACGGTGTCAAAATTTCCCGGAATTTGTCCAGACGCGAGATGCCCTTCCGTTCCCCAGCTCGCCCGCGACCGCCTGCCCGGTCAGTGGGTCTCCAACGGGTCGGCCGGGGTGAGGAGTTCGGCGAGGGGGGTGCCGGTACGGGCGGGCGATGTTTCGCACCTTGCGGTGTGGAACGTCGCCCGCCCGTGGATTTCCGCTTCGCGTTCGGGAGTTACCGGCTCAACGTGCGGCCGGCCTGGCTCCGGCGCGGTGCCTCGGGGTCTGGCGGCGAACCGGTGGCCGGCGTTCGTGGGTCTGCTGGGGCGGGCCGGTCGGGTGTGGGGTCGGCCAGGCGGCGACCGGGTTGCCGATCCATCGGGTGCTTGCCGGGAGAGACTCGCCGCGCATGGCCAGGGAGGCCCCGCCGATCGAGGCGCCGGCGCCGATCGTGGCGCCGGGCAGCACGATGGAGTTGGGTCCGAGGGTGGCACCTTCGTCCAGCTTCACGGTGCCGAGCCGCATCACCCGGTCGTGGAACAGGTGGGTCTGCAGCACGGTGCCCCGGTTGACGCTGGCGCCGGGGCCGACGGTGACCAGGTCGGCCTCCGGCAGCCAGTGCGTCTCGCACCAGGCGCCGCGGCCGATCTTGGCGCCGAGGCTGCGCAGCCACAGGTTGAGGTAGGGCGTGCCGAGCAGGGTCCGGCCGCCCCAGGGCATGGCCAGTTCCTCGACGAAGGTGTCGTAGAGCTCGTTGCGCCAGACGAAGCTGGACCAGAGCGGGTGTTCGCCGCTGCGGAAGCGGCCGACCAGCAGCCATTTGGCGAGTGTGGTGACCAGGCAGGCGGCCAGGGTCGCGCCGGCCAGCACGATTCCGCCGACGGCCAGCGCCGCGGCCAGGCCGTCCCGGTCGATGACTTCCTGGAGCGCGCCGAAGACCAGGTCGCCCAGGATCACCGTGAGCACCACCGGCAGCAGCCGGCACAGTTCCACGCCGGCCCGGGCCAGCATCAGCCGGCGCGGCGGGTCGTAGGTGCGTCCCTCGTCGGCCTGGTCGGCCACCCGGGGCAGTTCGATGCCGGGCCGGCCGAGCCAGGACGAGCCGGGCGCGGCCTTGGCGGGCGCGTCGGAGAGCACCCCGACCAGGGCCCGGTCGGGCAGCTCGCGGTCGGCGCCGACGATGCCGGAGTTGCCGACGAAGGCCCGCCGGCCGACGTGGGACGGGCCGACCCGCAGCCAGCCGCCGCGCACCTCGAACGGGGCGATCAGGGTGTCGTCGGCGAGGAAGGCGCCGTCGTCCACGGACATCTGACCGGGCAGTGCCAGCACCGTGGAGGCCTCCACCCGGCTGCCGATCCTGGCCCCGAGCAGCCGCAGCCAGACCGGGGTGAAGAGGCTGGCGTAGAACGGGAAGAGGGTGCGGCGGGCGGTGTCCATCAGCCGGTTGACGGCCCAGACGCACCAGGCGACCTTGCCGTGCGCCGGGTGGTGGCCGGGCTTGATCGGCACGCTGAGGATCCGGATCAGCAGCACCAGCAGCAGCGCGTAGACCGCCAGCGTCATGACCGTCAACTCGAGGCTGAAGGACACGAGTTGGAGCATCGCGCTGCCGAGCGTGCGGTCGGTGTCGAGCATCGGGTAGAGCACCAGCAGCCCGGGTACGGCGGCGAGCAGCGGCAGCAGGGTGAAGCCGAACAGGCCGAGGCCGTAGGCGAGGTTCCAGAAGCCCCCGCGGCGGCGGGCCCGGCCCGCGGCGGGCCAGGGTTCGCCCGGTTCGCTGCTGGGGCGGGCGGGCGTCCCGTGGTAGCGCTGCCCGGCCGGGACGGCGTCGAGCACGCAGCTGCCGGGGGCGACCTCGGCGGCGGCGCCGATCCGGGCACCGGGCATCAGGGTGGCCCGGGCGCCGATCCGGGCGCCGGCGCCGATCTCGATCGAGCCGATGTGCAGCAGGTCGCCGTCCAGCCACCAGCCGGCCAGGTCCACGCCCGGTTCCACCGAGCAGTCGGCGCCGAAGCGGGCCAGGCCGGTGATCGGCGGCAGGGCGTGCAGGTGGGCGCCCCGGCCGACCTCGCAGCCGAGCAACCGGGCGTAGTGCCGGGCCCACGGGGTGCCGATCAGGTCGCCGGCGCCGAACGCCACGGCGGCCCGCTCGGCGGCCCAGAGCCGCAGGTGGACCAGGCCGCCGCGGGGGTAGCTGCCGGGGCGCAGCCGGGCGGTGAGCAGCCGGGCGCCGAGGGTGGTCAGCAGTAGCCGGCCGATGGAGCTGGAGAACAGCAGCAGGCCGGTGATGATCAGCCACCAGGGGGTGCGCGGGGCCCAGTCGAGCCGGCCGCCCATCAGGTTGTCGACCCCGGCGACGGCGAGTACCCAGCGCACGCTGGTGACGGTGTAGAGGACGGCGAGCACCAGGGTCTGGCCGATCGCGGCCCGGCGCGGGGTGCGGCGGACCTGGCGCTGCCGGTCGGGTCCGCTGTCCTGGCCGTCCAGTACGGCGGCGAGCTCCGGTCCGCTGTCCTGGCCGTCCAGTGCGGCGGCGAGGTCGGCGAGCACCGGGTTGGCGTACAGGTCGGCGACCGAGAGGCCGGGGAACCTGGCGCGCAGCACCGAGATCAGCCGGGCCGCGACCAGGCTGGAGCCGCCGAGCGCGAAGAAGTCGCTGTCGGCCCGGACCGGCAGGCCGAGGGTGGCCTCCCACTGTTCGGCGAGCCAGCCGGCGGTGCCGGTGAGTGGGGCCCGGTCGCCGCCGTCGCCCTGGCCGAGGCCGGGCAGCGGCCAGGGCAGGGCGTTGCGGTCGACCTTGCCGGAGGTCTTGGTGGGCAGCTGGTCGACGACGGCGAGCAGCGGGACGAGGGCGGCCGGCAGACGTTCCTGCAGGAGTTTGCGGGCCAGGGTGAGGTCGGGATCCACCCCGGGGTGCGGCACCAGGTAGCCGACCAGCAGTTGGGTGCCGGCCGGGTTGGTGCGTACGGCCGCGGCGGCGGCCCGGATTCCGGGCAGCGCCTGGAGTGCGGCGTCCACCTCGCCGAGTTCGATCCGCCGGCCGCCGAGCTTGACCTGCTCGTCGGCGCGGCCGACGAAGATCAGGCCGCGCGGGTCGGCGACCACCAGGTCGCCGCTGCGGTAGACCCGCCCGCCGGGCAGCGCGGGGTGGGCGGTGAACTTCTCCGCGTCCTTGGCCGGGTCCAGGTAGCGGGCGGTGCCGATGCCGCCGATCAGCAGTTCGCCGGTCTCGCCCCAGCCGACCGGGTGCCCGGCCTCGTTGACGACGGCAAGCTGCCAGCCGTCCAGCGGGGCGCCGATCCGCACCGGTTCGCCGGGCAGCATCCGGGCGGCGGTGGCGACCACGGTGGTCTCGGTGGGGCCGTAGGTGTTCCAGAACTCGCGGTGCGGGGCGGCGATCCGGTGCACCAGGTCGGGCGGGCAGGCCTCGCCGCCGACGATGATCAGCCGGACCCGGTCCAGGCACTCCTGGGGCCAGAGCGCGAGCAGGGTGGGCACGGTGGAGATCGCCGTGATGGCGCGCTCGACCAGCCAGGGGCCGAGGTCCGTGCCGGCCTTGACCAGCGAGCGCGGGGCCGGGACCAGGCAGGCGCCGTGACGCCAGGCCAGCCACATCTCCTCGCAGGAGGCGTCGAAGGCGACCGAGAGGCCGGCCAGCACCCGGTCGCCCCGACCGAGCGGGTGCTGCTGGAGGAAGATCCGCGCCTCGGCGTCCACGAAGGCGGCGGCGGAGCGGTGGGTGACCGCCACGCCCTTGGGGCGGCCGGTGGTGCCGGAGGTGAAGATGATCCAGGCGTCGTCGTCCGGCGACGGCCCGGCGGCCCGGCCGGCGGGCGGGACGGCCCCGTTCAGGGCGACCTGCCGGCCGGCGCCGATCACGGCGCAGACCCGGGCGTCCTGCCAGATCATCTCGGCCCGCTCGTCGGGGTCGTCGGCGTCCACCGGCACGTAGGCGGCGCCGGCGGCGAGCACCGCGAGGATCGAGACGTACAGGTCGGCGGAGCCGGAGGGGACTCGGACGCCGACCCGGTCGCCGGCGCCGATCCCCCGTTGGTTGAGCCAGTTCGCCAGGGTGCTCACCTCGTGGAGCAGCGCCTGGTAGTCGAGCACCGCGCCGCCGGCGTCCAGGGCCGGGGCCCGGGGAAACGCCTGTGCGGTGGCGATCAGGATGTCGAGCAGGGTGCGCGCCTGGGGCACCGGGGTCAGGGGCCAGACGGCGACCTCACGAGCGGACCGGTGCGGATGCGCGGTGGGCACCGGGTCGTGGCTCGCAGCCATGGGGTATCTCCTCGAGTCGCTGAACTGCCGAATACGAACTGACGGGGCCGAGTACCGTAGCGGAACAACGGCACGCGATCTTCCGGGACGGACAGCGCGCTCATTCACATTGCCTGAAGCCGGCGCTCCCCGCGCACGCAAGCGTGGAATCAAAGCAATTTCTCATCCGAGCCGGAAGACTCGGCGGTGGGGTGGCGGCCGTCACATGTGAATCAGGGCTTAATGGGTGATAAACCCTTAATAAAATATGGCCGGAAACCTTAAAGAAACTCCAAGTGACCTGCGCCACAAGATCCATTCGTGTAGTGAGCATCTCTCCCAAAGCTGAAAGGGCTCACGGTGGGAAGTACGGGTGCCGGGTTGCTCCTCCCGTAGGGGGAGGGGCCAGAGTGGGCGGCATGACAGGCGACACGCGCTACTCGATCGGTGAACTGGCCCGGCGGGCCGGGCTGACGGTCAAGACCGTTCGGTTCTACGCGGATCGGGGCATCGTGCCGCCGACCGGCCGTACCCCGGCCGGGCACCGCTGGTACGGCGCCGAGGCCGTCGCGCGGCTGGAGTTGGTGCGGACGCTGCGCGAGCTGGGGCTCGGGCTTCCGACGATCCGGCAGGTGGTGGACCGGGAGCTGTCGCTGGGCGACGTCGCGGCGGCGCACGCCGAGGCGCTGGACGTGCAGATCCGGACGCTGCGGTTGCGGCGGGCGGTGCTGACGGCGGTGGCCAGGCGCGGGGCAACCCCTGAGGAGATGGATCTCATGCACAGACTGGCCACGCTCTCCGAGGCCGAACGGCGAAGGCTGGTCGGGGAGTTCCTCGATGCCGTCTTCGGTGACGTCGGCCCCGCCCCGGAGTTCGCCGGGGTCATGCGCTCGCTGACCCCGGAGCTGCCCGAGGAGCCGAACACCGAACAGGTCGAGGCGTGGGTGGAGTTGGCGGAGCTCGCCCAGGACCGGGAATTCCAGGCGGCCGTACGGGAGTTGGCGCGGCAGCACGCTGCGGATCAGGGCCCGGCCGCGCCGCGCAGGGACCCGGTCGCGCTGGTCCGTGACCGGGTCGGGCCGGCCCTGGACCTCGACCCCGCCTCCGCGCAGGCCGATCCGGTGGTCGCGGCCGTCACCGCCCAGTACGCCGAGCTCCGGGGCCGCCCGGACGACGCCGAGCTGCGCCGACAGTTGCTGGCCAGGCTGGAGGCCGCGAACGATCCGCGCCGCGAGCGCTACCTGCGGCTGCTCGCGGTGATCAACGGCTGGACGCCCCCGGAGAGTTCGGCCCCGGCCCTCGCCTGGTTCGCCCGGGCCCTGGCCGTCCGCATCCCGGCCTGACACACTGCTGCGCATGCGTCTTACCGACAACGGAGCCGTTGCGGCCTCGCGGCTCGTCCTGATCGACGAGTTCGAGACCGACGACGGCTACGCCTTCGTCCTGAACCGCCCGCTGTTCCTGGCCACCGAGGACCGGGTCGAGCTCACCGGCCCCCGGCCGGCCGTGGTGCGGGCGGACGGGAACCGGTACCCGCTGGAGGGGAGTTGGGAGACCCGGTGCTGGTGGAGCTTCAGGAGACGTTGAGGGCCAGGTCGTCGAGGACGAACGAGGTCTGCTTCTGGTAGTCCTCGACACCGGTGAAGGTCAGCGTGACGCTCTGGCCCGCGTAGGCGGAGAGGTCGACGGTGTGCTGGGTGTAGCCGGTGTTGTGGTCGAGGTTGGAGTGGGTGGCGACGGTGGTGCCGTTGGCGGTGACGGTGAGCTTGTCGTAGGCGGTGGTGGTGCTGGTCTCGGCGGTGTCGACGTGCAGCCAGTAGCTGAGCGTCGCGGTGCACCCGGCGGGGACGGTGACGGTCTGGGTGAGCGTCTCGGTGTGGGCGGTGCCGTAGCCGTCCAGCCAGACGTCCCAACTGCCGGTGTGGGCGGGCTCGGTGCTGGTGTTGTTGAGGGTGCCGGCGGTGCCCGTCCAGGGAGCCAGGGCCCCGGTCTCGAAGCCGGGGTTGCCGAGCAGTTGGGCCGCCGTGCAGCCGCCGGTGGGCGGCGGGGTGGTGCCGCCGGTGCTCGGGACGCGGTTGAAGTCGGCGGTGAAGGTGGACTCGATGCCGGAGATCACCGCCGGGTCGGCGATGATCAGGCCGAGTTCGCGGTTGTGGTTGAGCGAGTTGTCGGAGAAGTTCTCCGACCCGGCGAACACCTTCGCGCTCGAGGTGCCGTAGTCCGCGACGATCGCCTTCGCGTGCACGTAGAAGCCGGTGCTGCTGGTGTACGTGGTGACCTTCCCACCCGCCGCGGTGACCTGGTTGAACTGCGCGGTGTACTTGGCGGAGGTGTCCTCGGCGACCACCCGCACCGTCACACCGCGCTGTTCGGCGGCGACGATCGCGTTGACCAGCGCGGCGTCGCCGAACTCCTCCTGCTCGACGTCCAGGCTGTGCTGGGCGCCGTTGATCAGCGCGAGCAGCCGGTTCTGGGAGTCGGTGGGCGACCACACCAGGTCGGTGCCGTCGGACGGGGTGATGGCGGTGTGCGCGTAGTCCGCGTTGAAGACCTGCTCGATCGCGGCGACGTCGGCCGGGTCGGTGTCGAGCACGCCGTAGTCGCGGGAGGTGGCGTAGTAGGTGGTGTCGAAGTTGCCGGTGGAGATGTACGACTTGGCGCCGTCCACCGTGATGGTCTTCTGGTGGGTGTAGGTGAACGAGGAGGACGAGTAGACGACGCTCACCCCGCCGGCGGTCAGCGCGTTGTACGCGGCGCTGTTGACCGTGCTGTGGTTGGGGTCCATCACCACCCGGACGGTCACGCCGGCCTTCTGGCGGTTCACCAGCGCCGTGGTGAGGTTGGTGTCGCGCAGCTCGTAGATGGTCACGTCGACCGACTTGGTGGCCGAGTTCACCAGGTTGTAGATCGCGTTCTCGCCCTGGTCGGGCAGGACCACCAGCGTGTAGGTGCCGGTGGCGGCGTGCCCGGCGGTGACGGGGGCCAGCGCGGTGGCGGCAACGGTGGCACCGGCGGCGAGGGTGCGCAGCAGGCGGCGGGTGAGACTCATGGCGGGGCTCCAGCAGTCCGGTGCACGTACGGAAGTGACGCGCGTAGCGCCGCCCAGTAAGACACGCCCTGACGGCCGATCAGAAGGGGCTGGACATGACAGGCCGCTGAACAGGAATACTTTTACCGGGACCCTGCAAACCGTTGACCGGACGGGCCGTCACGCGTTCGGACGGGCCATCACGCGTTCGAACCCGCCGCCCGCCGCCCGCCGCCCGCCGCCCGCCGCCCGCCGCCTGCCGCCCGCAGCCTGCCGCCCGCAGCCTGCCGCCCGCCGCTGCCGGGCCGACGTGGCCGCCGCCTGCTGCCCGTGGGTCACCGGCCGTCGGCCGCGGCCTCCAACGCGGGGAGGTCTAGCTTGGTCATGGCGAGCATCGCGGTCATCGCCCGGTTCGCCCGCTCCGGATCGGGGTCCTCCAGCAGCTCGATCATCCGGCGCGGCACGATCTGCCAGGACAGGCCGAAGCGGTCCTTCAGCCACCCGCACTGGCCGGGCTGCCCGCCGTCCGCCGTCAGCAGCTCCCAGTAGCGGTCGACCTCGGCCTGGTCCTCGCAGTCCACCTGGAGCGAGATCGCCTCGTTGAAGGTGAACATCGGCCCGCCGTTCAGCGCCCGGTACTCCCGGCCGAACAGTTCGAACGACACCAGCATCACGCTGCCCGCCGGGCCCGGACCGGCCTCCGAGTACCGCTTCACGCCGGTCACCCGGGCATCCCGGAACACCGACACGTAGAACTCGGCCGCCTGCTCGGCCTGGTTGTCGAACCACAGGAACGTGCTGATCTTCTCCGCCATCGGGGCGCACCTTTCGTCGCCGGCTCTTGCCGCCGGCTTTCGTCGCTGGTCAGGGCCTTGTTCACCCGACGCTAGCCCCGCAGGCGCGGCGAACCCGGGCGGCGCGCCACGGCGGGCATCGCGGGGCGGAGGCGGCACGCCGCAGCGGCGACGCGGGGCGCGAAAGCGGGACGAGCGGGCGGGCGCCGTGCCAGAGTCGGGGCCATGACGCCCTCGGATCCCGTCGCCGCCCTGCCCACCGCCGCCGAACAGGCCGCCAACGACCCGGCCCAACGCGCCCTCGCCGCACCGCTGTTGGCCGAGTTCACCGCCCGCCTGCACGCCGCGACCCCCGTCACCGCGCTGTGGGTGCACGGCTCGCTGGCGCTCGGCGACTACCGGCACGGCCGCAGCGACCTCGACCTGATCGCCGTCCTGCCGACCGCGCCGGACGCCCGGCTGCGCACCGAACTGTCCGTGCTGCACGAGGAGTTGATCGCCGAGCGGCCGGGCGCGGAGAAGCTGCACTGCACCTACCTGCCGCAGGACGCGCTCGCCGACCCGGCCGCCGACCACTTCACCTTCGCCCAGGGCGAGCCGATGGACCGGCCGGTCACCGTCATCACCCGGCGTGAACTCCTGGACGGCGGCCTGCGGTTGGCCGGCGTCGCCCCGGACGTGCTGCTTCCGCCGGTCGGCGACCCGGAGCTGCACGCGCACCTCCGCGCCGACCTGCGCACCTACTGGTACCCGGTGACCGACCGCCCCGGGCCGTGGCAGCACGACATCTGGGTGGACTTCGGGCCGATCACCGCCGCCCGCGCCACCATCGCGCTGCGCGAGAGCCGCCTGGTCACCAAGCGCGAGGCGATCGCCCAACTCCCGCCCCTGGGCGCCCCGTCGGAGCTGGTCGCGGACATCGTCGCCCGGCGCTACGGCACGCCGCTGCCGATCACCGCCGACGAACGTGACCAACGCGCCGAGCAGGCCCGGCAGTTCACCCGGACTGCGATCGAACGGGCGCTGGAGTGACGGGAGTTCAGCCGAGGTCGGCGAGTGCGTGGAGCAGCGGGCGGTAGCCGTCGTCCGGGTCGGTGCGGTCGCGCAGGCAGCTCTGGACGGCGGCGGTCAGCTCCAGTCGCGGGCCGATCCGGCGGTCGATCCGGGCCACCGCCAACTGGCGCACGGTGACGGGGTCGACGTCCAGGTTCGCGCGCAGCGGGAGCCAGCGGGCGCCCCGGGCTCGGCAGCCGGTTTCGCCGAGGTACCAGAGGGCGCAGTCGAAGACCGGGTCGTCGAACAGGCGGTGCGAGTGGGGGAGCACCGTCAGTCCGTGCCGCAGCGACGCCTCCAGGACGTCCAGCTTGTCGTCCAGGCCGAGGGCGCGGACGCGCTGCCGCAGGACCTCCTCGAGCATCTCCAACGAGCTCTCGGAGAAGTCGAGTTCAGCCTCCCGGCCGGTGGCCCGCGCCCAGAGCGGGAACGCCTCCTCGCGCACCGCCAGCCAGTGGGCAAGGTCCTGGCCGGGCCGCCCGGGGTCGAGCACCCCGGGCGCGTCGGGCCGGGGACGGCTGCCCGGATTCTGCGGGGGGCGGATGCGGGCCAGCTCCAGGGCCCGTTCGACCGCCGGCTCCCAGAACGCGTAGCCCTCCGGCGTCTCCGTCAGCGGGTAGGTCGAAGCCGGGTCGGCCACCGCGACCACCAGGTCGATCGGGGCGCAGAGCGGGAAGTCGTCCTCGCACAACTCCTCGGCCTCGGCCAGCTCTTCCGCCTCCTCCTCGTCCAGCGCCTCCCGCGGCAGTTGAACCAACGGATGGATCTCCCTGCCCAGGAAGGGGCGCGGCTCGGGCGAACACTGCCACAGCGCGCCGTAGTTGCGGACGTGCACCTCGCCGAGGTACCACGCCGCCGCGGTCAGGAAGGTCCCGTTCCAGTCCGCGTCCGCCTGCTCCCGGTCCGGGTACCGCTCGCGGATCACCCGCTCCAGCCGGGCCAGCGAGTCCGTGCCGAAGTCCCAGCCCCCGCCGGTGAGTTCGGCCCAGGCGGGGAACGCCTCCCGTCCGGCGGCCAGCCAGTCGTTCAACCGGGGGTTGTCGCGCCACGCGGGGTCTTCGATGGTGGTCATGGGGGTCGAGAGTAGGCGAACCGGCTGACAGCCAGTCAGGAAGCGAACAGCGCGGTGAGTTTCGGCAGGCGGGCCGCGGTCTGCTCGGCCGTCCAGAGTTCGCCCTCCGGTTCGGCGTTCAGCGGGCTCTCGTGGCCCTGGGCGAGCAGCGACTCCTCCAGGCCGTCCTCCTCGCCCGTCAGCTCCTCCCAGGCCTGCGCGGCGCAGTAGTCGAGCGCCTCCCAGTCGGGCACGAAGCGCTCGGCCCGGGCGGCCAGGGCGCGGAACTCGGGAAGGTCGGCGAGGGCGTCCGGGTCGTGCACGGCGAGCCGGTGGGCGTCGCGGCCGAGGCCGATCAGCCAGGCGTGGAAGTACCAGAGGGTGTCGTCACTCAGGAAGCCCGGCCCGACCAGCTTCGCCAGCGCGACCGTGGCCATGGTGTCCAGCGGGGCCCGCACCTCGTCCAGGCGCAGCTGGAACTCCCGCACCTCGTCCGGCGGGAGCTGCGCCAGCCGCTCGGTCAGCTGTTCGGCGCGGTCGCACGGCGAAGTGGCCCGGGTCGACTCCACCAGCTCCCAGAAAGCGTTCACGTTCATGCCCGGCATGCTCGCACGCCGCCAGGACACTCCCGGCGGGCGGCCCTTGACCTCAAGAGCGCTTGAACTTGCAGGATGGGCCCCGGCGGCCGGGACGTCCGGCCGAACGAGGAGGGGAGAGGCGATGCGGGCGGTGTGGCTGCGGGAGTTCGGCGGGCCGGAGGTCCTGGTACCGGGCGAGGCGCCCGACCCGGTGGCGGGGGAGGGGCAGGTCCTGATCGACGTCGCGCACGCCAACCTGACCTTCGTCGAGACCCAGTTCCGCGCCACCGGGTTCGGGCCGTTCACCGGCGCACTGCCGATGATCCCCGGCAACGGCGTCGGCGGCACCGTCGCCGCCGTCGGCCCCGGCGTCGACACCGCGCTGCTCGGACGCCGCGTCATCTCCACCACCGGCGGCAGCGGCGGCTACGCGGAACGCGCCGCCGTCCCCGCCGCCGGCCTGCACCTCGTCCCCGACGCGCTCAACCTGGACGACGCCACCGCGCTCCTCGCCGACGGCCGCACCGCCCGCATGCTGCTGGACACCGCCGCACCCGCCGCCGGCGCCCGCGTCCTGGTACTCGCCGCCGCCGGCGGCGTCGGCACCCTGCTCGTCCAACTCGCCACCAACGCCGGCCTGCACGTCGTCGCCGCGGCCGGCGGCCCCGCCAAACTCGCCCTGGCCTCCGAACTCGGCGCCGCCGAAACCCTCGACTACCTGCGCCCCGACTGGACCGCCGGCACCGCCCCCGTCGACCTCGTCCTCGACGGCGTCGGCGGCACCCTCGGCCGCACCGCCACCACCCTGCTCCGCCCCGGCGGCCACCTCCTCAGCTACGGTCTGTCCGGCGGCAGTTGGACCGACCTCCCGCCCGCCGAGATCGAGGCCCGCCGCCTCACCGTCCTCACCCTGCGCCCCACCCCCGACACCATCCGCGCCGCCACCACCGCCGTCCTCGCCGACGCCGCCGCGCACCGGCTGCGCCCGGTCATCGGCCGCCGCTTCCCGCTCGCCGCGGCGGCGGACGCCCACCGCGCGATCGAGTCGCGGGCCACGCTCGGCAAGACCCTGCTGGACGTGTAGGCGGGGCGCGCTCGTCCGCCCCGACCGGGATACTGGCCACCTCATGAAGGGGTGGACGTGACCGAGCCGATCGCCGGGTGGATCCTGGCCCACAACCTGCGTGCCTTCCTGGAGTTGGTCTCCCACTACGCCGGGTACGCCTTCGACGCGACGGACTGGGAGACCGTCGAGCTCGGCGTCCGGGACACCGACGACGAGGACCCCGACGCCTGGTACTCGTATCCGCTCGTCGGCTCGGCCGCCACCCTGGACGCCGAACTCGCCCACTCCGTCGGCACCGAGGTGCTGATGGTGACCGTCTCCGGAGCCGGGGACCGCGAACTGCGGCTGCGGATCGACACCTTGCTGACCGCCTTCGCGAGCGTCTGATCCCGGTCGATGCCGCGTGGGTATCGTGGCGGTGTGGAGCTACGGACCTTGCGCTACTTCGTGGCGGTCGCCGAGGAACTCCACTTCGGCCGGGCCGCCAACCGACTGCACATGAGCCAGCCGCCGCTGAGTCGGGCGATCAAGCAACTGGAGGCCGAGGTCGGGGCGTTGCTGCTCACCCGCTCGCCCATGGGGGTCGCGCTCACTCCGGTGGGCTCGGTGCTGCTCGAGGAGGCGCGGGCCCTGCTCGACCACGCCGACCGGGTCCGGGGGCGGGTGAGCGCGGCGGCCGGCGGCGCGACGCTCACCATCGGGATCCTGGGCGACGGCGCCGACCCGGGGGTGGCCAGGCTGGCCGCCGCCTACCGCCGGCGTCACCCCGGCACCGAGATCCGGGTCCGCGACACCGATCTGACCGACCCGACCTGCGGGTTGCGGGCCGGGCTGGTGGACGTCGCGCTGACCCGGGCGCCGTTCGACGAGACCGCGCTGACGGTGCGTGCGCTGCGGGCCGACCCGGTCGGCGTGGTCCTGCGCGCCGACGATCCCCTGGCCTGCCGCGAGGGGCTGCGGCCGGCCGAGCTGGCCGACCGCCGCTGGTTCCAGTTCCCGCCGGGCACCCACCCCCGCTGGCAGTCGTACTGGCACGGCGGCGAGCCACGCGAGGGCCCGGTGGTGCGGGCCGTCCAGGAGTGCCTGCAGGCCGTGCTGTGGAACGGCACCGTCGGCCTGGCGCCGCTCGGACACGAGCTGCCCGCGGAGCTGGCCGTGGTGCCGCTGACAGACATGCCGCCGAGCCGGGTGGTGGCCGTGTGGAACGAGGGCGACACCAACCCGTTGATCCGTTCCTTCGTCGAGATCGCGACAGCCGCGTACCGTCGCTGAACTTCAGCCGGGAGGTCGGCAGTTGGGTCGAGCTTCATCGGGTGGCGTCCTCGCGGGCCGGGCGGAAATGCGGTCGTGGCGGGCCCGAGGGCTTCGTTAGCATCGCGACATGTCAGATCAACCGATGTACGCCCCAAAGCCCCGGCCCGGTGACCGGGTCGCCGTGCTCTCGCCTTCGTTCGCCGGGCCGGGCATGTTCCCGTTGCCCTACGAGCTCGGACTGCGCCGCCTGCGCGAGCAGTTCGGGCTGGAGCCGGTCGAATACCCGACCACCCGCAAGCTCGGGGCGAGCCCGCAGGAGAGGGCCGCCGATGTGCACGCGGCGTTCACCGATCCGAGTGTGACGGCGATCCTGGCCAGCATCGGCGGCGAGGACCAGATCAGCGTGATCCCGCACCTGGACGGGGAGTTGATCCGGGCGCACGCCAAGCCGTTCTTCGGGTTCAGCGACAACACCAACCTGCTGGACTTCCTGTGGCGGCACGGCGTCGTCTCCTATCACGGCGGCGCCGTGATGACCGAGTTCGGCCGGCCCGGCGCACTGGACCCGCTCACCGAGGCCTCGCTGCGCGCCGCGCTGTTCGAACGCGGCGAGTTCGAGCTGCGCGAGGCCGAGGACGTCAGCACCGAACTCGGCCGCTGGGAGGACCCGGCCACCTTCGAACGGATGCCCGCGAGCGAGCCCGCCACCGGCACCCACTGGACCCGCTCGGACCGAGTGGTCGAAGGCGTCAGCTGGGGCGGCAACCTGGAGATCCTGCACTGGATGGCCGCCGCCGACCGCCTGCTGCCCGTCGAGGCGTACGCGGGCTGCGTGCTGGTCCTTGAGACGTCCGAGGAGATGCCCTCCGGCACCGAGGTGTTCCGGACGCTCCGCAACCTCGGTGAACGCGGCCTGCTGCGCCAGTTCCCGGCGGTGCTGTTCGGCCGCGCCATGGCCTGGTCGTTCGAGCAGCCCAACAACGCCGAGCAGCGCGCCCGGTACCGCGCCGAGCAGCGCGAAGGCGCCCTGCGCGCCCTCGACACGTACGCGCCGGACACCATGGCCGTGTTCGACGTGGATCTCGGCCACACCTCGCCGCAGCAGGTGATCCCGTACGGCGGCCTGATCCGGGTCGACGGACCGGCCCGCCGCATCACCGTCACCTACTGAGTCCGCCCGCGGCCCGCGACCGGCACCCTCGCCGACCAGCGCGGGTCGCGGCGGGTCCGACACCCTCGCCGACCAGCGCGGGTCGCGGCGGGTCCGGCCACCCGCCCTGGCCCGGCCACCCGCCGAGCACGTATCGTGTCCGGGATCGGAAATGTGGTGCCGGGCACCATGGCGAACGGGCACGACGTCGCGCAGGCGGCGGACGGGGGCGGTGACCTGACGGTGGCTGATGTGGCATCGACGACGGGAGACGGGCCGGCGGCAGCCGACCTGGAGGACACCTTCAAGCTGCCGACCCAGCCTGCGGGCCCGAAACAGGGCACCGAACCACCGCCCGCCAACGACCCGTTCGCCACCTCCGTCAACCTACGGGTCAACACGTCGCCCCCGGACCTCACCCCCGGCGGCAACCGGAACGGCGCGCCCACCGCGACCCCGGCCGGCGGCACGCCCGTGCCGCCGCCGCCCGCGACGCCGCCCGCGCCGGTCAGCACCGGCTGGACGAGCATGATCCCGGTGATCACCGCCGACATGCCGCCGCCCGCCGCGCCCGCCCCCGTCCAGGCACCGGGTGCCGCGTCAACTCCCGCACCCGTCACCGGCATCGGCCGCGGCCTGCGCGGCCGCATCCTGGTGATCGAGGGCGGCTACGGCGGCGGCCGCCGCTGGGGCCGCGGCGGCGCCGCGCACGCCTCCGTACTGTCCGCCGCACTGGCCGGCGTCGCCCCGCAGATCATGCTCTCCGCCGACCAGGTCGACGCCGTCCACCTGCCCGGCGCCAACGACCCGCAGACGGTCCTCGCCCACCTGCGCGCCGCCGCCCGCCACCCCGGGCCGCTGCTGATCCACCTCGGCGGCCACCTGGTCACCGACCGGCGCGGCGACCAGATGTACCTGTCGCTGCGCGAGAACAAGGCGTCCGAGAGCCTGCCCTGGAGTGCTCTCGCCACCGAACTGCGGCACCGCGTCAACGAGTTCGACACCCTGGTGATCGGCGACCTGAGCGCCGACCCGGTGCTGTGGCCGCAACTCGCCTCCGCCGCCGGCCAACAGCTCAGCGAGGGCGTGCCGTTGTGGGCCGTGGTCAACCACGACCCCGACCAGCTCGGCACCTTCACCCGCGCGCTGATCGAGACCCTGCACCGCGGCCGCCCCGGCGCCGAGCAGCTGCTCACCCCCGAGCTCGTGCGCCAGCAGGTCCACTCGGTGCTGCGCTCCGACACCGTGGTGATCACCGCGCACCCCGGCGACCGGCCGTGGTTCCGCAACACTTCCCGGCAGATCGGCCCCGCCGACCCCGCCACCACCCGGCCCACCCCACCGCCGGCCCCGACCGCCCCGCCCGCCTCCTCCGCCGCACGCCCTGCCGAACCGGCCCGGCCCCGGATGGCCCCCGGCTGGACGCCGCGTGTCCTGGTCTCGCTGCGCAAGGCCGGCGTCCCCGCGACGCCCGCCCGGCGTCGGATGATCGTCTCGCTGGTGCGCGGTGTGCCGATGGTTCCGGCGGACGCGCCGCTGGTTTCGGCGGACACGCCTCTGGTTCCGGCGGACACGCCGCTGGTCGACCTCGGCAAGTCGGCTGGCCTGCCCGCCGCGCCCGAGCCCGTCGTCCGCCTCGGCAAGGACCTCCCCGCCGACACCGCCACCACGCCGCTGG
This sequence comes from Kitasatospora sp. NPDC048407, assembly GCF_043200475.1. Lineage (NCBI taxonomy): Bacteria > Bacillati > Actinomycetota > Actinomycetes > Kitasatosporales > Streptomycetaceae > Kitasatospora > Kitasatospora sp. NPDC048407. Next base: position 394,045 of record NZ_JBICXW010000001.1, on the reverse strand, counting down.
TCAAGCTCGCCAAGTCCGAGCCCGCACCGGCCGATCCGTACGCCGTGCAGTTCGCCAAGGCCGCGCCTGCGCCTGTGCCCGCGCCCGCGCCGGGGTCTGTGCCTGCGCCTGCGCCTGTGCCCGCGCCCGCGCCTGTGCCCGAGCCCGTGCTCATGCCAGTGCCGGATCTGGTGCCCGAACCGGCCGAGGACCGGCCGTGGTTCGACCCGCTGGCGTCGACCGTCCCGCTGCCCGGCGGGAGCGCGCTGGCCACCACCCTGCCGCTGCCCGACCTCGAGGCGACGGCCCCGATGGTGCCGCTGGAGAAGGCCCAACCGCCCGTCCAGCACGACCCGTTGGCGGCCACCGTGCCCCTGAAGAAGCGTCAACCGCCGCTCCAGCACGACCCGTTGGCGACGACGGTGCCACTGGAGATGACGGCTCCCGCCCCCGCCCCTGCCTCCGCGGTCGTGCCGGTTGCCGCAACTGCGCCCGCTGCCCCGGCCGTTGCGGTCGAGCAGGCCCCGCCGACCGACTACATGGAGGCGATCGGCCAGATCGTCCGGGCCGCCGAGGCCGGCGACCACGCCACCGCGGCGGCGCTCGCGCTCGCCCTGGAGAACAAGGCGGTCGCCGTGCACGGCAGCCTCGCCCCGGCGGTGCTCCAGGTCCGGCAGGTCCGCGCGCACGTCTCCCGGGTGGCCGGACTGCCCGTGCTGGCGGCCGAGTTGTACCGCCAGGTCGCCACCGCGATGCTCCAGACCGAGGGCCCCGAGCACCCCGAGACCCAGCGCGCCGCCACCAACGCCGAGGCGTGCTGGCGCGCCGTCAAGGACCCGGCCGAGGCGATCCGCATCGCCCCCGAGATCATCGAGCTCCGCGCCCACCTGCCCGGCCCCGACGGCCGCAAGCTGCGCGCCGCCGAACGCTACCTGCAGAAGCTCGCCGATGCGAAGGCCGGTGCCGCAGCAGGTAGTTGACGATCCATCAGCCTTCGATGGACCACAACACGTCCGGCGGCGGAGTGCCGGTATCCAGCAGGTGCCGGACGAGGTGCAGCGCCCGGCCGAGCGGGACGGTGTCCTCGTCCGGGTACTCGTCCTGCTGGCCGTTGGCGAGCAGGTAGCCGTCGCTCCAGCCGTCCGCGCCCGGATCGACGGCGTGCTCGCCCGGGGCGCCCGGCCGCGGCCAGCAGCATGACCATCGCCCGCACGCCGTTGGAGACCACCGCCAACTGCCGCCCGCGCGAACTGCGCAGCCAGTTCTCCGCCCGGCCCCCGGCGATCCGCCGCCGCAGCTCCGTGACGGCGTCCTGCCCGCAGCCCACGGCGGGCCAGTGGTCGGTGAACTCCCAGTGCTCGGTGGCCGGTTCGGTCATCGGGCGGTCCCCCTGCGGATGCGGCTGTGCTGATCGGCCTGCCCACGCTACCCGCGCCCGCCGGCGTCACTCCTCGCGGACGGGCAGCAGGCCGCGCTCGGCGAAGACCCGCTTCGCGGCGAGGGTGGCGTTGATCGCCCGGGGGAACCCGCAGTACGCGGCGGCGTGCAGCAGGGCCTCGACGATCTGCTGGGGCGTCAGGCCGACGTTCAGCGCGGCGTTCACGTGGACCTCGAGCTCGGGCTCGCAGCCGCCGAGCGCGGTGAGCATGCCGAGGGTGACGAGTTGCCGGTCGCGCGGTGCCAGGGCCGGACGGGAGTAGATCTCGGCGAACCCCCAGGCGGCGATCTGGTGCACCAGTTCGGGGGAGACGTCCGCCAGTGCCGCCACCACCCGCTCGCCCGCCTCGCCGTCGATGCGCGCGAGGACCTCCATGCCCCGCTCGAAGCGTTCGCGACGGTCGTCCGTGGTCATGTTCCGCTCCTCGGGGGTTGTCCGACGGCCAGGAGGCCACGGTAGCCAGCGCAGCGCAACCGGCGGGGCCCGGAAGCCGCCCCGCACCGCCGCCGCACACCCGACCGGCCCAACAGGAAGCGGCTACCGCGAAGTTGCCGCACGGGAAAAATGGTGCGACGTCCGGCGTGAGGAAGCGCTACACTCGCCGCGACACCGTAGGTACGCGATTTTCGCGTGGGACGAAGGACAGAAACGTGGCGGGTGACGACGACATCTCCGGGTGAGATCCGGATCTGACGGCCACCGGGCCGGCGCACAGGAGCGCTGCCGGAGTGGTCCGTTTCGTCGACCCCTTTTTCGCCCGTTTCCCCAGGGCAGTGGCCCGTTCGCAGCGGTCTGTTCGCAGTGGCCGTTCCCTGCCCTCTTGCACCTTCGAGGTCTCTTCACCATGTCCGACGCCGCCGTCGTCTGCTCCAACCTGTCCTTCTCCTGGCCGGACGACACCCAGGTCTTCCACGACCTGTCGTTCACCGTCCCGACCGGCCGCACCGGCCTGGTCGCCCCGAACGGGTCCGGCAAGTCCACCCTGCTCCGGCTGATCGCCGGTGAACTCAAGCCCACCGCAGGCTCGGTGACCGTCTCCGGCACGCTCGGGTACCTGCCGCAGACCCTTCCGCTGACCGGGAAGCTCACGGTCGCCGACGTGCTCGGCATCGCCGAGGTGATCCGCGCCCTGGACGCAGTCGAGTCCGGCGACGTCGCCGAGGAGCACTTCGCCACCATCGGCGACGACTGGGACATCGAGGAACGCACCCGCGCCCAGCTCGACCGCCTCGGCCTCGGCCACCTCGAAATGACCCGCAGCCTGAGCACGCTCAGCGGCGGCCAGGTGATCTCCCTCGGCCTGGCCGCTCAACTGCTGCGCCGCCCCGACGTGCTGCTGCTCGACGAGCCCACCAACAACCTGGACGTGGAGGCCCGCCACCGGCTGTACGAGGTGCTGTCCGAGTTCAACGGGTGCCTGCTGCTGGTCAGCCACGACCGCGCGCTGCTCGACCGAATGGAGCGGATCGCCGAACTCGGTGGCGGCGAACTGCGCCTTTACGGCGGCGACTTCACCGCCTACGAGGAGGCCGTCCGGGGCGAGCGGGAGGTCGCCGAACGCAACGTCCGCAACGCCGAGCAGAACCTGAAGCGGGAGAAGCGCGAGGCCCAGCAGGCCAGGGAGCGCGCCGACAAGCGGGCCAGCAACGCCGCGAAGAACCTGAAGAACGCCGGCCTGCCGAAGATCTTCGCCGGAAACATGAAGCGCGGCGCGCAGGAGGCCGCAGGCCGCTCCGGGCAGGTGCACGCCGCCCGGGTCGACGAGGCCAGGGCCCGCCTCGACGAGGCCGGGCGGGCGGTGCGCGAGGAGCAGCGCCTCAGCCTGGAACTGCCCGACACCCAGGTGCCGGCCGGCCGCACCCTGTTCCACGGCACCGGCCTCCAGGTCCGGCTCGGCGACCGCGAGGTGTTCGCCCCCGCCGGCATCGACCTGGTCGTCCGCGGCCCCGAGCGGATCGCGCTGACCGGCCCCAACGGCGCCGGCAAGACCACCCTGATGCGGCTGATCACCGGCGCGCTCACCCCCGACGGCGGCGAGCTGCGGCGCGGCGAGGGCCGGATCGCCTACCTCTCGCAGCGCCTGGACCTGCTGGACGAGAGCCACACCGTCGCGGAGAACTTCGCCAAGTTCGCGCCCGAGCGCCCGGAGGCGGAGCGGATGAACCTGCTCGCCCGGTTCCTGTTCCGCGGCCCGCGCGCACACCTCCCCGTCGGGGTGCTGTCCGGCGGCGAGCGACTGCGCGCCACCCTGGCCTGCGTGCTGTGCGCCGAGCCCGCCCCGCAGCTGCTGCTGCTCGACGAGCCCACCAACAACCTCGACCTGGTCGGCGTCGGCCAGTTGGAGAGCGCACTGAACGCCTACAAGGGCGCGTTCCTGGTGATCAGCCACGACGAGCGGTTCCTCGCGGAGATCGGCATCGACCGCCGCCTGCAACTGACCGACGGCGCCCTCCGGGAAGTCGCGGCTCCGGCGGTGTGACGTGCCGTCGGCTCCCGGCCCGCCTGTGGCGCCATGCCCGGGCGGGCCGGGAGGCCGAGCACGGCCGAGTTCTTCGGCCCCAACCAGCCGCGCGCGCACGTGACTTGGTTCGCGTGCTCGGCGTCCCGTCTGCCTGAGGGTAGGCGCGCCGGCCACGACCCATCGCTCGATGCCGGTCGCGCCGTCCCCCAACCTGCCGTGCCGGCCGCTGACTTGGCCTGGGTGCCCGTCGGCCGTGGGATTCCGCCGCAGGTCGGTGACGCCTTCAACCTTCGCTGCTCGTCCGTGACTTGCTCTGCGCGCCCGTCCGCCCGTCCGCCCGTCCGCCCGTCGGCCGGAGACTCGCGTCCGGACGGGCCGCCACAGACCGAACCGGAGTTCCCCCATGCCCCAACCCGCCCTGATCGCAAACGACTTGGTCCGGATCCTCGGCGGCCGCCGGATCCTCGACGGACTGTCCCTGACCGCCGCCCCCGGCCGCCGCTTCGGCCTGATCGGGGAGAACGGCTGCGGCAAGTCCACCCTGCTGAGGGTGCTGGCCGGCGCGGACGAACCCGACGCCGGGAGCGTCACCCGCCCCGCCGACCTCGGATTCCTGCACCAGGAAATGCCGTTCGACGCCGCCACCACCGTCGCCGCCGTCCTGGACGACGCGCTGCGCGAGGCCCGCACCGACCTCGCCGAACTCGACCGTCTCGGCAGCGAACTCACCGAACTCCCCGACGGCGACCCGCGCCAGCCCGCCCTGCTGGCCGCCTACGGCACCCGGCTGGAACAGACTCAGCACCGCGAGGCCTGGGACGCCGACCGCCGCGCCGCCCTGCTGCTCGACGGCCTCGGCCTCGCCGCCGTCGCACACCGGCGCACCCTCAGCTCGCTCTCCGGCGGGCAGCGCGGCCGCCTCGCCCTGGCCGCCCTGCTGGTCCGCCGCCCGTCGGCCGTCCTGCTCGACGAGCCCACCAACCACCTCGACGACGACGCCGCCGCCTTCCTGGAGGACCAACTCCGTGCTCTGCCCGGCACGGTGGTCGTCGCCAGCCACGACCGGGCGTTCCTCGACGCCGTCTGCACCGACCTGATCGATCTCGACCCGGCCACCGACGGCCCGGTCCGCTTCGGCGGCGGCTACCGCGCCTATCTGGGCTCCAAGCGAGCCGGCCGGCATCGCTGGGAGCGCCAGTACGCCGCAGAGCAACGGGAGTTGGCGGAACTGCGACGCTCCGCAGGAGTCACCTCGCACCGCCTCGCCCCGGACCGCGGCCCCACCGACAACGAGAAAATGGGCTACGGCCACCGCGCGGGCCGGGTGCAGCAACAGATCTCCCGCCGGGTCCGCGACGCCGCCGGCCGACTCGCCGACCTGGAACGCCGCCAGGTCGCCGAACCGCCCGTCCCCCTGCGCTTCGCCCCGCAGAACCTCACCACCGGCCCGGAGGAGGAGAACCCCGATCCGCTGGTGACGCTGCACCGGATCCACCTCCCGGGAAGGCTCACCCTGGACGAACTGGAGATCGCCACGGACGAACGCCTGCTGATCACCGGCCCCAACGGCACGGGCAAGTCCACCCTGCTCGCCGTCCTGGCCGGCCGCCTCGACGCCACCGGCGAGGTGCACCGGCGCCCCGGGCTGACCGTGGGCCTGCTCACCCAGGACACCACCTTCGCCCGCCCCGAGCGCACCGCCGCCGACACCTACGAGCTGACCCTCGGCCCCGACCACGCCGAACGCGTCCCGCTCTCCTCGCTCGGCCTGCTGGCCGCCGCCGACCTCGACCGCCCCGTCGGCGCCCTGTCCGTCGGCCAGCGCCGCCGCCTCGCCCTCGCCCTCCTGGTGGCCCGCCCGCCGCACCTGCTGCTGCTCGACGAACCCACCAACCACCTCTCACCACTCCTCTGCGACGAACTGGAGGAGGCCATGGGCGGCAAGGGCCCGGGCGCGATCGTGGTGGCCGGCCACGACCGCTGGCTGCGCCGCCGCTGGCAGGGCCGCGAACTCGCCCTCGGCATGAACCGCTGACCGCCGGGTGTCGGTCGCCGCGACGACCGGCCCCCGGACCGACGATGGACGCCGAGCGGCGCCACCCCCGTGCCGCCGGCACCCGGGAGACCGGAGAGACGGAGCAGCACCGTGCAGGAGTTCCTGGTCGAGATCACCACCGCCGTACCCCAGGACGTCCCCGCCGAGGAGGTCGACCGGCGCCGCGCCGCCGAACACGAGCGCGCCGCTGAACTCGCCTCCACCGGGCGGCTGTTCAGGTTGTGGCGGCCGGTCGGAGAGAAGCGCAGCGTCGGCATCTGGCGCGCCGAGGACGAGGCCCGGCTGCGCACGGACGTACTCGGCACGCTGCCGATGTGGCCGTGGATGACCGCCGTCGTCACCCCGCTGGAGCCGCACCCCAACGACCCGGGTACCGGAAGTCGTTAACGAGAGACGGGGCCACTGCCGGAAGCAGCGGCCCCGGCCGAACTACCGCGCGCCGCCGTTGACGTACAGCGTCTGCCCGCTCACGTACGACGCGTCCTCGCTCGCCAGGAACGCCACCACCGAAGCGACCTCCTCCGGCAGACCCACCCGCCGCAGCGGGGTGCGCTGCGCGACCTCCGCCTGGTGCTCCTCCGGCGTCGCCCCGACCCGCTCCGCCGTCGCCGCTGTCATCGACGTCGCGATGTACCCAGGCGCCACCGCGTTCACATTCACGTTGAACGGGCCCAACTCGATCGCCAGCGTCGCCGTCAGCCCCTGGATGCCGGCCTTCGCCGCCGCGTAGTTCGCCTGACCGCGGTTGCCGAGCGCCGAACGCGAACTCAGCGACACGATCTTGCCGTACTTCTGCTTCACGAAGTACCGCTGCGCGACGTGCGAACAGTTGTAGGCGCTGGTCAGGTTGACCGTCAGCACCGCGTCCCAGTCGCTCTTCGGCATCTTGAAGAACAGGTTGTCGCGGGTGATCCCGGCGTTGTTCACCAGGATGTGAACCGCTCCCAACTCCTCGACCACGGCGGCGAACACCGCCTCCACCGCCTCGTAGTCGGCCACGTCGCAGCCGAACCCGCGCGCCGTGCCGCCCGCCGCGAGGATCTCCTTCACGGTGCCCTCGGCGCGCTCCGCCGTCAGGTCGACCACGGCCACCGCCGCGCCCTCCTCGGCCAGCTTCCGCGCCGTCGCCGCCCCGATGCCCTGCGCGGCGCCGGTCACCACCGCCACCTTGCCGTCGAACTTGCCCACAGCCACACCTTTCCGATGCATCGCCAGATAAAGAGAGTCAGTCCAGCTCGACCAGCACCGCGGAGCCCTGGCCGACGCCCACGCACATCGTCGCCAGGCCGCGCCGGGCGCCGGTGCGGCGCATCCGGTGCAGCAGGGTGGTGAGGATCCGGGCACCCGAACAGCCCAGCGGGTGGCCGAGCGCGATCGCCCCGCCGGACGGGTTCACCAGCTCCGGGTCGATGCCCAACTCGCCGACGGACGCCAGCGCTTGGGCCGCGAACGCCTCGTTGAACTCGGCGGTCTCCACGTCCTGCAGCTTCCAGCCGCCGCGCTCCAGCACCCGCCGGGTCGCCGGGACCGGCCCGATGCCCATCACGTCCGGGTGCACGCCCATCGACGCGCCCGCCACGTACCGGCCCAGCGGCTCCAACTCCAGCTCCGCCAGCGCTCGTTCGCTCACCAGCAGCAGCGCCGCCGCGCCGTCGTTCATCGGCGAGGCGTTGCCCGCGGTGACGCTGCCGCCCGCCCGGAACACCGGCTTCAGTGCGGCCAGCTTCTCCGCCGTCGTGTCGGGCCGGATCGACTCGTCGCGCTCCACCCGCACCCCGTCCGGGCGTTCGACGGCGAGCAGCTCGGCGTCGAAGTGGCCCGACTCCCGTGCCTGCGCGGCCAGTTGGTGGCTGCGCAGGGCGAACGCGTCCTGCGCCTCGCGGCTGATGCCGTAACGCCCCGCGACCTCCTCGGCGGTCTCGCCCATCGACAGCACGCCGTGCAGCTCACGCATCCGGGGGTTGGTGAGCCGCCAGCCGAGCCGGGTGTCGAAGGTCTCCATCCGGTGCGGCAGCGCCTCGTCCGGGCGGGGCAGTACGAACGGGGCGCGGCTCATCGACTCGCAGCCGCCCGCCACCACCACGTCCGCCTCGCCGGAGCCGATCGCCCGGGCCGCCATGGTGACGGCCTCCATCCCGGACGCGCACAGCCGGTTGACGGTCGCACCCGGCACCGAATCGGGCAGCCCCGCCAGCAGCACCGCCATCCGGGCCAGGTTGCGGTTGTCCTCGCCGGCCTGGTTGGCGGCGCCCCAGTACACGTCGTCGATCCGCGCCGGGTCGAGCCCCGGCACCTGGGCGAGCAGCCCGCGCAGCACGGCCGCCGACAGGTCGTCGGGCCGGACGCTGGACAGCGCGCCGCGCAGCCGACCGATCGGGGTGCGGCGGGCGGCGGCGATGAAGACCGGAAGCACTTCGTCGAGCTCCTGTTCCACGTGGTTACCGATGGGCCGGTCCCGCCCGGTAGGCGGCCGGCGTCAGAAGGCGCTGACCCCGGTGGGAGTCAGAAGGCGTTGACCCCGGTCAGGGAACGCCCGATGAGCAGCTTGTGGATCTGGCTGGTGCCCTCGTACAGCGTCATCACGCGGGCGTCGCGCAGATACTTGCCGACCGGGTACTCGTCTGTGAAGCCGTACCCGCCGAACACCTGCAGCGCGTTGTTCGCGCAGCGCACCGCCGCCTCGCTGGCGAACAGCTTGGCGACCGAGGACTCCGTGGCGAAGGGAAGCCGGCGGTCGATCAGGTCGGCGACCCGCCAGGTCAGCATCCGGGCCGCGGCCACGTCCACCGCGATGTCGGCCAGCAGCTCCTGCACCAACTGGTGGTGCGCGATGGACTTTCCGAACTGCTCGCGCTCGCCGGCGTAGCGCACCGCCGCGTCCAGCGACGCCTGCGCGATGCCGACGCAGCCCGCCGCCACCGACATCCGGCCCTTGGCGAGCGCCGCCATCGCCACCGTGAAGCCCTTGCCCTCCTCGCCCAGCCGTGCGCTGTCGGGCACCCGGACGGCATCGAGGTGCAGCTCGGCGGTGGCCTGGCCGCGCAGCCCCAGCTTGCCGTGGATCAGCGTGCGGGTGAACCCGGGGGAGTCCGTCGGCACCAGGAAAGCGCTCACCCCCCGGTGGCCGGGCTCACCCGTACGGGCGAACACCAGCGCCACCTCGGCCCACGTCCCGTTGGTGATGAACATCTTCGCGCCGGAGATCAGCCAATCTCCCCCACTTTTCGCCGCGCTCAAGCGGGTGGTGCCCCCAGCGTCCCGCACCGCCCGCGTCGTCAGGTTCGCCGCGTCCGAACCGGTACCGGGCTCCGTCAGCGCGAAACACGCCAGCGCCTCGCCCGAACACAGCCGGGGCAGCCACTGCCGCTTCTGCTCCTCGGTGCCGAACGCGTTGATCGACTTGCCGACCAGCCCCAGCGAGACCGACACCACCCCGCGCACCGAGGAGTCGCCGCGCCCCAGCTCCTCCAGCACCAGGCAGTACGCCAGATGATCACCGCCGCTGCCGCCGTACTCCTCGGGGACGGTGAGACCCAGGAACCCCAGCTCACCGAGCTTCTTGACGATCCCCGGATCGATCGACTCCGCCCGGTCCCATCCGGCGGCGAACGGCACGATCTCCCGGTCGGTGAACCCCGCCGCCAACTCCCGGACGGCGACCTGCTCCTCGGTCAGCTCCAGGTCCACGCGGCGACCCCTCGACTCGACATTCCGACGGCGGCACTCCGGCGCCCCGAATAAACTAGCGGTGCAAGTTTTACGGTGACTGTAGCCCGCCCCCGCCCCGCACGGAAGGGGGCGCCTGCGACAATGGGGCGGTTCCGGAGCCGAACAGGCCCCGACGGCCCGCGACCCGAGGAGGCCACGATCGCCCGCCCGCGCACCCCCCTGCTCAGCCGGGACCGGATCGTCGCCGCCGCACTCACCCTGGTCGACACCGAGGGACTGCCCGCCCTCTCCACCCGCCGCCTGGCCGCCGAACTCTCCGTCAGCGGACCGTCCCTCTACAACCACTTCGCCACCAAGGACGAACTCCTCGACGCCGTGGTCGACAGTGTCATCGGCGAGGTCGACCTCACCATGTTCGACGCGCCGCCCGACTGGCGCACCGCCCTGCGCGACTGGGCCCGCTCCTACCGCGCCGCCCTGGCCGCCCACCCCCACCTCGTCCCCGTCCTCGCCCAGGGCCCCGGCCGCCGCCCCAACGCGCTGCGCCTCGCCGACGCCGTCTTCGGCTGCCTGGTCGACGCCGGCTGGCCCCGCGGCCAGGCCACCCGGATCGGCGCCCTGATGCGCTACTTCATCACCGGCTCGGCCCTCGGCTCGTTCGCCGCCGGCTTCCCCGAGGACGCCGCCCTCTACACCGCCGAGTACCCCCACCTCGCCGACGCCCACCGCCTCGCCGAACACCGGCGCACCATCGACGAAGGCGCCTTCGAAACCGGCCTCGAAGCGCTGCTCGACGGGCTCGAACTCCGCTACCGGCAGATCGTCTGACGGTCCGCCGGAAATCGGTATCAGCAGGTGTGTTGACGTCGGCAGTGGCCTTCGGCGTGCCCGCCGAGGCGTTCGTGCTGGTGATCTACAAGGAGCGCCGCTCCGTCGGCACCAGCACCAGTGTCACCCGCCACAGCATTCTCGCGTTCCGCACCCCCGACGGCCGCGAGTACCGGATCGACGAGCAGAACGGTCTCCGACGTGCCGTCGGCGACCGGGTCGGGGTCCGTTACCTTCCCGAGCGCCCGGACCGGGCCGTGACCGTCGACCACGGCACCCTCGAGGACACCATCTGCGTGGCGGTCGGCGCCCTTCTGATCCTCGGCGGGCTCGTCGGAGTGATCATCACCCTCGGCCACCTGCCGCCCCGCCCGCCCATCGTCATCCCACAGTGGCGGCACTGACCCGCCCGGCACCGGCCCTGCACCCGTGGAACGTGCCGCGCATGCCGTCCGGGGGCGGCTCGGGCCGACGGTTTGACGTCCCGACAGCTGCCGACCGCCTGTCCTGTCCGTGTCTGTCCGTTTTACTTCCGTTTTGCATTGAGCTCTCCGTTTCCGTACGGTTTCATCCGTTCGGAGCAATTCGGCAGGCGGACGCGCCGTGAACACGGCGCTGCGCCGTCCGGCCGACATGCGCTCGCCCGAACGGTCGACCAGCGTCGGCCGGACGTGGGCGGCACCAATCCGCCTGCCCTGACGGTCAGGAGGACCAGGCGCATGGGTGGAACGGACAGGCGGGCGGTGATCGGCGAGTTCCTCGGGACGCTGCTGCTGGTTCTGCTGGCGGTGGGCGCGGCGGTGCTCGCGGGGGACGCGATCGGAACGGTCGGCATCGCGCTCGCCTTCGGCTTCGTGCTGCTCGCCCTGGCGTACGCGCTCGGACCGATATCCGGCTGCCACGTGAACCCGGCGGTGACGCTCGGCTTCCTGCTGGCCCGCCGGATCGACGGGCGCACCGCGGTGTCGTACTGGATCGCGCAGGTGCTCGGCGGCATCGCCGGCGCGGCGCTCGTCCTGCTGCTGGCCAAGCAGGTGCCGGGGCTGGAGACGCACGGCAAGCTCGGCACCAACGGCTGGGGCGAGCGCTCCCAGGTGCACATCAACGCCGGCGGCGCGTTCCTCACCGAGATCGTCCTCACCTTCCTGCTGGTGTACGTCGTGCTGTCGGTCACCCACCGACTGGCCGCCGTCGGCTTCGACGGCCTGCCGATCGGCATCGCCCTGGCGGTCGTCCACCTGGTCGGCATCCCGCTCACCGGCACCTCGGTCAACCCGGCGCGCAGCCTCGGCCCGGCGCTGTTCGCGGGCGGCGACGCGCTCTCCCAGCTGTGGCTGTTCCTGCTCGCCCCGCTGGTCGGTGGCGCACTGGCGGCGGGCGTCCACCTGCTGACCCACCCGCAGCCGAACCTCCCGGTGGCGCAAGCCCTGGCCACCGACGCGCGGGTGTAGTTCCCGCACAACGGCCGAGCGGCGGCCGGGACCGACACCACGGTCCCGGCCGCCGCTTTGTCGACCGGTCGTCACAAACCGTTATCGGCAGGTGAGTTGACGCTTGTCGGGACGGGGAGCACCGTTCCTTCACGCGGACCGCCGCGACCGATGGGGGGAACCGGAATGACGGACGACGGGCCGACTGTCGCCGGAATCGTGTTCTCCCTCTTCGTCGTGGCGACGGGGGTCGCGGCGGGCATCGGCACCGCCTGGCAGGCCGATCGCGCGCGGCGCACCCTGGCCGAGGGCCTGCTCGCCGAAGCGGTCGTCCTGGTGGTCTTCACCTCCGAAAGCGCCAGCGGCGTGGGCGAAAACCGCAGCACCACCACCACGCGCCACACCATCCTCGGGTTCCGCACGCCGGACGGCAGCGAGGTCCGGGTGGACGAGAGGGACGGCCATCGACGCGCCGTCGGCGACCGGGTCGCGGTCCGCTACCTGCCGGAGCGCCCGGACCGGGCCGTGGCCGTCGACCGCAGCGCCGTGCAGGACACCTTCGGCATCGTGATGAGCATCCTGCTGACCGTGGGCGGCATCATCGGACTGGTCATCACCCTCGCCCACATGCCGTCCGACCCGCCCACCCCCGGCGTCTGGTCGCCCTGACCTGCCCGGCCCTTCCCCGCGTACGTCCCACCTGCCATGATCAACTCGTTCGCGGGAGCCGCACCGAGGGGGACGTCACCATGGGTCGCAGCAAGAAGACCGGCGTCCTGGTCGGCCCGCTCCTCCTCCTTGTCGGAGTCTTCCCCGGCTGGTTGAACATTCAGGCCCGCTGCGACTTCGCCGGCGCACCGCGGGTCCAAGCGACGGTCCTGAGCGCCCACTACAAGCCGGGCGGCACCAATGCCTTCGAGATCATCCTCGGCATACCGGAGCCCGTTCCGGTCGACGACATCCGCACCGCCCCCGACCACCTGGTGCCCGGTGACACCGTCACCGCTCTGGTCCGCCCGGGCCACGCGCTGCTTCCCGAACAACTCTCCTGGTCCACGCTCGTCTTCCCGGTCCTCTTCGCCGGGGTCGGCCTCCTCGTCACCGTGGTCGGCGTCCGCGCGATCCGCGCCGACCCGCCGACCGGGCCCAGCGACCCGGAAGCCTGGCTCTGACCTGGCCCGATCTCCCGGTCCCGGGACCGGAGAACACCTCTTGCCGGGTGCGGCGGCCGACCCCTATCGTTCGGCGCACTTGCACCACTGTCGGGGGGACCAATGAACGATGCAGTAGACACTTTCACCACGGTCTTCGGCCTGATCACGGGCCTGATGGCCCTGGTCGGCCTGCTGATCTCGGGCCTCGGCGTCAGCGGCGTCGTCTTCGCCCTGCGGCGCTTCCGCCGCCGCGACCGCGTCCGTACCGAGGGACTCGTCGCCGAGGCCGAGGTGCTGGACGCCTACCTGACGCAGGACCGCGTCGCGGACTCGGTCACCATCCGCACCAGCCGCTACGTCATCCTCGGCTTCCGCACCGCCGACGGCCGGGACATCCGCCTCAGGGACACCACCGGCATCCCCCGGATCGTCGGTGACCGCGTCACCGTCCGGTACCTCCCCGCTCACCCCCAGGAGGCCATCCCCGCCGACGCCCCCGGCTCCGGCCGCCACCCCGGACACGTCGTCGTTCTCGCGATCGGCTCGTTCTTCGCCGTGGCCGGCCTGGTATTCGCCGTCGCCGCCATCGGCATGTCCGTCTTCGCCACGCAGATACCGACCGACCTGCCCACCCCCACCCCGGGCAGCAACTGGCCGTAGCGATCCGCCCCGCGCCCGCCGCGCCAGGCCGTACGGGCTCCCGGCGCGACGGGGAAGCGGCTACCGCAGGGCGCGGCGCAGCGAGGCCACCGGGTCGCCGGTGTGGTAAGGGCGCTCGCTGGGCTCGATGCCGTCCAGGAACTCCTGGTAGCGCACCGCGTAGTGGAGGTGCATCAGCGGCGCGGCCGGCTTCAGGGCGCGCAGCGGGTCGCTGTCCGGGACGAGGGACTGCCAGGCGGCGGCCCAGCGGTCGCGGACGGTGGCGCCGCGTTCGGGGGAGAGGAACGGGGCCGGGCGCAGGCCGTCGAGGGCCGGGTGGCTCCACACCGCGTCGGAGAAGTCGAGCACCACTCCGCGCCGGCCGTCCCAGCGCCAGTTGCCCGGGTGGCAGTCGCCGTGCACCAGCGTCAACGGGAGCCCGCAGTCCGCGAGTTCGTCAACGAGGGCGGGCAGCCGGTCGCCCAGCGCAAGCGCCCGGTCGTACTCCTCGGCGGTGAGTTCGGGGCGCAGCCGCTCCAGCAGGGCGGGGAACAGCGCGGCCAGCGCCGCGGGTGAACGGTCCGTCAAGCCGCCCGGCCCGTCCTCCGCGACGGCCGCCTGCACGGACGCCCACCGGTCGACCACGCTCAGCATGCCGTCCTCCGGCAGCCCCCAGCAGTCCACGCCCGGCACGTCGTCCATCAGCATCCGGCGGCCGTCCGCCGCCAGCACCCGCGGCACCAGCTCCGGATCCGCCTTCGCGACCCGGGCGATCACCTCGGCCTCGGCCACCGCGAACGGCGGGGTGCTCTTCAGCCAGGCCGCGCCCGTGCCGGTCGGGAACCGCGACAGCGCCGACAGGTTCCAGCTGCGCAGCTGCTCCACGGGGCCGGTCCGAGGCCGGCCGAGGGCCGCCAACTCGCCGTCCGCCCAGGCCCATTCGGCGGCCAGGCCGTCCGCCGACGCCCACGGAAGCCGCAGCGGCTGCTCGTCGAGGTCTTCGGCGGGGGCCGCCGCCAGCGGCCGGGACGGACGCTCCAGGGCCTGCGCCAGGTACACCACGTCGCCGCTGCTGCCGGTCTCGCCGCCGTCCACGGAGAGCATCCGCAGCAGCGCCACCGGGACCCCGGCCGCCTCCGACGCCGCCTGCACCACCTCGCCGATCTGCGCCCAGTAGGGCGAGGAAGCCGTGAAAGGCCCCACCGCGCCGAGGAGTTCACCCTGCCATGCGATCAGGACGGTCGCCGTCCGCTGTTCAGTGTTCTGCACCCGGGCATTGTCCGGGCGCGGAGGCCCGCCCGCCAGCGAATTACCGCCGGCGGGCGGGCCCGGTGGCCGCGGTCGGCCCCTACGCGTCCGCCGGGCGGGCCCGGTGGCCGCGGTCGGCTCCTACGCGTCCGTCATCGGCCGTGACAGCGACAGGCCGAAGCGCTCCTCGGAGTCCGTCCACCAGTCGCTCAACCGCAGTCCGGCGGCGAACAGTTCACGCTCCACCCGCTCGCGCCGGAACTTCGCCGACACCTCGGTGTGCAGCTCCTCGCCCTCCTCGAAGTGCACCGCGAGACCCAGTTCCGTGATCTTCACGCTCTGTGACCGCAGCGAGCGCAGCCGCATCTCGATCCACTCCTGCTCGGCGTCCCAGAGCGCGACGTGCGCGAACTGCGCCGGGTCGAAGTCCGCGTCCAGCTCGCGGTTCAGCACCGTCAGCAGGTTCCGGTTGAACTCGGCCGTCACGCCCGCCGCGTCGTCGTACGCGGCGACCAGCATCGCCGGGTCCTTCACCAGGTCCGTTCCCAGCAACAGGGCGTCGCCCGGCAGCAGTTGGGCCCGCAGGCCGGACAGGAACTTGGCCCGCTCGGCCGGCACCAGGTTGCCCAGCGTGCCGCCGAGGAACACCACCAGCCGGGGGCCGCCGCCCTCCTCCGGCAGGCCGAGGCCGGTGGTGAAGTCCGAGAGCACCGCCGAGACTTCGAGCCCCGGGTAGTCGGCGATCAGCGACTTCGCCGCCGACTCCAGCGCACTCTCGCTGACATCGACCGGCACGTACCGCTCCAGCGTGCCGTGCGCGCGCAGCGCGTCCAGCAGCAGCCGGGTCTTCTCCGAGGAGCCCGAGCCGAGTTCGACCAGGGTGCGGGCCCCGGTCGCGGCCGCGATCTCCCCGGCCCGCGCCGTCAGGATCTCCCGCTCCGCCCGGGTCGGGTAGTACTCGGGCAGCCGGGTGATCTCCTCGAACAGCTCGGAGCCGCGGGCGTCGTAGAACCACTTCGGCGGCAGCCGTTTCGGTTTCCCGGCCAGGCCGGCGCGGACGTCCGCGCGCAGCGCGTGGTGCAGGTGGTCGGCGGGCAGCAGCCGGGTCAGCCGGTATCCGGTCACAGCGTTGCGTCCTCTCGGCTTCGCGGCCCGGTCGGGGCCGGCGGGGTGAGCGCGCTGCCGGCCGGGTGGGCCACCAGCGGGGTGAGCGCGCTGCCGGCCGCGTCGGCCACCAGCAGGGAACGGTCGGGGACTTCGGACCAGCCCGGCCCGTCGTCGAACGGCTCGGAGGCCACCAGCAGCGAGCCGTCCGCGTCCCGGCGCTGGAACAGCGTGTCGCCCCAGGCGGTCGCGGCCAGCGAACTGCCGTCGGTGGCCAGCAGGTTGATCCTGGCATCGGCCAACTCGGACGCCGCCAGGCACACTTCGGCGAGCGCCTTGCCCAACTCGACGCCCGCGCGCAGCCGGTTCAGCACCACCGCCCACAGCAGCGCCGAATCGGTGCGCGCCTCCAGCTCCAACAGCTCGGCGGTGGGCAGCAGTTCGGCCAGCGGCTCGAACGCGCCCGGCCAGCCCGGCAGCGCCCCGTTGTGGCTGAACAGCCAGCGCCCGGCGGCGAACGGGGCCGCCGCCTGCGGGCCCGGCGCGCAGCCCGGGGTCGCCGAGCGGACGGCGCCGAGTATCGCGTGCGAGCGCACCACCCGGGCCAGGTCCGCGAGATCGCCGTCCGCCCAGATCGGCCCCTCCCGCCGGTAGCGGGCCGGCCGCTCGTCGCCCTCGGCGTACCAGCCCACCCCGTAGCCGTCCACGTTGACGTTGCCGAAGCGCTGCAACCGGGGCGACCAGGACTGCCGCAGCAGGCCGAACGGCGGATCCAGCAGGACCGTGCGCAGCGCCACCGGCCTTCCCAGATAAGCGAAGTGACGGCACATCAGACCTCACCCCGTCCCTCGGCGTCGCGGGCGGTGCGGAAGCCGGAGAAGATCTGCCGCCGGATCGGGTAGTCCCAGTTGCGGAAGGTGCCCCGGCAGGCGACCGGCGCGACCGCGAACGAGCCGCCGCGCAGCACCTTGTACTCGGGCCCGAAGAACACCTCCGAGTACTCCCGGTACGGCCACGCCCGGAAGCCCGGGTAGGCGGTGAAGTCGCTGGCCGTCCACTCCCACACGTCACCGATCAACTGCCGCGCCCCGTACGGCGATTCGCCCTGCGGGTAGGCGCCGGCCGGGGCCGGGCGCAGGTGGCGCTGGTCGAGGTTGGCGTGCTCCGGGCCGGGCGGATCGTCGCCCCACGGGAAGCGCCGGGAGCGGCCGGTCACCGGGTCGTGCCGGGCCGCCTTCTCCCACTCCGCCTCGGTCGGCAGCCGCCGCCCCGCCCACCGGGCGTACGCGTCGGCCTCGTACCAACTGACGTGCAGCACCGGCTCGTTCGGCGGAACCGGCTCGACGTGCCCGAAGCGGCGGCGCAGCCACTGCCCGTCCCGCTGGGTCCAGAACAGCGGAGCCGTCAGGTCGGCGGCCATCCGGTGCTCCCAGCCGGCCGGCGTCCACCAGCGCGGGTCGCGGTAGCCGCCGTCGGCGATGAACGCCTGGTAGGCGGCGTTGGTGACCGGCGCGGTGTCCAGCCAGAACGCCGGCAGGTCCACCAGGTGTGCCGGGCGTTCGTTGTCGAGCGCCCACGGCTCGGTGTCGGTACCCATGGTGAACGGGCCTGCCGGGACGAGCACTTCGGGCGCCAGGGTGCCCTCGGCGGCGGGCGGCGGCGGGGCGTCCAGCACCGCCGGGCCCTCGCGCAGCTGGTGGGTGATCAGCATCGTCTCGTCGTGCTGCTGCTCGTGCTGCGCGATCATCCCGAACGCGAACCCGGCGTCCAGCAGCGGCGCACCCTCCAGCGGCGAGGCGGCCAGCAGGTCCAGCACCCGGCCGCGCACCTCGTACGCGTATGCGCGGGCCTGGTCGGGCGGCAGCAGCGGCAGGCTGGGGCGCTCGGCGCGCGGGTGCTCGAACGCGTCGTACAGCGGGTCGATCTCCGGGTGCATCGGGTCGCGGCCGCCGACGTTGCGCAGCAGCCACAGCTCCTCCTGGTTGCCGATGTGCGCCAGGTCCCACACCAGCGGTGACATCAACGGCGAGTGCTGGGCGACGAGTTCGGCGTCCTCGACGGCGCCGGTGAGCAGCCCGGTGCGTTCCCGGGCGGCCAGCAGTTCGGTGGCGATCAGCTCGCGCAGCACGGCGGGGTCGGTGCGGTCGGCGTTCAGCACGGGGTGTCCTCCTGCAGCGCGGGCGCGGCGCCGGTGCGCAGCGCGGCCAACTGGTCGTCGGCGGGGCAGCGGCCCCGGGCCGGATAGCGTTCGGCGAACTCCAGCAGTGCGGGCCGGAGTTGGCCGTCGCGGCGGGCGAGTGCCCGCTCGGCGGCGGAGAAGCAGGCCAGGGCGGCCCGGCGCAGTTCGGCGTCGGCCATGCCGAGCGCGGCGGCGCGCCGCCACAGGCCCGAGCGGGGCGCGCGTGAGCCCGCGTGGCCGAGGCGTTCCAGTGCGGACCGGGCCTCGTCGGCGGCCTGCGGGTCGTCCATGAGTGCGGACACCAGTGCCAGCGGCACCCGCCAGCCCTCGCCGGGCTGGGCGTCGATCATCCGCAGTTCCAGGTGGCCGCGCGGACGGACCGGCGGGAACAGGGTGGTGCGGTGGTAGTCCAGGTCGGCCAGCACGGCGCCGCGTTCGCCGCCGCCGCGCAGCCAGTCGCGGAACGTCAGCCCCGCCGGCGCGTCCCACGGCAGGCCCTCCGGGCGGCGCACGCACAGCACCGCGGCGTCCAGCACGTAGCGGGTCCACGCCTCGCGCGGGTCGGCCAGCGGCGGCGGGGCCAGCGTGCGGGAGGGGTCCATCCGCGACCAGACCAGCTGCCGGGTCGACTTCCAGCCCGTCGGACGGCCTTCCAGCAGCGGGGAGTTGGCGAACGCGCCGACCAGCACCGGCCCCAGCTGATGCGCCAGGCGCCAGCGGTCGAGGTACGTCGCCTCGGTGCCCGCGTCCACGCAGACCTGCACGGACGCGGTGCCCGTCATCATGATCCGGCCCCACGGGCCGCCGCGGGCGAAGTGGCGTTCCATCGCCCGGTACCGCGGGTGGGTGGCCAGCATCCGGCGCTCGCGGTCCAGCGGATCGGTGCCGGTGCCCGTCAGCCGCAGGCCCTCGGCGGCGAGTGCCGCCCGCAGTACCGTCTGGTCGGTGCTCAGACCCGCCGCGCAGGCGGCCGGGTCGGCGGCGGGCGGGGAGCTGAGCTCGACCTGCCCGCCGGGTTCGTACGTCAGCCGGGAGCCGGCCGGGAACACCGGGCCGTCGGCCGAACCGG
This sequence comes from Kitasatospora sp. NPDC048407, assembly GCF_043200475.1. Taxonomy (NCBI): domain Bacteria; kingdom Bacillati; phylum Actinomycetota; class Actinomycetes; order Kitasatosporales; family Streptomycetaceae; genus Kitasatospora; species Kitasatospora sp. NPDC048407. The sequence goes on along the minus strand of NZ_JBICXW010000001.1, from coordinate 374,791 downwards.
GCAGCACCGCCAGCGCGGCCGCCACCCGGGCGGGATCCACCGGGGCGGTCGGACATCGGCCGTCATGGACGAACCACTCCGCCTCCACCCCGACCAGCGCCGGCGGCCCGATCTTGAAGCAGATGGCGCCCAGGTGTCGTTCGGCCGATGCCTCGGTCAACTCCGTCGGCGGGGTCACGCTCTGTGTCGAATCGGCCGGTAGATCGGCCTGTGGTGGGCGTACAACTGTCACCGGACTCACCATCCCTCGGTACGTGACTAGGGCCCGGTTGTTCCTGCTCAGTCTGCCCCGGGGCAAACCTCGACGCCCGTCAGCTCGTAGTCGCGCAGGTCAAGCGGGTGAGAGCGGTGCGGAGCCGGTCCGGCGGCAGGGCGAAATTCAGCCGCAGACAGCCGGAACCGGCCGGACCGAAGTCAAACCCGCTCGCCAGTTCGACATGACGCTGTGTGAGCAGATCTTCCCTGGTCCCGAGGCCAGATCCGTCCAGCCAGAGCAGGAACGACGCCTGTGGACGGGCCAGCACCGCGCCGCCCAGCGCCGCCGTCGCCGACTCCCGGGCCGTCACCAACCGTGTCAGCAGCCCCGCCAGCCACTCCTCACCCTCCGCGAGGGCCGCCCGCTGCACCAGCGCGCCCAGCAGACCGCCCTCCCACAGGCCGAACCCCGCCATCACCTCCGCCAGCCGCGCCCGGAGCGCCGGATCCGGCACCAGCGCGAGACAGCTCGGCACCCCCGACAGGTTGAAGGTCTTGCCGACCGAGTTCAGCGTCACCACGTTCGGCGCGCCGTCCGTCACCGCCACCGCCACCGGGTGCGGCACACCCGCGTCCGGATGCCGCAGATCCCCGTGCACCTCGTCCGACACCAGCAGCCCCGGCGCCGCCGTCCGGGCCAGCGCCCGGATGTCGCCGGCCGGCCAGAGCAGACCCGTCGGATTGTTCGGACTGCTCAGCAGCACCATGCCGGGGCAGGCGGCGGCGATCCCCCCGAGCGGCAACCGGAAAGCGTTTTCCCGTTGCTCCGGGGCATGGACCAGCGGCACCTCCCGCACCGGCACCCCCGCCGCCCGGCACGCCCGGGCCAACCCGTTCCACTCCGGCGTCACACACACCGCCGGACCGGACAGCGGACGCGCCGCCTCCAGCAGCAACCGCACCGCCGTACCCGGCCCGAACGGCAGCAGCATCACCCACTCCGGCGGCACCTCCACCCCGTGCCGCCGCCGGTACCAGCGCGCCACCAGCACCCGGTCCGCCTCCTCCACCACCGGATACCCGAACGCCGGATGCCCCGCCCGCACCCGCAACGCCGCCCCCACCGCCGGCGGCCCCGGCAGATCCATGTCCGCGACCCCCATCGCGATCCGCCCCGCGCCCGCCCGCGCCCACTTCGCACTCCCCGTTCCGTCCCGCGAAAACGCACCGCCCACGACCACTCCCCGCAGCTAGAGAATGAGCATGCAATCACCGAACATGTCGAACTCGTACCCGCCCTTCTCGAGGACCTCCGCATAGGACCGCATCACGAGATCCTTTCCGCCGAACGCCGCCGTGAGCACAATGTGACTGGAACGCGGCCGGTGCAGATTGGTCACCAGCGCATTCACGATCCGGAATTGGAACCCCGGATAGATGTAGAGATCCGTCCACCCCTTCTGCGGCTCGACTCCGGCCCCGTCCCCGGTCTTCAGCGATTCGAGCGTTCGCATCACCGTCGTGCCGACCGCGACAATCCGCCGCCCCTCGGCCATCGCCCGGCCGATCTGCGCGGCCGCCTTCTTCCCGACCTCGAAATACTCGGACCGCACCTTGTGGTCCTCGACCTCGTCCGCACTGATATGCCGCACCGCGAGGATCTCGGTCGCGCCCACATGCAGCGTGATGTAGGCGATCTCGACCCCCTTGTCGGAAATGCGCTCCAGCAGCTCCCGCGAGAAATGCAGGCCCGCCGACGGGATCTCCAGCGAACCCGGCGTCCTGGCGTAGACCGACCGGTACGCCCCGCGCGCCGACTGCCAGTTCGCCGGATCGAGCGGGACGGTCTCGTCGCTGCGCCGCCCGTGCCGATCGAGCGCGGGCACCAGTCGCTCGGCGGGTTCGAATGTCACTTTCCAGAGCCGGTCGGGCTGCGGCCCGACCAGAATACATTTCAGTTCGGGATCGTCGACGGATGTCAGAGTGAGGCCGGGTTCGAGTTTCTTCCGGGCGTCGATCTTCACGATGTTCGCGCCGTCCGGCTCGTGGCCGTACACGATGACGTCCACTGCCTTGCCGTCGTGCCGGAATGCCAGCGTGTTCGACAGCATGTAGCTGTCGTTCAGCACCAGCAGATCGCCGACCTGGAGGTGATCGAGAATGGCGGGGAATTCGGTGTGCTCGATCGTTCCTCCGGACCGGTCGAGCACCACCATCTTTCCGTTCTCGCGGTTCCGGCCGCGCAGTTCGACGGGGTCGGTCGGCATGTCCTTCGCGTTGTGGTCGAATTCGAATTCCTCGGTCCGCATGGTCCGCCATCCTCTCGGTTCGCATGGCCGGCGACCGGTGGCTCGCCGATATCGACGAGTGGACCCGAGCGGTGTGGCAGCCGCACCTCGTGCCTGCCGTTCGGACCACCGCATGCTCAGCGGGACGAGTCCGGCACCTTCCGGCGGCGCGCCGCCGCGGCCCTCCTGCCGGCGTCCCATCACGTCGAGCGCCTTCGCTCGCACGCCCAGCCCGGCGTTGAGCTCCGGGATCAGCGAGGGCCGGGCGGCGACGAGAGAGCGGTAGAGCGCCTCGGCCTCCTCCATGGCCTCCAGCACTTCGGGGAGATGGCCGGTCGCGCCCAGCAGCCGGGCGAGGAGGAGCAGCGCACAGGCCGCGTCGGCGATGTGGCGGGCGGGGCTGACGGTGGCCGGCCGGTGGTGGATGGTCAGGACCTCGAACGCGGCGGCGTAGCCCTCGGCGAACTGCCGCAGATTGCCCAGGGGGTGGCCGAGGTCGTGCAGCGAGGTGGCGAGGTGGGAGTCGTGGACGGCGGGGCCGGCGGCGGCCAGGCGGCGGCGGATGCGGACAGCTTCTTCCTCGGCGGTGAGGGCGTCGCGGTAGTCCCCGGTGGCGGCCAGACGGGAGCCGAGGTCGGACAGGGCGGCGGCGAGCGCGGGTTCGTGGCGGGCGGGCGCGCCGGCCGCGAGCCGACGGAGGACCTCCACCGCTTCCCGTGTGACGGCCGGCGCCTCGTCGTGGCGTCGAACGTCCGCCGGCCGCAGCGAGAGGTTGTTCAGCGAGCCCGCGAGGACCAAACGCCTCAGGAGGAGAGGCGGCGCTCCAGCGGGGTGCGGAAACGCGGCGTGACCCGGGCGTCGCCGAGCACCGCGCGCAGTTCGGTGGCCCGCGCCGCGATGGCGGCGTCCGCCTCCCGGCCGGCATCCTCCAGGAGCTCGAACACCACCTCGCCGTCCGGCCGTTGGGCCCAGCCGCCGACCACCCGGCCGTTCCACCACACCGTCGGGCCGATGTTGCCCGAGCGGTCGACCAGCTGCGGACGGTGGCCGGAAGGCAGGTACCAGTCGCGGTGCTTCCCGTTCATCGCGGTCGGATCCAGGGCCGGCAGCAACGCCGCCCACGGGCCCGGCTCCGCGACCGGGTCGAGATCGCCGGGAAGAACGAACCCGGTTGCGCCGCCCGCGAGTTCCACCTCGACGGCCGCGCAGCCGGCCAGCGCCGCCCGCACCTCGCGGACACCCCAGCCCGTCCACCACACCAGATCGTCCTCCGTCGCCGGGCCGTACCGCTCCAGCCAGCGCCGCGCCAACTCCCGCTGCGCCTCCGCCCGTTCGGCCGCCGACGGCGCGGCCGGGGCCGGCGGGCCAGGCGCCCAGCGGTGCTGGCTGCTGGTCCAACTGCCCACCGGGCGGCGACGAACCATGCTGCCCTCCATACCGAGCAGCCGCAGCAGGCGCATCCCGACCGACTGCTCGGCGCGGTACGAGGTGCCCGCACCGTACTCGATCTTCTCCCGCAACTGCGGTACCAGCTCGCCGATTTGACTGCCCGTCAGGTCGGTGTCGGCGAGGGCGGAGCGGACGGCGGACTCCACGCCGGCCGTCCAGTCGGCGTCGCGGCCGGAGGCGGCGAAGTCCTTGAGCAGGCGGGCGCGTTCGCGGGCCACCAGCTTCGCGGTGGTGGAGGTGTACACGGTCGGGGCGAGCGCGGCGGGGATCGCGAACAGCGTACTGCGCATGCCGTGTTGGCGCAGCACGGTGCCGTCCCGGTACAGGGCCCGTTCGGTGTCGGCGATGCCGGGCGTGGCGAGCCGGGCCGCGACGGCGAGGAACACCGTGGCGGGATCGGTGGCGTGCACGGCGACCAGGTCGTCCACCACCTGCTCGGCCCGGTCCGCCCGGGCGTCCGGGGCGAGGTGGTGCCGCCGGGCCAGCCGGGCGCGGCGCTGGTCGTCATCGAACTGCGGTCGGGCGGGCACGCGTTCCTCCTCGGACTCCGGGTGGTCCTCAGCCTGCCACGGTGCGCGGCGACCTCACCTCCGCAACGCGTGCCGTGAAAGTTTCGTCCGGGTGGACCGGCCTGCTCCCGGGGTGGGGTCGGTGGGGCGGCGAGGTGGTGAAGTGCGCGTCCCTTCGCGGGGGTCCGGCCATCGCTGCGGGAGCGCTCCCATGGTTTCTGTGCAACTGCTTGACGACATCAGGAGGCCATGGCTTCATATCGGTTGTTCCCGGGCCGAGTTCGATCCCGTCCGGGCCAAGTATGGGAGCGCTCCCACCAGTTGGGGGTGTCTCACGCCGAGTCCGTCCCCCACCCGAAAGGACTCCCGTGACTGTGTCGGCCAACCTGACGCGCCGTCTTCGGACGGCGGCAGCGGCCGCGGTGCTCAGCGCCGCGACCGCACTGCCGATCGCCGCCGCGACCCCCGCCGCCCACGCCGCGGCGACCGCCCGCGTGGACAACCCGTTCGTCGGCGCCGGGGTCTACCTGAACCCCGAGTGGTCCGCCCACGCCGCCGCCGAACCGGGCGGCTCCGCCATCTCCACCCAGCCCACCGCCGTCTGGATGGACCGCATCGCGGCCATCGCCGGCGGCAACGGTGTGATGGGCCTGCGCGACCACCTGAACGCCGCCGTGCAGCAGGCCGCGGGCAAGCCGTACGTGTTCCAGGTCGTCATCTACGACCTGCCGGGCCGCGACTGCTCCGCCCTGGCCTCGAACGGCGAACTCGGCCCCACCGAACTGCCGCGCTACAAGAGCGAGTTCATCGACCCGATCGCCGCCATCCTGGCCGACCCGGCCTACGCGAACCTGCGGATCGTCACCACCGTCGAAATCGACTCGCTCCCCAACCTGGTCACCAACGCCGGCGGCACCGCCACCGCCACCCCCGCCTGCGACACCATGAAGGCCAACGGCAACTACGTGAACGGCGTCGGCTACGCGCTCGCCAAGCTCGGCGCCATCCCGAACGTCTACAACTACGTGGACGCCGGCCACCACGGCTGGCTCGGCTGGGACTCCAACCTGCAACCCGCCATCGACGTCATCAAGCAGGCCGCCACCGCGTCCGGCTCGACCGTCAACAACGTCCAGGGCTTCATCACCAACACCGCCAACTACTCGGCGCTGCACGAACCCAACTTCACCGTCGGCGACTCGGTGAACGGCACCTCGGTGCGCCAGTCGAAGTGGGTGGACTGGAACAACTACGTCGACGAGGCGACCTACGCCAAGGCGTTCCGGACCAAGGCGGTCGCGTCCGGCTTCAACGTGAACGTCGGCATGCTGATCGACACCTCGCGCAACGGCTGGGGCGGCAGCAGCCGACCGGCCGGACCGGGCCCGACGACCAGCGTCGACGCGTACGTCGACGGCGGCCGCATCGACCGCCGCTTCCAGACCGGCAACTGGTGCAACCAGTCCGGCGCGGGCCTCGGCGAACGCCCCAAGGCCGCCCCCGAGGACGGCATCGCCGCGTACGTGTGGGTCAAGCCGCCCGGCGAGTCGGACGGCGCGAGCTCGGCGATCCCGAACAACGAGGGCAAGGGCTTCGACCGGATGTGCGACCCCACGTACACGGGCAACCCGCGCAACAACAACAACATGTCGGGCGCGCTGCCGGGCGCCCCGCTGGCCGGCCACTGGTTCTCCGCGCAGTTCCAGGAACTGCTGAAGAACGCCTACCCCGCGCTCGGCCCGTCCACCGGCGACACCACCCCGCCGACCGCCCCCACCGGCCTGGCAGCCACCACCACCGCCGGCAGCGTCTCGCTGACCTGGAACGCCGCCACCGACAACGTCGGCGTCACCGGCTACGACGTTTATCGCGGTGGTGTTCTGATCGGGTCCACCGCCGGCACCTCCTACACCGACACCGGCCTGACCGCCTCGACCGCGTACTCGTACACCGTCAAGGCGCGCGACGCCGCGGGCAACGTCTCCGCGGCCTCCGCGGCACTCGTCGCCACCACCCAGGCCTCCGGCGGCGGCACCGGCGCCGGCTGCACGGCCAGCTACAAGGTCACCAACGACTGGGGCGCCGGCTTCAACGCCGACGTCACCGTCACCGCCGGCAGCGCGGCGATCAAGACCTGGAAGGTCACCTGGAACTTCGGCGGCAACCAGCAGATCACCAACCTGTGGAACGGCCAGCTCGCCCAGTCCGGCCCGGCCGTCACCGTGACCAACCTCGCCTACAACGGCACCGTCGCAGCCGGTGCCAGCACCGCGTTCGGCTTCGGCGCCAACTACTCCGGCAGCAACGCCACCCCCACCCTCACCTGCACCGCCACCAGCTGACACCGCCCCCGCACCACCCCGCCGCCGCCCACCCGCGAACCCTGCGGGCGGGCGGCGGTTCCGGTGCACGGTGCCGGGCCGCCGTCGGTGCCCTGCGGCCAGCGATGATCGTGTGCCGGGCCTGCGGCGTGTCGTGCACCTGGTCGGGCGATGCCGCTTGCCGCGCCCCGCGCAGCTCCGGCGCCGTCCGCCCGCAGACCCCGCCGGCAGGCGGCAGCCTCGTGGCCGGGACCGGCCGCCGTCGATGCGCTGCGGCCGGCGGTGATCACTACGCCCGGTCGGACGA